>CAZLHC010000004.1:0-107260 GCA_964559265.1 uncultured Paludibacter sp. | reverse complement strand
TATCTAAATTGCCGGGACTCATAGACACTGGATGGCTACCCGGGAATTGATTTTACAGAAAGTAAACAAATTAAAAGACAAAAAATGCCAAGAACTAATTTTGAACAGTTATTAGAAGCAGGTTGCCATTTTGGTCACCTCAAACGCAAATGGAATCCCGCTATGGCTCCTTATATTTTCATGGAGCGTAACGATATCCACATCATCGACCTGCACAAGACGGTGGTAAAAATCGACGAAGCTGCCGCAGCTATGAAGTCGATTGCTAAATCGGGTCGTAAAATTTTGTTCGTTGCTACAAAAAAACAAGCGAAGGATGTAGTGGCCGATAAGGCACAGGCTGTTGGTATGCCTTACATCACCGAGCGCTGGGCTGGTGGTATGCTTACCAACTTCCCTACTATCCGTAAAGCGGTTAAAAAAATGACCACCATCGACAAGATGAATACCGATGGTACATTTGAAAATATTTCAAAACGCGAAAAACTGCAGATTACCCGTCAGCGCGAAAAATTGGAAAAGAACCTTGGTTCGATTGCCGATCTTACCCGCTTGCCTTCTGCTTTGTTCGTTGTGGATGTAATGAAAGAACACATCGCTGTTAAAGAGGCTCAGCGTTTGGGTATTCCTGTGTTCGGTATCGTTGATACCAATTCGAATCCAAATGGAATTGATTTTCTGATTCCTGCTAACGACGACGCTACCAAATCGGTTGACGTAATTCTGACTGCCCTTGTTGAAGCTATTCAGGAAGGTCTGGAAGAACGTAAGGTTGAAAAAGTGGATGCAGAAGCTGCTGAAGCTCCGGTAGTAAAAGAGCGTAAACATCGTGTTGCAAAACGTCCACGTACACAGAAAGAAGACGAAGAGGCATTGAATGCCAATGTTGTTAAGAAATTTGTGAAAGACGACGAAGAATAATTGTTTTACTAATCGTACTAAAGATATACTATTATGGCAGTAACAATGGCTGAAATCACCAAATTGCGCACCATGACCGGAGCCGGTATGATGGATTGCAAAAATGCGTTGATGGAAGCAGAAAATGATTTCGAAAAAGCAGTAGAAATTATTCGTAAAAAGGGACAGGCTGTAGCTGCAAAACGCAGCGATCGTGAAGCATCGGAAGGTTGCGTACTGGCAGCTGCCGATAATGGCTTTGCAGCTATTATTGCCCTGAAGTGTGAAACCGACTTCGTTGCTAAAAATGCCGATTTTATTGCGCTCACCAAGAGTATTCTGGATGTTGCCATGGCAGCTAAGGCAACTTCGCTGGAGCAGGTAAAAGAGCTTACCCTCGATGGTCGTACGGTTGCCGAGCAGGTAATCGATCGTTCGGGAATCACCGGCGAAAAAATGGAACTCGATTTCTACGAATGTGTAGAGGGGGCTTCGGCTTCGGCATACATTCACCCGGGAAATAAACTGGCAACAGTAGTTTCGTTTGTTGAAGCAGGTCTCGATGCTCAGGTTATGCGCGATGTGGCCATGCAGGCTGCTGCTATGAATCCGGTTTCGCTGGATCGTACTTCTGTTCCCGAAAGAGTTATTCAGCAGGAACTGGAGATTGGCCGCGACAAAGCTCGTCAGGAAGGTAAACCCGAAGCGATGCTTGATCGTATTGCCGAAGGTCGTTTGAACAAGTTTTTCTCGGAATCGACACTGTTGGAACAGGAGTTCATTAAAGATCCTAAAGTAAAAGTAGCCGATTACCTGAAAGCTAATAAAGCTACCTGTACCGCTTTCAAACGCGTTACATTAAATCAGGAATAATATTCGTTACCGAATACCCGTATATTGAAAACCTCCCGGATTCACATTCGGGAGGTTTTTTAACTTTTTAATATTTTTACCCGCTGAAGTTTTTTTGCTTCAGAAATTAATTAATGTATTTATCCTCAGGATATAAAAAACCAATGGGAAATATTGTAGCAATAGTTGGACGCCCCAATGTCGGTAAATCGACCTTGTTCAACCGACTGACTCAAAGTCGCCGGGCAATTGTGAATGAACAAGCGGGAACCACCCGCGATCGCCAGTATGGCAAGTGTGAATGGATTGGACGTGAGTTCTCGGTAATCGACACCGGTGGATGGGTGAGCAACTCACAGGATGTGTTCGAAGAGGAGATCAAACGCCATGTTTCTATTGCCATGGAGGAGGCCGACCTGGTTCTTTTTCTGGTAGATGCTCAGAATGGGATTACCGACCTGGATGAGGAAGTGGCTGCGTTGCTTCGCCGAAGTAAAAAGCAGGTGATGTTGGTTTCCAACAAAACCGATACCTTTGATATGCAGTACACTGCTGCTGAATTTTACAAGCTTGGGATGGGCGAACCGTTTATGATCTCGGCTATTAACGGGCTTGGTTCGGGTGAGCTGCTCGATAAAATGGTGGAAATGCTGGGTGAAGATCAGCCGGCTGATGAATACGAAGATACTTTACCGCGTTTTGCTGTGGTAGGTCGCCCTAATGCTGGTAAATCGTCGATTGTGAATGCTTTTATGGGCGAAGACCGGTCGATTGTTACTGAAATTGCCGGAACAACCCGCGATTCGATTTACACACGTTTCAATAAGTTTGGCCACGATTTTTACCTCGTCGATACCGCCGGTATTCGAAAAAAAGCGAAAGTGCACGAGGATCTGGAGTATTATTCCGTAGTACGATCGATACGGGCCATCGAAAATTCGGATGTTTGTATCCTGATGGTCGACGCAACCCGGGGTGTGGAAAGTCAGGATATGAATATATTCTCGCTTATTCAAAAGAATAAAAAAGGCCTGGTGGTAGCCGTTAATAAATGGGACCTGGTAGAAAATAAACAAACCAACGATGCTAAAAAGTTTGAAGATATGATCCGGGAAAGGTTTGCTCCTTTTGTCGATTTCCCTGTTGTATTTACTTCGGCTGTTACAAAGCAACGTATTCTGAAAGTGGTTGAAGCGGCGGCAGCGGTATTCGAAAATCGTAAACGAAAGGTGCCTACCTCCAGGCTGAATGAGTATATGCTACCACTGATCGAGAATTATCCTCCACCGGCCCTGAAAGGTAAGTATATAAAAATTAAATACGTTACTCAGCTACCCGATACGTATGTACCTACCTTTATCTTTTTTGCCAACTTACCGCAATACGTAAAAGACCCGTATAAGCGATTCCTGGAAAATAAAATTCGTGCAAAATGGGATTTTACCGGCACGCCGATACAATTGTTTATCAGGAATAAGTAGAGTCAAGAGTCAAGAATCAAGAGCCAAGAGTCAAGAGTCAGGAATCAAGAACCAAGAGTCAGGATGTGGTCATCTTAATGATACCGTTATCCTGGCTCTTAGTTCTTGATTCCTGACTCTTGGTTCTAACCAATTTCTCCGCTTCCGATACAAATACGCTGATCTTTATCGTAGATTACCCCAAATTGCCCCGGAGCAATACCCTGTAACGATTCCGACGATTTTACACAATAACCTTCGGGAGTTTTTTCAATAGTCCCACGGGTAAATTCGGGAGTATGGCGAATTTTAAACGTGATTTCAGTTGGCTTCCCATGCCAGGCATCTTCGGTGATGAAATGAAAATCTTTCATATAAAATTCATCTCCGTAGGCTGCAGCTACATCGTAACCTCGCGAAGCCCATACAATATTGGCTTCAATATCTTTTCGAATCACGTACCACGGCCCACCCGATAATCCTAAGCCCTTGCGCTGACCCACCGTGTGAAACCAATATCCCTTGTGCGTTCCCAGTACTTTCCCGGTCTCGAATTCAACTATGGGCCCTTCTTTTTCGCCTAAATACCGACGGATAAAGTCGTTGTAGTTCACCTTTCCTAAAAAGCAAATGCCCTGACTGTCCTGCCGCTTTGCGCTGGGTAGTCCAGCTTTCAGGGCAATGTCACGTACTTCGTTTTTCATCAGCCTACCTAACGGAAAAAGCAGCTTCGAAACCTGCAAATGATTAATTTGGGCAAGAAAATCTGTCTGGTCTTTTACCGGATCAATGGCAGTGGCCAGGTAGGTCTTGCCGTTTTCTTCCACTGTGTGCGCATAATGCCCGGTGGCGGTCTTGTCGAATTCATTCCCCACCCGTTCTTCGAATACACCAAACTTAATCAGCTTGTTGCACATCACATCCGGATTAGGAGTAAATCCTTTTCGCACTTTATCGATCGTATAGGCTACCACATTGTCCCAGTAATCCTGATGCAAATCAACTATTTCCAGCTTGCATCCGTATTTTCGGGCAATGAGCGATGCCATTTCAATGTCTTCTTCCGAACTACAGTGAAGCAGTTCGTCATCGTCCATTCCAATTTTTATATAAAACAAGGTGGGATTGTAGCCGGCTTCTTTCAGCAGATGTACCACTACCGAACTATCCACACCACCCGATAATAAACTTGCTATTTTCATCAGATATAATATTCGGTCAGGTCGACAAGACCTGTTTTCATTGCATATTTTGTTGCTTCGTAAACGGTATTGACTTCAATTTTCCGGAAGATATTTTTCCGGTGAGTCATCACAGTGTGCATGCTGACGTTCCGGTTGCCGGCAATCTCACGGGTCGAATGCCCCATAGCCAATTCCTTCAGAATTTCCTGTTCGGTAGATGTCAGCACCGAAGGGGCGGCAGGTTTAGGCCGGTTTTGTTCAAACATCCGGTTGGAAATGGTGCTGCTAATGTAGCGCTGGCCTTTAACAGCCATCTTAAGTGCACTCTGCAAATCTTCCAGGTTGCTGTCTTTCAGAATAATGCTGCATTGTTGAGTTTTATATACCAGATTACTGATGAGCGAATCGGTCATCGATTCGGCACATACAATCCAGCTTATAGCCGGATATTTTTCCTGAAGAATAATCAACTCTTCTTCCTGATGAAAATCGAATAAGGTATAATCAAGAATTACCAGCGCAGTGGGTTTTAATGCGCAAAGCCGGAGCAGCGTCTGTTTATCCGACACTTCTTCCGGCAACTCACCTCCAACCGATTGGAGTAAATACAACCATCCGGCTTTTGTTAAATCCTGATTATCGGCAATAATTATTGGACGCATGCAGTTAACTATAAAAAAACTGCTGCAAAGGTACTTATTTTTTGGCGAAAATCAGAATCCCCAAACTCCCGATTCAATCTCCACAAGCTCAGATGCTATTTTCGAAACTTCCGATTTCAATTGCGGAAGTGTTATTTCCTCAGTCGTACTATACAATCGTTTGAAAAGGTTATTATCGCCGATAAGGTAATCGGAATACATTTTTTTGGTGAAGTACTCGTGATAGCTCATCCGTTGCGCCGCATTGCTAACCTGATAAATGAGTTGATTGGAAAGATGAGGCTTCAGTTCGTCGTACAAAAACCAGCATAAAACCGATTCTTTCAGCGTGTTTTTCAATTCCTGTGTACCGGCACTGCCGCTTTCTTCGTCGTCAAGTGGCCCGGCTGAAGGTGCTGTTTCGCTAATGATTGGAGCAATGCCTATTATTTTTGTAGCAAATTGCGAAAGATGCCGATCGAAATAATATACTATTTGAAGCATGAATTTATTGATTCGTCGCGAGAATCGATCGTAAATACGGTTACTTACGGCAAGGTTTCCGGTTGCGGCGTCCAGGGTAAACAAGGGGTCGATGTATTGCGCACCGGCAACATCCGTTTCGATAAAGAATACATCCGATAGTTTCTCAGTTGCTACTTTATTGCTTGGTGTGAAAGCTGGACTAATTCCTGCTTCATTGGCATAATAAACAGGTGCTTTAGCTACCACAGCATCGGTCATCAATCGGAACAGGTTTTTATACTGAGCATCCTGATCGGTAGGAAAGGCGACCTGTAAATTGCGGGTATCCCGTAAATCCACAACACTGTAAACCACATGCGCCCATACCACATCATCGGCCCGATGATCGATATGCGCCAATGTATAACTCAGATCCTCCGAAAGTTCTTTTGCGGTGGTTATACTTCCATTCGGATCGAAAAAGTTGAAGGTACGTTCCTGAGCGTTGATGAGCGCTAAGATGGACCATGCAAGTATGGTAAGAAAACTTTTCTTCATATCGCTTCGTATTTGTAGTTGGGAGATCGTTGCAACCATCCTGTTAAGTCATTTCTTTTATAGGAGATGGTGGAATAAGGGGATGTTTGCATACTGTATTTTGTATTGAGATATTTGTTAAAGTACTTCGATAGCTACTGCCGACAGGTTACGTTCCAGTCCATCGGGACCTACCGCCCGAATGCGCTGAATGGTAACCGGTGTTCCCGAGGGCATATTGCTGATTACATCAATCTGTTCCTGCGAAAACCGCGCACCATTGGAGTTGTAGGTACGTCTGCCGATTCGGATGGCAAACGAACGTACCGTGAAGTTAGCCTGAACCAGCGCGTCTTCGCCATAACCGGCAGTAACTGTAGGTACACCCGCCACGAAAGTAGGCCCGTGAACACTACCATCGAATACCGTCTTCAGGTTTCCGTTGGCATCTTTGTATACCGCATACGGCTTAGGGTCGGGGAGTTGTTTTACCCGATAGGTATTTCCACCCAGGTTCACCTGCCGTCCGTTGACGATGCCGCTGACACTTATTTCGACACTATTGGCTGTAGGTTTCACAATGTACCTGCCGCTACCGCGCGGAGTAGCTGTACCTCCGGTAATCGACAGGCGCAGGTTGTCGGTCGGAATACCCGGAGCCGAAATGCTAATGCTGTTTTCAAATCCGCGGTACAGAATATTCAAATCGTCGTTCGAAATTATAGCTACCGGCTTCCCTACATTGTATTTGGCATTAAATGGCAGACGTTGTGGTTCGGCTCCTCCCACAGCAGGAAGCTCAATATAGCCCGAATAGGTATATTCGCCGCTCCTTCCGGGGGTGGTAGTATAGGTAGAGCTGGAAAGTCGCGAGCCACCGATAAATACAACCGGCTTTTTGGTGGTATCCATCGCTGCCAGGTAAATATTCGCTTTATAAGGCTGACCCTCCATAACGTAGTTCGACTCTGCAACTACAAAAGCATTGAACTGATTGACACGCGCATCGCCTTCGTCGGTCATTTGTTTAAGGTATTGTATTATTTTTGCCTCCGAATTGCGTATGTCGGTCTGGTATTTCGACAAAATGGTAATTACTGCCGACACAGGCATGCTTTCGAAAGTTGCCCGATCCCAGGGTTTGTCGTTAATTTTATCGGTGTTGAACAATACTGTAAAGGCCTGATTCATTCGGCTGTCGCCAGCAGTGAGTTCTACCAGCAGCTGCTCATATCTTTCCAGTTTAGATTTTAAAACTTCGGCATTACCTTGTTTCAGCGCAAAATAAGTCGGTGCCTCCAGGTCATCCTGCCGGGTAATTGTTTTGGCATACAAGGTATCGGCGTTCTCTTTGTCGGCCCGTTTCAGAATCTCGACTTTAAATTGGTGAATGTAACCCACCAGACTATCGGCCTGCGTACGCACCTGATAGGCCTTGTTCAGCCACTCCTGAACCTTGGCAGGATTCTTTTCTTTCATGGCCACAAATTCCTGGTACAAACGCTGATTTTGCTCTTCAATCGATTCGATGGAAGTACGCAAACTGTCGTCAACGAGCTTGAACCCATTGAGGATCTCGCTCGAGACATTAAGTGCCAGCATAGCTGTCAGCACCAGGTACATCATTCCGATCATTTTTTGCCTCGGGGTTTCCGGAGCATTTTTGGTTCCACTCATCTTGTGTTGTGTTGAAATTAGTTCATGGCATTGAGCATGTTGCCATAAATCTGATTCAGTTTGGCGATGTTATCGGCCAGTTCGTTTGCATTGTATTTCAGTTTTTCGGTGGCAAGTGTGAAATCGTCGGAAACATTTTTAAGTTTGCCTATTTCACCGGTCACCAGGCGCATTTCTTCCGACATTTTTTTCGAAATTTCAGTCTGATTATGGAAGTGAACCGACTGGGCATGAATGTCTTTTAGCTGAATTTCGTAAATTGAATTCATCCCTGCCAGGTTACTGTTAATTCGTTCGACCTTGCTACGATATTCCTGTGTATGTACTTCTATCTTTTCGGTATCTTCGCCGATTCGTTCATAAATTTGCTGAAGTTTACCCGTAGCTTCCACCAGTGTTTCCTGACTTTGTGCATAGCGGGCAGTGTTTTGCGAAATATGCTGAATGCTCTGCGAAAATCGCTCCGTCTCCAACGAAAATGCAGCGATTGTCTGAAGTTGTTCGGCCGTTTTAGCCAGTTGTTGTATGCTTTTACTCAACCGTTCAACATCTTCGTCTCTCAATCCTTCGATCTGACGTAGCGGGGCGGTTGCCGCATAGCCCGATTCCTGCGGGTAACCAACAGGAGCCTGTGCCGGAACCTGTGAGCCGTTAGGAACATAACCACTATTTCCATTGCTTCCGTTCATTTTAAGATCCAGCGTACCGGTTTCAAAATCGAAAATCCGATCCCATTCGTAGGTTTTAAATGGTTTTTCGAAGGCACTTACCGCAAAAATGATGGCTTCGGTAAACATACCGATTATCAACATCTGATCGGCATAGTTCCAGTGAAGCAACTTGAAAAGTGCTCCTAAAATTACCACCGATGCTCCTAAGCCATAACCTGCATTTAAGATCCGGTCTTTGGCGGGAATTTTTATCGATCCTATTCGTTTCATTCTCTTGTAGATGTTTTTTAATTTTTTATTTTACATCGCCCCGGTACGAACGCACACAACGGAATCCGATATACGGACGACTTTCGTACTGGTATTCGTACGTGCGGGCACCACTCTGTAAAAAGTACGGAATATCTTTCCACGATCCACCTTTTACAATTTTTCGTTTCATATGGGCCGGGTCACTGGCTTTTGCATTGTATTCAAAACTTGGATTCAGATCGGAGCTGGCCGATTCGGAAGTGCTGAAATACGACGAGGCGGTCCACTCGGCTACATTTCCGGCCATATCGAAAAGGCCATTGGCATTCGGAACAGTTCGGTACGAGCGTACTGCTTTGGTAGTAACTCCGGCGTCGTTCACATAATTGCCTCTTGCCTGCTTGAAATTAGCCAGGTAGCAATTCTTTTTTTCGTCGATGAGCAAGTTTCCTTTCCAGGGATAGGTAGCATTGCGGTCGCGACCTTTAGCGGCAAATTCCCATTCGGCTTCGGTAGGCAGGCGGAAGGGTTCTCCTTTAATTTTATGACTGGTATTGTACATCATCGAGCGCCAATGACAAAATGCCTGTGCCTGCTCCCAACTTACACCCACCACCGGATAATCGGCGTATTGTGGATTGCTGAAATACATCTTCATGCGTGGATCGTTGAACGAAAACCGAAGATCGTTGATCCAGGTTAGGGTATCGGGGTAAATGTTGACAATTTTAGTGGAGTAAAAATCTTTGCGTGAAGTTAACTTGCGACGGATGGTTTGGTTGACAAGATGTCCCTGTTCGTTGATATATGCGGTGTCGACTTCTACAAATGCATCCTGTGGATAGGAGTTGGTACGGTAATTAAACTGATTGCGTGGCAGAGCAGCCTGATCGTAATTGAAAATCTGATAGCGGTAAATCATTCGGGCAGCATTCAGCTGACGGGTGCCCAGGTTATTGTCGCCCTGGTAATACAGGCTGGCAAGCGCTTCCTGAACATCTTCGTTACGGTCGTTCCAGCGGATTCGTTGCGACCAACGGATGCGGATGGAGTCGCTGTCGGGGTCGTCGATTTCGTATTCGGTTCTACCGGCGGCAATCAATTCGCGGTAGGCAATAGAGTCGCGTACCCACAGTATAAACTGGCGGTATTGGTCGTTGGTAATTTCTGTTTCGTCCATGTAAAACGATTCTACGGTTACCTGGCGTGGCGTTTCGCGTCCCGGGAACATTCGGTTCGAATGATGGGTGCCCATCATGAAAGTACCTTTTTTGACCAATTGCATTCCGGCAGGCTTAGGATCGGAGAATCCTCCTTTCGAAGAACTGGTGCGGGTGGTTATTTCTCCCACCGGCCGGTTACACGAAAAAAGAAAAAATGCAAGCGATATAACAATGAGAAATCGGTTCATACAATCATTTTTTTCTATTGAAACGACAAAAAGTCGGTTTTAGTCTGTTTTCTTAGAGAATTCGGATACTTTTATACATTTTTCGTTTGCCTCCACCTCCGGCATTAATGTTGAGTTGGTACGAGAGTAGTACTTCATGCGATCCCCAGGTAGCTCTTATGATAGGCGATGCGGGGATGTCGAACGAGTAGCCGAGCGCCAGCCCGTTGGCAATTGTAATACCTGCCATCAGCACAACTGCATTCCCGAAACGGTACGAAATTCCTCCCCAGTATTGCCGGTCGTAGAAGCCCACCACCGAAAATTCGGCCAGCCAGGCTGCTAAATCGGTTTGGACCAATACCGAAGGTTTTATAACATAACGCGGATCCCGTAGTGTTTTTTCAAATCCTCCTGTGAAATAGAGGGTGCCGGCAGGGGTAAAATCCTGTTCTTCATTCCAGCTGATTACCGGTGATGTTAGGTGTGAGGCTGATAAGCCGGCATACCAATCGCCCCGTGTATACCACAATCCCGCACTCAGGTCCATACCCACACCCTGCAAAGCCGAAGTTGGAATAGCCGGATCGGACCCCCCTTCGTGGTACTCACTCGATGGATTGTTGGGCATGCGAACGCTGTCGCCTCTGAACCCAACACTTAAAAAACCGGGTTGTACACCCAGCCTAAGCTCGCCTTTTCCTAGCTTCATCCGGTATGCGTATTGAAAGTGCACTCCCTGTGTGGTAAATAATCCCACCCTGTCGTTGCTAAAGCGGATGCCTGCACTGTGTTTGTTCCCTCCCAATTTTAAAGGAGTGTTAACCGTGAACCAGGTAGTAGATCCCCCGTTGGGCATCCCAATCCATTGAAGCCGGTGTTGTCCGGTGATATCCAGCATGCCACTCATGCCAATGGCCGAAGGGTTAAATCCGGACGGATTGAGCATGTACTGACTTACCTGGCCGTCGAACTGAGCCAGCAGTGCAACGGGGTAAAGCAGGATGGATACTAAAAGCAGAACAACTTTCTTCATGAATTCTTATCAAAAAATCGGGCACAGCCATGCTGGTGCATACCTGTGCCATCTACTTCTTAACTGAAAAATACCCCGAAAATTGTCTCTGCAGGATAAAAATCAGTATTCTTCTTCATTGAAAAAGAAATCTTCTTTGCTGGGATAATCTGGCCAAATGTCTTCTATACATTCGTAAATCTCTCCTTCGTCTTCAATTTCCTGTAGGTTTTCGATTACTTCCAAGGGTGCTCCCGAGCGAATAGCATAGTCAATCAACTCATCCTTGGTGGCTGGCCAGGGTGCATCTTCAATCTTTGAGGCTAATTCTAATGTCCAATACATATTCAATAGTTTATTAATAATCTAAATTTTAACATTTTGCTAATTGTCTGCAAAAATATAAAAATTATCCATTATTTATCATGTTTCCAGTAAAATTCTTCAATCCCCTCTTTTGTAGATAAATAACGCGATAATGTAAAGAAATAATCCGATAATCGATTGAGATATTTCACAATCAACGGTTCAATTGTCAGGCCCGATGCTTGAAGATCGAGTACACGGCGCTCGGCTCTGCGCGTAACGGTACGACACACGTGGGCAGTTGCTGTTGCTAAAGTGCCTCCGGGGAGGACAAAATATTTCAGAGGCGGTAACTCCGTATCCATTCGGTCGATTTCCGATTCCAGCTCTTGAATGTCTGCTTCGGTTACTACCGACGCCGCCTTTAATGCCGTCGCTTCCAGGTCGGTTGCCAGGTTCGAACCGATGGTGAAAAGTTGAAACTGAATGTGTTTTAAAAAATCGCGAACACCGCCGGCCGCGGGCAAAACCCAAAGCGTCCCGATATGTGCATTTAATTCATCCACTGTTCCATAGGCTTCTATGCGCGGGTTGTTCTTCCATACCCGTGTTCCTCCTATTAATCCGGTATGTCCGTCATCGCCTGTCTTTGTATATATTTTCATTCGGTTGTTGTTTTTAGAGTCAAGAGTCAAGAATCAAGAATCAAGATGGGGTTTGTTCTTAAAATAATACTCTGTAGTGCCGGTTGGCGAAAGCCGGATCGAAAAAAACGACACCCCAATGGTATAGGTCGATACTTGCTTTTACCTGTGGGTGATATTTTATGTCGGTCCAAACCCGGGCTGATTCTGCCTGCCGGTACGGAGCATCGATTACTATAATGGAATTGCTGTGAATAAAGTTTACACATTGTCCGAAATAATCAGCAATTTGATTTGGTTGACTACTACCTGAAATTACAATCAAATCCGGATTTGACACCGATTCCAACAGAATCGCTAAGTCAGCGTTTGACGCAATGGTTTCTAACCGCACGTTTTTTCTGCCACCAATATCCGGTTGCGATCTGGTAATTTCCGGTAAGGTATTGCATGCACACACACAGTTCATCTTCGAACCGGCAGCCAACAAATAAAGTGTTGTGATTCCCGACGTGTTCCCTATTTCCAGAACGTTGTTAAATTTGTACCTTACACACATCCTGAAAAGTACCTGATCCAGACGGGCTCGTTTTAAGCCGGTTCGCGCAGCTGTGGCTAAAGTACCTGCGCCGGCTTCCGGCAGGTGTGTTCGCGACCTGTTGTTAGCCAGGGCTTTACGCTGCTTTTCAATTTCATCAAAACAGTAGTAGGGATTTTTTTCCATAACCACATTCCGGATGAAGTCGAACAGAAAGGGCGAATGGATACCATGTCCACCCGTATGGATGGCAGTGGTAATGTGCCTAAGATACGTTGAAAATCGATATATAGGATTCACTTCAGCGATACTTCCGGATTGAAAAAGTGGTTGTAAACGGTCGAATCGTTGAGAATGCCGATGGCAGTCGATAAATCGGTATCGGTTTTCAACGAATAGGCAATTACCCCTTTTTGATAATAATAGCGTTTAATTATCTCGGCACTTAGTAGTTCCTCCACATCGGTGCGGTGTTTTTGTAATTCCACACTCAGGTCGGGTAGCAGTTTGGCTTTCAGCGCTTCAAATTCGGCCGTGGCTTCTTTGTCGAGTCCCTCAAGGGCTGCAAAGTCGTACAGATCGTCGAAATATTTTTTGGTCTGTGGCGTATAACTAAATTGTTGATCTTTCAGAAATTGAATAAAATCGGCGTAATCCTGGTCAGTTAGTTTGAACTGTTTCGGGTTTTCGATAGTTGCATGCGAAGCAGCATACCGTGTAGCAAAGTCAAAGTAGTGATTCTGAGCAAAAATGTAATAGGCAACGTTGATAGTTCGCCGGTCGAGCGTAAGTGTGTCGGGAACTATACCTCCTCCATCTTTTACCACACGACCGAGCCGGGTTTTAAACACGCTGGTCAAACTGTCGGGTACACGGGTGATACGACCTTCGGAATCGCGTTGTGCATAATCGATAGCCTGAATACACCGTCCGCTGGGAATGTAGTATTTTGCCGATGTTATTTTTACATGACCTCCATAACTTACCGGACGAATGTTTTGAACCAGCCCCTTTCCAAATGTTCGTTCGCCAATTACTACCCCACGATCCAGATCCTGTACAGCCCCTGCCAGAATTTCAGAAGCCGAAGCCGAATTGCTGTTTACAAGAACGGAAATTTTCATATCAGGAAATATGGGCTCTACCGTAGTTTTGTAGGTATACGACGATTGCATACTTTTTCCCCTGGTGCTTACAATTTCGGTACCTTTCGGTACGAAATACCCCATTATTTTTACTGCTTCGTCAATTAGCCCTCCTCCGTTGTTACGCAAGTCAAGAATTAGCGAGTTAACTCCTTGTCGGGTATTCATTTCGCGCAGGATGTTACGCAGCTCCATAGCTGCATTTTCGGTGAAATCGTTGAGAAGGATATAGCCGATTCCCGGGGCAACCACTTCGGAATAACTGATGGGATGAATAATTATTTTTTCGCGCATAAATTTCTTTACCATCGGCTTCTTTTCACCAGGCCGTTTCACTTTCAGGGTGATTTCGGTGTTGGGAGTTCCTTTTAATTTCGCACTGGCTTCGGAAACCGACATTTTCGAAGTCGATGTTCCATCGATTTCAAGCAGGATGTCGCCGGCTTTTAACCCGTTTTTTTGCGCGGGCATTCCTTCGTAAGGATCTGAAATGCAGATACCGTCCTTCGATTGTGTGATGATGGAACCAATTCCTCCGTATTCGCCTGTGGTCATGAAAGTGATGTCCTCACTTTCGTCTTCCGGAATATAAACAGTATACGGATCGAGCGTCTGAAGCATATTGTCGAGCGCAGTTTTAATAAGTTGCTCGTGCTTAAGGCTGTCGACATAGTACATGTCGAGTTCGCGAAGCACGGAGTTGAAAATACTCAAACTTTTGCTTATATTGAAAGTTGCCGGAGCAGTTTGTGAAAGCAGGACAGGAGCCGTAATAAGGTTCAGACCTATAAGTATACAAAGCAATTTTTTTCTCATGGGAGGGTAGTTTTGGGGAATAGAGTCTTAAATTTTAACATTTGGAGGCAGGAAGTTACTAATGTCTTTGCCATAAGAAATTAGTTCGCGGGCCACCGTCGACGAAATGTGGGCATAAGTAGCTTCGGTGAAAAGAATAACAGTTTCGACCCCGGAAAGGATGCGATTGGTGTCGCCAATGGTACGTTCGTATTCAAAATCGGCAACCGTTCGCAAGCCGCGTAAAATGAACCCAGCGTCCACTTCGTGAGCAAAATCAATAGTCAGGCTATTGTAAATTTCGACTTTTACCCGGGGCTCGTTACAAAAGGCATCCTGGATTATTTCGAGTCGTTTTTCGGCCGAAAATAAGGTTTTTTTGGCTTGATTATTGCCAATGCCCACCACTATTTCATCAAAAATGGCCAGCCCTCGTTGTACGATACTATAATGTCCGATGGTGAAGGGATCAAAGCTGCCGGGGAATATTGCTCGTTTCATGCGGATTTGTAAAAAACATGCAAAGATAGAAAAATATACAAACAATATTAACAATCATACGTTAGTTATGTAAATCCAACAATAAAAAACAATTATTATGAAACGAATTATTTTTACTTTCATGCTGGTGGTGATGGCTTTAAGTGCAACTGCTCAGTTCGATTTCGGGATAAAGGCGGGATATAATTCAACGCTGGGATTCTCGAATATCAAATCAATTGGTGACAAAACGTACACACTCGACAATGTAAAGGCAGAAATGTGGAATAATTTTCATGCAGGGGTTTATGCCCGGGTGTTTATTAACAAGTTTTACATTCAACCCGAGCTTTTATATTCGATTCAGAAAAAGGAGTACGATATGCTGGATGTAATGGTGGATGGAACGGCAACCGATGTAGAAACTTACATGGAAATTAATTCGGTTGTAGTGCCTTTATTTATTGGATACAAGTTACTCGATTTGAAGTTTGCCAGTCTGAGGGTGTTTGCCGGACCGAAATTTATTATGGATGCCGGATCGTCGCTGGAGTACCGAAACCTGACTTCGCAACAGGTAACGAGTGCAAAACTGGCCGAAGAGTTTAAAAATTCGCAAGTCGATCTGGATGCCGGTGCAGGCCTGGATGTGTTAATGTTCTCGCTGGAAGCAAAAGTAAATCTGATACAGGACGTGGGAGGTAAAATAAAGAGTGGCGAAGATCTTCGGGATATGCCGATGCCCACCAGTAATTTTGTGATTTCGTTATCGTGGAATTTATTCTAAACGTATTCCATTTTTAGTACGGAGTGTTTTAAAGCCAGAATTCTTCAGCCTTTTAAAGTGAAGAATTCTGGCTTTTTAGTTCACTAAAAACGGAGCCCCACAAGAAGTAAGCAGGGCGTATTCAGCTATAAAAAACAAAGCAAAACCTTCCGGGTAAAAGTTCGGTATTGTTACTGTTTTTTTACATGTAGGAGGTTTTTTTTATACTTCAGTTTAGGATTTATTTTCTTATCTTTGCCCGGCGATAACAGATTGAAAAAAATAAAAGCAACATATTGACTATATGGGTAAAATCATTTCTTTAGCCAATCAGAAAGGGGGAGTAGGCAAAACCACCACTGCCATTAATCTGGCAGCATCACTGGCAACACTGGGTAAAAAGGTGCTCATTGTCGATGCCGACCCGCAGGCGAATGCTTCTTCGGGGCTTGGGATAAATATTCGAACGTTGGAGACAACAATATACGAATGTTTGATCGACGAAGTACCCATTCAAAAGGCCATCCATCCAACCGATGTGAAAAACCTGGACATAATTCCTTCCCATATCGATTTAGTAGGAGCTGAGATTGAAATGTTGAATCTCGAGAATCGTGAGAAGGTGATGCAGCGTCTGCTATCGCCATTAAAGACTACATACGATTACATTTTAATAGATTGTTCTCCATCGCTTGGATTAATAACCGTAAATGCTTTAACGGCATCCGACTCGGTAATTATTCCGGTACAGTGTGAGTATTTTGCTCTCGAAGGAATTAG
This sequence comes from uncultured Paludibacter sp., assembly GCA_964559265.1. Classification (GTDB taxonomy): domain Bacteria; phylum Bacteroidota; class Bacteroidia; order Bacteroidales; family Paludibacteraceae; genus Paludibacter. The sequence continues at coordinate 90,762 of CAZLHC010000004.1, read as the reverse complement.
TAAGTTGCTCAATACTATAAAGATAATAAAGAGTAAGCTGAATATGAATCTCGAAATTGAAGGTTTTCTGCTAACCATGTACGACAATCGGTTGCGACTGGCCAACCAGGTTTATGCCGAAGTTAAACGCCATTTTGAAGGGATGGTATTCGAAACGGTTATCAATCGAAATGTGAGGTTGAGCGAAGCTCCAAGTTATGGCCAGCCGGTAATTGTATACGATGCAGAATCGAAGGGAACGGCTAACTATGTTGATTTGGCCAAAGAATTAATCAACAAAAACCGCTAAAAAATATTGAAATTTGATATGGCAAAAACAACAGGTTTGGGTAAAGGATTAGGTGCGCTTATCGATACAGGACATATCACTACGTCGGGGTCGTCGTCGATCAACGATGTTGAATTGTCGCTTATTGTTCCCAATCCGAACCAACCCCGTACACATTTTGATGAAGAATCGTTGGATGAATTGGCAACTTCGATACGGGAACTGGGTGTAATTGCCCCGGTAACGCTTCGTAAGAATGCCGATGGTACCTATATGATTATAGCCGGGGAACGGCGTTTCCGTGCGTCAAAGCTGGTGGGACTGAGAACCATTCCGGCCTATATTCGTACCGCAGAAGACGAGCAGGTAATGGAAATGGCGCTGATTGAGAATATTCAGCGGGAAGATCTGAATGCTATAGAGATTGCCTTGTCGTTTTTTCGGTTGATGGAGGATTATAAGCTGACTCAGGAAAAGTTAAGTGAACGGGTAGGGAAGAAGCGGACTACCATTGCTAATTATTTGCGGTTACTGAAGTTACCTGCCGAAATTCAGATGGGCATCAAGGACCGGAAAATAGAAATGGGACATGCGCGGGCTTTGCTTGGGTTGAATGACCCGCTGGCTCAGTTACAGTTGTACGAAACAATTCAGCGTAAGAGTCTGTCGGTTCGAAAAGTGGAAGAAATGGTACGTCAGTATTCTGAGACAGGTACATTCGAAAAAGAATTACCATCGAAGCCGCTTCGCGAATCACTGAAGGAATATGATGAGTTAAAAGAACGGCTGGGTGCCTTACTGGGTACTAAGGTGCACTTATCGTCGGACACCACCGGAAAAGGGAAGATATCGATTGCTTTCACAAGTGATGATGAATTGTTACGATTGATGGAATTGTTTGATACAATGAATAAATAGGGGGAGTGTGTGTTGTCGAAATGGGGATGGATAGGGTGTGTTTGTATGTTGGGATGGTGTTCAGCGCTATCTGCGGCTACCGGTTTTCCAACTTCTCTCCACAACGACACCCTTGGTAAGTCGCAACTTTATGCTGTAAGCGACACCCTGGTGAAGCCGGTGATTACGATGGTTGCCGACTCCATCGCGCTACAATCGCGGGAAACGGTATTGCCACAGCCGGTAAAAGTGGTTTGGTGGGCAGCAGCTATACCAGGGTATGGCCAGATTTTGAATCGAAAATATTGGAAATTACCTATCGTTTACGCCGGTTTTATGGGTTGTTACTTCGCGATCAACTGGAATTCGAATCGTTACGTTTCGTATAAGAATGGCTACCTCGACATTACCGATGCGGATGCGGCTACCACCAGTTATCTCGATTTGATTCCAAAAGGGCGCACCATGGAAAGTTATGGTGGCCAAACGGCTTTTACAGGACTGCTCAAATCGGGTATGGAACAATCGCGCTATTACCGCGACCTGAGTGTGATTATTTCAATAGCCTATTATGGCTTAACAATTATTGATGCTTTTGTAGATGCACATCTTGCTGATTTTGATATCAGTCCCGACTTATCGCTGCAACTACGCCCGATGATAAATCGGGAGCATGGTACAAGGTATAATGTTTCTTCCGGTTATTCTTACGGATTGATGGGAAGGGTTAAATTCTGAAGATAAATGATACTTAAAAAAGTGATAGTAGTTTTGCTGGTATTGGCAGGTATTCAACTGAATGCACAGGTGAAAGTTCAGGCTCAACAGCAAAGCCAACCGACAACTCCTCCCAATGAAATTATTGAGGAACCCGACGAATTCCGGTATGCACTCGATCATATGTTGTCGAACTGGTTGCTTACCACGGTTCGTACTTCCGATTGCGACACCCTTCTCCCGGTTCCTGTTGTATCCGATTCGCTGATCCATCTTCGTTTGCGTAAAATGCCCTGCGTGATGGAAATGCCTTATAATCAGCATGTAAGGTCTTTTATTGATTTGTATACCGTACGCCGCCGCAAACAGCTCAGTTACTTACTCGGATTGGGCGATTATTATTTTAAGATTTTTGAGCAAGCACTCGAAAAAGCAAAATTACCACTGGAGTTAAAATACTTGCCGGTAATTGAGTCGGCTTTACGTCCCAGTGTGTATTCGCGTGCCGGTGCAGCCGGTTTGTGGCAATTTATGGTGGGAACCGGAAAAATCTATGGATTGGAAATTAACAGCCTGGTCGACGAACGTATGGACCCTTACAAATCGACCAATGCTGCTGTACAATACCTGAAAGATATGTACGCCATCTACGAAGACTGGCATTTAGTGATTGCCGCCTACAATTGTGGTCCGGGCAATGTAAACAAAGCCATTCGCAGGGCCGGAGATAAACGCGATTATTGGTCGATTTATCCGTATTTACCAGCTGAAACCCGAGGGTATGTGCCTATTTTTATCGCTGCTAATTATTCCATGCACTATGCTCATGCTCACAATATCTGCAAAACTGCTATTGAGTTTCCTAAAGTAGCCGATACAATTGTAGTGCGTCAACGAATGCATCTCGAGCAAATTGCCACTGTTTTACAGGTGCCTATCGAACAGTTGCGAATAATGAATCCTCAGTATCGTCGCGACATTATACCCGGCGATCAACGACCTTACGCGGTGACTTTACCCATGCACCTCACCGGAAAATTTATCGATAAGATAGACGAAGTGATTGGCTATAAAGCCGATTCGTTGATTAATAACCGCAGAACGGATGTAGAAATCAAATCGAAGGCGGCATTGTCATCGTCGAACATTATTTATCATAAAGTGAAGAAAGGGCAAACTCTAGGAGGAATAGCAGCGCGCTATGGTGTATCTGTTTCCAAAATAAGAAGCTGGAACAATATCAAAGGATCGGTAATCCGGCCCGGACAAAGCCTGAAAATACATAAATAGCGGTAGTGCTATGGAGAAAAGATATTATTCAATCTCCGAAGTTGCCAAAACGCTGAAAATAAGTCAGTCGAAGCTTCGGTTCTGGGAAAAAGAATTCCGGCAGCTGAAGCCACACCGGAATGAGGGTGGTACTCGTTTTTATACCTTAGAGGACATCTCAACGGTAAAACAAATAATATTTCTTGTCGAAACCCAGAAGCTTACCCTGGACGGAGCACGGAAAAAGTTAGGAGAAAAAAAAGATCAGGTTACTAAACAACAGGAGATTGTTGAACGTTTAAGACGTGTCCGATTTGAATTGCGCGGACTGCTTCAGCTCATGAATGAATAACTATCAACTTAAATAAATTTCTAATGAATCGTAAACAACATCTGCTTCTTGTTACGTTCTTACTGATGATGCTGCCTTTGATGGCGGTGAAACATCCGAAGAACGTAATTTTTTTAATTGGTGATGGTATGGGGCTGGCCCAAACCTATGCCGGGATGGTAAAGAATAAAACTCCACTCGCTATCGAGTCGTTTCGGCATATTGGCCTTGTAAAGACGTATTCGTCGAGTCATTTTACTACCGACTCAGGTGCAGGAGGAACTGCCCTTGCCACCGGAGTCAAAACTAAAAACGGAATGATAGGGATGAATCCCGATTCGGTTGCTGTTGAAAGTATTCTGCATCAGGCAGAGAAGAACAATCTTGCCACGGGTGTGGTGTCGGCTTGCGCTGTTACCCACGCAACTCCTGCTTCGTATGTAGCACATCAGATCAACCGTAACTTGTACGAAGCCATAGCAGCCGACTTTTTGAAGGTTGATGTGGATGTTTTTATCGGCGGTGGTAAGAAGTATTTTGCCAATCGTTCGACCGACGACAGAGATCTGATTTCGGAATTGCGAAGTAAAAAATACAGGGTTGTTGAATCAATGCCAGAGCTCCAGAAAGTGCAGAAAGGAAAAGTTGCCGGGTTGCTTTTCGAAGATCATCCCCCTGCAATGCCCGAACGGGGTAACTTTTTGCCTGAAGCTACTTCGGTTGCGCTTAACCTGTTGAAACAAAACCGCAAAGGATTTTTTCTGATGGTAGAGGGTTCGCAGATCGACTGGGCAGGGCACGATAATGATGCCGAACGGATTGCGAATGAGGTAATTGACTTTGATAAGGCAGTAAAAGCAGCGCTCGATTTTGCGGTGGCCGATGGTAATACCTTAGTTATTGTTACTGCCGATCACGAAACCGGGGCAATGTCGCTGTTGGATGGAAGTCTTAAGAACGGAGAATTTAAACCCGCATTTTCGTCGGGTAATCATAGTGGTATACCAGTGCCGGTGTATGCATATGGTCCCGGAGCAGAACAATTTACCGGTTTCCTTGAGAATACTGACTTTAAAAATAAAATTGCAGAATTACTCCGGTTGAAATAACAAGGATAAAAAACGCAACTCAAGCTCTTTCAATAAAAAAGGCACCCACCGGGTGCCTTTTTTATATCTTGTAACTATCGACTTATTTCAAGCCTAATTTCTTTTTTACCAACGGAGTAACATCAACAGCTTTAGGCGAACGATAAGCAATCGACTGACTGCTGATGTCGAAAATGTAGGTATAGTTGCTTTCAGCTCCCACTTCGCCGGTTGCTTTCAGAATTTTTTCACGTAAGGCCTGAATTAATTCCATTTGTTTACGTTGCATTTCTTCACTGGCTTGTTGCTGGAAAGTACCAATTCGTTTCTCTAAATCAACGATTTCGCTCTGACGGCGGGCCTTAATGGTTTCGGCCATCGTGTTCAGATTGTCCTGGTATTCTTTTGCTTTAGCGGCATATTCCTGATACATTACATCCAGTTCTTTTTTGTATTGCTCGTTCATATCGGCAATGCTTTTTTCAATTTCAGTCAGGTCGGGCATAACCTGGAAAATCTCCTGAATGTTTACGAATCCCAATTTATCCTGAGCCATCAAACTTACAGGAAGTGCAAAAAGCACTACTAACACAATTTTCTTAATCATGATTAATCTATTTATTTTTTGTTTATTAATTTTTTTTCAAAGCGACACAAAAGTAATATTTTATTTTGAATATCCCAACTTGTTGAGTACCTGATCGCTGATGTCGATTTTTGGTGACGAGAAGATAATATTCATTGACGAACTTTTATCGATTATCAGTCCTAAATCCTTTTCACGACTCAGTTCCTGAATAATGTTATAGATTTCATCCTGAATAGGTTTCATCAAACTTTGACGTTTTTTGAATAATTCGCCTTCAGGTCCGAAATAAGTTCGTTTTAGTTCCTGTGCTGCTTTTTCTTTAGCAATGATCTCTTCTTCGCGTTTCACCTTCATTTCTTCCGAAAGGAAAACCAATTCAGTTTGGTAGTTTTTATACATCGTTTGTACTTCCTGCATCGACGCTTCAACTTCGGTTTGCCATTTTTTGGAAATGATAGTGAGCTGTTCGGTTGCAGTTTCGTAGGCTGGAATATTCTTCAGTATATATTCCATATCGACTATAGCAAATTTCTGGGCCTGCGCACCTGTAAAGCTCGCAGCAACAAGTACCAGCATTAAAATATACCGTTTCATACACATTGATATTAATTGGTTATGCTTCATTTTTTAAACACCGGGGCTGGTCTTTTCAAATATCCTGCCATTTTTTTTATAATTCCTGACCCAATACGAAGTGGAACTGACTTCCGCTTTTCTGTCCGGTGTAGTTCGTGTCGAAACCATATCCCCAGTCTATCCCCATCATACCAAACATTGGCAGGAAGATACGTACACCAACCCCTGCCGACCGCTTCAGATCGAATGGATTGTATTTCGAGATACTGTTGAAACTATTACCTGCTTCCAGGAATCCCAGTAAATAAATTGTTGCCGACTGCTCGAGCGATAGCGGATAACGAAGTTCGGCCGTAAATTTATTGTATAGATAGCCGATACGGGTTCCACGTTGCCGGTCAAGAGGCACCAGCGAACCACTTTCGTATCCACGCATGGCGATGTATTCGGTTCCGTACGATGTGTAAGCCGACATCCCATCCCCTCCCATGTAGTAAGTTTCGTAAGGCGAGCGTGCGTTTATGTTGTAATGTCCAAGGTATCCAAACATCACACGGGTCATCAGGATAAATTTCTCGTCCATGGTAAGTGGTGTAAAGGTTTTACCGGAGAAGGTCCACTTGTGGTATTCAATCCATTTGTAGCGTTCCTGATTCGTCATCGTTGGATCCGTATAATCTTTTCCGTTCAGGGCCGAATAAGGAGGGGTGATTTTTAATCCCAGCGAAAACGACGAACCGCGGCGGGTATAAATAGGATTAAAAATCGAATTGCGGCTAAGTGTCAGATTCAAACTGAAGTTGTTGTAATTACCATCGGTAAGGGGTGGCAGGTATTGCCAATCGCTGAGCATAAACCGCTGAAAAGAAAGCTCACCGTAAAATGCAAAGTAGTCATCGGGCCAGTTCAACCGTTTTCCATATCCAAGTGAGGCTCCAAGGGTACGCATGTAACGGTTGGGGTCGGTTTCGTTTTGGTACAATGCCTGATAAGCACTGCTGTAATCCTGACCATATCCACCATAACTGCCACCATATCCACCATAACCACCATAACCACCATAGCTTCCACCGTATCCACCATATCCACCTCCATAATAAGGATTGGAATAAAAACTTTGCATGCTTTCGTAAAAACGGTTGCTTACCCCTGTTTGTGCAGCATAATATACCGAAGCAGAGAGCGAATTCGGACGTTTTCCACCCAGCCAGGGCTCCAGAAACGAAGCACTGAACGAGGAGTAGGATTGTCCGTTGGTACGGGCATTGATCGAAAAAGTTTGACCTTCACCCTGAGGAACAATACGGTAGGTATCAGGCTTGAACAAGTTCTGTATTGCAAAGTTGGAGAATTTGAGTCCTACGGTACCCACGATACCGGTTGCTCCCCATCCGGCCGAAAACTCAACCTGGTCGCTACCCTTTGTTTCTAGTTCGTAGGCAATATCCACCGTTCCGCTTTCCATATCGGGCTGCACATCGGGCTTAATTTTTTCGGGATCGAAATGTCCCATCCCTGCCAATTCGCGGTAGGTACGCATCAGGTCCGACTGACTGTAGAGCTGACCGGGCTTGGTATATAGTTCGCGACGCACTACATGTTCGTAAACACGTGTATTTCCTTTGATTTCAATTTTATTGATGGTGGCCTGTTTTCCTTCATGAACCCGCATTTCAAAATCGATGGAGTCGTTTTCTATCAATACTTCAACCGGATCGATTTGCGAAAATAAATAACCGCGGTCCTGGTATAGCTTACTCACAGCGTCGGCCTCATCATCCCGGATACGTTCCATCAGGTGCTTATAATTATATACATCCCCCTTTTTAATGTTCAGCATCTGCGAGAGGTATTCGTGCGGATACACGGTATTCCCAATCCACTTAATATCTCTGAAATAGTATTTGTCGCCTTCGTCGACCCTGATATAAACCGCCACACTTTTTTCGTCGATAGCCACCACACTGTCGGTTACTATATACGCATCGCGATAACCGATTTCGTTGTACTTGTCGATAAGGGCAATTTTATCCTTGTCGTATTCCTCGCGTACAAATTTTTTGGTTCTGAAGAAGTTACGCCAGTTTTTATCGTTGGTTTTCTTCATTGCCTTGTTAATCTGGTTGAACGACAAGGCTTTATTTCCTGTTATAACAATTTTTCCAACTTTGGTTTTTACCTTTTTGTCTACTTCAATATCAACAATAACATGCCCCGCTTTTTCAGGGTCATTACGTTGATACACAAAAGCATCAACGTTCATAAAACCCTTTTCCTCGAGGTATTTTTTAATTACCGTTACCGCCCTGTCGGAAATGTTGGGGGTAATCTGGTTACCTTCCACGATACCGAGGCGATCTTTCAATTCGTCGATTTCGCCTTTTTTCAATCCATTGTAATTAATTTTGGATACCTGCGGTCGTTGGCGAAGTTGGATGTGCAGCCATATTTTCCCGTCTTCAATCTTTTTTGCAAAGACTTTTACATCCGAAAACAGACCTTGTTTCCAAAAGCGACGAACCACATCGGTGATTCCTTCGCCGGGAATCATGATGGATTCGCCCACCTGGAGTCCGGAGAATCCAATAAGTACAAAATCCTCGTAATTATCGGCACCCGAAATGGTTATTTCGGCAATTTCAAGTTTTTGAGGCGTGCTTCCATAATCGATTTCGGAGTAAGCGACGGTGTCGGTGGGAGTAGTAGTTTCCTGAGCAAACGAATGTTGAAAAAGTACACTGAGGAGAACAATCAGAATCGTTGGGTGATAATGCATATAAAGATGTATAAGCTCTTTGTTACTAGTTATTTGCCGAACCTGCGGTCGCGCGATTGAAACGAAAGGATGGCGTCGTAAAACGCTTCTTCGCGGAAATCGGGCCAGTGGGTATGGGTGAAGTAAAGTTCACAATAGGCAATTTGCCAAAGCAGGAAATTGCTGATACGAATTTCGCCGCTGGTGCGAATCAATAAATCGGGGTCGGGTATGTTACGGGTTGTCATGTACGAAGATATAAGTTCGTCGGAGATGTCGGCAGGTTTAATCTTTCCGGTTTGCACATCGATCGAAATTTTCTGCATCGCGTTACGTATTTCCCATCGCGACGAATAGCTCAATGCAAGCACCAGACTTAAACCGGTATTGCCGGCAGTTTGATCGATACAGTCCTGCAATTTTTTACGGGTTTTTTCGGGCAATCGTAGTATATCGCCTATAGTAAGCAGCCGCACGTTGTTTTTCATCAGGGTAGGTGTTTCTTTCTCGATAGCATCTACCAGTAAGTCCATCAGCGCGTCAACTTCTTCGACAGGTCGCCCCCAGTTTTCGGTCGAAAATGCATACAGTGTCAGGTATTTAATACCTAATTCTGCTGCCGACTCAGTAACTGCCCGAACCGACTCCACACCATTTTTGTGGCCGAACACGCGTGGCTGTCCTTGCTCCTTAGCCCAGCGTCCGTTTCCATCCATGATTATTGCCACATGAACGGGTAATCGGTTTTTATCTATTTTATCTTTGTTCGACGACATTTTCGTTTTATATATATTTTTCTCTCACTGATATTTTTGACATTGGCAATCGCGTTGAGTAAGCCCTACGCTGATGCCGATACTGAAACTACCCCACGAATCGCGGTTCAACCGGTTACTCCCGTTCAACCGTAACGGATCGTTCAATTCATCAACACCCTCCGCGTTGTCGGTACCGCTTAGCAGCCGGTGCGTCCATTGCGTATTCAGATGTAACCGGGGCGAAAGACGGATTTTAACACCCAAACCAAAAGGCAGGGTGAAAGCCAGTTTCGGATCGGAGTTGGATGGAAATCCAATGACACCTATTCCGCCGAACAGGTAGGGTGTTATGTTACTGCTGTACATAACATGCTCCAGATAGCCATAATCAAAAAAATTAAAGGCCATGGTAAGATCCAGCATACTTACCTGATTATTAAGCTGGTAATTGCCCGGATACAGTGCCGGGTATTCAGTTTGGAAGTTTCCTTCGAAGTGAGTTTGATGATAATCGGCATGTAATGCAATCCGCTGATTGAAAACATAACGAAAGGTCAACCCCCAATCTGCCTGCATGCCTTCCAGCGGTTTTTTAGCAACATCGCCTGTAACATACGAAGCACCTCCATATACCCCTGCCTCAGTTGTATACATCATCTGAGCCGAAACGGATACTTTTCCAATGGTAGTCACCGCTATGAATAAAATAATCCTGAATAGTCGCATCGTTGTTGTCATAAAAACTTAACTACATCAGGTATAAACGGTATTCTCTTCATTTAAGTATCCTTCGTTGCACAATGCAGCAACAAAAGTAATGATTATCTTTTAATGTGAAAAGGTTAACTGGTTTGCAGGGGGTTAATTTAACAAATTATTGCATAAACAAGAAACTGCTATACAGCTCATTCAAAGAGAGGTTAACAGATGCAAAGCCTGGTTTTCCAATTCAGTCATTTTTTCTTTCTCTTCGGGTGTCGAATCACCATATCCACACAAATGCAACACGCCATGAATTATCACCCGGTGCAGTTCATGTTCGTATTCTGTTGCAAACTGAATGGCATTGGTGGTAACTGTGTCGGTACTGATAACTAAATCGCCCGAAATCAGGTTTCCCGACGAATAATCGAAGGTAATTATGTCGGTAAAATAGTCATGCTGAAGATATTGATTGTTTACTTCAAGTATTTTTTCATCGTCGCAAAACAGAAAGGTTATATCGCCTGTCGTTTTTCCATGTTGCGCTGCTACCTGCCTTATCCAGTTTCGCACCACCGTCTGCCGCAATTGAGGCAGTTCGGTTCGTTCGTTCATAAATTTTATCATTGCTTGGATTTAAAAGAAGAAAATATAACCTATAACTATTGCTGCAATAATTCCGGCCAGGTCGGCCACCAATCCGCATCCCAGTGCGTAGCGGGTGTTTTTGATTCCTACCGAGCCAAAATAGACAGCCAATACGTAAAATGTGGTTTCTGTCGAACCCTGAATAACGCTGGTGAGCCTTCCTACAAACGAATCGGCGCCAAATGTCTGCATGGCATCAATCATCATTCCGCGCGCACCGCTTCCGCTCAGGGGCTTCATAAGTGCCGTAGGTAGCGCATCAACAAACTGGCTGTTGATACCTGAAAATTCTACTATCGCCCGAATTCCTTCCACAATCATGTTCATGGCCCCTGAAACCCGAAACAGTCCGATAGCCACCAGGATGGCTATCATGTAGGGAATTATACCGATGGCCACCTGAAATCCCTCTTTAGCGCCTTCAATAAACGATTCATAAACATTTACTTTTCGAATCATGGCCATCAATACAAACGATATAATGATGGACAACAAAATAAATGCGGCAGCAAAGTTCGACCACATAGCCATTTCCTCACGGGGTAATTTGCTGATGAAATGCATCAGGGTAAGTACACCTACCGTAAAACCGGCGAGGGTAAGTACAATTGTTTTCTGAAATAAATTAATTCGTTGGATGATGGCTACTGAAACAAAACCTACAAGGGTCGAAAAAAAAGTAGCCAACAGGATGGGCAAAAAAATGTCGGAAGGATTGGCAGCTCCCAGTTGTGCCCGGTATACCATAATGCTGATAGGAATAATGGTGAGCCCGGATGTATTGAGAACCAGAAACATAATCATAGGGTTAGATGCTCTCTCCTTGTTTGGATTAATTTCCTGCATCTCTTTCATTGCTTTCAATCCCATTGGGGTAGCTGCGTTGTCGAGCCCCAGCATATTGGCCGAAATATTCATGAAAATACTGCCCATAGCCGGATGGTTGCCGGGAATCTCCGGGAATATTTTTGAAAAAAACGGTGCTACCAACCGGGAGAAAAAGGCTATTACTCCACCATTTTCACCAATTTTCATTATTCCCAGCCACAGCGACAATACTCCGGTAAGTCCCAGTGAAATTTCAAAACCGGTTTTTGCCGAGTCGAATGTGGAATTCAATAAGTCGGTAAATAATGTCAGATTGCCATTAAAAATTGCTTCAAAGCAAGCAATTACAAAGGCAACGAGTAAAAATCCTATCCATATGTAATTTAATATCATATAGCACTTCAAGAATGTTTCGACCGGCAAAGGTACGCCAAAAATTTACAAAATAAAAAATCTTGTTCGTTAAACCTTTCATCAGGCAACAAGTCTAAGGGGGGATGTTTTTTTTCAATCTATCGAAATTTGGTTCAATGAAAAGGATTTTAGTTAGTTTTTTGGCTTTTATGGCCATTTGTTTGCAGATTAGTGCACAACGTTCGGTGCAATCCACGGTGTTTGATGCGAATAACGGATTGCCACTTGAAATGGCAACCGTACGTTTGTTGAAATCGACCGATTCGACCCTGGTACAGGGAGCCCAAACCAATACAAAAGGCTATTTTAATCTTCCGGGGATTCGTCCCGGTAAATATGTGCTGGTAGTAAGTTCGGTAGGGTATGCCGAGTACCGCGAAAATGTTACCATGGACCGTCGCGACCTTATTCTTAAAAATATTCAACTGAAAGAAGATGTGAAATTACTGAAAGAGCTTGATGTTAAAGGTACTGCTGCTCAATTGGTTGTGAAAGGCGATACGCTCGAATACAATGCAACGGCATTTAAAGTTCAGGAAAATGCGGTAGTGGAGGATTTGCTCAAGCGACTGCCGGGGGTAGAAATCACATCGGAAGGTAAAATTACTGTAAACGGACAGGAAGTTAGTAAAATACGGGTAGATGGGAAGAAGTTTTTCGATGGCGATTCGGAAATGGCGACCAAAAATATTCCGGCCGAAATGATAGAGAAAATTCAGGTACTGGAGCAGAAATCGGATATGGCATTGCTTACCGGTTTTGAAGACGGAGATACCGAACGAATTATCAATCTAACTACCAAGTCGAATCGCCGACAGGGAGTGTTTGGTACCGTTGCGGGTGGAGCGGGGCTCGATACCGAGAAGTTACTCCGGTACGATGCCAATGCCAACCTTAACATCATGCAGGGTGATGCACAAACTTCCATCATCGCCGGCGCCAATAATGTGAATAATTCGCGCAGCCGTCGGGGTCGCGGAGGCTGGGGTGCCAACAATGGTATCACTTCGACTCAAAACATAGGAGTGAACAACAATACCATTATTAACGAAAAATTTAAAATCGGAGGTGATGGGTCGTTCAATCATTCCAATAACTTCAGTGAAACTAAAAGTACCAAGGAAAGTTACCTGAGTGGTTCGATTTTTAACGATTCGACTTATAATTTATCGAACAGCGACAGTTACGAAGCCAATATGCGCCTGGAGGCCGAGTGGAAAATTGATACTCTCACCACTCTTATACTTCAACCGAATATGAACTATAATTTCGGTACTTCAGACAGCTACCGCGATTACGAATATCTTCAGGATGGCGACACTACCAGTTACGGGTTATCGCGTTATTTTTCGTTTAATAATTCTTTATCGGGAGGGCTCAGGGCCATTTTAAACCGTAGGTCGGCTACCAAAAAGGGACGAAGTCTGACCGCCAATCTGTATGCCGGTTTATCGCAAAGTGACAGCGAGAATTTTAACTATTCAACGAAAACTTCGTTGAAAGTTTCGGCAGCTCCTTCCATCATCAATCAATACACCAACAATACCTCGGAACGCTATAATTTTGATGCGCGGGTTTCGTTTGTTGAACCTCTCTGGAATATCAAGAATATGCTGGAAGCCTCTTTAGCATTTAGCTCCAATACTCAAACCAGTATAAAAGATCAGTTTGCTTCCGACGATCCTGCAGCCTATTACAATCAGAATCCCGACGATTACTCCAATTTTGTTGCCGAGTACAGCAATAATTTTAAGAATATATTTTTCCGTGAAACCATGGAGCTGAATTACCGCTATACCGAACCTACCTACAACCTGTTGCTGGGAGTAAAAGGTGAACCCTCGCAAACACATAGTATTACCTACTATGGAAATGGCGATGTTCGTGACGTACGAAATAATGTTGTTAATTTCGCGCCTAACGGTCGTTTTCAATATAACTTCGGGAAGAAAAAATTTGTTAGAATCGATTATCGGGGCAATACGGTGCAGCCTTCGATCAATCAGTTGCAGCCGGTGAAAAACAACTCTAATCAGATGCAGGAAACCGTTGGTAATCCGTCATTGAATCCGGCTTTTGCCAATAATTTCCGGTTGATGTACAGTACGTTCAACGATAAAACCTTTTCGTCGTTCAGTAGCTGGTTTTCGGCCAATTACGTGAAAGATGGGCTGGTAACCAACCGTATTTACGATGCCACGGGTAAGCAATACAACCAAACGGTGAATACGGATAAGACCCATACCTCATTCAACGGAAATGTGATGTTCAATACCCCGATCATTCAAAAACGTCTTCATTTCAATACCAGTACCAACCTTGGTTATAATACGAATTACGGGTACACATCGCGTGGGGTAGGCCCCATTGTTATCGACGACCAAAATCCGCTGCCTCTTGGCGATTTGAGTTTTACCCGTCGTTACAATGCACAGGAACAAATTTCACTAACCTTTACACATGATGTGATCGAATTAGGGGCCATGGGGATGTTTCGCTATTCCAACTCACTGAACAACCTAAGCTCGAATCTTACACAAACCTACGACTGGACTGGACGTGGAAATATAGTAATTCGACTTCCTTACGATATAACCATCAGCAGCGATATGAACTATTCCAACCGGAATGGCTATTCAAGCTTCGACCAGAGCGAATGGTTGTGGAATGCGTCGATTGATAAGTCGATGTTTAAAAACAGTGGTGTGCTTTCGATTCGTTGGAACGATATACTTCGTCAACAACTCAATATCCGCCAGTCGGTGGGCGATAACTCAGTGTCGTTTACCAAGTATAATACCCTGACGTCGTACTTCTTAGTTAACTTCAGTTACCGTATTCGCAAGTTTTCGGGGGCCAGTGAGTCCGATTTCAGAGGGGGTGACAACCGCTTTGGACCGGGCATGCGTCCACCCGGAGGTGGAGCTGGCCGTGGTGGCCGAGGTGGCGGCGGCATGATGCCCGATTCGCCCACGTTCTGAGAAATATTGAAAAGCCAGTCCCGGGCTTGGCTTGATGGAGGCTTACACACCAACCGGGGCTTACTAAAAGCAATTAACTTTTAGTAAGCCCCGGTTGGTGTGTGGTTGTGGTTTATTCGGCAGCCTCAGTTTCTTCTTCAGTAGGAATAGCGTCGAACACCGACAATTGACGGTTGAAAACCTCATCGAGCGATATCTGAAAAGTCTCGGTGTGCGAAATTCCCTGAATGCCGGTAATGCGATCGATAATTACCTGAAACAAGTGTTTGTTGTCGCGGGCATAAATTTTCACAAACAAGGAGTATTTTCCGGTAGAAAAATGACACTCTACAATTTCAGGAATTTTGCTTAACTCGTCGGCCACACGGGCAAAGGCTTTGTTATCGTTGAGTGTAATGCCGATAAATGCACAGGTTTGATACCCTACTTTATAATTATCGATAATAAACTCAGAACCCTTTATGATTCCTGTGTTTTTCAGTTTTTGTATGCGCTGATGGATGGCAGCACCGGAAACATTACATTCGCGGGCTACTTCGAGAAACGGAATTCGGGCATCACGTGCAATGAGCTGCAGTATTTTTTTATCGAGCTCGTCGATGCGGTGTGGTTGGGGCATACGGCTTAAATTTGAATATTGCTTTTAATTTTTAATTTTAGCCGCAAATATAGTTAATAATTTTGTAATATTAAGCCAATATGTTCTGTTTTGTAAGATTGAGCGGAAGTTATCTGTATTTTCCGTTGTCGAAATCGGATAGTATACTAAGGTAGCTTTGGTAGCGGGAAGCACTGATTCGTTGCTCGTCGACAGCCTTCAGTACTGCACAGTCAGGTTCCTGCAGGTGTTTGCAATTAGCAAACCGGCAATTGCCCGATACTTCAAAAATATCCTTAAAGTAATGACTTATTTCGTCGATTTCCATGTCGACAGTACCAAACCCTTTTATCCCCGGAGTGTCGATAAGCCATCCTCCATTTTTGAGAGCAAACATTTCGGAGAAAGTAGTAGTATGCATTCCTTTGTTATGGTACGACGATATATCGCCCGTACGAGCCCCGGTTTGTGGAAGTAATGCATTGATAAGGGTAGATTTGCCTACACCCGAATTTCCTGAAATGAGAGTGGTTTTGTTCATTAACAGTGTTTCTACTTCCGAAATACTGCCCGGGTCAAGAGCTGAAAGCAGAAATACCGGATAGCCAATATGTTCGTAAAGTTGTTGAAGTGCGTTGGCATACGCCATCTCGTTTTCCGAATACAAATCGGTTTTGTTAATAACCAACGCTGCCGGAATCGTATAAGCTTCGGCCGCTGCAATAAACCGGTCGATAAAGGTAGTCGAAGTTTCAGGATAATTGATCGTTGCTACCAATAGAGCCAGGTCGAGATTCGCCGCCAGGATATGTGCCTGTCTCGACAGGTTCGACGATTTCCGGACGATATAATTTCGCCGGTCGTGGATGGCCGAAATCATTCCAATCCCGTCGGAGTTGCGGATAAATTCAACATGGTCGCCAACTGCCAGCGGATTGGTGCTCCTTATATCCTGCAACCGTAAATTTCCTTTTATTTTACAATCCACCAGTTCGCCATCGTCGGTAATTACCTGATACCAGCTCCCTGTGTTTTTTACAACCATTCCCTTCATTAGTGCTTACAAGTTATGAAAAATTATAGGCCATGGCATCGGTGAATAGCTGTATGTCGTCGGCACTTAATCCGTTTTTAAGTAAATAGGCCTTGTCGGCTTCCAGTTGTTGGGCCAATAACTCGGGCCCCGATTGCTGTAACTCCAGGCTTCGCTTGTAAAAGTTAACTGCCTCCGAACGTTTTTTCAAACACAAAGCAACATGCCCTGCGTTCAGAAAATCAATGGCATCGGGTAGCGACGACCTCAACTTTTCGAAGTAGTATTCGGCCTGATGCAAATTGCCCGAAATAAATGCACACCATCCGGTAGCTCTCCATATTTTTGGTTCATCGGGATGGTTCTTTTCCAGCTGAGCGTAAAGCTGAAGAGCCTGCGCATAATTTTCGAGTGCACTATGGCATTTAGCCACCTGCATCCCAATCGAAAGTGTACCCGGCCGTAAAAAATCGGCATGCCGGTATTGCTCCAGTGCGTTGGCATAATCGCCGGTGAGCCGGTAGCAAAGTGCAATTTTCCGCACGGTCCATACATCGTCGGGTAATATCATGTCGGCTTTCAGATAGGCTGCCAAAGCCTCATCGATTCGTGCCAGTTTCTGAAGCGAAAAACCGTATTTCTGATAAAGTGCGGCCGAAGGTTCCGACGATAAAATCAGTTCTTTGTAAAGTACTTCGGCAATCGAATAAAAGTTTTTTGAAAAACAATACTCTGCCAACTGTTCTTTTAAATCGCCCGAGGCAGACAGTATATCAAAAAACGACGACTCGTGAATTTTTAAAGAATAGCCAAACATATCCTCAAATTCGTTGTGCTGCGGATGCAACCTGAAAAAACGAAACAAATCCTGAATATACTGGCGCGCAATATTTTTATCGGCCAGATTGGGCTTCAGAATGCTCTCGTCGCGCGTAATCTCGGCCAGTTGATCGGCTTCGGCCCTGAACGACCGACTCATCATTTCGCGCTGACCAGTGGGCATTTGCATTACACTGAGCGAAAATGAATATTTGTCGGAATTGCAAATTACACTGTTATTCAGAAAAGCCGTCATCAGGTTTTGATCTTTGTTCGAAAATAAATCGTGAATATCGCTGAATGATGGATCGAAAGGCAAAAACCAATGAGAAATCTCGTTGAAAAACGGGAAATTCTTCAGAACAGCAAAAGTGCTCATATACACATCGGCACCTTCGAGCTGCATATTCGTAAGCTCCTGCAATTTTTCACCGATGCCGCTTTCTTCGAGCATCTCGTTCCATTCGGGATTTTCTTCCGACCAATCGTCCGATTTTGTTAACGATTCCGAATCGAGCTTTTTCTTTATCATCGGACTTATTTTCATCATTTCCGGAAGAATTTCCTCCTTCATTTTACGGGTAATACGATCGGTGTCCGAGCTCCCAACAATCAAAATAATTATATTAACCAGGTTGTCGAGAAGGCGATTGTTGTCGGCCAATAACATCAGGCGGTTACGTACGGCTGGAAAATATGGCAGAAAGGAAGAATACCGGATCATCAGAAAACATAATCCCACCAATGCCCGCTGGCGTACCATCGAATGTTCCGATTCGCAGGCATCCATCAATAACATTAGTTTTTCTTCGTCAAACATCCTCCAGAGGTTGAGCGTAAGTGCCGAAACAACCAGGCATTTTTCGGTAGTTCCCGGATAATCGGGACTTAGCAATTTTTTGTAAGCCGACCGTTCAGCCTCACCAAGGGAAGTCGATAACCAAAAAATCATAAATAAGTCGGGCAGTAAACGTTCGAAATTTTGCCGCAACCGGATTAATTCTGCATCGGGCAGGGCTACTCCATCGTCGTCGGCCAGCCGTAGCGTTGTATGATAATACCGTAACGAGTCAGTTAAATCGGAGGTTGAACTAAAGTGAAGTTTATGAGGAAAGTATCTTTTTTGGGTGTATTCAAAAGCCGTAGTATTACGCAGTAATAATTCTTCCCTCAACCGAATGTTAAGTTGAAGTAATTTGCCGGTCAGTTTGCTGAAGATACGTTTCCGTTCCGGATCGTCGACTCCCTGCATGTAGTATTGCAGCATTAACCTGTAATTTTCGCGCAGGTCGGTCAGGCGGTCGTTTACATCGCCCCATTGCAGCTCATCGGCCAGCAGGCAGGTGGTATCAATTGCTTTTTTTAATTGTCCGCCCAGGGTATATTCCAGGGCCAACTTCGAAGTATGTTCTATCTGATTCGGCTTCATACGGTTTTTTTATCCCATTTTGCTGATACGGACCAGTTGCTCCTCGTCGATAATCTTCAGTTTACGACCATCCATTGCAATAATGTGCTCGTTAACAAAGTTCGATAAGGTACGTATCGCATTCGAGGTGGTCATGTTCGATAAATTGGCCAGATCTTCCCGCGACAGGTAAATGCTGATGGTTGCTCCATCTTCTTCCATTCCGTATCTGTTTTTTAGCATCAGCAAAGCTTCGGCCAAACGTCCGCGGATGTGTTTTTGTGTCAGATTGACAGTTCGAGCATCCGATGCTCCCAGGTCAGTAGCCATTTCTTCTAAAAAACGATAACAAAATGAATTGTTGTTTTTTAAAATGGAGATGAATATGTCGGCCTTTACCATGTACACCGTTGATGCTTCGAAAGCCGATACATTGGTGTTGTAGGGTTCATTGGCAATAATGGCCCGGTAACCAAAGTGTTCGCCTGGTTTCAACATCCTGATAATTTGAGCCCGACTGCCTACTCCTTCTTTGTACACCTTGGCTTTCCCCGATTCCAATACCATCATATGCGTAGGAATTTCGCCCTCTATTTGTATCATTTCGTTCTTTTTGAAATGATGTACTGTAAAGTGGGTTCGCAGAAACTGACGTTCGTCAGGTGTCAGAACATCCCAGACTGTCATGATTTCGTCGATGGGTCTGAGTGAATTGGTCATCTTTTTAGCCATGAATTGAATGAAAATATGTTCGATAACACTGTTTTACAGCACAAATTTAGTGGTTTTTTAATAAAAACAATATTTTTGATGCATTTTTTATTACATTTGCCTGATTTTTCGTGAATACCGTATGAAAGGTTTTATTGCATTACTATTCATTTTTGTTTCATTGTTTCCGTCGGAAGTGTCGGCTTTGCCGATACAGTTTGCCGATTCGGTAGAAGTGAGCCTGTTGACCTGCGAACCGGGAGATGCTGTGTATGCTAAATTCGGACACACAGCGCTGCGAATTCGCGATGCTGCCGGGCGCGATATGTCGTACAACTACGGCATCTTCGACTTTCGTACCGAACATTTTTACCTGAAATTCCTGCGTGGACATACCGATTATTTATTGGGGGTTTATCCTACCGAATATTTTTTAGAAGAATACCGCCAACGGGAATCGATGGTGTGGGAGCAAGTGTTGAATCTTTCGACTGCCGAAAAACAACAACTGATAGAACTTTTAAATGTAAATTACCAGCCCGAAAACCGGATGTATCGGTACAATTTCGTGTTCGATAATTGCGCTACCCGGCCTAAGGTTATGGTTCAGAATGCATTAGATGGGATGATTAGCTACAGTTCGGCTTATTCCACGGAAACCTACCGCCAACTTATCAATTTGTATATCTCCGACGATGCCTGGCTTTATCTGGGCATCAACCTGATATTTGGTGCTGCTGCCGAACAGGAGGCTGGCCAGAGTGGTGCTTCGTTTTTACCCTTACTGCTTCGCAACGATTTGCAACGTGCAGTTGTTGTCGGACCTCCAACCGAAGCTGACTCCCGCAAGCTGGTGAGCCATTCGCAACTGGTGGTTGGCCCTTTTTCAAAAGAAGTAAAAACGACCGCATGGTGGCTTCATCCGCTATTTTTATTCCTTATTATCGTAGTATGGGGAAGTATACTGACTTTCCGGAAAAATACAAGTAAAGTTTTGTCCAACTGCTTCGATTCGGCACTGTATTTAGTAACTGCCCTTGCCGGGATGCTTATTTTTACCTTAAGTTTTTTTTCGGAACATCCGCTGGTCGAATCCAATTGGAACCTTTTATGGCTCAATCCGCTCAACCTGCTCCCTGCTGTTTTAATCTGGTATCGGGGTGCCGATAAATTATTGTTGGTGTATCATACTGTTAACCTGCTGCTTATCCTGATTGCCGTTGTAGTGATCGCCTTTCAGGTGCAGGTAATTCCGGTTGCAGCAATTCCGGTTCTTATAGTTGTATTAATTCGTACTTCCCGGCGTTTCGACGACTTGCTTAAACGCTATTATAAACCAGGCACAACAGGATGGAAATGGAAAAGATAACAATTGTTGGAATAATACCTGCCCGCTACGCATCGACCCGGTTCCCGGGCAAACCCCTCGCGATAATCGATGGAAAGCCAATGATTCAACGGGTATACGAACGGGTGTCGGAGGTACTCGATGAAGTGGTGGTAGCTACCGACGATAAGCGGATTTTTGAGGCGGTCAGGGGGTTTGGTGGCCGGGTAGTGATGACCCGATCGGATCATCCCAGCGGTACCGATCGCTGTTACGAAGCGTATGCAAACTTAGGAAAAACCTTCGATATTGTTGTCAATATTCAGGGGGATGAACCTTTTATTCACCCTTCGCAAATCGAATCGTTGATTGATTGCTTCGATACACCGGAAGTTGAAATTGCAACTTTGGTACGAAAAATTACACCCGGGGATGGGGTGGAGTTTTTGAAGAGTCCGAATCATCCGAAAGTAGTTTTAAACAAACGGGGAGAAGCGTTGTTGTTTTCGCGTTCGGTGGTTCCTTATTTACGGGGCATCCCCGAAAATGAATATTTACTGCAGGGTGAATTTTATTCACACATAGGAATATACGCTTTCCGTTCGCAGGTGTTGAAGGAAGTGGTAAGTTTACCACCTTCGCCGCTCGAAAAGGCCGAGTCGCTGGAGCAATTGCGATGGCTCGAAAACGGTTACACCATTCGCTGCGGGATAACGGCATACAAAAGTATCGGGATTGATACTCCCGAAGATTTAGAAAAATTGAATTTTTGATTAATATGGCATTGATAAAGTCGGTACGGGGATTTACACCGGTAATAGGAGATGATTGTTATTTGGCCGAGAACGCAACTATCGTTGGCGATGTTGTGTTGGGTAAGGGTTGCAGCGTATGGTTCAACGCTGTGTTGCGGGGTGATGTAAACGCAATTCGCATTGGTAATCATGTAAATATTCAGGACGGTAGCGTTTTGCATACGCTTTACGAAAAATCGGTGGTTGAAATTGGCGATTATGTTTCGATAGGGCATAACGTAACGGTGCATGGAGCCAGGATTGATGCTTACGCGCTGATTGGAATGGGAGCTACGTTGCTCGACTATGCAGAAGTGGGTGAGGGGGCTATTGTGGCTGCGGGTGCATTGGTGTTGAGCAACACCAAAATACCACCATACACACTATGGGCAGGTGTTCCGGCAAAATATATAAAAGAGGTGGAGCCCGAAAAGACGCATGAAATGAACCGTAAGATTGCTCACAATTACGCTATGTATTCGTCGTGGTTCAAAGAAGAAGATAAAAAAACGGCTACTGAAGATGGAAAATGAAGCAATGGTGTTACGCACCCAAAACCTTTACAAAAAATATGGTAAACGGATGGTGGTCAACGACGTGTCGATTGAGGTGCGTCAGGGTGAAATTGTGGGACTTCTGGGACCTAATGGGGCTGGAAAAACTACCACCTTTTACATGACTACCGGTCTGGTCACACCTAATTCGGGTAAAATTTTTCTGAATGATGTTGAGATTACGAATTATCCGGTGTATAAGCGGGCACAAAGCGGAATCGGCTACCTGGCTCAGGAGGCTTCGGTGTTTCGTAAAATGACAGTAGAAGATAATATCCGGGCAGTACTGGAAATGACCCGGTTTGATAAAGACTACCAACAAGAAAAACTGGAAACTCTAATTGCCGAGTTTAATCTGGAGCATGTACGCCACAACCTGGGCGACCGGCTGTCGGGGGGGGAACGCCGGCGTACCGAAATTGCCCGCTGTCTGGCCATCGAACCGCGTTTTATAATGCTTGATGAGCCATTTGCCGGAGTGGATCCAATTGCTGTACAGGACATTCAGGATATTGTGTGGAAATTGAAAGATAAAAATATAGGCATTCTGATTACCGACCACAATGTAGACGAAACCCTGAGTATTACCGATCGTTCGTATTTGTTGTTTGAAGGACGGATTTTGTTCAAGGGCAGCTCCGAAGAGCTGGCTGCTAATCCTATCGTACGAGAGAAATACCTGGGGCGTGACTTTGAACTGAAACGAAAAACCCGTATTTGAACACCTGCAAACTATGAATTTACAAGAACATTTTTCACTGCAAGCTTATAATACTTTTGGGATTGATTGTGAAGCCCGCTGGTTTACCGAGTATGATTCAGCTACTGCATTGCGCGAAATCATCCATTCTGAAGTTTTTTGTGCTAACCCTGTATTACCTATTGGCAGAGGTAGTAATTTGTTGTTTCTTGACAATTACAAGGGCATGGTGCTTCATTCGTCGAACCGTTCGGTACGGGTGGTTGAACACGACGGTGATTCGGTATTGATTGAAGCCGGTGCCGGCATGTTGTGGGACGATTTAGTTCGTTATGCCGTCGACAACGGATGGTGGGGGATCGAGAATTTGTCGTTGATTCCTGGTGAAGTGGGAGCTGCGGCAGTACAAAATATTGGTGCCTATGGGGTGGAATTGTGCGATGTGCTGGTATCGGTTGCGGTAATGGATTTGAAGACCGGTCAGGAACTGACGTTGCCGGTGTGGGAATGTTCGTACGGATATCGTACAAGTATATTTAAAACGAAAGCGAAACATCAGTTTGCTGTGCTCGCGGTACGCATTGTGTTGTCGAGGGTTCCCCGGCCAAACTTCACCTACCCTCATCTCGAAAATGAAGTAAAAAGGAGAGGGGAAGTTAATTTATCGACGATAAGGCAGACGATAGTTGAGGTGCGTTTGGCAAAACTGCCCGACCCGGAAGTAGTGGGAAATGCCGGTAGTTTTTTTATGAATCCGGTAGTCGGGGTCGATAAATGGCACCAATTACATACCGAAAATCCAACGATGCCGGGATATCATCTGGCCGATGGAACGGTAAAAGTACCTGCGGCATGGTTGATTGATCAGTGTGGTTGGAAAGGGAAAACCATAGGCAATGCCGGTGTGCACGAACACCAGGCACTGGTGCTGGTAAATCGTGGAGGTGCCACTGGTGCCGAAATAGCCAGCCTTGCCTCGCAAATTCAACAATCGGTAGCCGAACGGTTTGGTGTGGAGTTACAGCCCGAAGTAAATTATATTTCCTGATTCAAACCGGGCAAAAAAATTCCCCCGAAAAATATTTCCGGGGGTAAAGTTGTATTAGCGAATTCCCCGCGCATCGAGTGCCTGTTGGTATTTACGTGCATTTTGCATGTGCTCGGTTCCGTTGCGTGCAAAGTTATGTTCGCCGTTGAGGGTTTCTTTAGCCGACATAAACAGAAAATCGTGGTGGGTGTAGTTCAATACAGCATCGATTACATGGATCGAAGGCATACGGATAGGGCCGGGCGGTAAGCCTTTGTTACGATAGGTGTTGTAGGGTGATTGATTTCGTAAGTGGCCGAAAAGTACCCGCTTTATTGTAAAATCATTGAGCGAAAACCGGACGGTAGGATCGGCCTGTAAGGGCATTCCGATTTTTAAGCGATTGATGTATAGTCCGGCAATGATGGGGTGCTCGTGTCGTTTGTTCGATTCTTCTTCGACGATGGAGGCCAGGGTGATCACTTCGGTAGGAGTGAGAGGGATAGCAGCTGCTTTTTCTATACGCTCGTTGGTCCAGAACCGGTTGTATTCTTTATACATACGGTCGAGTAATTCCCTGGCGTCGGTATCCCAGAAAATTTCGTAGGTATTGGGGATAAACACCGAAACTATATTGTCGCGGTTAAAACCGTATCCGGCAATAAGGCTATCGTTTGAAAGTAAGTTGTTGAGACTTGCCGAATCGGCCATTAGTTCGCGCGACAGAAATTTTATTAATTGTTCTTTTGTGCGTAAATTATTGATAGTGAGTTTTACAGCTTCCTGTGACCCGTTGCGCAGCCGGCGAACCAGCGAAAGGTTCGACATGCCTTCCTTGAGCAGGTATCGCCCCGGGCGCACACGCTCATCGTAATTTAAAATGTTGGCCACCATCCCGAAAGTACCGGTATTGAGCATCATACCTCCATCGGTAAGTTGCTTTTTTACATCTTCCAGCGTGAAGTTGTCGTAGATGTAGAGGAAAGCTTCGTCCTGATCGTTGCTCAGCCTAATGTTGGGGGCAATAAAAATGTAAACAGAACTTACAAAGGCTACAATCCCCACTATCAGGATAATAAGTGCGAATCGGAGCTTTTTTTTGCGTTGAGCGGCCTTGGAGGTCATAAAAACATCAGTTTTAATTAATTAGATTAGAGGCTGCAAAAATACACATAAGTTTTTGAATTAATTCCAGCTTTTAGTTTTGGAAATCGAAAATTCTTTTCTATATTTGCACCCGCTTAGGCAAACGGAAGTGTGGGTGAGTGGCTGAAACCACCAGTTTGCTAAACTGACGTACGGGAAACTGTACCGGGGGTTCGAATCCCCCCGCTTCCGCAAGATATACTTCAGCCCTAAAAACCGGTTCAGCAACGAGCCGGTTTTTTTGTTTCTTTTTTTATATCTTTGCGTTCAGTAATCACTGTAAATCTTTTAATATGAAGCTGAACGAAATGGTAACTAAAACGATCGATCTGCGTACCGGCAGTCCAGCCGATAAACGCCGGGAAATCCGCGAATATTTTCTCAAAACCTGGGCTGTGGATGAGCAACTCTACACCCAGTTGCACAATGATGACGTGTTTTATCACCGGGGCGATCCCTTACGGCATATTTTGCTTTTCTACCTGGGGCATACGGCTGTATTCTATATCAATAAATTGTTGTTGGCAGGCGTAATAAGCGAACGTGTCAATCCTTCATTCGAATCGATTTTTGCTATCGGAGTAGATGAAATGAGCTGGGACGATCTCAACAATAACCATTACGAATGGCCTCCGGTATCCGAAGTTCGTACCTATCGCGACCGGGCTAAAGAGGTGATTCTGAAGGTTATCGATAAATCGCCCCTGATTTTACCAATCGATTGGCAAAGTCCTTTCTGGATTGTGCTGATGGGCATCGAGCACGAGCGCATCCACCTCGAGACTTCGTCGGTACTGATACGTCAGTTGCCCCTGGAAGAAGTGGTGGCGGGTCGTTTTGGCGAAATTTGTGCGGATAGGGGGGAGGCACCAGTTGAAAACCCATTGGTTGCCGTTGCAGGAGCCACCCTTACTCTGGGTAAGCCTGCCGATCATCCGTATTATGGATGGGACAATGAATATGGCTCGTTGCAGACAAAGGTCGATGATTTCAGGGCTTCGCAAATGCTGGTGTCGAATCGCGAATTCCTGGCTTTTGTGGAAGCGGGTGGATACGACAATGCTGCGTATTGGACCGTAGAGGGTTGGAACTGGAATTCGTTCCGTAAGCTGGGCATGCCCTTGTTTTGGCGTAAGAATGAGGACGGCTATCGCCTGCGCCTGGTGGCTGAAGAAATAGCGATGCCCTGGAATTGGCCGGTAGAAGTGAATTATTTAGAAGCAAAAGCGTTTTGTAATTGGAAAACGGAACTGACGGGGCAAACCTTTCGTTTACCCACCGAGGCCGAATGGTATCGCCTGGCCGATTTGTCGCTTACCGAAGATCAACCTGTCTGGAAGTTGGCTCCGGGAAATATCAACCTGGAGCAATATGCGTCACCCTGCCCGGTGAACCGGTTTAAGCAAGGCGATTTTTTCGATGTGCTGGGTAATGTGTGGCAATGGACCGAAACGCCCATCACCGGCTATCCCGGATTTAAAGTCCACCCGATGTACGACGATTTTTCGACTCCTACTTTCGATGGGAAACATAATATGATTAAAGGAGGATCCTGGATTTCGACGGGAAACGAAGCTACCTATCATTCGCGCTATGCTTTCCGTCGGCACTTTTATCAGCATGCCGGTTTCCGGCTGGTGCAGTCCGATGCTCCACTCGAGCTTCATACCGATGCCTACGAAACCGATGCCGAAGTTACCCTTTCCTGCGAAAATCAATGGGGGCTCTTGAATACAGGAAGCACAGGTTTAACAAAAGAGATTTCTAATTTCCACTCCGAGCTGGCCCGATATCTGGTTGCTACCTTTGGCGATGCGTTGAATTCGATGCGTGTGCTCGACCTCAACGCCGATACCGGCCGACTGGCTTTTGAACTGGCTCCGCACGTAAAAGAGCTGTTGGCCATCGACTTTTCAGCCCGGTTTATCCGCATGCCCATTCAGTTGCAGGAACGCGGATTTATGCGGTATATAGTAACCGACGAAAACGAGCTGGTATTTTACCGCGAAGTAGTATTAGCCGAAACAGGTCTGGGTGAAGCGCGCGAGCGAATTAAATTTATGCAGGACAATGCCAATAATTTAAAGCCGGTTTATACAGGCTTCGACCTGATTGTATTGCCCAATGTGCTGGAAGAATTGATCTGTCCGGTGAAGTTCCTGAGCGAAATTCACACACGACTCAACCCGGGTGGTTATTTAGTGATCGCCTCCGACTACGATTGGACGAAAGTGAATCAAGCTGCTGAAAACAATGCACATCATTGCCTGCCCGGCGGCTTCAAAAAGGATGGCGAACCGGTTACATCGTTCGAAGGTATTACGGCTATTCTTACCAACTGGTTTGTGCAGGATGGGCAGCCCATAGAGCTTATGCGCTACGAACGGCATAGTTCGCGAAAAATGCTGGTTAGAAGCTGTGAGGTTACAAGTTGGCGCAAAAAGTCAGAGTAAGAGTTTTTGATTTACCGAATTGTAGGCGCTACTGATTTTTAATACATAAATCCCCTTTGCAGTCGACGTAAAGGGGATTTTTACTGTGTTGTCGCTGCTTACCACATCATTCACTAATTGGCCACTGCTGCTGTAAAGTTGTAGGCGATGCTGCCGGAGCGAATGCGAGAGGTTCACGGTAATGATTTTAGAATGATTATCGATTTGGATAGAGACGTTAATGGTAGTTGAGGGAATAGTAACCGAGGTGCTCAACGAGCGGCCATAAAACTCAATTTCGGCAATATTGCAAAAGCCGTTGGAGGGACTCACATAGCGAACGAATCTACCACTGGCAGTGTTTACGACAGGGACAACCTGGTATTCAAAAGGGGGGATTGCTGGAACTGTGTAGAGTATGGTTTTGGAGGAAAACAACGAGTTAGCCGAAATTTCAAAAACACCCTGTTGCATCCGGTCCAAATGCTCGCTTCGTGGACTGAATCGAATGGAGTCAATCTGAACATTGGCAGATGCCCCCAGGTCTAAACCCACCCAGCCTGTTGATGCAGGCGCATCGAAAAAAGTATTTACATCGAAGTCAAATACAGCATCGCGGGTGGCAGAGAGATTGTTGTTCCACGAGCCGGTAGTTCCTGTGACAGTCCCGGTAAGAAGTCCTCTCTTCAGGGGTTCTTGCATGCTTCCGAATATGTTAACTTCAGCCAAAGCGGCTGTTGAAGTAAAAACTATTTTTACATATCGCACTTGCCTACCTAAATTCCCGGTGTTATAGTGCGAGGAAACTACTGCAATGTTGTCGGTTTGGTCAATTACTTTTGTCCAGTGTTCCTGGTTGGCAGATACTTCAATTTTATATTTCCAACTAGCCGACTGCCCAAAAAGCAGTTGGATTCTATTTAAATCGTAGGTGCTTCCTAAATCTACCATCCACCATTTTTCAGTATCATCGGAGCTTGCTTTCCATTGCGAACTGCTTAGTCCGTCGATTGCTGCATTTTTAAGGAAAGTTGTTTGTTCGGAGCTTACTTCAACTGCGGCATTGTTCAACGAAATGGCTCCGGGTTGAAGTTTTTTATTTCCTTCACGGGTAATACTACCACTGTTCGACAAGTTAACATACGAATCGGCAGAGCTGCTTCCCGAATGGATGATAGTGTTATTGCTAAAAGATAGTTTTCCCACCGATTTCCCTCCTACGGCCAGTCCTGACGCAATCGTAAACGTATTGTTCTCAATGATAATATTAGTATGCACAAATCCGTTGTGCTGCGAATTAGTAGGGTCGAAATAAATCACCGGACTACCACATTCGATAAAGCGGTTGTTGCGGATGGTAAGGTCGGTCACTTTTCCCGATTCGTACCAGTTGGCAGCATCGCCCGAAACATAAATTCCGGCCATTTGCATACGGAAAAAGGTATTATCTTCGATAACCGAGCGCCGACGGGTGGTGAGTAAAATGCCGCGGGTAGGGACCCGGGAGAAATAATTCCGGCGAATTTCTACTTCGGGTGTCCAGGTCACATTTTCAATCACAACGCCTGCCGAACGAGCCTGATAGGCTGATAAATTAATTGCCCTGTCGAAGGTTAGTGTGATGTTATAGTCGTCGTTGCGTTGCACAGCAGTAACTACTGCCGGTTCGATGGGTTGCATGGTGGCTACATCAATAAACTCGATGGAGTCGCCTACGAAAAAGGCTTCAAAGCCCCAGCTCTCGTGGTGCATAAACTTCACTTTTACCTGCCGGGATGAGATATAATTCTGTATTTTCAGGTAGGTTCCGTGAACATTTATAGGGTCGTCGTGCGCTCCCGAGAAATAACAGTCGTCGACCTGAAGCAAACCTTTGCAGCCCGATACCTGCAGGAAATCGGCAAAACCAGCATTGGTGCGCCCCGATCCTTCCTCCGGAGCAAACCGACAGTCGGTAAAACTGAGATTTTCGGAAAATTGGCATACAATTCCAAAATTTCCCATAAAGTACATATTTACCTTATCGTATAAAATATCTTTGCTTTTATGGATAAAACCAGCCACCTGATCACGAACACCATCGCGCATCTGGTAGGTGTAACCTCTCTTAATTGCTGGTAAACTGCTGTATGTGATCTTTATTCTGCGGTTGTTCAGGTTAGTAATGGCCGTGGCATTAGCCGTAGGAGACCCGGTTCGCCAGGTAATGTCGCGTTGCGGATCGTACAACTGAATCGGATTATTGGTGTCGAATGCCCAGCCATATTCCCCCAGCCAGCGTAGCGTAGTGCCGCTAATCTGGAAGTTGGAGGTTTCATGAACTTTGTATGTCACCTCATTGCCGTTGATCGATTCTACTGTCATTTCTGTCACACTCGGATCGGCTGCGTCAACAGCCAGATTACGCAGCGTTACATTTTCGCAGCCATCAATCACCACGCTGGTCATTTCGCCATGTGTAATCAATCGTGCACCTTCTCCATCGATGGTAAGGTTGCGGATGTTCTTTAGTAGAATGCCAATGTGCTTCAGATTGTCGGGGCTACTGTTCCAGCTCATAGTGTTTGAAATATAGTACTTTTGTACTGTGGCCTGATTTCGTCTCAAGTGATAAGTGCCGCCCCCAAGCTTTATTATCGCCGGCTCTCCGCCCATTAACCTCACCTGCTCAATGGCTTGCTTTATAACCAAAATGTCGTTCGTGCCATCGGGACTTACTTGTATCACCTGTTGGGCTGTAAGTTGAATTGAAATAAATGTAATAAGTAGTAGAAAAAGTCGTTTCATTGTTTGTTGTGTTTTCATGCTGATGTGTGCTGATTTTATCTATTAATAAAAAATCATGCAGAATTTCAGGTGCAAAAATAAAAATATTTAGTTAATTACGCAAACCAGTAAGTAAACTGATTCTTAAGTATTCTCAATGTCTTCCGTCAGTGTTGCCAATGGAAGTGTAACAATAAACACACTTCCATTGCCATGCTCGCTTATTGCGCTGATGGTGCCTCCCTGAACTTCAATCAGTTCTTTACAGAGAACTAAGCCCAGTCCGGTTCCTTTTTCGTTGGCTGTTCCGGCAGTTGTAGTGGTGGTGTCGATGGCAAAAATGCCATTTAATGTTTCTTTGCTCATTCCCACTCCGGTGTCGGATATCCTTATTTCAACTTTTTCGCTGTTTATCAGGGTGCTAATGGTGATGACTCCTTGCTCGTGGGAGTATTTTATTGCGTTGGAGATTAAATTACGCAAAATGGTGTTGAGCATATTCATATCTGCAAATACTTCAACCTTATCAGTTTCAATAAAATTCAATTTGATTTTTTTCAGGTTGGCTGCAGAGCGCGATAAATCAACGGCATACCGTATCATCATCGATAAATTTATTGCAACCGGATTAAATGGATTTTGTCCGGTTTGCGATTTGGCCCAGATAAGTAGATTCTCGAGTAAAGTAAGCGTCTGTTTGGCCGACGATTGGATATAGTCAAGGTACATCTCACTTTCTGGTGTTGCCGAACTTTTGGTATGCTTAGCCAATAATTCCGAAAATCCGATGATGGAATTAAACGGACTTCGCAAGTCATGAGCAATTATTGAAAAGAGCTTGTCCTTGGTGGTATTCAGATCTCTAAGTTGATTTTCTCGTTCAATTAAAAGTAATTCTGCATGTTTCCGTTCGGTAATGTCCCTCGAGACTCCATGATAACCTGTAATATTGTTGTTTTCGTCATAAATAGCTGTTGCTGTGGCTTCTACCCAGATCCATTTCCCGTCTTTACAGAGCTGTTCTAACTCATATACACCAGGTGCAGTGCGAATTCCCTTATTCAGTTCTGATATTCTTTTTTTGTTTGATTCAATTATAAGTGCAATGCCTTCTGGCTTTAGTATTGATAACAGTGACTGACCGATTATTTCATCCCGTTTATAACCTCTTATTCGTTCGTCGGCCGGACTAATGTAGGTGAGACATAAATTGCTGTCCAGATGCCAGATAATATCACTCGAATTTTCGGTGATAATACGGAATTTTTCTTCGCTTTTTTGTAATTCCAGGTTTTTCTGATTCAGGCTTTCTGTTTGCTTGTTTAGCTGAATGCG
The DNA here is from genome assembly GCA_964559265.1 of uncultured Paludibacter sp. GTDB lineage: Bacteria > Bacteroidota > Bacteroidia > Bacteroidales > Paludibacteraceae > Paludibacter. The sequence goes on along the minus strand of CAZLHC010000004.1, from coordinate 59,291 downwards.
AAGTGTTCGTGCCCATATGACAATTAAAATGAAAATGACAATTACCACCGCACTGCTTATGCCGATAATTCGTAATAAGACTATGTAGCTGGTTTCTTCCTTGTCTTTCAATTTCCATTTTTCCTGAATCCGGGTGAGTTTTCCATTGTTTCGGAGCTCATCAATACCTTTGTTTAAGGTGCTGAGTAAACTCCAGTTGCCTTTTTGAACCGCAAAACAATAAATAACCGGAAGTATGGAAGGTCCTTTTATGGCAATGTTTTTATATTTATTGGATTTTATGGTTCTTAACCCCAGAAGGTTAGGTGCGATTACGTAATCGGCCCTGCCCAATTCGATAACCGAAAGTGCTTCGGGAAGCGAGCCGGCAAGTTCAAAATTTTTGTAAAGTCCCATTGGGATTAAGTATTTCTCAATTGAAACGTCCTCGTTTAAGGCTACCAGCTTGTAATCGTAAAGGTTCGATAAGTCGTTCAACTCTAAATCTTTCCGGATAAAAATCGAATAATATTCGGTATGAATGGGGATGGTAAAATCGAAGAGTTTTTCGCGTTCTTCCGAAAAAAGGACTCCTACCAATATATCTGTTTTACCATCCCGGAAGTTGGAAATAGCCGTTTTCCAGGGGGTAAGTTCTATCTCGAGTTCAAGGTTGGCCGATCGGGCTATTTCGTTTAATACCTCAATTTCGAGTCCTGCGGCTTTGCCGGTTTTGTCGATATAGGTAAAAGGTGCATAGTCGAAATCACCTCCGACACGGTATGTTTTTGCCGGTGTCGGTTGGGGTATCAGCATCAATATAAAAATGATGGATAGCCTGAAGTAATGTGTTCTTCTCAAGTGATTTAAGATTTATATGTGAATAGGGGCATGCAAACCTACAATATTTTAGGCAACCGACCAAAAAGTAAGCAAGAAATTTTCATTGTGTCCGTTAAAAAATTGTTACATTTGCTGATATTTATACAATTTCCTTAAATACTACTTCTATGACACGCAAAACAAGTGGACAACAATTGGGACGCAGCTCGTGGGCTGAACCCTGGAAAATTAAAATGGTGGAACCCCTGTACATGATTTCGCGCAACGAACGGGCAGTGGCGCTCGAAAAGGCGGGTTTCAATACTTTTTTACTTCGTTCGGAAGATGTGTATATCGATTTGCTCACCGATTCGGGCACCAATGCCATGAGCGACCGGCAATGGGCCGGACTGATGCTGGGGGATGAGGCCTATGCGGGAAGTCGTAATTTTTATCATCTGGAAGAAACCATACAGGAGTATTACGGCTACAGGTATATTGTACCTACTCATCAGGGTAGGGGAGCCGAAAACATACTTTCGCACATTGCCATTAAACCGGGACAATATGTATGTGGAAATATGTATTTCACCACCACTCGCCTGCACCAGGAAATAAACGGGGGTATTTTCGTGGATGTTATTATTGATGAAGCACACGATGCGCAAAAGGTACTTCCTTTCAAAGGGAATGTGGATGTAGCAAAAGTTCAGAAACTGATTGATGAAAAGGGTGCTGAAAATATTGCCTACGTGTGTCTGGCTGCCACGGTAAATATGGCGGGCGGTCAGCCGGTAAGTATGCAGAATGCACGCGAACTTCACGCACTTTGCCAAAAATACGGTATAAAAGTTTTTATGGATGCTACCCGGGCGGTCGAAAATGCGTATTTTATTCAGGAACGGGAAGAAGGCTATGCCGATAAAACCCTGGCGCAGATTCTGAAAGAATTTTGCAGTTATACCGATGGTGCAACCATGAGTGCTAAAAAAGATTCGCTGGCCAATATTGGCGGCTGGCTGGCCATCAACGACCAGGGACTTTACGAAGAAGCCTGCAACCTGGTGGTGGTGTACGAAGGTCTGCAAACCTATGGTGGAATGGCTGGCCGCGATATGGAAGTGCTGGCTATTGGTATCCGCGAGAGTGTGCAGGATAGTTACATGCATTCGCGTATCGGGCAGGTACGCTACCTGGGCGAACTGCTCACCGACTGGGGTATTCCCATAACCCTTCCCATTGGCGGTCATGCTGTTTTTCTCGATGCAGCCCGCTTTTATCCCCACATTCCACAGGAAGAATTCCCGGCTCAAACCCTTGCAGCCGACCTCTACCTCGAATCGGGCGTGCGGTCGATGGAACGGGGTATCGTGAGCGCCGGTCGTAACAAGCTAACCGGCGAAAATTACCATCCGAGCCTGGAGCTCACCCGCCTCACCATCCCCCGCAGGGTGTATACCCAGGCGCATATGGATATTGTGGCCGAGTCGGTTAAAAAACTGTTTGATACCCGCGATGAGCGCAAAGGATTAAAAATGGTATATGAGCCAAAATACCTGCGGTTCTTCCAGGCGCGGTTCGAACGGCTATAGATTAATACCTGTGATGCACCAGTAAAAATTGAACAATTTATCGATCCAGTAAATTTATATGCTTCACAATTAACTGTATCTGCCGCTCTTCCGAGGTAGCTTCCAGCACTTCCCTGATGATTTCCTGCTGTTGCTCCCTGCTCAACGCTTCAAACTTCGACAGCACATCCGCATCGCGAAACGATCCCAGGATGTGCTGTTCCTGCACGTTTTCAACATAATCGATCAGATACAACTCCACCATGACCCGCTCACCGGCCGTTTTCTGTATGGCCTTACGCGTGGCAGCGTTTACCGACAAAATCTTGTCCTTCCCTTTGAGTGGAGCCAAGTTCATCACCCCGATGGAATGTCCGTCGATAGTACCGGTTACTTTCAGGTCGCCCCACTTTCCCTTCAGGTCGCGGGTGTCGGGAATTTGCAGAAAAAAAGTCCAGGCGCCTTTCCCTTGAAGGTAAAGTAATTCAAGCTCTTGCTGGCAAATAAGTTGTTGCATGAATGTAATTCTTTATTAAGTGCAAATATAAATATTTTTTGAATTAGCACGGTGCGCTTTAAAATAATGGTGTATATTTGTCACATTGTTAACCGAATCATAGTACTAACGTTATGATAAACAAAAAACACACATTACTTACTACATTCCCGGAAGCATTGAACGGGCTCGTTGTTTTCGAAATAGTGATTGACAAAAGTCAGGGAGCCGGTGATTATATCCTCATTGATAGTTCTGAAGTTGTTAATAAGGTGTTTAACCTCGATGCAGAAGCATTAAAAGGCAAAAGTGTCTTCCAATTTCTTCCCGGGCTAAACGCTGAATTGCAGGAGCTGTTCTCACGAATTCTTACACTTACCACCAGCTGCGATATCGAATTTTATTCTTCCAACAACTCAACCTGGTATTCGATTGGGGTACAGTTTATTTCAAATTTTTTGTATCTCTCCTTTCATGATATAACGATTTATAAGTCAGTTGATTACTCGCTGGATACCTTTTTCGATTTCAACCTCGAAATGTTCAGTATTTTTGACAAGCAGGGGAAGTGCATCCGTATCAACAAAGAATGGGAAAATGTATTAGGTTATACCTTTGAAGATATCAAAAACACTTCTTACACCGATTTTATTCATCCCGACGACTTGAAATTTACCCTGGAGGTGGTAGGGAATTTTCAAAACAATCAAAAAATTTTCGATTTTACCAACCGTCTTTTGTCCAAAGAAGGTGCGTATAAATTCATTGAATGGAGGAGCTGCTTTGTTAATGGGATGTTGTATTCCACCTGCCGGGATATTACCCGGATGAAATTGCAGGAAAATGAAATTGAAAACCAGGAAAATATAAGGCAGATTGTTGAAAATCTGGAAGGGGTGTTTTTTTTGGTAAATGCCGATATGTCGCGGCTCTTGTACATAACCCCGAACTACAACGAGGTGTTTGGCGTTGGCGATTTCAATACGGCCGATTACCTGGCCTTGATTCAAAAAATGATTCATCGCGACGACCTGAAACGGTTTAACGAAAGTATGGCCCGTTATCGAACTACGGGAGTTTTTAAGGACGAATACAGGGTTTGGAAAAGTAAAAAAGAGTGTATATGGGTATATGCATCGGCATTTCAAATATTTAATAAGAGCGGCGACCTGATACGGCATGCCGGTTTTGTGCAGGATATAACGAGACGGAAAAAGGCGGAACTGGCCGAACGTGAATCGAGAAAACGACTGGATGCTATCATTAACACCATACCGGATGTGCTGATTACCTATACTTCAACCGGAGAGTACCTCGATTTGATAACCTCCACTCCTAACAGCAGAATTTTTAAGGATACAGATGTAAAAGGGAAGCATATTTCAGATTACTTTTCGAACGAAATTTCGGATTTGTTCATGCGCAACATAAAAGCTTGTTTGGAACAAAATGCCATGCAAACCATTGTATTCGATTTCGAAAAAGAAGGGAAAACCAGGTATTTTGAGAACCGTTTTTCGCCCATTGATAACGATAGGGTGCTGTCGGTAATACGCGATAGTACTGAATTGATCATCACTGAACAGCGTTTGCGGTTTCAATTAAAACTTCAGCAGGTGTTGATTCAGATTTCCAATGCATTTTTAAATGCCGATACCGAAGATTTCGAATCGGTAACCGATTACTCCATTGCAGCGTTGGGAAGTTGTTTGGAAGTCGATCGGTTTTATATTTTCAGTTACGATGGATTTGAAAATACCATTACCAATACGCACGAATGGTGTAAAGAAGGAATTCCGGCACTGAAACCGGAGATGCAAAAATTTTCGGTATTGACTTTTGAACGCTGGATTGATTTGCTTAAAAACGGTCAGTTGCAGGTTATCGAAGATGTCGACAGCCTGGATCCCGGTGATGGTATTAAGTCCTTACTGGTGTCGCAGGGAGTGAAAAGCATGGTTGCGGTTCCACTAATCAATAATGAAAGGTTACTTGGCTTTATCGGGTTAGATTATGTAACGAAAAACAAAAAACTGCACGATAATGAATTTCAGTTACTGAGGATATTTGCACAAAACCTGGTTGCAAAGCGGGAAAAACTGAAAGGCGAAATTAAAAGAGGAGTATGAACAAACAATCAGTAATTCAACGTGCAAAAGCACACCTGCAGGTGTTGTGTTCCGAAATCGGCGAGCGCCTTGTTGGGAGCGAAGCCAACCGCCAATCGACCGCCTATGCAGAAAAAGTTTTGAAACAACTCGGGTGGCCTGCCGAAAGTACCCGGTTGTCGGTGATCGACTGGCACACCGATGGTGCAATGCTCACCAGCATCTTATTGCATTATTGGAGCAGGGAGGGCCGAAAGCCCTGGTGTGTGCCACCGGGCGCTATGCTGCCGTTGCGGGGGGGGGGTGTTTATCCTTTCCCTATGTTTGAAGATGGTGATTTCGATATTCTATCAGTATATGCCGCTATCCCGTCGAGTTGGTGGTGTTCAATGGCGAAGATTACTACGGAGCCCCGGGGCAGGTGAAGTATATGGAGCAAAACGAAGGTTGTTTTAGCGATATTCTGTTGAATATCAATATCGACGGAGCAGGCTACCACGAAGGCCCCTCTTGCTTTTCACCCTTTGGTTTGACCGGTGAAATGCAGGCCGCTCTGCAGGAAATAATTGCAGCAACACCCGAAATTGTCGAAGGTCTTCCCTGGTTCCAGGGCGACCACAGCGTGTTCCTTCAGCAGGGCTGTGCGGCCATCGCTGTAAGTTCGCACTGGTTTATTGAGCACATGGAAAGTCAGGAAATTACCCATACACCCAAAGATGATTTGGAGATTGTGGATTATGACCGGGTGGCCGAGTGTGCGATGGGGATTGCCGGATTGATAAGCAAGTTATAAAAAGCGTGGTGGATATTGTATTCCTTATTTTTCAATAGTTTGTTCAGAATGAAATATACACTTTTCCGATACTATCAAAATATGCTGGATTGTTGTTTTATAATCGTTTACATTCAACGAGTATTAAAGTGTGGGAAAAAGTCCGAATAATTTGATTTTTTCCCACACTTTAAGTAGATTTGTTGCCTGTTCACAACCACTCATTACCATGCAAACACCTGTTTCACTTTTCCTGTTTCTGAAAATATTGATTATAGCTATTGGCTTTCAGGCACTTCCGGCCTACGCAATTGAGTTTCGTTCATTGCCTTACCTGCAACATATGGCCAACAGCGGGGTCACTATCCTTTCGGTGGCCGATAAACCCTGCTTTTCGTATGTATTGTATGGCGAAACCACAACTACGGATCGGAAGGCGGTAGCGTCGCGCCACGGTCAACTCGATGCCATGATGCCGGTTCAGAAAGTGCGTTTGACAAATCTGGAGCCGGGTAAGACTTATTATTATCGGGTGGTGTCGAAAGAAATTACCACCTACCAGCCTTACAAAATTGTTTTTGGCGACTCGGTAGTAAGTCCGCTTAAGTCGTTCACCTTACCCTCGGCCAACAAGCGTAAATTTAATTTTCTGGCTTTCAACGATGTGCACAGCATGCCTGCCTTTATCGATACCGTTTGCCGCAGCCATCCCGATTTCGATTTTGTTTGCTACAATGGCGATATGCTCGACGATATTACCCGCGAAGAGGAAATAATAGCTCATTTCGCCCATCCTGCGGCCCGTTATTTTGCCGGAAGTAAACCTTTTGTGTATACACGTGGCAACCACGAAACACGAGGAATCGGATCGCGGGCGTTGGACGCTTATGTCGATTCGCCCACCGGCAAGTATTACTATACCTTTGTGTGGGGTAATACCATCTTTTTGGTGATTGATACCGGCGAAGATAAACCCGACCAGCATCCGGTATACGCCGGATTGGCCGATTACGACAACTACAGGAGCGAGCAGGCCGAATTTGTTAAGAAGGTAATAGCTACGAAGGAGTGGAAAAAAGCGAAGCACCGGATTGTGTGCGGACATATTCCGGCTACCCTTGAACCCGACGATTGGCACGGACCACAGGATGTAGCCGCCAAACTGGTTCCCCTGCTGAATAAAGCAAAAGTGGATATGTATATTTGCGGACATACACACGAAGCCAAAATCGAACGTCCCAACGCTTATCATAACTATACCCTGGTAGTAGGTGGTGGTCCGGTAAGAGACAAACGCCCTCCCGGAGCAACCTTTATCAGGGTAAGTGTGGATGGAGGGAATTTAGCGGTGGAATTGTATAAACGCAATGGAGAGTTGATAGATAAGCAGGTTGTGAAATGATAATATGCTACCCGAAATCTGACTCAAACAGGCGGCCAAACTTTAAATTGAATTTTATGAAAAGAGCAATTCAACTTATTGGGATTTTGATAATTATCATTATCGCTTCATGTGCTAATTCCAATACCAGTACTTCAATTTCCAATGATACAATTACCGTTAAGGAATTGGCTGTTGAAAGCGATGATTCAACTGAAAACTCTATTTCAAACCCGGGAAATTCAGAACCCAACCCGTGTTTAGATCTGGTAATGGAAATTTTAACAACCTCACCTGCTTATCTGGAAATGACAAAAGGTCTTTATGAGGCTGTCGTTAAAAATGGAGGAACTTCTTTTGGAATCACAGTAGAGGGTAGTCCAAATCCCCAAAAAGATAATGCACTGGATTACTCTGAAAATTATGATTTTAATTTACACGAAACATATCCTGATCGTTCGCCTGTAATTGCAAGATTTACATTTAATACTTCAGAAAAGAAATTGTATGAGTATGATGTAGCTGAAAACAAATTAGTTCCGATCAAATTTGACAGTAAGTTACTCATGAAGTTTGATGAAATCTGTGAATAAGAAGTTTGGTGAAAGTGATAATTTAACAATTATACAGTAAAGCTTTTGTTCGCGACTTGCCACTCCGTAGTAATATTCCAAGACCACCCAATTCCTGTGGGATTTCATGGAATATTACCGATAGAGTTACAACAATGCCCATTTCTGCATTTTAATGTCTGCAAGCATGCTGGTGGTCGTTGTCGTGATTACAATAGTTTGCATTTAAACTTAAATTTCCGGCAATGAAGTTAATCACCAGGTTTTCAGCCTTATCGATAGGAGCACCAACAAAAGCGTTAATATTTTGCTCATTAAATAAATTGATTGCTTTTTGTCCCATCCCGCCGGCTATCACATCAGTAACTCCAAAAGAAGCCACCCACCGGGGATATAAACCGGGTACGTGCTCGGGAGGCGTAAGTGTTTTTATTTCCCTGATTTCATTATCAACAACTTTTACAATTGCAAATTCTTCACAATGACCGAAATGAGCACACAATACTCCTCCTTCTAAAGGCACAGCTATATATTTCTCCATTATATTTGAGTGGTTTAATTAGTTATTTTCGTTTCCAAATCTGTTTCCCAATCGACGGCCCATACCCGAACCATTCCCGTTTCGGCCACAAGCTCTACTGCGGCCCATAGTTACATGTCCCCGGCCCATTGCTACTTGTCCTCTATTCAAAGTTCCTTGTCCCATAGCTCCCTGTCCGCGACCCATAGCTCCTTGTCCCCGGCCAACATTTCCTCGGGATGTGTTTTCAACTTCTGATTGGGTTTGCTCATTAGTTGAGTTTATAGCCGTAATTGCTTGTTCTTCATTGCGTTGTCTTGCTCCAAAATGGGTGCATTTCCCCATTTTTCGTCCTGTCATCGGACCTGCCCCCACGGGGCCTTTGTGATTTAATCCTGACATAGTTGTATCCTTTTTAAAATAATTAGCCACAAAGGTATAAATAATAATGAACATAAGTTCATTAAAGCGCATTTTTAACACAAGAAAAATGAATGATTGATGTGAGCTAACTTCATCAGGATGGTGATTTGAGTAGGGATTGTTATAGAAAAGAGGCAACCCGCAGATTAATCCACATGTAACGCACTAGTTACCCCTCATGTTGCCCCGCAAGTACCCCACAAGTTACCCCGCATGTTGCCCCGCAAGTTATTTACAAACTTATAGCTGCAATTGAAAAATTTTGCAGATAAAAAAATATAACTTATCAGTATTCAGATACTTCAATACCCAGGACTTTGCATTTTTCTAGGAAACGACCAATGTTAAATTTCCCCCATTGGGTACTCACCGAAACAACCTCATCGGCTAAAGTTATTAATTCATCCGATTTCATAAAATTACGTTTGTCTTTCTTAGATTTTGCAATTCTTTCGGTAGTGAGTGTTTCAGTTCCCTGCAGACTATCCGGAAAAACCGTTCTTAATTGATTGTATGATAATTCCGGATGTTGGCGCGCATAGTCTGTAATTACAGCAAGAACCAATCGATTTTTTCCATAGCTAATCCCTCTGTAAAGATATTTTGTATAATCAAAATTGCGTGATTTTTCGGAGCCTGTTGAATCTTCAGAAATATTTTCAGTAGTTACATCCGGAAGTGCTTGTGCACTATCGCTGATCCTGATATCTGTCTCTGCAAGTACTTTGTCTATTGTTTCTCCATCGTATTCCGATATAAATTCCTGCTTGATTAACTCAGTTAACCGGAGGATGAATTCTCCGGAAAGGACTTTGTTTTTTAATTTTTTAAACTCTTCCCGGCGATTCATTTTTCGTAAAATATCGAGGGTAAATGCAGTTAAAGCATCTTTGCTAAATGAATCTTTACAAAATAACTCTGTAAACCGGATGCCTTTGGGGTTATCGTTACTGAACTGGATGGTTTCAAGTAAGAGCGGATCATCTTGTTCATTTAAACTTCCATCATAGAATACCTGGATACAGTTTCCTATCAGAATGCCATATTCAAGCTTTAATTGCCTCATGTACGAGAAAAGTTGCTGCTGAAATGATTGAGAAATTGGGATTCCGGGTTGTTTTATTTCGATAACAAACAACTTTTGGTTGTCGGAATTTTTAATTACAAAATCAGGAGTAATTCTATTTGCTGCTCCAATCTGAAACGATGGTCGAATTTCAAAATCACCCGAAAATTGTTTCCATCCCAGTACCCGTAATGCTTGTATTACTTGCTGTTCGAAAGCGCTTTCAGAGGTGTCTTTGGTTATGTTTGATGAGAGTAAAAAACATACTTCATTCCAGCGGTCATTATTCATAAATCAGGCAATTTTTAGTTTAACACACAAATATAATCGATTTTTCGAGTTTTTTTTATCACAATAGTAATTGCAATGTAAAATTTAAATTTAAGACTTCATACAAGAGAAGATATGAGTATAATTCAGTTAGGGCATATTAAATCAATGTTTTAACATTCTCATTTGCCGAATATCTGGAATATACAGGAAGAACAGCAAATTCGGACCTTTATCTTTCTAAAAACCAATATCCTCAACACTGCCGAACTCATTATCCGGACAGTAAGAACCAATTTAATTACTATCGAATAATAATTATACGGTACCCAGTATCACGTTGGCATCAATATTCAATTGTTTTTGTATCCTTCGTGCTATCTTCAAAGTAGGTTCCGATTTTCCGGTAAGATATTCACTTACTCTGGGTGTGCTTATCTCAAGCATTTCAGCCAGTGCTCGTTGTGTAATATTCATTTCCTCCATCCGTGCTTTCATTACATCACTAAGCGATAATTTTCCTATGGGGTAGTGTTCCTTTTCATAAGCTACCACCAAATCGGTCAAAAAATCAAGTTCTATCAAATTTCTATCCGTCGAAGGTGTAAGGTCGTCCACTATTTCCACAAGTTCATTAACCCGTGTCATTATGGCTTCGTATTCTGAGTTGGTTAAAATCCGTTTCATATTTTTTCTTTTTAAATTATTGAACAATCTCTAATTCTGTCATAGTCGGTATGTGTACCAATAAACCGAATATATACAATTTTTGGTGCAAAAAGGATTAACGCTATTAACCTGTAGGTGTTACCTTTGATATTGAACACATATCGTTTATTTCCTACATTATCAACACTGTTAAACGTCTGCCGAATATCTGCAAAACACTGCCATTGGCTTTGCTCTGTTTTAATATACCATTCGTCCAATGCTACTTTCGCATCGGGTTGCAATGCTGTATATTGGTCAATGGCTTTGTAGGTTATTATTCTCATTGCCTGTCCTTTTTTCAGTTGCAAAGATATTATATTGTTTTGAATAACAAAATAAATATTACAAATTTCAAAACGCTAAATTAGAATCTATTTGTTTTTCAATCGATCTGCTCTTCCACCATATCCTTCCAAACTATAAATCCTTTGCGGGCATCGCTATAATCGTGTACAATTCTACTGAAATTACTTGGTCTGCGTTCAAGAAATGCCTGTCTGCCAGTGGTTCGTATTATGTATAGCTGGTCATCTATTTCCCGTAGAAGTACTTTTAACTGACCGGTGTTTTTTTTAAGATGCCAGATGTAGGTGGCTTCGTCGGTATCTAAGGTTTCTAAAATAATGTGATAGCGTTGTTCGCCGGCAAGCAGAAATACGAATGAAAACGGACTTAACACAAACCGGATTTTCAGGATAGAGCGTTCGTGGCGATCGGCCAAATAACGAATGTGACGCGAATGCCGGTAATTCTTACGACTCAGCAATTCGTCTAATAATTGGTTTCCATCGTTGTAAAGACCGGGTTCATTTCCGTTAGTTGTGGTTAATTCTTCCGCAGTCAGCAGGTTGTTGCCTTTACCCGGCTTCATGTTGGTAAGCCCTTCCGAAATAAACCGAAAACGTACACTTTCAACCAGCTCATTATTTAAGCGGTCTAAATCGGTGGAGCTGGCAAGTTGTGCAACTAAGTTTCCGTCTTCATATTCTGCATATAGTTCAACTGTTATATTCTTTTTGTTCAATGCCTTAGTAAAGTAAGGTTTCAATATTTCCAGCTCAGGCCGTATGTGCAGATTTTCAATTTCAAATTCCACAGGCTCGGAATGAGAAGGAAAAGTATAGTTGAAAGCCACGCCCCCATATCGAAAATCAAGTTCTTCAAGGGGAATCGTTAGTGTAATTTCATAATTCTTACTTGTAGTTTCGATTTTTTGTTCAGGAGTTGGTTCATCAAAAAGCGTAGCCTGTTTCTGTATTTTCCGGTAATAGGTATTTCGTTTCAGAAATAGTTTGTTCAGATAATCAATTTTCAGATCCCTGAAATCGTAAATAGTGGGAGTAAGTTCGGACCGCTGCACCCGACCAATATACTGAATTAATTTACCTTCAAAGGCAAACGGATAAACCAGAAAAAGAGTGGCAATATTCTGTAAATCTGAACCTTCTCCAAAGTATTGGCCGGTTGTGATTAACGCCTGGAAATTCCCGTCTTTTAAAATTTTCCACTTGCTGCTCCTACTTGTAACCGAATCATCACCGCTCAGTGTGACCGTTTCGTACGATTGTTTCAGGTACTGATTCAAGGTCTCGATATGTTCTTTTCGTTCGGTAATTAGTACCACTTTACGGCCTTGTTTCAACTCTTTCAGAACAGCATCTAAAATTAAGTTATTTCGTGCTGTATCGTGAATAAGAATTTTGGAAAGGGTTTCAACCTGATCTATTTTCGAATTGAAGGGAATGTAAAGATCTGTATTCTGAATGATAATTCTGGCCTGTTTGTACGATGCGATTTCAGTGGGCTTAATTTCGAAGATAATATCACCTAAATGATAAAAAATGATACAACCATCATTGTATTTCCGGAAAGGTGTTGCGGTTAATCCGTACAGATAATAACAGGAAAGTTTGGCGATCGATTCCCGAAACGTTTTTGCCGGAATATGGTGGCATTCGTCAACGATGATGGTTCCAAACAAATCGGTGAGCTTTGATCCTTCTGATTTTGTAAGTTCTTTGGATAAACTTTGAATGGTTGCAATGGTTATTTTACTTCCGGCTTTACTTTTTCCCTGTCCTATTCTGCCGATTTCATGCCGGGGAATTCCCAAAAAAGTCTCTATGCGCTCCATCCATTGATCCACTAATTGTTGTCGATGTACAATTATTAACGCTGGCTGATTGCGATCTGCAATGATTTTTAATCCAATAATCGTCTTTCCGGAACCCGGAGGTGCCACAATGACCCCGAAATCTTTTTTTGCTATGGTGTCGAGTGCCTGTTGCTGGTAATCGCGGAGTTGAGCATTAAACTGAAAATCAATGAAAGGTTGCTTTTTTCGTAAATCGTGAAAAGTATAATCTATTTTTGATGCCATACAAAAACGAAGTAGTTTGCCAATAACCCCCCTTGGGATAATTACTTCGAAGGATGCTTCTTCTACAAAGTTAAAAAAACGCGGGGTTTCGTGAGTGCTTTTTCCTGCCTTCGATTTGATGTAATATTCAGAATTCGCAAAATTCAATTCATCTTTTAAGAAGTTAATCAAAGCAGGTGATAAACCAATACGGGATAGGCGTACATCCTGCTGTAAGCTGATGCTGAGAGTATTGGTAATGTGTTCAACCGAAACAGGTGTTGCAGATTGCAGCTTTTCAAAAAGTTGATTCAGTGTTGCAACAGTTGCACGACTTATGGAGTTCAGAAATTCATATTGATCCGGATAGGGCTGTAATGTCTCCGTATTCAAAAAACAGCTATTCCCGTTATCCAGGGTCTTTTTGTATAAAGGCAACGCAATCAGATTTCCCAGTCCCTTACCCGAAAGATAATCCTGATTCGGAAATAAACGGTCGAAACTCGAATTCTTATCAAACATTGACACCACACCGGACTGTTGTAACAACGAAAGAAATATTTTTCGACTATGAACTGCAGGGTAGGGTTGCTCGAAAAATACCCAGACATGTCCACCACTGCCCGATCGGGATCGTTCGAGACAGGCCGGTAGGTCGTTGTCTGAACAGGTTTTGATAAAGGTAATGCATTCTTCCAGCCATTTATCATCGTCGAAGTCGGCAGCAATAAACCAGGTAGTATTATCCGGCAGTAATGGATACATACCGATAAGATGTTCGCCCCTGAGGTGTTTTGCAATTTCAGAATCGTGTAAAGGCAAATATTTTTTGTCCGGAAAATTCTGAAAAGTACCACCTCCCATCTTATGAGCCCGGTACAGATACGGATCGTAGCTGTAGGCAGGCATATATCCGCTTTTTCGTCCGCTTTCCCAGCGCAGGGCAAACACATCTTCCCGGCCTTTAAAGACCGATTTAAAGAGTTGGATGTGATGAGTCTGAGGGTAGGACATGAGGAAAGCAGGATGATAGTTGGGTGCAAAAGTATGAAAAGTTTAGATTTTTTGGTTCAATTTTTTTAATAAGATTGAAACTTTAAAGCCAGCCCCATACCATTTAAAATGTTCTGAATGTTTCTGCATTAGTTTACTTCAAACCTTCCAGTCGGGGTACAATACTACGTATTTCGTCCGGCAAGTTTTTGATAACCACCGAACACTTTTTTATCGTTGCAAAATCAATAGATGTTTTTGCTTTTTGCAGCTATATTGCGAATAGCTATGATTTAACTTCAAACCAACATTCGATGTATCGCTTGTTAATTAGTGAATTGTGATTTCCTGTACCTCCCCGCCAGCATTCCGCTAACCACCATCACTTCGAGCCAGGTAATCGAAATTACGATCACTTCAAACCGGTATTCCCGCTCTATGCCGTGCTGAAGCGATACCAGTATAAACGATAAAACAGCCAGAGCAAAACTGATACTTACCGTCCATTGCAGCGCTTTGTGTCCTTTTAAAGCAGGTGCCAGCGCAAACAAGGAGAAAATCATCAGCAAAAATCCGATTTCTTCCAACACGATAAAGATACCATGAGGATTAAACTGGCTGAGCAGGGCAATGCCCTCTGTTTCGCCGGCCAATAAAGACGCCTGAATTACCGATAGTTGAAGGAAATAATCGACTATCAGGACAAGCGAGGCCATGGTTGCCAATTGTAAACCAATCTGGCTGTACAGTTTTTTGTCGGGTGCGGTGGTCTGGTGCACCACCCCCATCATCATCAGGTACGAAAGCGAAAGCACGATGGCGCCAAACATCCAGTAATAATCGCGCGGAAAGCGGCTGGCAATGTCGGTATACGGGTATTCGAAACAGTTACCGGTGCAGAAAGGACCAGAAAGGGGAGGTGTGCCGATCGCAATAGCAAAGGTGATGAGGGTAATGATACCTGTTGCCAATGAAACGTAAAATCCTGTTTTGTAAAGTGATGTGTTCATGATGTGTTGATTTAAACCTACAAATGTAGAGAAATATTTTTTCAAGCCAACCCATCCTTAGTTATTACTTGCCTTCTTCGCTCCAAATTCGTACTTTTACAGCTTATTTTTTACAAAGAAACTCCATGACCGGTACCGATTATTTCGACGAATTAACCGAACTTCACAACGATGAAAATGCGTTGCAGGATAAGTATCCCCGGCTGCGGTCGCTGCTCGAGCGGGTGTGTAAGGACCTCACTGCCGATGAGGGCCTGCAGTTCTCCAATTTGTTTGCACGGCTTAATTATCTGTGCGAAAAAACGCAGTATGACCGTCGAAAAACCTTCGAAATTAATAAGTTGCGCATCAATGCCAATAAGGTGCTGCACGAGGGCTGGGTGCCCGGCGCCGACGATTACAGCTACAACCTGAAAGCGCTGTGCGAGTTGTTGGCGCATGTATATGCGGTTCAAATTCCGGATGAGCTCTCGGCGGTTCTTCCGAAAGGTTTACATTACAAACCCCGGCCCCGGAAAGAAAAAACAGCGCGTATGCGGGTGGAAGTGCTGGCAGTCGATGAGCTGTTTCTATATGTTCAGGACGATACAAATCCTACCGAAGAGCCGGTGAAGGTACGCCATCATGTCGAACATGTGAACGAAGAATTTAACGATACCGTGGCGGGGCTGTGGCCGGGTTGCCAGCTCAATCTGATTGATGTGGAGGTGGATGAATACGGCGTGCTCACTCCCGAAATAATCATTCTTGAGCCCGATTACCTGCTGGATATCAGTTCGCTGGCCGAATGTATGAAAGAATACGGCCGCCATCCGCTCAATTATTTTCTGTCGAAGTTCGAAGGCGCGAAAAACGCTAAACCCATCTTACTGGGAAATATCGCAAACTTGTTTTTTGATGAGTTGGTGAACGAAACCGGAGATGAACCTGTTCTGTATCAGGACGTGATCAGAAAGGCCTTCCGGACTTCACCCTTCGAAATTTCGACTTGCGACGATCTCGATGCTCAGTTTTTCGAAGATACAAAGCTTCATTTCGACAACATCAGAAAGGTTGTAAAAACAGTTTTTCCTGAAAAGAACATCATACGGCAAAAGTCGGTCATCGAACCGGCGTTTATTTGCGAGCAACTGGGTATTCAGGGGCGACTCGATTTTTTGCAGATTCAACCCAACGAAGCCGGTGAACGCTTTGTGCTCGAATTAAAATCGGGAAAAGCGCCCTGGCCCGAGGACAATCCGATGCTTACGGGGCGAAATCATCGTACTCAGCTTTTCCTTTACCAAATTGTGATGCAAAAAGTACTGGGCTTCGACTTTGCAAAACTGAATTCGTACCTCTTTTATTCCCGTTACGGGCAGCAGCCTTTCAGTTTACGCGATCCGAAACCCACGATGGCAGCCATCAAAGAAGCGCTGAACCTGCGAAATCGTATAGTGGAGATCGAACGAAGTATAGCCTGCGATACCACCGAAACCCTTACCCGGGAGCTGATTGATGCCCTGAACGCGGAAACGCTGGTGACGGAGATGCCCTTTACAAATCCTCTGATTGCGCGATTCATACTTCCCCAACTTCAGAAGTTTAAGGAGCCTTTCGCAAACGCCGATGCGTTGGAACTGGCCTATTTTCACAGCTTTTTTAGCTTTGTGGCCAAAGAACATTATATTGCCAAGGCGGGCGAAACTGCTTATGAAACCAACCGGGGCATTTCGTCGCTCTGGCTTTCGTCGCTTACCGAAAAGTACGAGGCCGGTGAAATTCTAACCGATCTTTCGATTATTGAAAATCAAACGGCGACCGACGATCGTACAATACGCCTGAAAATCCCTGCTTACGAACACGATTTCCTGCCGAATTTTCGCCGGGGCGATATCGTGATTTTGTACGAACGCAACAGGGAGAGTGATAATGTGACCAATAAACAGATTTTTAAAGCTACAATTCAGGAATTAACTCCCGATAAGTTAACCCTTCGGGTACGCTTCCGCCAGCACAACCAGTCGGTGTTGCCGGCCAGCTCGCGTTATGCGGTGGAACACGATTTTCTCGATTCGTCGTACAACTCCATGTACCGCGGACTCTATTCTTTTTTGCAGGCCAACGACGATCGCAGGCAGTTGATACTCAACCAGCGCGAGCCTCAATTCGACGAATCGGTACAGCTTCGGGGCGATTATTCGGTCTGCAATGGTATTCAGAACGATGAAATGAATCCCCTGCTCTTGAAGGCAATGCAGGCAAAGGATTATTTTTTGTTGGTGGGCCCCCCGGGAACCGGCAAGACTTCGGTGGCGCTGCGGTCGATGGTAGAGGAACTATACCGAAAGCCGGAGGTGAACATCTTGCTGCTTTCGTATACCAACCGGGCTGTGGATGAAATTTGTGAGGCGCTGGAAAATGTAGCTGTAATAATTAATAAGACTGAAAAAGACGAAACGGGATTTTCCGTAATTGATGAGCAATCAGATGGTTTGCCCACTCACACCTGCCCGGACTATATCCGCATTGGTTCCGAATTTTCATGCGACCCAAAATTCCGGGCCCGCTTGCTCGATAAGGTTATTGAACCCTGCCAGCGGCGCGACGAAGTAAAAGCAGTGATCGAAAACTGCCGCATTTTCGTGGGCACCGTTTCGTCGGTTTCCGGTAAAACCGAATTGTTTAAATTGAAGCAATTTCAGGTAGCGATAATCGACGAAGCCTCGCAGATTCTCGAACCTTCGCTGCTCGGTATTCTTTCGGCAAAAGATATAAAAGGAAACAACGCCATCGGTAAATTTATACTCATAGGCGACCACAAACAATTGCCGGCAGTGGTGCTGCAACGCGAAAACGAATCGAAGGTGAAGCAAGCCGAACTCAATGCAATAGGACTAACCGACAGGAGAAACTCGCTTTTTGAACGCCTGTTCAGCCTGAATAAAGCAACTAACACCCGTGTCTGGGGCATGTTGCACAAACAAGGCCGCATGCATGCCGAAGTAGCTCTGTTTCCGAATCAGGCATTTTACAACAACGAATTAGAAGTAGTACCCACGCTGCATCAGCAGGAAGTACTTGAATACCGGTTCTATCAGCCCGAAAGTTATTTCCAGCAGCTCGTTGCTACCCGGCGAATGGCGTTTATTCCCTCGCAAAAACACCCGGCCGACCGCACCAATAAAACCAATACCCACGAAGCCCGCATTGTGAGCGAACTGGTGAGCCGAATTTACGAACTTTACGATCTCAATCAATTGGAATTTGTACCCTCCAAAACCCTGGGTATCATCACTCCCTACCGCAGTCAGATTGCACTTATCCGTAGGGAGCTACATGCCCTGCAACTACCCGGGATCGGCGATATTACCATCGATACCGTGGAACGCTACCAGGGGTCGCAACGCGATATAATTATTTATTCGTTCTGTATCAATCAGTTGTATCAGCTCGATCAGCTTTCGGCAGTCTTTTATGATGAAGGCCGGCTTATCGATCGAAAACTAAATGTAGCCCTAACCAGGGCCAAAAAACAATTGTTTGTGACCGGAAACCCGGAGTTGTTGAAGCATAATGCTATCTACAGCGCCATGATGAAGGTGATGGGGCCAATCGATAGTTAAAAATAAGAGCTGAAGTTACCATTTACAAAACTTACATGCCGGCCGGGAGCGTGAAGTAGAAATTACTTCCTTTCCCGGGTTCCGATTCCACTGTGATAGTACCCCCAAGGGCTTCCACATAGGCTTTGGCAATGGAAAGTCCTAAGCCGGAGCCTTCGTGACTACGGGTAAACGATCCATCTTCCTGAACGAACTGTCGGAAAATCAGTTCCAGTTTCTCGGGCTGAATTCCTTTGCCGGTATCTTTTACATAAAACAGAAAATCCTGGTCGCCTTCTTGATTACACCCCACCTCTATGCTACCATGTTCGGTAAATTTTATTGCATTTTTAAGCAAATTGGTAAGAATAGAATCGAGTTTGGATTGATCGGTATAGATATGTGTTTTGTCGGCATGCAATCGAAAAGGTTGAAGTACTACCTGCTTTTCGTAGGCCATGGGAGTAAAATAATCGTAGTAATGATTAAAAAACCGGGTTAAATCCACTTTTTGCTTCTCAACCTTACTATCACCCGATTCAATTCGGGCAATTTCGATGATGTCGTTGATGGTGTTCAGCAATCGGTCGCTACTTTGATTTACAATGTCGATAAAGCTGGCCCGGTCGTCGCTGTTTAATTCCGGTTGACGCAATAAATTCAAAAAACCGATAATACCGTTCATGGGCGTCCGGATCTCATGACTGAGATTGGTAAGAAAAGAAGTTTTAAGCCGGTCGCTTTCTTCAGCTCGTTCCTTGGCAATCACCAGCTGCTGTTCGGTATCTCTTCGTAACGCAACATTTACCAGCATCTGTGCGAAAATTTTCAACAATTGAACTTCGGTATCCGAAAAATAACGGTGTTGAACCACAAAATCAAATCCAACAAAGCCAATGCACAGCCCTTCGTTCATCATCGGGACCGAAACAACGCTTTTTATTCCCTGCGGTTCAAGTATTTCGCGAACAAGTCCATGAGGAAGGTTAGAAACATCGGCTACCAGCATTTCTTTTCCCTGTCGGTGCGAGTCGACCCAGTCGGGCATCATCTCCAGGGGGACTGCTTGTAAATTAGGTAGTTGAGGTTCAATGCCTTCGCGGCACCATTCGTGCAGGTTGTTGCATACCTGCAATTCCCAATCGTATTCAAAGGTGTACGCACGGTCGGCATCAACGAAGTTTCCTAAACTTTCGAGTGAGCGAAGTACAATCTCGTCGACTTTTTCAAGAGCGACATTAATAAACTCTGAAGATACCTGCATCAATATTTCCCGCAGTTGGGTTTGTTGTTTTAAGTTGTTCTCCAGTAATTTGCGTTCGGAAATATCGCGGGAAACACCTTGGAGACCTGTTGGATTTCCCTGTTCGTTGCGCACAAAACTGAAATGAAGCTCCAGTGGTATAAAAGTGCCATCGGCCTTTTGTTGCTCCATTTCGATAATACGAGTGCGGTATTTGTCGGTTGTACTATTCATTTCCTTTCCCAGTTCTTCTTTCAGAATGAGTTGAAAATCATCTAATTGTTCGGGTTTGTACCGTTTTTCAACCGGAAGTTCAAGGTATTCCTCAACGCTGTATCCCAGGGTTCGTTTCACCGAAGGACTAATATAGGTAGTGTTGAGTTGCAAATCGGTTCGCCATACGATATCGGTAAGTTGAGCCGTAATTTGTTCCAGCCGTTCCCGTTCGCGGATAATTTCCCGCTCGTGCATCAATCGGTCGATAAGAAGTCCTGTGATTTCGGCGTACGTTTCCAGCTGGGCCTGGTTTTGTAGTAAGTGGTTTTTAGTAAAAAGCAAGGTGAAATCGCCAAGCATCCTTCCGTTTTTTTCGGTTTTAACCACCGCAAGCTTACCGAGGTTAAACGTACGGATAATGGTTTCGAGTAAGAAAGGCGAAAGCGAAGATCCGGCCAGTTGATGTATTGAGTCGAAAATCGTAGTTTTTTGATTTTTTAGTTGAGCCTGTCGGTTCGCATCAAACTTCCATTTTTTATTAATTAATTGAAAGCCTAATTGTTCCGCTGTTTTTTTTACCAGCTGATTCATACCGGAAAAGGCATGGGTGGTAAAGGATTGTCCGTCTTCATCAAAGATATTAATCGTACCATAAGCAGCTCCGGAGATTTCACAGGCTGTGTCGATAATGTATTGATAATCTACGGTTTCCGGAGTGTAAGTCAGAAATGTACGGGCAATTCCAGCCAGTTTATACTGTTCGCTAATGTCGGTGAACAGGGTTGAAAAAAAACCTTTCTCAGTAGAGCTGGCTTTTACCCTGAACCATGATTTCAGGGGCTCTGAAAACTGCTCAAATTCGAATTCAGAACCTTCCAGTGCAAGCTTTCCGTACTGTGCTATCCAGTCGAAACTTCCGTTACGAATGCCGGGTAAGATGGAGCTGATAGTTTTTCCAATTATTTCAGATGCTTTTAATCCGGTTATTAGTTCAAATGCCTGGTTTACTTCCAGAAATTCATAATCAACAGGTACACCACTTTCATCCACGATAATCCGGTGATATGCATATCCAAATGGGGCATTGGCAAGAATCGATTGGTAGTGTTTTTCATGCATAACTTCATTTTGTTGATTGTCATTTGTCAGTCTGTCGAATTGCCGCTGCTTCACAGTACCAATAATGAGTGGTTGTTCAAGCAAACATATATGTTTTTTGTATGCTATTGAAACATTAAACAATGTCAGATTGTTTAATAAAAAATGTACAACCAGGTATGAATAGAACTGGTTTTTTCAAAATTTTCCGACGCCTGGTTACCGTAACAGATGAGTTAGCTCTAATCGTATAAAATAATTATTTACTTATGAACAAATTACTGATTTTTGCAGCATTGATTCTGCTCACAGCATGTCAAAGCAAAGAAACATACCTGGCCGATTTTGCCCGATTTGTGGAAGATGTAAAAGCCGAAGGTGACAACTATTCGTTGGAACAATGGCAAAATGCAGAAAAATCGTTTCAGCAATTTGCTGAAGTCGATTATCAAAAGCACCTCCTTGAGCTAACCAAAGCTGAAAGAGAACAAGTGGGGCGCTTAAAGGCTTCTTATCATGTTGTACTTGCAAAAAGGGATCTGAAAAATTTTATGAACGATGCCAAGGATTCACTGTATGAGTTGAAAGGAGTGGTTGAAGAGATAACGGATTCGGTTGAATAAGAATCAAGAGTCAAGAATCAAGAGTCAGGAACCAAGAACCAAGAACCAGGAGGCAGGATGAGGGTAACATGATGTTACAGTTTCCTGACTCTTGATTCCTGGTTCTTGACTCTTGACTCTTGTATCTACTTAATAACCATAATTCTGATAGGCTGCTTTTGCCTCTGTAGTAAGCGCATTACCTTCTTCGTCGGTTAGTAATTCAAGGAAGCTTTGTGGCCACGGACGGAACGTGTGCTTGCGCTCCAGATTGCCTTTTCCTGCTCCCAATGCACCATTTGTTTTCGAAATGTCATCTTTCGGGAAAGGGAAGTCAGCAGTGCCGGTACTGGCCGAAGGTGCACCCAACATATCGCGGTAATACACACGCTCGTACAAAATGCCTGCATTCTTCAAATCTTCCCAGCACTGCAACTCGAATCCAAGTTCACGGGCCCGTTCGTTGTAAATAAAATGTACAAACAGATTTCCGGCTCCCGGAGGGTAGTTTTCAAGACGGGCTTTAGCCGAACCAGCTGTCCATTCTTCACCCGTTACCTTAATTTTGTCGTAGGTGTCGGTTGATACTTTATACGGACTGGCTTTTTCGGCTGCCGGTATGTCGAGTTTGCCGGTAAGCACTGCTGGTTCGAGTTTCACCAGTACATCCGAACGGTTTTCATTAGCATGGAATGCAGCACGTTTTCTGAGCATGTTTATGTCGTCGATGGCGAGCGATAGTTGCCCTTTGCGTCCATAGGCTTCAGCACGAATCAGGTAGGTTTCGGCCAGTCGCATCAATGGAATATCGATCGCACCAGCTCCGTTGGCATCTGTACCTTTACCACGGTTAATATCCAACCATTTGCGGGGCGACATGTACCAGGCAGCAACGCCTAAGCCACGGTCGAGCCCAAAGGCTTCACCCTTATCTCCATTTACACGGTACAGTAATTTACGACCGGCAGTATTTGTTACAACGGGATTCGACAAGTCGATGCCTGGTTTTAATCCCAGCGAAGGTTTCTTCGGATCAACAAAATAGCCTTTACCTTCAGGACTTCCAACTGTCCAGCGAACATTCATAATGAAAGGCTGGCTGGCTACCCACATCGAGTCAAGGGGTTCGTCTTTCGAGTTTTCAATATACACTATCGAACGTTTTCCGAATTTTATTTTGCTGGCTGTTCCGGTACTTACTACATCGGTTGCTCCGCTGGTGTTTATTCCAATTGCGGCATCAGCTGCTCCCCGTATGTAAGTGTTATAAACCCAGGCTGTGGCTGCATCCCAGGGTTTACCTCCGGCTTCTTTTGCATCAGTAGCCACATAATCGGTAAGGTAAGTCTTGTAGTACCGCGAGTCGTTGGCACGGTCGGTGAACATGTCGTAAGCCCAATCGGTGGGCTGAAGAGTGGCAAACGGACGACCGTAATCTATTGTGCGTGGAGTACAGGCACGTAACGAAGTGTGGTTGCTGTTGTATAAATGCACCAGCGTATTTCCATACCGGCCATTGTAGGTCGAAGTTGATTCGTACTGCGCCGATAGAAGTATTTCACTCACCTTGTCGCGGGCATACGGATCGGCTCCTTTTATGTCTTTCCACAGGTTTGCAAAATCTGGTTCCAATCCGCCAAATGCCGTTTTTCCTTTATGAATATCAATAGCTATGGTAGCATATTCGATTGCTTTTTGCAGGTCGGCATCCACTCCGCTGGCGTTACCTTTGTAAAGGGCCTTCAGGGTGGGCTCGCTGCTGTTCTGAAATTCAGCACCTTGCGCACGATTAAGATACAGTTTGGCAGTAAGGTGGGCGCCGGCTGCTTTAGTAATCCGGCCCAATTCGCTCGAACTCGCTGGTAACAATGCTGTTGCAGTTTCCATGTCGCTCAGCAGTTGTGTATAGATTTCTTCCAGACTGGCTTTGTTGAACGCAAAGTTTTCGGGCATTCCCGAGAAGCTTTTCAACATCAAAGGCACTGCTCCTAACTGATTTGTAATCAGGTAGTACGAATATGTTCTAAGAAATAGAATCTCCCCTTTACGAGCTTCCAGTGCTTTCTTTTGAGCTTCGGTAAGTAACTCGTAATTTTCAAGAAAGATATTACAACGGTTGATGATAGGGTAGGCTCCTTCGGAAACTCCTCCCGATACCTGTCCGATCAATGCGGCCATGTGTGGGGCAAATCGGTTGGCTCCCGACGAAGGTCCCCATCCGGTTACATTATAGCTTCCCATGTCGATGCGCTCCTGGTTAGTCCAGCTAAATGCTTCGATATCGGTACTCGAACCAAACAGGTAATGACCCTGGTTGTAATCCGATTTAAAACGAAGGATCTG
This sequence comes from uncultured Paludibacter sp., assembly GCA_964559265.1. Classification (GTDB taxonomy): domain Bacteria; phylum Bacteroidota; class Bacteroidia; order Bacteroidales; family Paludibacteraceae; genus Paludibacter. The sequence continues at coordinate 35,152 of CAZLHC010000004.1, read as the reverse complement.
ATACGTACCCTTTACCAGTGTTTCCAGCCCTTCAGGCGATTTGTAGTAGTCCTGAGTCAGGGTGGTTACTACCTTTTCTTCCAGAAATTCATCCTGGCATCCCAGTACTGTGAATGCAACTAAAAGTGCAGCAATATATTTTTTCATGATTTACTCTGTTTAATTGAATTATAAACCTACTCTGATACCAAACACAAAACTGGTTGTGAGGTAAGTGTTGTTGTTGGTAGCTCCCTGTAAGTCGCCCACTGAGTTGTAGTTCAGAAGGTTATTGGTGTCGTCGGGGTTGATGCCGGCTTTTACAACATCACCACCAAACATAAACGGATTCAATACTTGTGCGAAGATGTTACAGCTGCTCAAGGTCAGTGGTTTCAACCATTTTTCCGGCACATTGTAACCCAGCGAGATATTACGAACAGCGACAAACGAACCATCGTGGATGTTGGCCGAACGGTTCACATCGGCATTCGATAGTGTGGCCGATTTTGAATTCAGTTGTGGATATTTTGCGTTCGGATTAGCATCGCTCCAAAACTCACTGATATCGGCCTGACGACCGTAGCCAATGTAATCGCCACCTGCATATCCGCCGGGAATCAGATTGTAGTAATACTTCTGACCCAATCGGCCATAAAGGAATACCGAAAGTTCAAAATCCTTGTAATTGAAGGTGTTGGTGAGTCCAATTACTGCTTTCGGCCGTGGATTACCTACGATTTTCTTGTCGCTGTCCTCCAGTTTGTAGTTGGCTTCTCCCTGTTCAACGGGTTTGTACTGACCAGGAGCAAAATTATACCCGTTGGCTTTCCATTTGGCGATCTCAGCAAGATCGTCGGCCGTGTTTTGCCATAATCCATCCACCTCAAAATAACGGAATACATTGATAGGATGACCGATGAACCAGCCGGAACCAACCATATCTTCTTTGCCGTTGGCAAGCGAAATGATTTTTTCCTGGTTGTGCGAAATGTTGAAATCAGTCGACCAACGGAAGTTTTCACGTTGAATGTTTACAGTGGAGATGTTGAATTCGATACCCTGGTTTTGCATTTCACCGATATTGTCGAGAATGGTTACAAATCCGATAATTCCCGGAATAGAGCGGTTCAGTAAGAGGTCGGTGGTGTTCGATTTGTAGAGTTCCAACGTACCGGTTACTCTTCTTTTGAAGAAACCGAAGTCAATCCCGATATTGGTTTGGTTGGTTTTTTCCCATCCTAATTTAGGATTTGGCATATTGTAAGGAATCATTCCGATAGCCGGAGTAGTTCCGAATACATAATTGTATTGTGCCAATGGACCTGAAGTGGTGTAAGCTCCTACGGCAGCATTACCGGTAACCCCATATCCAAAGCGAAGTTTCAGCTCATCCAGTTTCTTGAAATTCTGCATGAAGGGCTCATCCTGAATTTTCCAGGCCAGTGCCAGCGAGGGGAATACGTCCCATTTATGTCCGGGTGCCAGTACGGAGGCTCCGTCGTATCGCATCGATGCCGAAAGCAGGTAGCGGTCGAGCAGGGAGTAGTTGATACGGCCCATATACGAAGTAAGATTGTTTTCAGTAAATCCGGAACCATAACTGTCGGGTTTACCGTTGAGGTTGGCCGCCAGGTTAAACCACTTCGAAGTGTCGTAAAGAATCTTCGACGAGCTAATATTTAAGCTTTCCGACTGATAGTGCTGTGCCGATTGCATGAGGGTAGCGCTAATCGAATGTATATCAAACGATTTGTTGAAGTTCAGGATGTTTTCGATAAGGTATTGCATGTTTTCGCTGTTCGAATAGCTGGCCGAGGCTGTTTTAGCCACCATCCGGTTGGCAGTCGACTCGGAACCCATCCATGAGCCTGAACGCGAGGTGCGGTAGCCGGTTCCTAAATTTAATCGGTACGACAGCCAGGGGGTGAAGTGAATGTTGGCAAATACATTGGCCTGAACGTTCAATATACGGGTCATGTCGGTGGTATGCTCCAGGTTGATGTAGGGGTTCCAGATAGGTGCCGCGTTGTTATTTCCCGGGTATACAATCATTTCGTCATTTTCATCGTAAGGTTTGGCCATCAGGTATTGCGAAAGTGCGACACTATAGAGGTCACGTGGTCCGGTTACAGTTCCCGAAAGGGCAATATTACCGTACTCCTGTTCGCTCATGGCGATATTCACATTGGTGCCCAGGTTAAACCATTTTACTGGCGAAGTTTCACCGTTCATACGAATGGTGTAGCGATCGTATTGTTGGTTGGTCTGATTGCCCTCGGCTGAATAGTAGCCAATTGAAGTGTAAAGTTTAGATGTTTCGCTGGCCGAAGAAAATGAAAGCTGATGATTTTGGGTAACTCCGTTCTGCGTAAGCATGCCAATCCAGTCGGTGGTAGGGATGGCTGCAGAATTGTAAGTTCCACCTTCCCATGCTTTATTCAGGGCTGCGATGGTTGCAGCATCCGAATGACCGAATTTGTTGATGTCGGCATCCAGATTGGGTTCGGTGAGTGGGGTGGTGCCCAGTAAATATTCGCCTCCATTGATATAGGCTGTACGTACACGGTCGAGCATTTCACCCGCTGTTGCCCATTTGGTAAGCGAATTAATAACATCTATCGAAGTTGTATTGCTGTATTCAACTGCGATTTTTCCTTTTTTTGCGCTTTTTGTGGTGATGAGGATAACCCCGTTGGCTCCCCGTGAACCGTAAATTGCAGTTGAAGCGGCATCTTTTAATACTTCAATGGAGGCAATGTCGTTGGGGTTAATGTCGTTCATACTACCCATAAGAATCACGCCGTCAACTACATATAGTGGTGAGTTGGAGGCGTTTATCGATCGGGTACCACGAATTACCACCGAGGATATTTCACCCGGACGAACGTTGGTGAGAATGTCGACCCCCGCTGCTTTACCCTGCATAGCCGAAATGGCGTTCTGTACGGGCCGTTCACGAATCGCTTTCTCGGAAATAGAGGTTATGGCCCCGGTAACGTCACTTTTCTTAACAGTACCGTAGCCGATAACAACCAGCTCGGATAACGCTCTGGCATCCTCGATTAATACAACCCGAAGTTGGGTTTGTCCCTGTACAGGAACCGAAAGGGTTTGAAATCCAACGTAGCTTATTTCCAGCACATCGTTACTTTTTGTTTGCAGTGTAAAACTGCCGTTTAGATCGGAAATGGTACCGGAAGTGCTTCCTTTAATAACGACTGAAGCTCCGATGACCGGTTCGCCTTTTTCATCAACTACTGTTCCTCTCGTGGTTCTTTCCTGTGCTTGCGCAAGGGAAGCAACCAAAAGCAGGGTCATGGTCAGAAACATGGCTTGTAACAGTGATGCTACTTTTCTTTTTGCATGTGTCATTTGGTTAGAAAATTTTGGTTAATAATTAATAGATAGTAATTAGAATATTTTAATATGATAGGTGTATATTGGAAATTAATAGGTTTAATTGGAGGTGTATTTACAAAATGACATTAATTCATTATTGATTTGCGTGTTTTGTTGTGTCGTTGTGGGTTAATCTTAATTAAAATTGAGTGCAAAGCTAAATAAATGTCAATAGCTTTAGCACGTGAAAATGTACACTTACATAGAATTTTGTACTGTTAGTTAGTATTAAAAAGTAACCGGGCTTCAGGAGTTTGCTGTAAAACTTCCTGAAGCCCGGAGTTGGGGAGTAAAAAAAATCAGCTGGATGAATTGTTTCAACTGGCTGATTATGTTCTTAAATGAATGTCGGTTATTTCTTACGGTGTTTCCACCACATCCAAAACCCTGAAATCAATAAGCCGATACCAAACAAACCTACCAGTGGAACCAGTAGAATATAAAATGGCCCCAGCATAAAATTGTAAATGCGGCCGGTATGTACTTCCTGCGAGAAATTCCAAAGCGACATAGGCGATTTTTCGATTACCTCCAGCGGCATGGCCGGAAATTCTTCCCGGTTGAACGGATTGCGGGTGCCTTTATCGTAATCGAATACCAGCGGATACTTTCCGAAATGCAACGTGTAGCCGGTGATTTTATGGTCGCCGATGGGTTTTCCAACCGACGAGGGTGCCGTGTAGGGTTTATTGTCGATTAAATCCCAAATAGCTCCGGTTGCGAAGTTCCAGGCAAAAAGTCCGTTAAACGAACCTACACACAGGGTGTTGTTGCCCATGTCGTCGAGTACATTTACTCCCATCACGCTGGCGGGTGGTTGTGTGTCGAAACGGTTCATGCTGCTGAATTCATCATCGGAATAATAAAATGCTTCGGAGGTTGAAATTACATATCGCTGCTGTTCCGGAAGGTATATTATTCTTCGTAATACGTCGTACCACGGATTGGGAGTGTCGAGCTCGGTATGTGGTAACTTACCCACTTTTGCATTGGCAATGGCTATGAGCAGGGGTGGGCGCAAAAACATACCGGTAAGGGTAGTGATGGTCAATAGCAGTGCCATTATCCAACCTATTTTTTTATGCCAACGAAAATGCCATTGAAAGTGCTTCTTTATTTTTTGTCGTTCGCTGGTCTGAAGTTTACTTTTCTTCAATTTCTTCTTGCCGATATACATCCAGGCACCACCAACTGCCAGAAAAATAAACACCAGGGCTACAAGGTCGACCAGCAATTTCCCGATTTTTCCATACACTTCTCCACTGTGGATTACCCAAAGCGTTTTAAATAATCCTACTTTATTGTCGTAACCTGTTGGAGCCGGAAGATCGGGTACGCTGAAGTTTTTCAGATCGCGGGTAACCAACAGGTGCGAACGGGTCATTATTAAAATACTGTCGCCCTTCACCAGCATGTCCACCACATTTTTTTCGTGCACCGGCAATTCAATGCTGTTCCATCGCTGTTCTGCCCGATTGTATTCGTACAGCCCAAACAATGTTCCTGCAAGGATACGCCCGGCGTTGGTTGTGACGATTTTAAACGTTTTTCTCTGATCTATACCCGTTGGAAAACCATGATTGAAATCGGAGAACCCGTTAAATGTGCTGTCGGTGAGCCATATGCCCACTGTTCCATAGAGAAGTATACTGTCGTTGCCTATCTTTTCGGTACCGCGTGCCGCTGCCAGGTTCCAATCGCGGTAGGTATATTCATCGGGCAAGTACTTCCTATCCACCCCAAAGGGCGAAAAAGTCTGCCGGTGATTCATGATAATCCCCGAAATGGAAAACAGTACTATAAAGAGGGCCAGTATGAGACCGGCCCAACGATGATACTTCTTTAAAAATTTTTTCATAAAAAAAATTTTTAAATTATTAATTGTTAATTATTAATTGTTAGTCTGGCGCAAAACTCTACCCTCTAACAATTAACAATTAACAATTAACAATTACACACCTATTTCTTCTTCGCAAAGAATGTTTTCTGCGTCAAATCTACAAAAATTAAAACTCCTCCCAAAATCATCAGTCCATCGGGAACAGTGCGGGCCCACATCCAGCCTTCCATCACCTCCACTGTTTCGCGCAGACGGGCAGCAAAATAGCCCGATTCCATGGCCACTTGGCCCTGGTACATCCCGATTACATAGGTCGGAATAGTGTACAGCAAGGCACCAATGGTGAGTATCCAGAATGCATACCGGCTTAGTTTATCGTTCCATTCCAGGTTGTTGGCCAGCGCATTGGTGCGCGAAGTCATATACAGGAAGGCAATGGCGATGTACCCAAATGCTCCGAGCAATGCTACATGTCCGTGAGGCATAATCAGGTAGGTTGCATGGGTGTAGTAGTTGATGGTCGGGGTGTTAATCATCATTCCAAAGAATCCGGCACCAATCCAGTTCATCACGGCCGAACCTCCAATCCATAAAAATGGAATGCTGAAATCGAATCGTTCGCCTGAATAGAGTTTCTCGCGCTGATTTTTCCAGGCTTCAATAATCATAAGTGCCAACGGAAGTGGTTCCAGTGCCGAGAAAATTCCTCCTACTGCAATCCAGTATTCGTCGAGTCCCTGCCAGAAGTAATGGTGACCAACTCCCAGAGTTCCGCTCAGCGAAATCAGGAAAAGTTCGAAGAACATAACTCGTACTGCCGTTTTATGCGTAATTAATCCCAACGAAACCGTGAAGAAGGCAATTACGCCGGCGGCAAATAATTCGAAGGTAAGCTCCACCCACAGGTGAATTACCCACCAGCGGTAGTAATCGTCGACCGTATAGTTGGGCATGATTTTATGAATAGGCATCATCCCGGCCATGTAAAGCGTAGCTATAGCAAAGGCCGACCAAATGATGGTGCTCACAATCGGGTTGTTGGTGGCTGCCTTGCGAATTAATGAAATGATAAGCAAGAACCAGAATACCAGACCAATAACCAATCCGATGTCCCATACCCGTCCCAGGTTCAGCAATTCCCTGCCTTCGTTGCCCAGCCAAAACCAGGTGTCGCGCATTTGACCGGTTGCTCCCATGTACATACCGATAATACTTCCCACAGCAACCACTATGAGCGCTGCCCAGAGTACATTGACCAGCCAGGGGTATTTATGATCTTTATTGGCTACCCAGGGAGCAATAAGTAATCCACCCACGAGCCAGCCCACAGCTACCCAAAGTATTGCCAGCTGAGTATGCATCGAACGAATCACATTAAAAGGAAGTAAATCCTGCGAGATGATGAAGTCGCTCGTAGGGTCGGTGTACAAGTGGGCCAGGTATCCGCCCATTACCATTTGCACTACCATCAGAGCAGACACAATCGGAATATACTTTAATAGTTTTTTCTGTGAAGGGAAAATCGAAGTTATTTTTAACGGCTCCTCCAGTTGCTCGTTTTCTTCTTTCTTGAAAAGATATTCGTAGGATAGAAAAACGATCACGATGGTCAGTGTCCATAGAATCAGAAATTCCCACAACGAAACTTTATGAGAGAAGAAGGTAAGATCCTGATCAATCATCGGTTCGTGTGGCCAGTTGTTCGACCAGGTGCGCTCGGTACCCGGACGTAAGGATGACGAAACCAGCTGAGCCCAGTCGAAGAAGGCGGCTATTTTTACTGCTTCCTCGGGAAGAATGATACCTCCCCTGAATCCTCGTTCACGATCGCCGTTCACCAGCATATCCACCACATATTCCACGTTTTTCTTGTAGGCAGCAGCCGATGCTTCGGTATACACGGTGGTTCCCTCCACCAGTTTTGTTTCAGCACGGAAATCCTGTTTTACCCGTTCTTTTACTGCGCCGCGTTCGATGTCGCTCAGCTCCGCATTTTTTTTACCATACAATTCCTGTCCGTAGTGATCGTAAAGATGCTCCGCACGGTAATGTAACAGGTCGGTAGAGAAGTCAGGTCCGATATAAGCACCCATTCCCAACAACGATCCCCAGTCGGTGAGATCGAACTGCTGGAAAAAGGCTTTTCCTTCCACCACATCATCGTAGGTGTAAAGCACTTCACCACTGGCCGATACCACTTCCTGCGGAATAGGCGGTACTTCTTTCTGCAAATTTGCAGTGTAATAAATCAACATCGACACCATGATGATGGCGATAATCCAGAAGGAAGTGAATAACCCTTTCCGGCTCATGAATTTGTCTAAGAGCGATTGTTTCATACTTGTTAATTATTAATTATTAATTGTTATCTGCTACTCTAAAGTAGTATATATGTTTAAATAAATATTAATAGCGTTTAGCCAGTTCAAAATCGAGATCGGCTAATGTTTTATTCACAAATACCTCCAGAAATTCTTCCCGTACTTTTACCCAGGTGGAGTGCATGATACAGGGATTTTCGCAGGAGCATTCTTCAAAGCCGAGCACGCAGCCCGTATAGGTGTCCATACCTTCAACGGCGTCGATCACATCCGAAAGCCGAATTTCGGAAGGCTGCATGTTGAAACTATACCCTCCGTCGCGCCCCTGAACACTATAGATAAATCCCCGCTTGCTCAGGGTAGTCATCAGTCGGCGCAGGTATTTATCCGAAATCTTCAGTTTTTCGACCAACGATTTTGCTGAATATAATTTCTGAGGCTCCTTAGCCATGTAGGTAAGAATCCGGAGAGCATATTCGGAAGTGTTGGTAAGTTTCATCGATATTCTATTGAAAAGTAGTATTTCGGCTGCAAATTTAAAGAAATATTTGATATTAGTCACATTTGATTAAAAAAAATGTTGTACATCCGATAAATTTCCTATATTTGCCCTGCTAATATCAATAATATCGACTCTTATCCTGACCAAAAAAAAACTGATCCGATGAGAAACAAACCAAAATTCTTCTCCCTTCCGCGGCGCTTTATTGCTCCTGTGGTTATTTTAGGAGGATTAATTGCCGGCCTGGGTGTATATATTCTGTATATGTCGAAGGCGCATGTCTATCTCGGCGATGATCCTGCCGCCTGTGTCAACTGTCATATCATGACTCCCTACTACCAGACCTGGTTCCACAATTCGCATTCGAAATGGACCACCTGCAACGATTGTCATGTACCGCAGGACAATGTTCTCAGTAAGTATTATTTCAAAGCGATGGATGGATTGCTTCATTCGGCCGTATTTACCATGCGGGCAGAGCCGTTGGCAATCCGTGCCCGCAAAGCGAGCTCCAACGTGGTGATGGAAAACTGCATTCGTTGTCATACGCAGTTGAACAATGAGTTTGTAAAGACGGGCATGATGACGTTTACCGAAGCCCGTGAAGGTAAAGGTAAAGCTTGCTGGGACTGTCATTCGACGGTAGCACACGGAAAGCAAAGCAGTATTGCTTCAACTCCCAATGCTATTGTAACACCCTTGCCCGAGTCGCCAATTCCGCAATGGCTTAAAAAAGCGATGAAAGACTGATGGTTTATGCCGAACACGCGCTCCAACCATTCGTAACCCATTAACAATTAACAATTAATAATTTACAATTCAATACTATGTTACACAAATTATCCGACTTTATCAGCCGTAAACCAGTATGGGGCTGGGTTATCTTCTTCTCTATCATGGTAATTGTTTTTCTGGTAGGTATGTTAGCCGCATCGATCACCGAACGCCGTGCCGAGATTGCCAGTGTTTTTAATAATCGAAGAGTAGAAATCAAGGAGTTAGAAGCCCGCAGCGATGTCTGGGGTGAAAATTATCCGCGCGAATATCAAACCTGGAAAAAGACTGCCGACATGGACTTCAAGAGTAAACACATGGGGAATATGCAGGAAGATGTGCTTGAGGCACGCCCGGAAATGGTAGTAATGTGGGCTGGCTATGCTTTTGCGATGGATTATGGTGCTCCGCGTGGTCATATGCATGCCGTAACCGATGTGCGTAATACCCTGCGTACGGGTTCGCCGTTTACAGAAGAAGAAAATATGCAGCCCGGTACCTGCTGGAGTTGTAAAAGCCCCGACGTACCCCGCATGATGCACGAAATGGGAATTGCCGAATTTTATAAAGGGAAATGGTCGTCGCTGGGTCACGAAATCGTAAACCCGATTGGCTGTGCCGATTGTCATGATCATACTACAATGAGCCTGAATATCAGCCGTCCGGGTTTGATCGAAGCCTTCGAACGCCAGGGTAAAAAGGTTACCGATGCCACAGCTCAGGAAATGCGTTCACTCGCTTGCGCACAGTGCCATGTGGAATATTACTTCAAAGGTGATGGTAAATACCTTACCTTCCCCTGGGATAAAGGTACTACTGTTGAGCAAATTGAAGCTTATTTCGACGAAGTGGGCCACGTAGACTGGGTTCATAAGTTAAGCAAAGCCCCTATGTTGAAAGCACAGCATCCTGATTATGAGATTTTCATGATGGGCCCTCATGCACAACGCGGACTTTCGTGTGCCGATTGTCATATGCCTTATAAGGTGGATGGTGGTATCAAGTACAGCGATCACCAGATTTCGAGTCCTTTGCGCAATATTGCCAATACCTGCCAGACTTGTCACCGCGACAGTGAAGATAACTTACGCAACTATGTGTACGAATACCAGGATAAAGCCCTGGAAATTCGCGACCGGGTGGAACAGGAAATTACCAGGGCGCATGTGTATGCCAAGAATGCCTGGGACAACGGAGCTACAGAAGCGCAAATGAAAGAAGCGCTCAACCTGATTCGTCAGGCACAGTGGCGTTGGGACTTTGTGGTAGCCAGTCATGGTGCCACTTTCCACGCTCCGGTTGAATCGCAACGAATTCTGGCGCACAGTCTGGATAAAGCTCATCAGGCTAACCAGGCTTTACAGTCGGTGTTGTTTGCGCTAAATGTGAATCCGGCCAGTGTAAAGATGCCCGATATTGCTACCAAAGCGAAGGCACAGGAGTACATCGGTCTGGATATGAAATCGTTGGGTGAAAAGAAACAGAAATTCATCAACGAAGTAATTCCACAGTGGATTAAGAATGCTGAAGAAAGAGGAAAATTAACATCACAAAAATTATAAAAAGCAGTGCCAGCCATCGGCGTCTATAGGGTAGGTTGGAACTGACAAAAAAGAGAACATTCGTAAGTTATATCTCTTAGGGTTGGTTTTCAGTTGCCCGGTTAAAAAAGTGGAAATAGCATGGATGAAGTAAAGAAACGTGCCTGGTGGCAGGCTCCGTGGGGTTACAAAGAAAGCATCGCCGTAGTTGGCGGGCTTTCTTTTGTTGGATTGATGCTGCAGTTGAACCTCGGAAATTTTAATTTTGAACTGTTGCAGTATCCGGTCGGATTGATAGCTATTTTGTTGGTGATTGTGTTGACGGGGATTATGATCTGGCGTCACCGATCGCCCTTTTTTGTGTGGCTTTCGGGGGTGCCACTCAGTGTGTCGGTTATTGGTGGGGTGTTGTTTTTCACACTCATAATGGGCCTGGTTCCACAGCATGCCGATGGTCACAACCACAAGCATTCACCATTGGGATTTGATACCGTTACCCGTTCATGGCCTTTTGTGTTGTTGTATATCTTGTTGGTAGTGAACCTGAGCATGGTTACGGCGCGGCGCTTGTTGAACTTTTCCTGGCGCGATTACGCGTTTTATCTGAATCATTTCGGATTGCTGCTGGTGTTGGTTGCCGCCGGAATAGGAGCGGCCGATCTTCGACGCTATGTGATGCACGTACAGGAAGAAGCAACGGAATGGCGGGTTTTCAGCGATTCGGGCGATATGTTGGAGTTGCCGGTAGCCATTCATTTGAAAGATTTCTACATGGAAGAGTATATTCCAAAATTGGCGATTGTTGATAAAAGCACCGGCGAATCGTATCCTGCCGGAACTCCAAAGATGTGGCAGATTGATACGGTTGCTACCAAAGGTGCAATTGTGGATTGGAAAATTGAGGTTCTGGAATATATCCACGAAGCCATTCGCAACAGCGACAGCACTTATCGGCATGTTCCTATGCCTGGCTCGTGTCCTGCCGTGAAAGTACGTGTTACTAATCCGACGGTAGGTTACGATCGCACCGGTTGGGTATGTGGAGGAAATTTTGCTCAATTGTACATGACGCTGGAGCTCAGCGAGCAGTTGAGTATGGTGATGACCCGACCGGAGCCCAGGTTGTATCGCTCGGAAGTGGTGGTGTATACACAATCGGAAAAAGCAATTCCTGCCTCGATAGAAGTGAATAAACCGCTAAAAGTGGAGAATTGGTTCATCTATCAATATAGCTACGATTCGGATATGGGCAAAGCCTCGACGACCAGTAGTTTTGAATTGGTATACGACCCCTGGCTAACCTGGGTATATGTGGGGTTGTGGATGTTTGTAGCAGGTTCGGTGTTGCTGATTTGGGAAGGAAATAAAAAGTCAAAATTGAAGAAGGATGATAAGCTGGGATAGTTTTAGTTATTTCGCCATTCCAACCTTAGTGATTTGGGTGGTGGCCATTGTTCTGATGTACCTGAGGAAAGAGGGAAGGCCGGAAATCTCCGGATTGAAGTCAGCCGCTATTGGTCAGGAGGCTGCAGGATTGAGGTCAGCCGCTATTGGACTGGTAATAGCGGGAGTTTTACTTTTCGGAGCATTTATTTCACTGATGTGGGTGAGTCTCGATCGTCCCCCGATGCGTACGATGGGCGAAACACGGTTGTGGTATACGTTTTTTTTATCGGCCATCGGGTTGGCAATGTACCTTAAATGGCGTCATACATGGATACTTAGTTTTAGTTTGGTAGTGGCTTCCGTTTTTGCGATAATCAATCTGATGAAACCCGAAATACATTCTAAGGATTTGATGCCGGCTCTGCAAAGTATCTGGTTTGTGCCGCATGTTATTGCATATATATTGTCGTATGCATTTATGAGTGCAGCCACTATTGCAGCAATTATTTTGCTTTATCGAAAAGATTATTCCGATCGTTCGCTGCTGTCGCTCATCGATAATGTGATTTACATCGGTTTTGGGCTATTGATGGTAGGTTTGCTTATCGGGGCCATTTGGGCCAAGGAAGCGTGGGGTCATTACTGGAGTTGGGATCCGAAAGAAACCTGGGCATTTATTACAGCGGCGGGTTATCTGATGTATATTCATATACGGCTTCGGGAGAATAAAATCCGGAAGTTCACGCTTTGGCTGGTTGTTTTTTCGTTTGTGTTATTGATGATTACCTGGAAAGGGGTTAATTATTTGCCGTCGGCACAGGGAAGCGTGCATGTGTATGGGGTGGAGTAGTTGGCGTTACGCTTCGCTTCACTAACGGGGCGTTTCGCTTTGCTCCACTAACGGGGCGTTACGCTTCGCTCCACTAACGGGGCGTTTCGCACTTCGTGCTTCACTAATGAGCGTTGCGCTTCGCTTCACTAGTGGTAAAACGCGGAAAGCTTTATGCAATCCGGTAGCGTAGCGAAGCGCAGCACTCACTAGTGGAGTGCGAAGCACGTAACGCTCATAAGTGAAGCGCAGCGCAACGCTCCGTTAGTGGAGCACGAAGTGCGTAACGCTCATTAGTGAAGCGCAGCGCAACGCCCCGTTAGTGAAGCACGAAGTGCGTAACGCTCATTAGTGAAGCGCAGCGCAACGCCCCCCTCCCTTATTCTATCAGATACATTTCTGCCAGCTGATTAATCTTGAATATTGCACTTTCGCGATTAAAAGCCTTATCGTAGTTTGCTTCTATTTTTTCAAACTCAGCCAACAATTCTTCCTGGTCTTCATTACTGAAGGATTGATCAGCCATTTTGAATAAAACATTGTTTTCTTTCGAAATATGGCTCTGAAGCAGAAAAGCATATCCCATCAGGTGTTCGTAAATTTCGAAAAGTCCATCTTTGTTCCCCTCCCGATATTTTTCTATACCTGTAACCATGCCTGCTACATGATTTCGTCCTTGTACATGTTCGCCCAGCATTACTGCCACCGGACCTTGCTCCGGACTGAAACCGTACTCGCCCATTCGTGGAAAAAGTAAATCTTCTTCTTTTGCATGGTGCAGTCCATCTGCAAAGTTGCGAATTAAATCTATTACCAGTTCAAAATGAGCTATTTCTTTCGATTGCTCTTCGGCCATTGTTACCATTATGTCGGTTAATCGAAGGATGTGTACGTGGTCTTCAATGAGGTTTTGTGTTGCTGTAGTCATTTTTTGTCGTTTTATAATATGCTACAAATATATAGCATATATAGTTATCTTCAAAATTTGGGAGCTTTTTTTACTTCAGATGATCGGAAATTTAAGTCTGGAGAGTTCGGGAGTATGAAATCACGTCGCCTGCGAATTACAAATACCGATATGCCGCTTTGCGTAATTTGTCCATCACCGCTAACCCAACTCCTTGTTCGGGTACGGGCTGAGCGAGAATGAAATCGACATCGGCTTCTTCCAGGCGATGAATGGCCGCAAATAGCCTGACTGCACAGGATCTGAGGTTTCCATCGGGACTCAGAATCTCTACATGACCATAACCTTCGGTGTCGTTGCCTTTGTAGCTTAATAGCCCGATACGTGACCGATCGGAAGTAAACCGATTGTAGGAAGTTGCATCTGATTGGATTGGAATTGGTAGCTGGCTGTCGGTTTGAGTTAGCAGGTTATCGGGATTGGGTAGCTGGCTGCCGGATTGAGTTAGCTGGTTATCGGTATTGGTTAATTGACTGCCAGGTTGAGGGAAAGGAATTCCTTCATCCAAAATATAGATGGGTTTTCCCGGACTATAATGCGATTTCAACATCCCCGGACTCACAATGTTGGTTTTTTCTTCGTCGGGAAGGGCGTAGTAAGGCACTACCTGTTCGATTTCTTCCCGGGTAATCAGACCATGACGAAGGATTTCAAAACCATGGTCGTTGAGCGAAATTATGGTCGACTCTATTCCAACTTCTGCCGGACCTCCATCGAGAATGAAATCGACTTCGGGGAGTTGTTTGGCTACATGCCGTGCAAGAGTTGGGCTTAGCTGACCAAATTTATTGGCACTGGGAGCTGCAATCGGACAACCGGAGCGGCGAATCAGTTCAAGTGCTATTGGATTGTCGGGCATGCGAATGCCTACCGTTTGGAGACCCGAAGTGACAATGTCGGGAATTTGTTCGCTTTTGGGTAGAATGATTGTGAGCGGACCCGGCCAAAACCGATCTGCAAGTAACTTTACACGTCGATCGTCGACATTGGTAAGTGAGTGCAGTTGTTCTAAGCTGGCAATGTGTACAATCAACGGATCAAAAGAGGGTCGTTCTTTTAATTCGTAGATCCGGGCTACAGCCATTGCATTTAAGGCGTTGGCGCCCAGTCCGTATACGGTTTCGGTAGGGAAAGCTACCACTTTTCCTTCGCGGATCAGTTGGGCTGCATATTCAATATCCTGTGGTGTCGACATTTTTTAGTGAAAATATAAAAAAGGCGGTGCAAAGGTACATATTTTAGCTAAAACAAAAAAGCATAGTTTGTGGTGAGTGGTTAGAGTGTGGGCCGGTGTAGCGTTTGCGGACATGCCGGCATTCATAACATAGTTTGTGGTGAGTGGTTAGAGTGTGGGGGCATTGAGGAATATCGTTATGATGGTTCCTTTATGTAGCTCACTTTCAATAAGTAGTTCGCCTCCATACATTTCAATAATCATACGTGCGATACTTAATCCCATGCCCGAACCCTGCTGTTCGTACAAAGTTCGGTTAAATTGTACGGAAGCACCGATTTTATGAAGTTCTTCGCTGGTCATGCCCTGACCTTTATCTTCGATTGTCAGCCTGAATCGTTTTTCGTAACGGCAGCAATTGATTTTTACCTTGCTACCTGTTTGCGAGAATTTGAAAGCATTATCAAACAGCTCTTCAAGAATTTTCGAAAATTCTTTGTACCCAATCAACGCATCACAGGCTTCCACATCTATCTCGGCATCGTTCAACCGTTTGTATTTCGTAGCTATGTTCATCAGAATACTTTGACAAAGATCACCCGGATTTTCAAGTGGCGCCGACGAAGATACAGATTCGTGCCGGATCACCAGTTCGGAATACAGCAGGTAATTTTGAATGAGGCGATACAAACGCATACCACTGTCGTAAATATTGAGTCCGAAATCGGCAATTTCTTCCCTGGAAATCGAATCGGGATAGTCTCTTAAAATCTGGCCAATCCCAATGATCCCGTTTAAGGGGGTGTTTAGTTCGTGAGGTAAGTATTTTATAAGTTGAAGTCGTAATTCCTGAAGGTCCGAATGACGTTTCTCGGAAAGAAAATCAACTTTCTGCAAACGAATCTGAATGGCGTTGAGCAATTCGTGGCGTGTGAAAGGTTTTACCAGATAATCGTCGGCTCCCATATTCATTCCTGTACGAATATCTTCTTTATCGGCCATAGCCGTAACAATAATAACCGGAATGAGGCGGGTTTGAGGGTTTTCACGCAAGGCAGTCAATAGCTCGTAACCGTCCATCTCCGGCATCATTAAGTCCGTCACAATAAGGTCGGGTAATTTATCGATAGCCATACGCAATCCTTCCAACCCGTTTTCGGCTGTGAGTACCTCAAATCCTTCAAAAAGAAGGATTTCCGCCATGTCGTTACGGATGGTCGATTCATCTTCAATTACTAATAGGGTATGCTTCATTGCTCACTGTTGTTCATCGGTTGCATAATAGGTAGTTCGACATAAAAGGTGGTGCCTTTCAGAGGGGTTGATACGAAGCGGACATGTCCGCCATGCAGGTGAATGGTTTCTTTTATAATATTCAATCCTAATCCATTGCCTTCAATTCCTTTTGCGTTGGAAGCACGAAAGAAGGGCTGGAAAACTCTTTTTTTGTCGATTTCGGGGATTCCGATTCCGTTGTCAGATACCATTAACTCGACCTGATTGGAGCTGGTGAATAACTGGATATCAATCTGTGGATTGGGTTGCGAGTATTTAATTGCGTTGGATATCAAATTGATGAATACCTGACGAATCATAACTTCATCGGCAGTTATTACAAGTGATTCAACCTGTGTAGAAAAGCGAATGCTCTGTTGGAGCGTTTCGTTGGATAAAAAGGAGGAGATTACCGATCGGCATACTGCAACGATTTCTACCGGTTTCATGTCGGGCAACAGTTTACCTTCCTGGATGCGGGCCAGTTGTAATACATTGGTCACAATATTGGTAAGATGCGATATTTGTGTGTGAATATTGGCAAGTTTGGAATCAATTTGCTGAGCATTCATACGCGACCAGTACGATCGCAGAGTTTCGGTCGACATAAGAATGGACGTGAGAGGCGTACGAAACTCGTGCGATGCCATCGAAACAAAACGCGACTTGAGGTCGTTCAGCTCTTTTTCCTTTTGAATGGATTGTTCGAGCGACTTTTGCAGGTGGACCCGATCGGTTATATCCCGGGCAGCTGCATATATTCGGTTGCCAGCTGGCATGCTGTTCCATTCGAGGTAGCGATAGCTTCCTTTTTTGGTTCGATACCGATTGATGAAAAAATGAATAGGTTGTTGTTCAGTAAGATCAGAAAGCATCTCCTTAGTAGGTTGAACATCATCGGGATGTATAAACTCCAGAAGCGGCCGGGAAGTTAACTCTTCGATGGTGTAACCCAGAACGTTCTCCCATTCGCGGCTCATTTTTACAAAATAACCTTCATTGCTGGCAATGCAAAGCAACTCAAGCGAAATGTTAAAAAAATTTTCGAGCTCACGGGTACGCTCCACCAGGTCGTTTTCTGTTTTTTTTCGCTGGGTTGTGTCGTGAATAATCGAAAACAGGATGGTTTTGTCGATCAGTTGAATAGGGGTCGAATGTACCTCCACATCTTTAATTTCTCCGCTACGGGTTTTGTGTTTGAAATTAAAATAGTTGCGTTTTTGTTCTATGGCCAATCTCATTTCAGCCATAATTTCGTTGTTCGAGAGTGTGTTTAAGTCCGAGATAAACAGGATACGTTCATCGTGTTGGTCGATACCATAAAACTGTCGGGCAGCATTATTTAATTCCAGGATTCGCCCGTCGACAGGGTCGATTTGCAACATCATAGCCGAATGGCCGTGAAAAAAATGTGAAAATTTTTCTTCACTTTGATGGAGTTGATCGGGCACTTCTTTGCATTGGGTGAAAATTTCTGTGCGATCTTCTTCATTTTTTTGCGACTGAAGCGACGGGTCAACTATTGGATAGTGGATCTTTTGTTTAAATGGTTGCTGTTCAGACTGCTCAATCATAGAAATCGGACGAAAAATGAATACACATTAAATTGTCGTTAAAATAAGCTCCAAAATTAGGAAAACTCTTTCGACTATCCAACCTGAATTTTAAAATTTTACTGAACTTAAAGGAGTGTACATTAATAATTTCTGTATTTTTGTCAAAAAATGAACGATAACATATGTCGGGTTTCCCATATACACTACAAACAGGCGATGAACTGCGGGCAGCAATGAATAAATTTTCCGATCAGGGTAAGGCCTTTTTTGTGCTTATCAGTTACGATACAACTTCGGGTTACTGTATACCAATCGACGAGATCGACGAGCGTTGGATACGATTTCAATTTGATCGTGGAGCCCGTTGGAGGAATGAAGCAGGTTTTTGCGGTATGTCGGACGATAGCCATGTTCAACCTAAACCATTCCATTCTGGACCGTCGATTTCTGAAAATAATGACAGCTCAACTTCTTTTGTGAATGACTGGAAGGTGTTGCCGGTAAGCATTGATGAATACCGGCAACGGTTCGATAAGGTGAAACAACATCTGAAACGGGGAAATACATTTTTAGTCAATCTGACACAGCCAAGCCGTGTTCAAACCTCAGCTACATTAGCCGAACTGTATGTTAGGGCCCGCGCGCCCTACAAAGTTTGGTTGCGCGACCAATTGGTTTGTTTCTCTCCTGAATGTTTTGTGACCATTGCAGATGGGGAAATACGAACGTTTCCAATGAAAGGAACCCTGGATGCATCGCTTCCCGATGCCCGGAATCAATTGCTGGAGAATGAGAAAGAAAAGGCAGAGCACGCAACGATTGTGGATTTGTTGCGCAACGATTTGAGTATGGTAGCCAGTGGGGTGGAAGTTACCCGGTATCGATATGTCGATCGGATAAAAACACATCGTGGCGATTTGTTACAGGTGAGTTCTGAACTTTGTGGCCGCTTGCCTGATGATTATCGATCCAGGTTGGGTGATATTGTGTTTGCGATGTTGCCGGCGGGTTCTATTTGCGGAGCGCCGAAAGCCCGCACTTTAGAAGTGATACGGGAAGCAGAAGGCTACAAGCGGGGGTTTTATACCGGTATAGGGGGCTATTTTGATGGAGACACATTTGATTCGGCCGTACTAATTCGATACATGGAACAAACAACTGATGGTTACGTGTTTAAAAGTGGGGGAGGTATTACCTTCCGCAGCGATATGGAAAAAGAATACCAGGAATTAATACAGAAAGTATATGTGCCCGTTGAATGAAGCTGGTAATTGTATTGAAGCGATTGAATGGAGCAACGGTGAGGCCCGGCGGCTCGTCTATCATCAGCGGCGAATAGAGGCTGCATTTCGGTGTCTGTTTCCCGGGGTGGAGCCCTTTGATTTAGCTGCCGAACTGGAGCTGCGAAGAAAATTATGTGCAGCTGGTGCTGGTGTGTCGGGGTTGGGTGCTGACGGGCAGCAATTTCCGGAGCAAGGAATTTACAAGTTACGACTAAGCTACGACACTCAACTCCGACAAGTTGAATTTCAGCACTACCGGATGCGGGAAGTTAGCACCTTAAAACTGGTTGAAATACAGCAGCAATCCAGAGACTATAAATCATCGGATCGTGAGCGGATTGATAATGCCTTTGCACAACGTGGATCGTGCGACGATGTATTAATGGTGCGCGATGGGTTGCTTACCGATACCTCATATGCCAATATTGCCCTGTACGATGGCCGTAAATGGTTAAGCCCGCGGGTACCGTTGTTATACGGAACCCGACGGGCTTATTTATTGGATCATCAGCATATTGAATTAGCTGATATTCAGGTCGAAGAACTTCCCCGGTTTCAATTGCTGAGGATGTTTAACGCCATGATCGATTTCGGAGAGCTGGAGATGTCGGTTAAATCGATAGAGGGGCAGTAGAAAAAATCAACTGGCCACCAGGCACTGTTTCTGTATATCTCCGCTTGTACGAAATCAGGCTTTAGTGCGGATGTAATTCACAATCCATTCGCCCACCTCTGACGTACTGTACGCTTTGCCATCACTTGCAATATCTTCGGTTACCACACCAGCGTCCATGCTGGCAGCCACTGCTTCACGGATTAGAGCACCTTCGTCCAACATTGTGAAGGCATATTCGAACATCAGGGCTGCCGAAAGAATGGTAGCCAGTGGATTGGCGATGTTTTTTCCGGCTGCCTGTGGATACGAGCCATGAATAGGTTCGAATACCGAAGTGTGTATGCCGATAGAAGCAGAAGGCAACATACCGAGTGATCCGGTGATTACTGAGGCTTCGTCGGTGAGGATATCGCCGAATAAATTTTCGGTTACCAACACATCAAAGCTTTTCGGCCACTGAATAATACGCATGGCTGCATTATCCACAAACATGTATTCGGTTTCGATGTCGGGATATTGTGGCGCTATCTCCTGAGTAACCTGGCGCCACAGTCGGCTGGAAGCCAGTACGTTGGCTTTGTCGACCATGGTTACTTTTTTGCGACGCTGACCGGCGTATTTGTAAGCGAGGTGCATGATGCGTTCCACTTCTTCGCGGGTATACACGCAGGTGTCGTAAGCGGTATTGCCATCTTCCGAACGACCTTGCGGGCGGCCAAAATACATCCCTCCGGTAAGCTCACGGATACACATAAAATCGGCTCCTTCAACCAGGTCGGCTCGTAGCGGCGATTTATGGATGAGCGATGGGAAAGTGGTGACCGGGCGAATGTTGGCATACAGCCCCAATTGCTTGCGCATACGGAGCAGGCCCTGTTCGGGGCGTACTTTCGCCGAAGGGTTGTTGTCGTATTTGGGGTCGCCAATGGCACCAAACAATACAGCGTCGGAACGCATGCATAACTCGTGAGTTGCGGCCGGGTAGGGGTCTCCCACTGCATCAATGGCACACGCTCCGGTAATGCCTTCTTCATAAGAGAGGGTGTGTCCGAATTTTTCACAAATAGCCTTGGTTACTTCCAGGGCTTGTTTTACAATCTCAGGACCAATTCCGTCCCCCGCCAAAACAGCGATGTTTAACTTCTTACTCATTTATTCTTAGTTTTTTTTACTTTAACAATTTTGTTTCCCCGGAATTTCGCCACTTTCAATGATGTTAAGCATTTTCTCGGTGGCTTTAATGGCGGCTACTGTCTGGTCGCCGTCGAGACCGCGGGTACGGAAGGTTTTTCCTTCAAATTGCCAGGTGATGATGGTTTGTACGATAGCATCTGTTTTTCCTCCGGGAGGAATCACAACCTCATATCCGATCAATTCGGGCGTTGGCTTGTTCAGCTTCTTGTAAATCTTATACATTGCCTTGGATATAGCATTGTACTGTCCGTCGCCCGATGCCGATTGTTCAAATTCTTCACCCCGGATTTCCAGTTTTACACTGGCCATAGGCCGAAGTCCGTTGGTGACCGACAGGCTATAATTCACAACTTTTATCAAATGCTGATCGGTGGCACTTTTCACTACGTCGGCCACAATATAAGGAAGCTCGTCGATAGTAACCATTTCCTGTTTGTCGCCCAATTCAATTACCCGTTTGGTAACCAGCGCCATCATGTCCGAATCGAGTTCGATACCCAACTGTTGCAGGTTTTTCAGAATATTGGCTTTGCCCGATGTCTTTCCCAGGGCGTACACCCGCTCACGCCCAAAACGTTCGGGCAACAGATCGTTGTAGTACAGGTTGTGTTTGTTGTCGCCATCGGCATGAATACCAGCCACCTGCGTAAACACATTCTCTCCGATTACCGGCTTGTTGGCCGGAATCCGGATGCCCGAATAGGTCTCCACCAACCGGCTCACCGAGTTGATTTTTGTTTCGTTAATGTGGGTCGACTTTTTATTATGGTCGCGAATAGTGGCCACAACACTCGAAAGAGGAGCATTCCCGGCCCGTTCGCCCAGTCCGTTTACGGTCACATGTACTCCATGAATTCCGGCCTTGACCGCTTCGTATACATTGGCAACAGCGAAGTCGTAATCGTTGTGGGCGTGAAAATCGAAATGCACGTGTGGGTAACGCTCAATCATTTGTCGGCAAAACTGAAGTGTCTCGCTCGGATTAAGAATACCTAACGTATCGGGCAGCATGATGCGTTTCACCTGCTCTTTATGCAACTGATCGACCATGAAGAATACATATTCAGGCGAATTTCGCATCCCGTTCGACCAATCCTCGAGGTAAATATTGACATCGATGCCCATTTCGTTGGCAAATCCAATTTCGCGGCACACATCTGCCAGGTGTTCTTCCGGAGTTTTCCGGAGCTGGTGCCGGCAGTGATTCCCGGATCCTTTGCATAACAGGTTAATTACCCTGCACCCTGCATCCTGAATCCATTGAAGGGATGTGCGGTTGTCGACAAAACCAAGCACTTCTACTTTATCGATGTGCCCGTTTTCGTTTGCCCAACGTGCTACTTTCTTTACAGCTTCGTATTCACCTGCCGAAACCCGCGCCGATGCAATCTCGATTCTGTCCACGCACAGTTCTTCGAGCAATAGCCTGGCTATACTCATTTTTTCGGCGGTGGCAAACGAAACTCCTGAAGTTTGTTCGCCGTCGCGCAGGGTGGTGTCCATTATCTCTATCATAATCAGCTTTGTTTTAAATGGTGCGATTGGCTTCGTACTGAAGTACTAAGTCTTTTTTGCTGAGCAGGTAGTCAATATCATCCATCCCTTTTAGCAAGCATTCTTTTTTATAGGGATTAATATCGAACGATTCTGTTTTGCCATTGGCATTGTTGGTTATGGATTGCGCTTCAAGATCGACCGTCAATGTTACCGAAGGATCGGCATTTACAGCATTAAAAATTTCTGCCAGAAATTCAGGGCTTATCACCACCGGCAATACGCCATTGTTGAGGGAGTTGTTGCGGAAAATGTCGGCAAAAAAGCTCGATACCACCACTTTGAATCCGTAGCCGTCGATGGCCCAGGCAGCATGCTCGCGGCTTGAGCCCGAACCGAAGTTTTTTCCGGCCACCAGTATGCTTCCCGAAAATGCAGGATTGTTGAGGACAAACTCTTTTTTGGGACTACCATCTTTCTCGTAACGCCAGTCGGCAAAGAGGTTATCGCCAAATCCTTCTTTATTGGTTGCTTTCAAAAAGCGGGCAGGTATAATCTGGTCGGTATCCACATTTTCGATAGGAAGTGGAACTACCGTTGAAGTCAGTTTTTCGAATTTATTCATATTCTACAAATATTATGTATTCTATAATAATTAACAATTAATCATTGTCTTGGATCGGTGATGCGTCCGGTAATGGCTGCGGCGGCAGCGACCAGTGGTCCGGCCAGGATGGTGCGGGCACCGGGTCCCTGCCGACCTTCGAAGTTGCGGTTGGAGGTCGAAACAGCGTATTTACCAGCGGGAACTTTATCATCGTTCATGGCCAGACAAGCTGAGCATCCCGGTTGACGAAGTTTAAATCCGGCTTCAGTAAGGATTTCCAGCAATCCTTCTTCACGGATTTGCTTTTCCACGCCCCAGCTACCGGGTACCAGCCATGCAGTAACAGTATCAGCTTTCTTTTTGCCTTTTACATAGTTGGCAAATACGCGGAAGTCTTCAATACGTCCGTTGGTACAGCTTCCCAGGAATACATAATCGATAGACTTGCCCAGCAGTTGTTCACCAGCCTGGAATCCCATGTAATCGAGCGATTTTTTAAACGAGATACGTCCGGTTTCGTCGATCGATTCGAGGGTTGGGATCGACTCGCGAATCCCCATTCCCATTCCGGGATTCGTACCGTAAGTTATCATTGGCTGGATTTCAGCGGCATCGAAAACCAGTTCCTTATCGAATACAGCACCTTCGTCGGACTTAAGTGTCTTCCAATACGCTAGTTTACGATCCCATTCTTCGCCCTTAGGAGCAAATTCACGACCTTTTACATAGGTAAATGTAGTTTCGTCGGGTGCAATCATTCCACCACGAGCACCCATTTCGATAGAGAGATTGCATACGGTCATACGCTCTTCCATGGTCATGTTACGGATGGCTTCGCCCGCATACTCCACAAAATAGCCGGTAGCACCACCAGTGGTGAGCTGAGCAATGGTATATAAGGCGAGATCCTTTGCCATCACTCCTTCACCCAGTTTTCCGTTGAAGGTAATACGCATGGTTTTAGGCCGCGATTGCAAAACACATTGTGTCGAAAGTACCATTTCAACTTCGGAGGTGCCAATGCCAAAGGCAATGGTTCCGAACGCACCGTGTGTCGAAGTGTGGCTGTCGCCACACACTATGGTCATCCCCGGCTGGGTAAACCCGTTTTCAGGGCCGATAATATGTACTACCCCGTTTTTTTCGTGTCCGAGCGGATAGAAAATAGGCATATTGAACTCGGCAGCATTTTTTGCAAACTGATCGAGCTGATTGCGCGAAATCGGGTCTTTTACCGGTTGGTCCTGGTCGATGGTGGGGGTGTTGTGGTCGGCAGTCATGGTGGTGAGCTCCGGACGGAACACCTTCAGTCCACGGGCCCGAAGTCCGTTAAAAGCCTGCGGGCTGGTCACTTCGTGGCAGAAGTGACGGTCGATGTACAATTGGGTAGGTCCGTTTTCTACGGAGGAAACCACGTGGGCATCCCAGATCTTGTCAAAAAGTGTTTTACTCATATCTTTCAGTTGTTTAGAATTTTTAAGAATGAAGAATCAAGAGTCAAGAGTCAAGAATCAAGAGTCAAGAGTCAAGAATCAAGAGTCAAGAATAAAGAGTCAGGCCAACCGTTTATTTAATAAACTGATTGATGGCGTTAATATAGGCTTCGACCGATGCGGCAATAATGTCGGTGTTGGCTCCGAATCCGTAATACACCACCCCTTCGTGTTCAACCTGCATATGTACTTTACCCACATCGTCGCT
This sequence comes from uncultured Paludibacter sp., assembly GCA_964559265.1. Lineage (GTDB taxonomy): Bacteria > Bacteroidota > Bacteroidia > Bacteroidales > Paludibacteraceae > Paludibacter. The sequence continues at coordinate 10,711 of CAZLHC010000004.1, read as the reverse complement.
TCCACGGCTGATGGCCTGGATGGTGAATTCCTGCAAGGTCATTTTACGGGTAATAATTTTCTTCAGGGCATTGATGGCAGCATCTACAGGACCGTTGCCGGTGGCAGCAGCTTCGAATAATTCGCCGGCAATTTTAACGCCCAGACTGGCAACAGGTCGCAGACCTACTCCGGAGCTTACCTGCAGGTATTCCAGTATTATCCTATCCTTCGAAGCACGTTCTTTGCCGGCCAGCATTAATACATCATCGTCGTTGATGTCTTTCTTTCGATCGGCCAGTTTCAAAAATTCCTGGTAGATCGCATCCAGCTTTTCGCCATCCACATCTACACCAAGCACGCTCAGGCGGTGTTTAAGTGCAGCGCGACCACTACGGGCGGTAAGTACGATGGAGTTTTTGTCGATTCCCACATCAGTAGGATCCATAATTTCGTAACTTTCGCGGTTTTTCAACACCCCGTCCTGATGGATTCCCGATGAATGGGCGAAAGCATTTCGTCCTACGATGGCCTTATTGGGCTGCACCGGCATATTCATCAGGTTGGAAACCAACCGGCTGGTACTGTATATCTTATGCGTATTGATTTGAGTGTCAATTTGAAGGTCCTTATGACATTTCAAAATCATGGCTACCTCTTCCAACGAAGTGTTTCCTGCACGCTCACCAATACCATTGATCGTTACTTCAACCTGTCGGGCTCCGTTCATTACGCCGGCCATGGTGTTGGCAGTAGCCATCCCAAGATCGTTGTGGCAATGGGTCGACAGGATGGCATTGTGCACTCCCCGCACGTTTTCCATCAAAAATTTAATCTTTTCACCATATACGTTTGGAAGACAATAGCCCGTTGTGTCCGGGATATTTACTACCGTAGCTCCAGCTTTAATTACCGCTTCTACCACCCGGGCCAGGTATACATTGTCGGTACGACCGGCATCTTCGCAGTAAAATTCAACATCTTCAACAAACGACTTAGCATATTTTACAGCAGCTACAGCCCGCTCCAGAATTTCTTCCTGGTTGGAGTTGAACTTGTATTTAATGTGATAGTCGGAAGTCCCGATTCCGGTATGAATTCGTTTACGCTTGGCATACTGTAATGCTTCGGCTGCCACTTCAATATCTTTCTGAACTCCGCGCGTGAGTGCACAAATGGTTGGCCAGGTTACGGCTTTCGAAATTTCAACCACCGAATTGAAATCGCCCGGACTCGAAATTGGGAAACCCGCTTCAATAACGTCAACTCCCAATTGTTCCAGCGCCTTAGCTACCTGAATCTTTTCTACCGTGTTGAGCTGACAACCCGGTACCTGCTCGCCATCGCGTAATGTTGTGTCGAAAATAAAAAGTCTGTCCATAATCGTCGTTTTTTAATAAGAAAAAAACCTTCCCCACATTGAGTGAGAAAGGTTTTGAATATCTTGTTTAACATATATACATACCGAACTCACTCTTACTTTCTGCGCAAAAGAATAAGAATACCGAGGAGTAGAATATGAATAAAACTTGTGTTCATTACAGTTTATAATAATTAAGCGCAAAGATACATCAATTTTCTAAAAATACAAGCTTTAAGTTTAAATTTATTACTTTTTCTCCAAATGTAATCTCTGATAATAGTGATCAATAAACAAATTTTCATCAGGTCTTTGCATAAATATTGGTTCGTTGGCGTCGACTTGCACTTTTCTTGCATCTTTATACAGGCCTGGAACTCCGTTTTCACGAACAAGTTGATAGTCGCTATTAAGGGTATCTGCATGTTGTTTTACAACCCAATCGAAAATATAGGCCGGATCCCAAACAAAATAATCGGCATAATCAATGTTTTTGACTCCATCGCCATCATACCAGCTTGTGGTGCGTTTAATAGTACGGTTTTTAATTTTTTTACCCTTATTAAATTCTCCTCCGATGATGTTCATTGGAATCTTAACTTCAATCTTCCACTGGTCTGCCTCCGGGGGAATTAAATTCCCAAGGTCGAGCATCGAAAAAGCAAAGGCAGCACATCCGGCACCTTCGTTATAATACCGTGGCCAAAAGGCACCTCCGTAAAAATCGCTGGGGGCATAATCGTCGGTTATTTTTCTTTGGTATTCGTTGTAGAATGTCAACATCCTCTGCATGGCAGTTTTGTTGACTCTTAAAGTTATAAAAGCCAGTTTGTTGCGTTCGCGGTATACCGCCAGTTTGTGCTTTATTTCATCTGATGGTTCAATTCGTCCTTCCAATGATGCCCCGAGAATGCCGAAACCAACCCGTTGCTTAAGTACCAGGTCGATACGTTCCTGCCATTTTTTCGACGATTGCGCTGTGTACAAAGGCTGATCGAGCATAGGGCTTTTTAGTCGTACAGCAACATGCCCCAGCAAATAGTTGTCCTTGAGGCTAAAAGTTTTAAGATACACTTGTAGCATGCTTTTGTAAAGCGATGAAGGACTGGTCCAGTCGAGCGGTAACATAGTGGGCATTGCAAAAAGTGTGATCTCGTGGTGCTCGGTTGAGTCGCCCGAAATTGAGTCGATCTGTACAGGTGTTGTGTGATGAGCACGAAGGGTATCTGTGAAAGCAACCACCTGGTATAAAGGAGTTGCTGGACGAATCCCGGCTACTGATGTAGTTAAGTTAAAGCTCAGGATGAGTAAAAACCCAATTAATCGGAAAAGTTGAAACATAACTGAAATGAAATTGAAATATTTAAGTCTGCAAAAATAAACATATTCCTTTCAGTATTAGCTAACGAACCGCTCATTTTGTGTTAAAAAGTAAGCTTCGATTGAAAATTTGAAAAAAACACCTACCTTTGCAACGGTTTTCCGGATTAAATTCTTCCCGAAAACCGGGGGTGCCTAAATATTACGGGCTGAGATCATACCCTTTGAACCTGGACGGGTAATGCCGTCGAGGGAAGAAGTAAGTCTCCGTATTTTTTGTGTTACTCTCAGAATAAATTATTAATTCAACTTTAATCAATTTGTGATGAGAAAAATGATTGTTGGAATGCTCTTTATGGGCATTAGTATTAGTGTTTGTGCAGCTGCTCAACAGGCTGCGCTAAGTGACGGGCAACGTACCGGGTCGACCCCGGCAAAGCGCGATTCGATGCATGTTCAGCTCGAAGAAATTACAGTGACTTCAATTCGGGCGAACGAAAAATCGGCTGTATCGTATACTACCCTGGCAGCAGGTGAAATTGCGCGTCGGAATACCGGTCAGGATATTCCTTTTTTACTGGCTTTATCACCCTCATTTGTTGCAACTTCCGAAACAGGGACCGGGATTGGTTATACCGGTTTTCGAATTCGGGGTACCGATGCCAACCGGGTAAATATCACGGTGAATGGTATACCGCTCAACGATGCCGAGTCGCATACGGTGTTTTTTGTGAACATGCCCGATTTTGCTTCCTCCCTTTCGTCGGTGCAGGTGCAGCGGGGAGTGGGTACGTCGACCAACGGTTCAGCTGCCTTTGGTGCGAGTATAAACATGCAGACCGAGCAGTTGAAACAAGATCCCTATGCCGAAATAGCTACAACCCTGGGTTCGTTCAATACCAATAAAAATATGCTTAAGGCAGGTACCGGCCTCCTACACGATCAGTGGGCTTTTGATATGCGTTTGTCGAATGTCACTTCCGATGGCTATATCGAACGGGCATCGGTGGATATGAAATCGTGGTATTTTACCGGTGGATATTATGGTGAAAAAACGACGCTTAAGTTAATTACCTTCGGGGGAAACGAAAAAACCTACCAGGCCTGGAATGGAGTAAGTGTCGAGAATATGGCTACCAACCGCAGGTTTAACGAGTTGGGTGTTTATTTTGATGAAAACGGAACGATGAAATATTACGATAATCAGACCGATAATTACGCACAGACGCACTACCAGCTTCACTGGTTGCAGCGGCTCACCCCTTCGTTCAATCTAAATGTGGCAGCACATTATACACGAGGTTTGGGGTATTACGAAGATTATAAACAAGATCGTAAGTATGCCGAATATGGGATAGAAGCTCCGGTTGTGGAGGGTGTGGCACTTAAAAAAACTGATTTAGTTCGTCAGAAATGGCTCGATAATCATTTTTATGGACTTACCTGGTCGTTAAATTATATTGGTAAATTGCTTAGCGCCAGTGTAGGAGGTGCAGTTAATCGGTACGATGGCGATCACTACGGAAAAGTAACCTGGGTACGCAACGCATCCGATTTATCGATCGGGAAGGATTGGTATCGCAATAATGGTGTAAAAGAGGATGCTAACGTGTACGCAAAAATTACTGCTGAAGTTCTACCATCGTTATTTTTAAATGCCGATGCTCAGTATCGGTATATTCGTCATACTATGGCTGGAAGTGACGATAAATACGATGAAGATAATCAGGCGATGCGGAGTATCGACCAGTCTCATTTTTTCCATTTTTTCAATCCAAAGGCCGGACTTACCTACCGCATGGCTAAAGGTCACGACTTGTATGCGTCGTATTCGATTGCCAATCGTGAACCCAACCGAAATAACTATACCGAAGCCGGGCCGGATGAGAAACCTACCCACGAAACCCTGAACGATCTCGAAGTGGGCTACCGTTTCCAGTCGGCCGGGTTGAGTCTGGGAGCTAATCTTTATTGGATGCAATACCGTAATCAATTAATTCTTACCGGTAAGATAAGTGAAATAGGCGAGTTGCTTACGTCGAATATTCCCGACAGTTACCGAAGGGGAATTGAGTTAATGGGCGCCTGGAAACCACTCAACTGGTTGAAATGGGATGGAAGTGTGACTCTCAGCCAGAATAAAATTCTTAATTTTACCGAGCAGGATGTCGATGTATACGATGCCGACTGGAACTGGATAGATGCCAGGAGCACAGCATTGGGTACCACCAATATTGCATATTCGCCCCGGGTGATCGCTAATAGCCGGATTTCGTTCGATTTCGCCGGCGATTTTAAGGGCCTCCGGCTTGCGTTGATTTCGCAGTACGTTGGTAAACAGTATATTGATAATACCAGTTCCGACGATCGTTCGATACCTTCTTATTTTGTAACTAATATGTCGGCAGGGTATACCCTCGAATTACCAAAACTTAAATCACTCGACTTTCAGCTTACGGTAAATAATGTATTCAACGAACGTTATGTCTCGAATGGGTATGTGTGGTATTCGTATTACCTGGACGGAAAGCGGGAAAACGATCTGCGCTATTTTCCACAGGCAGGAACCAATTTTCTGGCAACCATTCAATTTTCGTTTTAAAATACCATAAATGAGGTATGTAAATACCGTTATAGTATTATTGTGAGTTAGTTGCAGATGCCCTACTTTTGCAGTATCGAAAAACTAAAACAAAAAATTCTATGGCACGAATAGCAAAAAATCTGACAGAACTGGTGGGCAACACTCCGCTGGTACAATTATCGAATTACGCGGTTAAACGTAACCTGGAAGCAACAGTGGTTGCAAAACTCGAATTGTTCAACCCACTGGGTTGCGTGAAAGAACGTATTGCGCTGGCTATGGTCGAAGATGCAGAAGCAAAAGGAATTCTGAAGCCAGGTGTAGAGATCGTGGAACCCACCAGCGGGAATACCGGAATCGGACTGGCGTTTGTAGCCGCAATAAAGGGGTACAAGCTTACCCTCACGATGCCCGAGACGATGAGTGTGGAGCGTCGTAATCTGTTGAAAGCATTGGGTGCCAATATAGTTTTGACTCCGGGAGCGGAAGGGATGAAAGGAGCAATTGCACGTGCACAAGCCATAGCTGACGAAAGTTCAGCAGCATTTATCCCACAGCAATTCGAAAATCCGGCCAATACGGAGATTCACCGTACAACTACCGGCCAGGAGATTTGGAAGGATACCGATGGAAAAGTCGATATTTTTGTAGCAGGTGTGGGAACCGGTGGTACAATTAGTGGAGTAGGTGCCACTCTGAAAGCGTATAATCCAGAGGTGCAGATTGTAGCGGTAGAGCCAACCGATTCGCCGGTACTTTCAGGCGGAAATCCTGGCCCTCACAAGATTCAGGGAATTGGTGCAGGTTTTATACCCAAAAATTTCAATCCTGAAGTTGTCGACGAAATCTTCCCTGTGACCAATGATCAGGCAATTCTTACTGCCCGCCAATTGGGTCGCGAAGAAGGGATGCTGGTTGGAATTTCCAGTGGAGCTGCTGCCTATGCTGCCACGCAACTGGCACTTCGGCCGGAAAACAAAGGCAAGACTATCGTTGTTCTATTGCCCGATACCGGTGAGCGCTATCTGTCTACTTTGTTGTATGCTTTTGAGGAATACCCTCTGTAATTGTTAATTATTAATTATCAATTAGTAATTATCGGGTAAGGCTGATTTATATGGCATTAACAATTAACCATTAACAACTAACAATTAAAGTAATATTATGTCAGAATTAAAATTTGAAACCCTGCAGGTACATGCAGGACAAGAAGTTGATAAAACCACTAACTCGCGGGCAGTGCCCATTTACCAAACCAGTTCGTATGTTTTCGACGATGCACAGCATGGTGCCGATTTATTTGCCCTGCGCAAATTCGGAAATATCTACACCCGCCTGATGAATCCTACCACCGATGTGTTCGAAAAGCGGGTTGCCGCTTTAGAAGGTGGAGTTAGTGCACTGGCAACTTCGTCGGGCCAATCGGCACAGTTTATTGCGTTGAACAACTTTATACAGGCCGGCGATAATTTTGTATCTTCATCCCATCTGTACGGAGGTACCTACAATCAGTTTAAAGTTCAGTTTAAACGTCTGGGTGTGGAAGTACGCTTCACCGAAACCGACGAGGCTGCTTCTTTTGAAAAGCTTATTGACGAAAATACCAAAGCGTTGTATATTGAAACGATTGGAAACCCCGGACTGGATGTGGCCGATTTTGATGCGCTGGCGGCTGTTGCCAATAAATACGACATTCCGCTGGTAGTGGATAATACCTTTGGTGCCGGTGGAGCCTGGTTCCGTCCGATTGAGCATGGCGCTGCAATAGTGGTCGAATCGGCAACAAAATGGATTGGCGGACATGGTACTTCTGTTGGTGGTGTCATTATCGATAGTGGTAAGTTCAACTGGGGTAACGGAAAATTCCCGGCATTCACCGAACCTTCAGATGGTTATCACGGATTAGTATTCTGGGATGTGTTTGGTTTCAATGGGCCATTTGGCAATATTGCATTCAACATACGCGCCCGTGTCGAAGGGTTGCGCGACTGGGGAAATGCAATTTCACCCTTCAACTCGTTCCTGTTAATCCAGGGACTCGAAACGCTATCGTTGCGTACCGAACGAATTGCATCCAACGCAATTGATTTGGCTAAATGGCTCGAACAACATCCGGCGATTGACTATGTCAACTATCCCGGACTTAAAAGCAGCGCTACGCACGTAAATGCTTTAAAATATCTTCAGCGCGGTTTTGGTGGGGTGTTGACCTTTAAATTAAGAGGCGATGCCGAAAAAGCAAATCAATTTATCGATAAATTGAAGTTGATTAGTCACCTGGCCAATGTGGGTGATGCAAAAACGCTGATTATTCATCCGGCAGCTACAACTCATGAGCAACTTTCGCCCGAAGATCAGAAAACAGCAGGTGTTGAGCCCGGATTATTGCGCATTTCGGTTGGAATCGAACATATCGACGATATCAAAGCTGATATTGAACAAGCGCTGTCTTGATTGATTAGTGGTTAGTGTGGAATCATCTGCCTGCACCCACTAATCTCTATCTTTTCACTTCGGGGTATACAATCCGTGTGTGATACATATTCATTATTTTTTCTTTAAAGATAGCCTTCACAGTTTCAACATCCCTGAAACTGATGGGGGCTTCTTTAAATTGACCATCAGCAATCTGACTGTTTATCATACTTTCCACACAGTCGTTGATGCTATCCTCCGTATATACCTTCAAACTGCGGGCACGCGCTTCCACTGCATCGGCCATCATCAGAATGGCGGTTTCTTTCGTATCGGGAAGCGGCCCCGGATAGGTGTATAGTTCATCATTCGGTTTTATATCCGGATTGGCATTGATAAAAGCATTATAAAAATAACGCGTTTTACTTAATCCATGATGAGTACCGATAAAGTGGATAATCTGTTCAGGCAAATGTTCCTTTTTGGCAATTTCAATTCCGTCGTTTACATGCCCGATAATGACCCGTGCTGCAGCCTCAAAATCCATCATGCTCAATGGATTGGGTCCTCCGAGCTGATTTTCGATAAAAAATTCAGGATGTTTCATTTTACCGATATCGTGATACAAAGCACCCGTGCGTACCAATAAGCTGTTGGCCCCGATTTTCTTTGCTGCTTCGGTTGCCAGGTTGGAAACTTGTAAGGTGTGCTGGAAGGTGCCGGGTGCACGTTCGGCAAATTGCATCATCAGGTCGCTGTTTACATTGGTTAATTCGAGAAGGGTAACCGCTGAAATTAACCCAAACAGCTTTTCGAAAATATAAATCAATACATAAGCAAATAAGATAAAACCACTACTAATTGCAAAATATACCAGGTTCTCCCAATTAACCCGTCGTAAATCTCCTTCACTAATTAATTCAAGCGATAGGTACACTAACAGATACGAAACAAAGATTAGCAGCGCCGTATGCGTTAACTGCGAACGTTGTGTCATGTCTTTTAAACTCGAAACAGCAGTCATACCTACTGCTATCTGGATAATCAGAAACTGAAATGCATTGTCGACAATCAGCGAAATAATCATCATGGCAATCAGATGGGCAAACAAAGCTGTTCGGGAATCGAAAAATACCCGTACTATAACCGGCAGTAAGGCATACGGAAGTACAAAATAACTTACCGAAGTATATTGAATTACTGATGATGCCAGTGCGATTACTATTAATATAAGTAGATTTATAAATACCAGGTGATTTAAATTGTCGAACAAGCGCGGACGAAATAAGCTGAGGTACAGGAAAAACAAAACGATTAACCCGGTTATCAGCAGCACTTCACCTGCAATTACCAGGTAAGATCGGTTGAAATTGGTTTGTTCCTTTTTATCGAATTCAATTTTCATCGAATTTAAAATACGAAAGAGTTCCTCGGTTACAATTTCTCCACGATCGATAATACGCTCACCGGCCTGGATCATTCCGGAGGTCAGTGAGAGATTTTTCAGTACCTCTTTCCGCGACAATTCATTAATTACGCTGTCGTAATGCAAATTTTCAACCAGGTATAAGTTAAGGTTGTAATTTTCGGCGGTAGAAGGAATCTGATTTATGATAGCTTCATAAGCTGTTTTGGGGGTGTACACCTCATCGCGGCTTAGAGTATGTACCACTTTGTCGGGAGTGATGTAGTTGATTCGTTCAATATTTTCCAGCCGGAGGTATTCCAACTGTTCGGCACTTAGTATGCCTGCATTGTATATAGTTTCCCAATGATTACGAAGGTATTCGGCAGGGATTAATTGCGAACCCGTATTTTTTCTGTAATCGTTCAGGAAACGTTGAAATTGACGGGATGAAACTGTCGTGTCCTTCTTATAATATGGTATGAAATCCTTCAGAACTGCTTTTTTCTCTTTCTGAACCTGCACATCACCTTTATATACAGGAAAGTCGAAGGAGGCAGTAATGAGGTCGTACGACCAGGGTTTTCCGATTTCAAACTGATACTTGAACGAATTCTGATTGGGTAGAAGGTAAGAGATAATAATTACCACTCCCAGAAATAGGCTTCCTTTTACAATATTATGCCACGTGGTTGGCGATAAGCGGAGTTTCATACGGTAATGTTTTTTTTAAATTGACGTACAGAACTCAGGTGCTTTATGGCTATAAGCCGGGACGATTGGCTCAAACACGCTCGTTTCAATACGATATATCTTAAGAATTTAACTGCAAAGATACATTATTGTTCAGAATCGGCAATTATTTTATCACGAACCATAGGTGTTGAACAAAAGTCCGACGAGTCCGATTATTGCGAGAAGAATACCTACGGTTCGGTTGAGGAGTTTTAAGCCATAATAACTGAAACGATGTTTGAACCTGCTTACCAATAAGGTTAAGATATTCCACCAAAGAAGTGCACCCGCAACTACCGATCCTATACCTATTATATGGTTTAGGATAGTTGTATGTTCGTTCAAGAATTCAAATCGGGCAATCAGGGCAATAAGTACAAATAATATTAAGGGATTCGAAAGGGTAAGCATCAGCGACGACAAGTAGTCGCGAAACAAGCTTTGCTCGCTTCGTTGATGGGGTAGGGGCTGGGTCGACGGATTACTTCGAAAGATGAACCAACCAAATGCTATTACAATTGTGCTTACCAATAATTGAATCAGTTGCTGGTAGTGCGTGAGGAAGTCGAGCACAAATCCAACGAAGAAAAGTGCAACAATAAGGTAGATCACATCGGAGGTAGAGGCACCCAGACCGGTGACAACCCCATACTTTCGACCCCGATTCAGGGTACGTTGTATACATAACATGCCTATTGGCCCCATGGGGACCGATATAAAGAGGCCGATAAGCACACCTTTCAAAATCAGTTCTGGTATCTCATTCATCATATGATTACAAAAGTATGAAAAATAACCGGATTTTTATATGCCTGAACCTTAGCTATATAAAAAATAATTCAAATTTTTATTGATTTTATTTTCTCAAACACTTGCAGGAATAAAAAAAAGTCTCTACTTTTGCACCCGCTTTC
>CAZLHC010000003.1:0-136762 GCA_964559265.1 uncultured Paludibacter sp. | reverse complement strand
CAACCACCTGTGGTACAGGAGGAACGGGCGCCGGCCGTGGAGCGGGTTGCGGGATTATGGTGGGCTGAGAGATTGGCTTTGTTGGCTCTTCCACCGGTTTATCGGCTACAACTACCGGCTTATCGGGCACAGTTACCGGCTTTACCGGATCCTTCACCGGTTTATCGGGTACAGTCACAGGTTTTTCCGGATCCCTTTTGGTTACAGTTGGAGTTACCGGATCCACATCGGGAGCCAGCACTTTTACCGGAGGCACGTAGGCGGGGATGGTGGTAGGTTTGGGGCGTTCGGGAGCTTTCTTCCCTGTAAATACCTCGTATCGCTCCCATTCTTTAGTAAGATAATCCTGCCATTCTTTGTCGCGCTTAGCCACATAATCGGCATATTCTTTCCGTAGTTTTTCGATGCCCTCCTGTTGTTTTTGGGCAAATTGCTGCATTTGTTGCTGCTGTTGTTTTTTGTATTCTTCAAAAGTCTGAGCAATCAAACTGTTGACGGTCACTGAAAGTAATAGGACTAAGGTAAAATGTCGTGTTTTCATACCTGTTTTATTTTTAAAACAATAAGCCGGATGAAACTCAGATGGCAAACCAGCCTCGTTTCAAACAAAAAATTGTTTCTCTGAAATTCTTAATTGAATCATTGTAATATTAACGTAAAATTAACCGAAAAGTTGAAACATTTCTAAAGCAACATCAAAAAAAAACGGTAATAGCTCCAAAAAGCAAAACGACAACTGTCTATCTAAAAAGTTTATTGTAAATTTGCATTCTTTTTCAGTAATTATCCATACATAACAACTTATAATGAAGAAAACGCTAGTAACCACGGTATTGATACTATCATTCTTTACCGCCAGAGCTGATGAAGGCATGTGGATGCTGTCATCGGTAAAAGAGAATATTCAAAAAATGCAGGCATTGGGTTGCGAAATGCAGGCCAACGAAATCTACAGTGAATCGGACGTCAGTCTGAAAGATGCTGTAATTGTTTTCGGAGGTGGATGCACCGGAATTGCCGTTTCGAATCAGGGGCTGATTTTCACCAATCACCACTGTGGTTATGGAGCCATTCAGCGACTTAGTTCAGTGGAGCACAATTACCTGCGCGATGGCTTTACGGCTAAGGAACTAAAAGATGAAATACCTGCGCCGGGGCTTACTGTAAAATTTCTGGTAAGCACTACCGACATAACCGCCCGCGTACTGGCTACCGTCGACGAATCGATGACTCCGGAGAAACGCCGGCAAACCCTCGACTCGGTAACAACCGTTATCAAAAAAGAGTTTGAGAAAGATAATTCCTACCTGGTTCAGGTGAAAGCAATGTATGCTGGCAACGAATATCACGTTTTCCAATACGAAGAATTCAGGGACATCCGTTTTGTACATGCCCCACCTACTTCCATTGGAAAATTTGGTGGCGACACCGACAACTGGATGTGGCCCCGCCATACCGGCGATTATTCTGTATTTCGTGTTTATGCCAGTACCGACAACAAACCGGTAGAATATTCAAAAGATAATGTCCCCTATAAACCCAAACGGTTTGCAACCATTAGCACCAAAGGTGTTAAATCGGGCGATTTCGCATTTATTATGGGAAATCCGGGCAGCACTTCACGGTATCTTACTTCCTGGGGAATCCGCAACCGCACACAGGCTACCAACCAGGCCCGTATCGATGTTCGCGGTGCCAAACAGGATGTTTGGAAATCGTTTATGAAAAACAACGAAGCGATTAATATTGCCTATGCAAGCAAGTATGCCGGCAGTTCAAACTACTGGAAAAACAGTATCGGAATGAACAGTGCCATAGCGAAGCTGGATGTATTAAAACGCAAACAAGAACTGGAAAGCGATTTTGCAACATGGGTAGCTGCCAGTCCGGCACGCACCCAAAAATACGGATCGGTACTCAGTACACTGGAACAACACAACGAAAAAGTATACCGTTCGCTTCGTGCAGGTTCTTATTTGCGTGAAGCTTTGCTTTCGGGAGCCGAAATGCCCCGTATTGCCGGTAGTCTGGCCAATATTGCTACTTCTGCCACCGAAAAAGAGAAGGCAATGGCCCGTGCCGAAGAAGTGTACAAAGATTATTATCCCGGGGTGGACGAAGCAACTCTGGCTGTAATGCTTGAAACCTATCGTAAGCATGTCGATGCAACCGACCTTCCTTCGTTTTATGCCGAAATCGACAAAAAATTCAAAGGCAACTATGCTGCCTATGCTAAAACCTTGTTTGCCAAATCGATTTTTAGCACGAAGGAGAAGTTTGTAAAAGCTCTAAAATCGGGCAAAATTAACGTAAAAAAAGATCCGGCATTACTTTTTCTTAATGCAGTACACGAAAAGCTGGCTACCTTCGACACGAAGGACATTACCGAAAGTTATGCCGCTATCCGGAATGCCGAACGGCTTTTCGAAGCAGGATTACTCGAAATAAATAAAGAAAAAGGGATCAAAACCTACCCCGACGCCAACTTCACCATGCGACTTACCTATGGTACTGTGAAGGGTTACGAACCTGCCGATGCAGTTACCTATAATTATTACACTACCAGCCGGGGCATTCTGGAAAAAGAAATCCCGGGCGATATGGAGTTCGACGTTCCGGTAAAACTGAAACAAAGTCTTGAAAACAAAGATGTGGCCCCTTACGCCGATGCTTATGGCAAATTGGTTGTTAATTTCCTTAGCACCAACGACATTACTGGCGGAAACTCAGGCAGTCCGATTTTCAACGGAAAAGGCGAATTACTGGGATTGGCTTTCGATGGCAATTGGGAAGCCATGAGCGGCGATATCGTTTTTGAACCCGAATTGCAACGCACAATCAATGTGGACGTTCGGTACATGCTCTATGTAATGGATAAAATCGGGGGAGCTGAACGCCTACTTCGGGAGTTGACCTACAACTAATCGACTCCATTTTTTGTTAACTATGAGGTACAGTCACCTGCAAAAGGGAACTGTACCTCCTTTTTTTGTATCTTTGTTGAAAACTTTCGAAACATGAAGAAACACTCACTACTTCTGCTTCTGATCCTCTTTTTCCTACCAGCCTGGCTGGCAGCCTCAACTGGAACACCCGGATTCGAGCGCTTTCTTTACAACGATAAATTACCTTCTAACTCGGTAAACCGGTTGTATCACGACAGCAAAGGGTATATGTGGTTTGGCACCCGCGATGGGCTCAGCCGGTTCGACGGCTACGACATGAAGGTATTCCGGTCGAGCCCGCAAACTCCCGGAAAGCTTACCAGCAATGAAATTCAGTTTATTTCCGAAGATAATCAGAACCGTATCTGGGTAGCTACCTCCGAAGGGGTTAATATTATCGACAACTCTTCGTTCACTATTCACTCTCTCGACAATAAGTACATCAATAATGAACGGGTCAACAGTATGTTGCTCGACAACGAAGGGATGATGTGGATAGGCACTACCGATTACGGAGTTTTGCGAATGAATCCGCAAACGGAGGAATTTGTACGTTATTCGACCGATTCCGATTCGCCGTTAAAACTTCCGGGCAACACCGTAAATAATATTTATAAAGATAGCTTGGGCAATATCTGGATTTCATTCTGGGGTCATGGATTGTGTATGATATCTCCCGACGGAAAAAAGATAGTTGCTGCACCTGCTGTAGGTACTAAAAACAATCCCTTTCAGATGCTTCAGGATAGCCGGGGCGAATACTGGGTTCTAACCTGGGGCGATGGAATCTTCAAAATGAAAGTGGATAAGCCCGGCAGCTTTCGGTTTGAAAAGCTGAATCCCTCTACGCTGTCGACGGCAACAATTGACGACATTTCGTATAGCATCACTGAAGATAAGAACGGGAAATTGTGGGTGGTAACTTATTCTGGTTTGCGTTCGATTGAGAAAAAAGGAAGCGAATACGTAGTTACCGGTTCCAAACATCTTTTTGGAAGTGGCGATTATCAACTGTTCCACTCGATAGTAAGCGACCGAAATAATAACCTGTGGTTAGGATCGGTAGGCGAAGGGGTTTTTCAGATGGACTATAACCGCCTTCCCGTAAAGAATTACGATCTGAAACAGGTACGTGCTTTCAACGCTGAACCATATGTTACCCGATTTGCCGAAACCCGCGATAAGCAGCTATACCTGGTAATTAACCGGGTAGGATTGTTTTATTTTAATGCTGCCACCGGCACGGTTGTTCGCCCCGACGATCCGGTTCTACGACGACAGGGGTCCATTATTGCATTGACCTATCACACAAAAACGAATACGCTATGGGTTGCCAGCGAAGGAGATCATTTCTTTCACCGCTTTACACCTTCCGACAATGGATCGTTGCAACACCTTTCAACCACCTACCTTCAGGAACCTGCCGAGAGTTTCTCTATAACCGATTTCCACGAAGATGCTTCCGGAACGATGTGGATAGGCACTGCCAACGGAATTTTTTCGTACGATTTGTCGGGCCATACTCACCTGGTATCCAATCAAATCCGATTTATAAACGACATCAACCACGATTCACGTGGGCGTATCTGGGTTGGAACAGAAAAAGACGGATTGTTTGTTTTTGAGAAAAAAGGAGGGAAATGGACCCAACAAAAGATTGCTTTACAAATTGACTCCTACGAAAGCATGAGCGTACAAAGCATTCTTTGTCAGCAAAACGGATTGATTTATATCGCTACAAAAGAAGGTGGTGTGTATATGTACAATCCCGACAAGGACATTGCCGAGGAAATAAGTAATACCTATGGAATTTCGGAAGAAGGATTATTGGACATACTTGAAGACAATCAGGGAAATATATGGCTAACTACCCTGAAACGAATTATCCGGTACAATCCTAAATCGCATGCTTCCAACTATTACTCGACTGCCGACGGAATTTTAGTAAGTGCCTTTTTTAAAAATGCAACGTTAAAACTGCGATCCGGCGAATTGCTTTTCGGAGGAAACAATGGCTTATGCCTCATCGACCCTGCTTTACAGGCCATCAACACAGGCCGGTCGAAAGTAAAAGTAAAAATATCGGACATTATGATTCAAAACCGTTCGCTTTTTGACATTCGTCAGGGTGAACATTTTGATCCTCTGAACAACCAAATTGAGCTTAAACACACCGAAAGCACTATCGGTATTGAATTCAGTTCACCCGATTATTATACTGCCCGCAAAATTCAGTATGCCTATCGGATGTCGGGAATCGACAAAGACTGGAACTACGTTGGCAATAACCGCCGATTTGTTAATTATGCCAATCTTAAACCCGGAACTTATCTTTTTGAAGTGCGATCGAGCGACGAGAACGGGGTATGGAGCGACGAGGTAACTTCACTTCGCATCCATATCAATCCGCCTCTGTACCAAAGCTGGTGGGCCTACTTACTGTACGTACTAACCGCAATCAGCCTCAGTTATATTATTTCAATCAATGTGGCCAATCGTATCCGGCTTCGCAATGAACTTAAAATTTCGCTTATCGACAAAGAAAAGACCGAAGAACTTACCCAGATAAAACTTCGGTATTTTACGAATATTTCGCACGAATTACTCACACCGCTTACTATCATAATGCTTCAGATCGAGAGTTTGCAAAAACAATTGAGTGCACATTCGGTACAATTCGACATTATGAAAGAAAATGTGGTGAGGCTTAAACGGTTAATAAAGCAAATTCTGGTATTTCGAAAAACTGAAACCGGGAACATGAAGCTAAAGGTGGTTCAAAGCGACATTGTAGCGTTTATTCGCAACATTTGCCAGTCGAACTTCCAACCGCAGGTTGAAGAAAAACGAATTCAGTTTTCAGTAGATATCCAATACGATAGTTATGCTGCCTGGTTCGACCCCGACAAGCTGGATAAAATTGTATACAATGTACTTTCGAATGCCTTTAAATACACCCCTGCGGGGGGGGCTATTGCAGTTAAAACAAGTTTTGTACCCCGCAAGGACGATGTAATCATGCGCCTTTCGGTATCCGATACCGGTAGTGGTATTCCTGAAAACGACTTGCCTCATATCTTCAAGCGTTTTTATATTAGTAGCACTTCCGATCAGAGCCAAAGCCATGGTATCGGTCTGTCGCTCACACAGGATCTGCTTCAAATCCATCACGGGAAGATTGAGGTAAACAGCGTTTTTGGAGAAGGCTCGGTGTTCACCATCGAGATCCCGGTGAATAGCAATGCCTATTCGACACAAGAGAAAGCGGCTGAAGATGAGATTGCCGATAAAGAAGCTTTTGAAGCCAACGAAACGGACACAACTGAGACCTTAACAGCCCAAAAAGATTTCAGTGTGCTTATCGTGGAAGATAATAAAGAATTGAATCAACTGATAGCCGATCATTTCAAAGAACATTATACGATATACAGAGCCGAAAATGGCTTACAGGCTTTGCAACTGATACGTGAACATGAAATCGATTTGATTATAAGCGATGTGATGATGCCGGAAATGGATGGACTTACTTTTTGCAAAATAATTAAGAACGATGTAAACACGAGCCACATCAATGTGTTGATGCTTACAGCCAAAAACACGGCTGAAGACAGGATAGAATGTTATAATGCCGGGGCTGATGCCTTTATTTCGAAACCTTTTGAGCTGGCTGTACTCAACGCACGGGTTAAAAACCTGATTGGAAAGCGTAATCAAAAGGTAGAAAGTTTCAAACAGGGACAGGAAATCAATATTTCGTCGATGGAGTATAACTCAATTGACGAGGTGTTTTTGAAACAGGCTGTAAAAGTGGTAGAAGAAAAACTGGCCGATGAGGCTTTTGATTTCGACCAGTTTGCTGAGGAAATGTCGACCTCCAAATCGACCTTACACCGGAAACTAAAGTCGCTTACGGGCTTATCGCCGGGAGAGTTTATTCGAAGTGTACGAATGAAACATTCGTTACAGATGTTGGCAAATAACATCGGAAATATATCGGAAATTGCTTACTCGGTTGGTTTCGGTGATCCAAAATACTTCAGCCGGTGTTTTAAAAATGAATTTGGAATAACACCAAAGGAATGGCTGGAGAAAAATAAGAGAAAATAACGGTTAGTGGTTAACCGTTAACCACTAACCACTATTTCTTTTTCCACAGCATTTTCGACTGTAACGGCAATGGTTCACCCGCCTTTACGCTGGCCACAGCATTAATAACAACACTGTTGGGCGCTTCGGGGTGCAAGCCGGTAGTTTCAACAAACTCCATCTTGCTAAAATTAGAATTTACAGCCATTGATAACGTGTAATACCCATTGTCGATACTATAAAACCTTTGTTTTCCTATTTTACGAATTTCCTTTTTAACCGGCTTATCGAGTACCGGCAACGCATAATGTCCCAGCCTGATTTCGGTATCCACCGGCGAAAACACCGTGTCGTTGCGGGAAATACCATCGGGAAGCATGGTTTCGTTCAGCGAATAACGCAACGCACGGTTGGTTTCGAGAACGGCTTCGCGGCGGTAAACTCCTCCGGTAAAACTGCGGAAGGTATACAAACGTAAAGCTTCCCATTCACCTTTTGCATTTTTCGTAAGGTAATTCATAGCCACTTCGCCATTTTTACCATCGGCCTGCCACAAAAACGCACTGTTGTACGACAAGCGGTTATAATTCTCCGTGCTCCGGAATTTCTGCCAATCACCCGCCACTGTTTCATGACACCAGGCACGAACCTCCGACGCACCAATATTGGGATAGTTGGTTATTAAAATCTCCGATCCGGGCTGAAATTTTGTATACACCTTTCCCTTTTTAAGCTCTTTTTTCCAGGCTCCTTCATTTTCTTTTTCATTCCAGAATGGATGAGAAGCAGGCACCAATAATCCTAAAAACACCTTCCCGCCCCAATACACACTACCCCGGCAACTATACATTTGGGTAGCCGGTTCAAAAGGCCCGTAAAAACCCAGGGTAGGCACTCCATCTTCCATAAATTCAGGATGTTCGAAAAACTGCAGCAAATTACCCGAAGCAATGCGTCGCATCCAACCCCAATTGGTCGAAGGATCGTTCTCAAGTCCCATCAGTAAGAAAGGTGTAGCCGCCGCATACCGATAGGCAATACTACGTCCCCACATAATCATTTTTCCATCGCGGGCATACAAATAGGGATAATTATCCTTTAAATCGGCAAAATTCTCGGTGAACTTCCGGGCCTGATCAGGATAATGTTTATTTCCATAAAAGTCGGCCCACAAAATACCATACATCTGAAACGCCCACATCGAATAATAATCGAAGGCCGGACTGTCGTTGTACCACCCTTCGCCCCGGTAATGCTTCAGCGAACGATCGAGGTATTCTACCAGCAACTTTTTATTCACCTCGTAGCCCTGCATATCGAAAAAACTCAACACAAAAATATTGAAGAATTTCCAGTTTGAATCCACAGTCGGACCATCGGCATAACTGAGCATCAATGCGGCCAGTTTATCTTTTTCGGCCTTAGGAAGCGGATTCCAAAGCACTTCAGGAGCCGTAAACAACGAAATGGCGATAGCTCCGAACTCTACCAAATTCTGACTGGGGCCACCATTGCGGGCACGGTGACGAATAAACGAAGGATGGCCCTCTGTTACCAGATTCGTGAGCTGATGGCGATAGTAATCGGCAACCTTCACCCCATTCAGTGTGAGTTCAGGCTCCTCCATAAGCAAGGGAGCAGCCACAAATAAGGTACGACTCAAGCCTTCCAGCTTCTCGGTAGGCACCTGACCTTCGTTGCGCGGATAGGTAATCGCATGCTGTTTAGGAAACTTCATCGGATCGTCGATGGTTTTCACATAGCCAAAAGCTCCTTCGAGCATATACCTTGCGGCATCTTTCCAATGTTCACGCGTCATCCCGGTGAACGGACTTTTTTTAAAATCCGGATTGTCAACTTTGAACACCTGCTGCGCCGGCAACGAAACAACGATGGCTGCCAGCAAAACTACACTTGCTAATTTCTTTTTCATCTTCATTTACAACAGTGTTTAAATAAATGCGAAGTACACATCACATCTAAACAAGAATACTCCCCTGCATTTTCCAACACGATTAAAACAGAAAAGATGCATTCAGATACCGACCGAACACATCCTTTCAGGGTTAACTACAACTTATTTCTTTAAATACCAGTTCTTACGATCCATTAATTTTGAACGAATAGCTTCTTTATTCTGTGTATGCTTGGCGGCAACCCGGTCGGCCAGGTAACTGTTGTTGTTACGGCGTATAGCCACCCGCATCAGGTCGTGAAAACGATTTCCTTCAAATGCCAGTTCTAAAGCTGCTTCTTCCATAATTTTATCTTCCACATAATTCATCAGTTCCTCCGAATCGGTAATCGAACGTGGAATAACAAAATAGGTAGTATCGCGTTCAGGAAATCCTAAACCACGGGCACGGACACCAATATTAGCATCAAAACGCGAATCAGCAAAATTCATATAATTCGGTAGAATTGAATCTTTTTCGGTCACCGGAACTAACAACGAGCTGGAGATTGTAGCCGCTTTAAGGCCGTTCTTGAGCACTGCAAAAGCCAGACGGGGTTTGCCCAGTCGGTTAACTGCTTCGGCATACCGCAGGTAAAGGGTAGCCGCACGATAGAGCACAATTTGGCGGGTATCGTAATCATCGGAATTCATTTCCGAAAACTTGCCGATTACATACTGATCGGCTTCCGGATTTTCGATCGAAAAATCGTTAAACACCGATCCACGCATCCGAAGATCACCCACCGTATCGAGCCTCAGGTTTTCAACATAAACCTGTGTCGTCCAGTTGGTAATACTTTTAGCCGAAGGAATCAATTGACCTTGCAACACTAAACTATCGAGTGTGAAATTTCGTTCATACTCGTTTGAAGCAACTAATTTAGTAATATGTTCGGACGAACTGAAATCGAAAACCTGATTCCATCCGTAATTAGCCGAACCTGAAAATGCATTATTCACCACCTGATACGACGAACGGAATGCCGAATTGAGCAACACCCTATCGTAGAACATCAAATCGCGGTATTCGTTGGCCGCCTGTTCGTATTTGCCGGTCCACAGGTACAAGTCGCCCAGTAAAAACCGTACAGGAAAGAAGGAGTTACGTGAGTTATAAGCATGCAAGTTGCCAAACTGTGGCTTTGGAGTATCCTTCCAGGGAGTTAAATCCTGAATTAATACCGGTGCAAGCTCATCCATACTGCGGTAAACCGGGTAATCGCCAAAAGCATCTTCGAGTGTAAGCAAGGGTTTTTCGTAATAAGTTACCTCACCAAAGTTCAGCATCATCTGCATATAGGTCCACGCTCTGATAGCTTTGGAGGCAGCGTATACTTTATACATCACCTTTTCGGCTTTATTTACCACCGTAGTGTCGATATTTTCAATAATATAGTTACAGTTGTTGATCACCGAATAGTAATCGCGGATATTTGAACTGTACGGGTTATTGGTGCTGAAATCGAAGGTATTCACTTCTTTCAGGAAACGACCGGAAGTTTCGGACACCTCCATCAGGTCGCCCCGAAGTTCACCCAACACGATGTAGCTATCAGCCAGTTTCTGCAATTGCGAAAACACACCAAACATCGAGTACAGCGTATCGTTGGAGGCGTTCATCCCGTGATTTTTCTCAAACACCAACCGGTCTGAGTCTACTTCCAGCAGGCTTTCGCAGCTGGAAAAGCAGGTCACGGAAAACAGAATTGCCACGAGTAGTTTGCTTATCTTCTTCATATCAATATTTTTTTCAGGAAAATAATTACAGATTAATCTTAACACCCAGTGAGAACGATCGGGTCGGAGGCAATAAACCAATGTCGATTCCCTGATCGAACACCGAATTGCCAGCGGCAACTTCGGGATCAACGCCCAGGTAAGAACTCCAGGTATAGATATTTTCGGCCGATGCCCAAACACTCAAACCTTCGATAAACTCACTACTCATCGGAAGTTCGTAGGATATCGTCAGATTTTTAAACCGGAGGTACGATCCATCTTCAATCCATCGATCGGAGAAGCGTGAATTTTCCATAGGATCGCCAAATACCGCACGGGGAATTTCTGTTGATTGTCCTTCACCCGTCCAGCGACGCAACATCGCCAGGGTCTGGTTGCTGAAGTCGGATCCCGACTCCAGGTTTCGACGGTAGTAGTTATACACTTCGTTGCCATAACTATATGTAAATACCGCGTCGAGACTTAATCGTTTGTAATTAAGTCGGGTGTTGAAATTACCATACAGAGTTGGTACCGGGCTGCCAATCAACTGACGGTCTTTTTCGTCGATGATTCCATCTTTTGCAACTTCGGTAAAAATCATATCCCCAGCACCAAAAGGCGCATAGGTTCCGTCGGGCATTAGCTTTTTAAGCCCACTGGCTTCGGCCAGCTCCTTCGTTTTGAAAACTCCTTCGGTTTTGTAGCCGTAGAACGATGCGTAGGGGCTACCCACCTGCGTGATCACTTCACCGCCATAGCGGGCAGTTACAATCGGTTTATCGTTGGGCAACGATTGCACTTCGTTAACATAGCTTCCGGCACTCACACCCAGCTCCCACTGAAAAGTGCGGGTATTTATCACTTTCAACTGAGCAGCCGCTTCCCAACCGGTATTGGTCATCGAACCACCGTTGGCCCAATAAAAACCCAGACCGGTGATTTCGGGTAATGGCTGGAGGGTAAGCAAGTCGGAAGTTGTGCTGTGAAACACATCAGCCTGAATATTCAAGCGGTCGTTGAACAAGCCGATATCCATACCGGCATTTACACGGGCTGTGGTTTCCCACTGAACACGAGTATTTCCAATGTTCGATAGTACTAATCCGTTGGCACGGTCGATGAAACGTACCGAGTTGAAATAGGTTTGCGATTCGTAATCGCGAATATCGTCGTTACCCGACAAACCATACCCGGCGCGTAATTTCAGAAAACTCACCGGGGTAAGATTGCTCATGAAATTCTCCGACGACACCAGCCAGGCTCCATTCACTGCGGGAAAAATGCCTACCCCGTTAATTCCTCCTGAAGTATTACGACCGAAACGCGATGAAGCGTCGAGGGCAACGGAAGCAGTAAGGAAGTAGCGCTGATCGTAGGCATATTCGGCCTGGTAATAATTAGAAATCGATTTGGTTTCCACGTTCAACCCATCGACATACAGAAAGTCGTAAGCTCCTGTTATGGTTGTGTTGTTGTTTGAACCCGAATTGTGCTCTTCGGCATAATCCGATTCGAGGTAATTGTAAATGTATCGTAGCCCGGCAATTGCCTTAAACCGGTGTTGCAGGTCGAAGGCTTTGGTATAAGTAAGATAAGTGTTACTAAAGATGTTGGTATTGCGCATAACCTGACTCGAAATCATATTTTCCGAGAATCCTTTGTTGTAAAGAAAACGCATTGGAGTAAACTTCTCCGGAACAAAATGCCCCTCTATCGTTTTATATAAACTATAATCGAACATCGACGACAGTTTCAGATCGGGGAGTATATTCCATTCGGGGAGAACCGAAATATTAAAGCGGTATTTCTTCTGAAAATTTTGCGAATAACGGATAAGTGCCGCAGGATTACCAATATCGAAAATGTCGGTAGTTGCCGGATTTTTGGTGATTTCGCCCTGATTGGTAAACGAAAACTGACTCATAAAGGGCGACTTGAGAGTAGCCTGCCAGGTTGGCGACGAGTAGCGGTCGATGCCATCGTCGATGAGCGAACGTTCGTTACGGGTAAATCCGATGCTCAGTCCCAGGTTCAATTTACTTCCAAGATTAAAATCGGCGTTGAAGCGTGAATTAATCCGGTTCCAATCGGTAGATTTCACTACCCCTTTGCTATCGGCAAGTCCGATAGAGAAATAATACAATGCTTTTTCGTCACCGCCGGTAACATTAATAAGATAGTTTTGGGTAAAACCCGGTTGATAAACCAGTTTTTTCCAATCGGTTGAATTGTGATAAACCGGGTATAACGCATGGGTTGGATCGGTAATCAGAAAACCTGCGTTTTCGGCCTGAGCGGGAGTCACACCGGTCGACCCGAGCATATCGCTGGCATAAATCCGAAAATCATCGCCGTTCATCATCGGTACCGAGCCCGGAGCTTGTGTTGTCGAAACGAAAGCTTTCAGATTGATACGGGTTACCATAGTTGAAGCACGTTTCGTTGTAATCACCACTACTCCGTTGGCTGCTTTACTACCATAGATCGAAGTACCATCTTTCAGAATCGAAACCGATGCAATATCGTCAACAGGAATATTATCCAGGGGGTTCGAAAAATGCCCACCATGAATAGAGTTCACATTTTGCATATTATCCCATATAATCCCATCCACCACATACAAGGGTTGTGCAGTAGCATTGAGCGAATTCATACCACGGATAAACAGGTTGGTACCCATGCCATCGGCACCTGAGCGCATCACCTGGCGCCCTGAAGCTCCAATCTGACGCATCAGAATTTCATCGGCTACCAATGCCGACGATAAATCGCTGGTGGTAATCCCATGAATGGAAGAGCTAGCCTCCGGTAGGTCGATAGATCCGTGTAAGTCATGAACCTGTTTAAAATAAGGTGTAAATCCTTTGCGATATAATTGGATGTCGGCCGATGTGCGTCCCTGCATACCAATCACGCGTTTATCGTAACCAATGGCCGACACCTGCATCATATCGTTGGCCGACGTAATTTTAATTTCAAATGCACCAGTTTCGTCGGTCACCGCCGATGCATTTTTATCGGATATAGAAACCTGTGCTGCGCTAATGCCTTGCCCTGTAGCTGCGTCGGTCACTTTCCCTCTGAAGGTATCCTTTTGTTGTGCAGTAACTCCCACGGCAATTACTGTCAAAAGCACCGTAAAGATCGACTTCATACTGAATATGTTGAATATTGACTTGTTCATACTATTCTGATTGTGTATTAGTTGTTTTTTCAAAGGTCGTATCATCCTGTACATTACTGAACCGGTTCTAAAAGAATATAATCGATACGCAAATCTCTGCTGAAATTCAGCCTGTCCATTACCGTTGTTCCGGCTGCATTTTCAACCCTCAGACCCACACGAATCTTTCCGTTTTCGAGCGAATTATTGAAGCGGTTGATGCCATACAGATTAGCCCATGGAAATTCGTAATTTTCGGCTACTAATACTTTCGTTAGTTTTTTACTTTCGGTTTCGAAGGCTTTTGCCTGTGTAGGTATTTTTACAAAACCAGTATTTCCGATCCAAACCGAATCGCTTTTTGCTGCATCATTGTAATTGTAATTAATCGAAAAACGCACCTTGTATCTCCTGGCGTTGGTCGAATCGGTTATCGACATCGGTACAAACACACAGTAGATATTATATTTAGAAGCCAGCGTATTGGGGATCGGGAAATTGATGCTCATTCGGGCGGTACTGTTGGTCGACAACGCACGGGCATTAATATAATAGCGGTTCGAGACATCATAGCCTGTACCTAACGACGAGAACAACGAAATTTCGTAATCTTTTACCGACCTTCCGAACGCAGCAGTTTCGGCCTCAATACGTATGGGCTGAAGGAAACTCTCGGCAGGTTTTTGTTGGTACGTATTAACCAGATAACTGTATCCATTGCTTAGCTCCACCGGATCGGTTGCCGGAAACAGCTGTGAAGCGTTGGTTAGTAAGGTGCGGGCTGTGGATTGGATACTATCCGACAGTACAGGTTGCTTTACCTTGCCCCTGAAAAACAAATCGCGAACCAGGCTCCAGCGGGCATTCATAAGTTGAACTCCCTGACCACCATCAGCATCCAGTGTTTTATAATAAGGCAACACCAACGATAAACGTTCGGCCCAGGCGGCGTTGGTTGGCAAAAGAGAGGTGTAAATGCTATCTTCAGTATTCAATCGTGCTAAGGAAGTAAGCACACTATTGGCTTGTTTAAATACCGAGTCAACCAGCACTCCATCCAGGTAGCTGGCATCGTAATCGAACTCTTCGTGGGTAAGCGACAAAATGTAGTTCCGGAGCGAATCGATACCTTCTGCAACTGCAATATATTCCCACTGATTCAGGATATAGGGAACATAGGCACTCATTACATGGATCATACCGTTGCGAACAGCGATATTCATCTGTTTAAGCTCCTTACCATGCAGGGTGAATTTCTGATCCGGTTGACGTTTGAAATCAAGAATCTTACCGTTAAGCATCAGGAATGATTTTTCGTCGATGCGCGATGTAGGATGACTGAACCTCGTTATATGATTTCGAACTACCTTATTCACCATCCCGGCATCGGTAAGGTCTAACTCCTTGAGCGCCTCATTATCGGGAACCCATACAGTATACGTTACATCTTCGGACAGCACCTTATCGAATCCGCTAAGTTCAAGTGCCTGTGCAAATTTACTAAACTCCGGTTTCGATTTGATGTATTCGTAAATCGTTAGTTCACTTTTCTCCGTCACCTCGTTCGTGTAGTGATCGTTCCACGCCTCACTTTCGCACGACATCATCAGTAGGAGCGACGCAACGAGCGGAAGAAGTTTTTTAAATGACAATATTGTTTTCATTTGATTCGAATTATCGTGTTGATGAACTGCTTTCGTCCTGATAGAACGGATTCTGTTTTAACTTCGGATTGGCCTCCAGCTCGCGTTGCGAAATAGGCATATACATCGCGTCAAGGGTGCGTGCTCCCAGGTTATTGGTAGTTCCGGGGTCTTTATATCCCACGTAGGTATTCATGGTCGAAGTGGAACCTTCGCGACGAGCCATACGTACCAGGTCGAACCACCGTTTTCCTTCAAACATCAATTCACGATGACGCTCACGCAACACCAGTCGTTCCACTTCATCGGCGGTCTGGTAATTGGTGAATAGCAGTGAATCCTTGCCTTCGTTTGCCCTCAGATAGGGGATATTTACCGTGCGTACTGCCTGAACCAGCAACTCGGTTCCCGGTGCATTCTGACGAGCCAGCTGCACCAGTGCTTCGGCTTTCATCAACATCACATCCGACAAACGATAAACTATCCAGTTAGCTGTATTCGTACGATACCGGTACGTACTTAATCCTTCGATCAACGACGCCTGACGGGCCAATCCGGAATACTTAAATACAAAATACTTACCTCCGAACGAACGATAAAAATCCTGCGAACGAATATCATTTTCACTTTCAGTTATCGTGGAAGTTACCCGATACACGAACGGGCTGAACTGCCCTGTTTTGCCTTCGTAACCATCATGAGCCAGCGTTGCCGGAAAACTAAATTCTCCTTCGGGCTGACCACTGCTTCCATACAACTCCATCACCGGCACATTGGCCTGTACATCGTCGTCGAACTGCAACTCGAAAATACTTTCGGTAGAATTACCCAGGTAGAATACCTGCGTAAGCATAAGAGGAGCCGGTACCAGCTTCAACGATGGAGTGGCTAAAATTTCATTACTCACACTTACTACCTTGTCATAGTCGCCTTTCCAAAGATACACGTCGGCCAGCAAGGCATTTACTGCGTTAAGTGTTATTCGGCCTTTGTTATATGCTTTGTTGCCACCAAAATCCAGGCGGGCGTACTTCTTTGCTTCCAGCAAATCGGCTACAATCTGATCCAGAATAACATTTTCGGGCGACTTAGGCAGGTTGTATAAGGTAGAATCGCCATCGGTAACCGCCGATAACATCAAAGGAACTTCTTTATACGTACGAACCAGGTAGAAGTACGACAAAGCCCTCAAGCCCAACACTTCGGCACGAAGTCGATTTAAATCGGCTTGCGAAAAATTATTATCGCGATTTACTACTTCCGGTGCATAGAACAACAGATTGTTGCAATAATTGATTACCGAATAGAAAGGGCCCCACGACGCATACGAATTGTTGGCCGTGATATCGCCTTCCAGAATTCGCTGCATATCGTATCGGGCGTTGGGAAAATTGACCCCGTTAACTACGTTGTCCGAACGCAACTCTCCCCATACCATCATCCTGTACACCACCGATTCTTCGGTAAGGCCACGGTAGCATGCTGCCAGCACCGCCTCTACATCACCCTCCGACTGCCAGTATTCGTCAAGGATTATTTCGCTCTCAGGTTTCAGGTCGAGCCATTCGTCGCACGACGAAAAAAAACCAGTCATCAACACTAAGCTCATCAGAGCCACAGTTGCTTGAATATATCTTTTACTTATTGTCTTCATATCTACTTGATGCTGTTAAAATCCAATTGATGCTCCAAAAGTCATGTCTTTTGAACGAGGTGTTCGCGAATCATCGTAGCTAAGCCCCAAACCTCCATACCCTACTTCGGGATCCACACCAGTGTATTTCGTCCAAACGGCAACATTATTGAAAGTAAGGTAGAAATTCAACCGGCTTAATTTTAGCTTTTTAAGGGTTTCCTGAGGCAATGCATAATTAAAGGTCAGGTACTTAAAACGAAGGAACGAACCATCTTCCACAAACCGGTCGCTGCCCAACCAGTTATAACCGGCTTCGTGCAAAGCGCGCGGAATTTCGGTAACGTCACCATCTTTACGCCAGCGCCAGTTTACGGCATAGCTCTGGTTGTTGTCGAAATACATATTTTCGGTATTCATGCGTGCTGCATTGATAATTTTATTACCCACACGGAAATTAAAAAACGCATTCATACTTAAGTTTTTATAGCGGAATGTAGGACCAAATCCACCATTGATTTTAGGATTTGAATTACCTAAGTAAACAATATCCAACTCGTCGATACTACCATCATTATTTATATCTTCGTATATGGCATCGCCACCGCGGAACATATAAGGAGCTCCTCCCCCTTTTTGGTAATAATTAAACCAAACCGGACGCGGATTTCCATCCTGATCGAGAATTACGTCTCCACCTGCATCGCGGGCAACCGGTGCATTCTCCTGAATACCTGCCACATACTGGTCGTATTGATATACTCCTTTGTACTTGAATCCGTAGATCGATCCAAACGAATTACCTTTCTGAACACGGGTGAGGTACGAACCATTGTTGTAATTGAATTCACGGTTGTAGCTATCGAGCAGGGTTTGATCCAGGTCGATAAGCGTGTTCATGTAGTTCGACAGGTTGAACCGGAAGTCTACACTAAAATCTTTATACTTCACAAAACGATTGGAGTAGAAATTCACTTCCCATCCTACGTTATCCATAGTTCCCCCGTTTATATACGGAAGATTTCCATAGCCCGATGCCGATGTTATAGCAACGTTTTCGAATAATAAATCCTTGGTCCGCTTTGTATACAGGTTGATGTCGAACAAATAGGTATCGTCCATAAAACCAAGGTCGAAACCAAGGTTAAACGACTGAGTTGTTTCCCACTTGAGGTTGCTGAGGCGAAGCGACGATGGGCGTACGGCTGTCATATCAATATACGAACCGTATAATCCATAGCGGCTGTAGTGCAGGTACTCGTAGCGGGGTTGGTTTCCACTTATCCCCCACGAAGGACGAATAGCAACCGTACCCAGCCAATCTTTGGTACTTTCCATAAACTCCTCATCCGAAATTATCCATTTGGCCGACAAAGCCGGGAAATTACCAAACTTATTTCCCGGGCCAAATTTAGTACTTCCGTCGCGGCGCAGGGTACCACCTAACACATAGCGGCCTTTGTACGAATAATGACCACGTCCCATGAAGGCCAACGAACGCCACGAGCCGTGAGCGGTGTTGGCACCCGAAAGATACCCAAATCCGGAAGCATCGATAGCATCACCCGACGGCAAGCTGAAACTAACCATCGACTGACTGGCGGAGTTTCCAACATTTACCTGGAAGGATCCATATAATAGCAAGTCGTGATCCTTGTTGGTGAATTTCGGTTGCCACGAAATGTTTTGATCTGAATAAATTGTAAGCAATTCGCGGTCCGAATTATCAGCCCGGTTAACTCCCGAATCGTACCAACCTAAGTTGGACACTTCCTGAGGCAGGAACATCGTAGTTTTGCTGTTGTTGATGTCGAACGAAACGTACATTTCGTATTTCAACCGGCCATCTTCGGGTTTAACCAAATCGTATTGCAAACGAAAGGTAGGTAAAATACGGAACGACTTAAGTCGGTTGGTTGCCAGGTTTGCAAGTGCTACCGGATTACGAAGATTTCGCTGGTCGGCATCGAGACTTGAATTACGGGGAATATTGTAATAAGTCGAAGTATTGTTTCCCATAGCATCCTGAGCATAAATACTTACGTTAGGCATTTTCCGGTACGCAATTCCAAGCAAATTTTCGTAATTGCGAAGGTTATCAGAATTGGTAAGCGAAAATTCGGTAATAAACTTTATGCGATCGGATACCGAATATTCGAGGTAGGCTCGCGATGAAATACGTTGCAGCTCCTGGCCAATGACAGTACCGCGCTGATTAAAATAGCCTCCCGACACACGGAAACGGGCACGCTCGCCCCCACCCGAAATGGTTACGTAGTGGTCGTGAATAGCGCCTAATTGGGTAACAGCACTCACCCAGTCGGTATTGTTGTTGTAATTTTCGAAATCAGGAAAATTGCGGTCGTAGTTATACTCATCGATATCGGTTGCATAATCGTCCTGGCGGGGATTGAGGTATGCCTGTTTCATGAGCATTGTAAAGTCGTCGCCATTGAGCATATTCAATCCACGGGGCTGTTTGGTCATTGTATGCCGGTACGAGTATTCCACACGGGTTGGCCCGGCAATACCTCGTTTGGTGGTAATCATCAACACCCCGTTGGCTCCTTTCGATCCCCAGATAGCCGATGCAGCAGCATCTTTAAGAACCGAGATTTCCAGAATATCGTCGGGATTAATACTCAACATATTGGCATATTGTTCCTGGTTCGAGTTGGCAAAGTCGAAATTCGGGTCGATCTGAACTTCATAAGGCACCCCGTTTACCACAATCAGCGGTTCGCTGCTACTATTGATCGACGTTACCCCACGAATACGCATCGAAGTTCCACTTCCGGGGTCACCCGAATTGGCCACAATGTCGAGACCGGCAATACGTCCCTGCAATGCCTCGTCGATCGACGACACCTGCAAGCCTTCAAACTCTTTGGTGTCAATAGTTTGGATGGCCGTACTCAATTCGCGGGTCGGAATCGAAAAACCACCCTGAGCCGAACGACGGGTGGCAGTAACCTCCACCGTACGAATGGTTTGAACATTTTCGTCCAACGCAACATTGATTACCCGGCGATTTCCGATAGTAACAATTTTTCGGTTGTAACCAATATAACTGATCGACAGTCGGTTCGTCTCACTTTTAATGCGCATTACGAATTTCCCGTTGAAGTCGGTAACAGTTCCGTTAACCACACGATTGTTGGCATCGATTTCCGACACATTGGCTCCAATAATTTCGAGCTTATCGGTTGAAGAAGTAACCTGACCCTGAATAATGGTATTGTTAGCACCTTGTGCCTGCAAAGCATTTTCGAGCCCGGGAAGCATCAGGAGCATCAATAAAAGATAGCTAATTGTTAAATTTGTTTTCATGCGTCGTACTAATTTATTCTTCAAAGGTCAGTATATTGCTAATTTGATGTACTACAACCGACGACGATGTCGAGATGAGCGAAGTATTGAATGCCGCTCCCGATACAGCGCCGGTTCCATCCACGTTTTTGTAGGCCGATGGAAGTTTAGCAAACAAATAATCTTTGGCAATAATATTATTCAGTTCTGTAGTTATTACCGTATTCCCGGTTTCGGTGGTAAGCTTTAACGAATTTGCGCCTACGTTTACCACCCCGATTTTGTAGTATTTATTGCGGGCTGTGTTCCAATACGATTTCTTATCATTAGTTTTTATGGTTGCCGACTGATATTGTGCGTTTACATTTTCGCCAACAAATACGGCATTGTCCTGGAAATGATACCTCAGAAAACGAACAACTTTTTCGATTTCGGCAGTTCGTGCTGCGCCCATATCCATGTTATTAATTTCTTCCCAGGTTTTCAGCTTTCCACTGGCGATAGCCGATTGAATGGCGTCGTTGGTGGGAACATAAACGGTATAGTGATAGGCATTGAAAAATTTCACGGCTTTGTCGACACCCTGAGAATAAAAAATCTGAGCTACATAATCGGTAGGCACATTACTGAGCAAATCGAAGAAGCCCGAAAATTTGGGATTTGAACTAAGGGTAGAAAACAACGAGCGAAGTGCCGGCTGTATCGAGTTGTCGATGAAATAAGTTTTTCCGTTGGCCTGGTCGAATATTCGCTTAACGGTTGTAGTGGTACCTAAGTTAATATTGCGACCACCACTTACCTTCATTGAGTTCACACCACTGCCTTCAACACGAATTATATCGTTGGCTTTGGTTACATAATACTTTTTAGCGGGAGAAATATCACCAATAACGATATGTGAATCGAGAATATCCCACAATCGGTTTTTAATAAATGCATCAGAGGAAATACTGTCGATCGGGGCGGCCTCCACCTCATTGGTCAGCTTATTCAATTTATGTACATACGCCATTACCCTTTCGGTTTTCTGATTAAACTTAAATTTAAGCACTGCCGGCACATCCTGCCCGTAAGCAATCGGGTCGACATAATGTTCGAAATACTCGTCGGTAGGTATAAAAACGCTGTACCGACTCACGAGGGAGTTAAGATATAACTTATAGAATTCGAAAATAGTACCATCCACACTACTGGAAGAAATGCGAATGGCCCAGTTCATGATTTTGGTATTGGCACTCAACAGCACAGGGCTGTACACCGAAATATAATCGACAGGAGGATATACCTGGTTAGTATAGAAAATCTGACCATTCACACCCGTGTAACTTCCTACGATATGCGATTTCTGAACCGGCACCGGATAGTTTTCGTCGTCAACAATTTTGCTGAAGCGGCTGGGTACCGATTCGATGAGCGAAGGACGCATATGGCGTTTGAGCAATGGAATTATGATATTATCGGGCACACTATCCCAGCTTCCAAAACGGCTTTTCAGCAGTTCACCTACCCCACCTTCGAAGTAAGCATTCATTGCTTCATCGGTAGGCACAAACATGGCAGCCATATCGCCCGGTAAGGCCGAAGCATTGCCGGTTGAATAGCTGTTCCAGCCCGGATTAAAGGGCAATAAAGTGGTTATCGAAGTACTACTGCCGGGAACCTGAGTAATTCCACCCCGTTGAGAAAAATACATTTTGGTGAATACAGAGTCGGTGAACGACGGATTGAGTTCACGGTAACGGGCATTAACATCCTGATCGTAGAAAGGAGCCGAAAATCGTTCGAGTAACTTCGAGAAAATGGTGGTATTCTGGTTATTTTCGATGCGCGCGGCCATATTGGAAGGCGGGATCAGCACTTTTTCGAGCACATGAACATAACCGTTCTTACAAACCACATCCCGTTTAATTACTTTGGTATCAAAAATATGGACATCCCCTTTCTGGCGCGATTTTTTGGTTGAAAAAACAGCTCCGGTAATATAATCCATATCATCGTTGGTAATCCCGCGGCGATCGAGAAACTTCTGTGTAAAATAAGTGGTAGGCATTATCGTGTTATCTTTCAAAAGATAGATCCCTTCTTCACGACGCGAATTAAAATATTTTCCGCTCGACAACCGATCTCCCTGCTCAAACGCGATACTGTCGATAGCTTGCAGGGCAGTAGGCCTGCGCATGGCTGTACCCTCGTTGTACACGCTACCGTCGTAGTAGTTCGATAAGGTTTCGATGAGGTAGGCATTGTTGATCATCGAGAAGTTGAAGATCATTTTTTTCTGTGCCAGGGTGAAATCATCGTACTTTTTCACACCCCACTCATTGCTTTTATAAAATTCGTTAAAAGCCGAATCGCTGGCTACGAATAAAGTTTTACTTCCTGTCAGACTTAATACCTCGGTGTATCCCAAATCGTCGATCAACCGGATGTAGGTAGTATAGTCACCTTCTTCCTTCAGATAATCGTAGATACTGGAGCCCAACCACTCGGGAAGTAATTCGTCGTAGAAATAATCTTCGCGACACGACGAAAACACTGTAAGTACGATGGTTAGCATCACCAATAGCCTAACCCGCACATTAGTTCCTGTGTGAATTCTTTTCATACGGTAATTATTGTTTTTTTAGGGTCGTATGTAACTCACAGGGTAAGCTTTCCATAAAGTTGTGGGTAAAGCACCAAGTTCGTTTCATAAGATGTGGTAAAAACATTTTTATAATTTAATAAATTTCGAAGTATCATAACCGGCAGTACGCAGCAGATAATATCCCGGCCTGAGATGACTTACATTAATCCGGTTGTTTGTCAACAATTCCTTATGAATTGCACTTCCCGAAACATCGTAGATAGTAACCGGGGTTCCATCGGGAAGGGTTTGTGTGAAGTACAATTCGTCGATCACCGGGTTGGGATGAATGGCTAATGCGTTCACTTCGGGTGTATGAACTCCCTGGATTATGTTGAGCGGATTCATCACCAACCATCCAACTGTTTCGGCAGCCGGGGTAGTCTGACTTACCGATTTTTCGCGCTGTTTGAGCACATAGGCCATTCGGTCGCTAACAATATAGTTGCGCAACGATGCCGTTATGTTGTCGTTGGAAGTTTGCATTTGAGCAATAAACAACGGATTTTGAATCGTATCGCCATAATTAATAGCCTTAGCAGAAGCTCCTATGTAATTGGGAGCCGTGCGTCCCACAATAAACGGTCGGCCTTCCAGCTGTCCTTTACCCGGAGTCATCGCTATATACGTTATGTTTTCGGTCCCGGGAGTTGTAGTTATACCTTCTTCTTTGGTTATGCGTGCTTCGAAACCCGTTTTTGTAACGTTACGTACCCGCAACACAGTTGCAAAAGCAGAACCGGGTATGAGCTGATTCGCAAAAACCACGGGCTCGGTCTCAAAAGGGGTAGCAAAAGTTACCGATGTCCAGTTCGAGGATGCCGTGGCTCTTCCGGCCAGTGCGGTCACTTCGCCCAACTGGTGCAAACCAGACTTCAGGATCAAATAGGGGATCTGTTCGTCCTTGCTGAAACCCGATACATTCTGATACGACCAGGGCATAGCCTGCAATTCAAAACGGGAAGTAATATTTACAAATTTGGGGCGGGGAGCCATCAACAGGGTAGTATTGTTACTTCCCGGCGAACCAAGCACGATAGAAGGAATCTCGCTGAAGGGAGCAATGAAAAACACCGAATTCCAGGCAGAATTGGACACTCCGGCAACCCCAAACTGTGCCACCGGGCCTCCTTGTGCCGAACTGTACCCAACTTCCGACGAATAATAGGAAAAACTACCATCGGCCAGTTTGGTACGAACCCGGTATTTAACCGTATTGGCCGCCCCATCCATCGGATCGGTAAAGGTACGTTCTGTACGGCTATCGCTTTCGTAGATCACTTCAAACGAGCCGTTGTCTTTTTTACGTTCCAGAATAAAACCCCTGAAATACTCACCATTACCATCGTTTACCGACAAATTAACCGACCCGGTAGTATACGATGCTCCTAAGGAAGGGTTCTTTCGCATGGTATAGGAGGGAATCACTTCTTTCCGACGATTGAATGCGATGCGTGATTTATTGCTTTTATAATACTCTCCTGCCTTGGTAAGGTTTCCGTTGAGCAACATGGCACGGGCATCCTGCACCCAGTTGTAAATCGAATACCTCTCCACAAAACTGGCAGTATCGAGCACATTTAATATGGCTTTAATATCGTTCAATTGTTTGTTGGCGTTGGCCTCCGAATAACTTTTATCGTTGGTTGGCCAGGTTTCGGTTGTCCAGTTGGCTCCGTTGTTCCACTCGGTTATCCAAATAGGCAAACCGGTACGATCGTGAACGTATTTCAAATCGTTGTACCATTGTTGGGGCGACTTTGCCCAATAAGCATGAATAGCAATATAATCGACGCGCCAGTTACGGGCTTTACAACTATCGAGAAATTCGTACAACCAGGCGCCGTTGCTGCCAAAAGGATCGGAAGGCGAAGGAGATCCGATACGTAATCCCGACTTAAGATATTCAGGATAAGCAGCCAATGCCTGAGCCACGGTCATGTTGGATTGATCGGGGCGATTAGGCTCGTTATATCCCAATAAATGACTAACCCGCTGTTTGTTGTTAATCTGATCCCAACCCGGCCATCCCAGGTTTTGCTTGATAGGTACATATTCCTGATTATTCTTCGACTCCTGATCGGCACTCCACGAGTACCACCAGGTTCCCTGCACTTTTTCAACATCGGTCGAACCACCGCTTCCTGTACCACACCATCCTTTCTTAGTCACATATTCCCAGTTGAAAACCCGAATAAACGATACGTTTTCGTCGAGCAGGTAATTAAAGGCTGAAAATTCCAGATCGGCATTGTCGGCAATAAACACGCGGCTATACCCAGTACCATCGGCATTTGTTGCCAAAGTTGCCATATAGCCCTTTTTCAGACGAAACGACCGCATCTTATTGTCCATCGCACCCAGGTTATTGTTGTACACATGAGTGGTATACGAAGCCGAATCGCCGGCAAAATTCTGTTCGCTGAAAATGGTTAGCGGACGAAAGCCATTCGGATGAGCTACCACAGCAGTACCGTGTTTATAAATCATCACCCGAACGTTGGCACGATTAACTGCCGGAGACTGGCCCACAAATATACTGGATAGCAGACTGTCGATTACCACCTGTGGACGTACGTTGGTAATATATAACCAGGAATCGGTTCCGTTGAGACGAATAACACTATTAACTAAACTGTTTTTTGCTGAAGTTGCATTTATAGTCACATTCGATTTGCCGGAAATAATAACTTCTGAATCAGTATAACTTTCTACCTCGGCATTCGTACCGTCAATTCGAACCTGAGTTCGTTGTGAAAACAGTGTGGATGTTGTCATCCAACTAAGCATCACGAATAAAAAAAGTTTGTTCATGGGTATTTTTTACATATAATTTATCGACTGCAAAGATAAAAGGAAGGCAGCTGTTGAATGGGTAATATTCGTTCAAATAAGTAGAATTTGTAAGGGCTGCAGTCGGGGACTACTTATGCAAAAAAAGAAGTCCGTGTAAGTTTTTCTTAACTTACACGGACTTCTTTCTATGATTATACAATTTACTCTTTACTAAATTTCAATGCACGGTTGTTGATTCGCACCACGTACATCCCCGAACGAAGATGGCCTAACTGCAACACTTCGGATGCGCTGTTGATCTGTTGTTGATGTACTATTTGTCCTGAAATCGATAGAATCGAAACCTGGTATACGCCTTCGGGTAAGGATTTAAATGCGAGCTGATCTTTTACCTGAGTTGGGAAAACGGTCCAGTTAACCGCTGATGAAACCGTTGGATTTAAACCTGTTGCCGTTTCGAAACTAAAAAAGCGAATATCAGCAATTGAAAATCCGTTTACATCGCCCGTTTTAAGGTGCAATCGCATAGTGGTATCGTCGAAAGTTATTTTTTGCAATTGTTCAATTCCAATGCGGGTTACAGCATCATTCGCAGTACGAATAGCGATCACTTTTTGCTGGGATGACACTAAAAGTACAGATACTAACATTACAAATAAAAGAAGATGACGTTGCATAGGTTATTGAATTTAAAGATGTCGACTGCAAAGATAGCTACAAAAGTCGGGGTGATTAGTAAAAATGTTTCAAAAAGGTAGACGAATTACCATGATTTTATTTTATCCCTCATTTGACCGTAAAATAAACATGTATATGATTGGTAAAGTCTATTTTTGTAGTCATTGAAATATAACCTGTTTTCACTACAATTCAAACCAATGAAGCGAAACAAATTTTTGTATTTAATCGGCACAGTATTTTTACTGAATACTCAGAGTCCGGCCGTTGCCGAATCATCGGCGGAAGTTTTGAAAATCATTGAAAAGGCTAATTCTTATTGGCAACAATTGCGGCCCGATCCGGGCAATGCGTTCTGGGACAATGCGGCTTATCATACCGGGAATATGGAAGCCTATAAAGTAACCGGGAACAGTGATTTTTTAAACTATTCGCTCAATTGGGCGGAAAAAAATCAATGGAAAGGTGCCAAATCCGACGACCGGAGCAAATGGCGGTACAGCTATGGAGAATCCGACCAGTATGTATTGTTTGGCGACTGGCAAATCTGTTTCCAGACCTATATCGATTTATACACGTTAAAACCCGATAGCATTCGTATTAAGCGGGCGATTGAGGTAATGGAGTATCAGATGTCGACTACTGCCAACGATTATTGGTGGTGGGTCGATGGTTTGTATATGGTAATGCCGGTGATGACCCGCCTGTATCATCTTACCGACAACGAATTATACCTTACGAAACTATACGAATACTTTAGCTTTGCCCGCGAATTGATGTACGACCGCGAATCGCAGCTTTACTACCGCGATGCTAAGTACATCTATCCGAAACATAAAAGTGTAAACGGTAAAAAAGATTTTTGGTCGCGTGGCAACGGGTGGTTGTTTGCCGGTCTTGCCCGCATTCTGCCCGATCTTCCCGACAACTGGAAACACAAAGCAGAATTCACGTTATTGTTTCAAAACATGGCTCTGGCATTAAAAAACGCTCAACAGGAAGAGGGGTACTGGACGCGCAGTTTGCTTGACCCGGCGCATGCACCCGGCGAAGAAACCAGTGGTACCGCCTTTTTTACGTACGGGTACTTATGGGGAATAAACAATGGATATCTTCGAAAAACCGACTATTTACCGGTAGCCCTGAAAGGGTGGAATTACCTTACTAAAACAGCACTGCAACCCGACGGAAGAGTAGGTTACGTGCAACCCATTGGCGAAAAAGCCATTCCGGGACAGGTGGTAAATGCGCAATCGACAGCGAATTTTGGCGTAGGGGCCTTTTTGTTGGCTGCCAGCGAAATGTACCGTTATGTGCAACAACAGGAAAAATGCGCCGTTATGAATGTGAATCAGGGAAAAGAACCTTATTCGGCTTATCTTTTCAGCTATTTTACCGGTAACCGTAAAGCAGAGGAACAAATACGATTTGCGATCAGTTACGATGGATTCAACTACAAAACACTAAACAACAATCAGCCGGTTATACCATCCGAATCGATTAGTCGTTCGGGAGGCGTACGCGATCCTCATATCCTTCGCGGGCCCGATGGTAAAACTTTCTATATGACTGTCACCGACATGGTTTCGGGCAATGGCTGGAGCTCCAACCGTGGATTGGTGCTCTTGAAATCGAAAAACCTTACTGATTGGACATCGTCCACCATTCATATTCCAACTGCTTTTCCTGCCGAATTTGGAAATGTGGACCGGGTGTGGGCACCTCAAAGCATTTACGATCCAAAGGCAAAAAAACACATGGTATATTTCTCAATGCGAGCCGGCGACCACGATTACGATAAAATTTATTACGCCTACACCAACAAAGATTTTACGGCGTTTGAGTCGGCTCCCAAGCAATTATTTTATCATCCGGAACGTAAATCATGTATCGACGGAGATATCATTTTCAAAGATGGACGTTATCATATGTTCTTCAAAACAGAAGGACATGGTAATGGTCTGAAAAAGGCAGTGTCCAAAGAATTATCTTCCGGCTGGGTGATGCAGGACAAATACCTGCAACAAACCAACAACGCCGTGGAAGGATCGGGAATTTTCAAACTGATTGGCAGCGACGAATACATCCTGATGTACGATGTATACATGAACGGACGCTACGACTTTACCAGCAGTACCGACCTGGAAAACTTCACCCTTATTGAGAAAGAAAAGGTGAGTATGAATTTTCACCCCCGTCATGGTACCGTAATTCCCATTACTACCAAAGAAGCCAAAGCCTTGGAAAAAAAATGGGGAGCCGCTAAAAAAGTAAAAAAAGTAAAAGGAAATAATCCGGCACTGAAAGGCTTGTATGCCGATCCCGATATTATTTACTCCAACAAAACCAACCAATACTATATATATCCAACTTCCGACGGATATACCGGTTGGTCGGGTACGTATTTCAAAACTTTTTCGTCGAAAAATCTGAAGAACTGGAAAGACGAAGGAAAAATTCTGACTCTTGGGACGGATGTAGGCTGGGCTAACCGCAATGCCTGGGCACCTTGCATTATCGAACGAAAGGAAGGCGACGACTACAAATATTACTATTATTTCACGGCTGCTCAGAAAATCGGGGTTGCCGTAGCCGATCATCCGGCAGGTCCTTTCACCGACCTGGGTAAACCCCTGATCAGCGATCGTCCCGAAGGCATACGCAACGGACAGGTAATCGATCCGGACATTTTTCAGGATCCCGTGAGTGGAAAATATTTCCTGTACTGGGGCAATGGTTTTTTTGCCGTTTCGGAACTCAACGACGATATGGTTTCGATAAAAGAAGGATCGACAAAAGTAATCACTCCGCGTGGAGGCGAATTCCGCGAAGGAGCCCATGTGTTTTATCGTAACGGCACCTACTACTTTATGTGGTCGGTCGACGATACCCGCAGTCCCGATTACCGGGTGAAATACGGCACCTCCGATTCTCCTGTCGGCCCGATCCGTCTGGCTGAAAATCCGCTGATTCTGGAAAAAGATCCGAAAGCAGGTATTTATGGTACCGGCCACCATTCCACCATTCAGGTTCCGGGCAAGGACGAGTGGTATATCGTGTACCACCGGTTTAATTATCCCAACGGAATAAACATGGGCGACGAAGCGGGCTACAACCGCGAAGTATGTATTGAACCGATGAAATTCGATAAAAACGGGAATATTCTTCCGGTGAAACCAACTCATAAAGGAGTAAGGTAAAACTACTGGCTTAAATATTCAAAATTAATCTCAGGTTACACCCACATGAAACTAGCACGACCAGTTAACGCTGACACACAAGAAGATGTTTATGTGCGAGTTTCATCTGATCATAATAAAACAAATCAATACCAGATGAAATCAATGAAACACTTACTGCTGGCAGCCATTATGCTAGTGCAAACCGGGTTCCTTCAGGCCAACGGGATTATTAAAAACGGGGGTGTATTTTACGATACACGAGGTGAAGTTATAAATGCTCATGGAGCAGGCTTTATACAGGTGGGCGACTATTATTACTGGATAGGCGAAAACCGGAAGCACGGAGTTTTTGTATCGTGTTACCGTTCAACCGATTTGGTAAACTGGGAATTCAGGGGCGATTTGCTTACCCGCGAATCGCATCCCGAACTGGAAAACGCCAATATCGAACGACCTAAAGTGGTATACAACGATAAAACCAAAAAATTCGTAATGTGGATGCATTTTGAATTCCGTCGCGATTATTCAGCAGCCCGGGCAGCAGTAGCCTGGTCGGACGATATCGAAAAACCATTTACCTACGTAAAAAGCTTTCGTCCGTTTAATAATATGTCGCGCGACTGCACCCTCTTTAAAGATGCGGATGGGAAAGCTTACTTTTTTTCAGCAGCTCGCGAAAATTACGATTTGGCGCTCTATGAACTTACCGACGATTACCTCGACGCAAAAGAACATATTACCACTCTTTGGCCGGGTGGTCACCGCGAAGCTCCCACCCTCGTAAAACACGGGAAGCATTATTTCCTGTTTACCTCGGGATGCACCGGATGGAATCCGAACCAAATGAAATATGCCTATGCCGAATCGATTCGCGGGCCCTGGTCGGAACTCAAAAATATTGGCGACGAAACCACCTTTCGCACACAGCCAACTTACATTATTACTATACAGGGAAAGAAAAACACCAGCTACCTGTATGTAGGCGACCGCTGGGATGCCAAAAACTATTTTAACTCCACGTATATTTTTCTGCCTCTGAAGTTCAGCGATGCAGTAACCCCTGTATTTGAATGGCAGGAAGAGGTGAAGGTGGATGCTAAAAAAGGACTGGTACATTAACAAATCAATCAATAATTATACTTCGATGAAACGACAAAACTGGACGGCCACCTTGTTGGCGCTGACTCTTTTTTTGCCAGCTGTAGCACAGCAACCCCGTAACGACTGGGAAA
This sequence comes from uncultured Paludibacter sp., assembly GCA_964559265.1. Lineage (GTDB taxonomy): Bacteria > Bacteroidota > Bacteroidia > Bacteroidales > Paludibacteraceae > Paludibacter. The sequence continues at coordinate 105,790 of CAZLHC010000003.1, read as the reverse complement.
ATCCTGCTGTCTTCCAAATTAACAGGGAAGCTGCACGGGCCGATTTTCTTCCTTATGCCGATGCGAACTCGGCTATTGCCGACGATTACCAGCGTTCGCCCTGGTACCTGCCGCTTAGTGGCACCTGGAAATTTAACTGGGCACCGGCGCCGGCACAACGACCGGTCGATTTTTACCAACCGGGATTCGATACCCGCCATTGGGACGACATTCAGGTACCTTCCAACTGGGAACTGAAAGGGTATGGCATTCCCATTTATACCAATGTTAACTACCCATTTCCTAAAAACCCACCGTATATTCCTCACCACGATAATCCCGTGGGATCGTACAAACGCACTTTCAGTATGCCGGCTAACTGGGAAAACCGCCGCGTTTATCTGCATTTCGAAGCAGGAACTTCGGCGATGTACATTTGGGTGAACGGTCAAAAAGTGGGATACACTCAGAACACGAAAAGTCCTGCTGAATTCGACATCACCGCTTATGTAAAAAAAGGAGTAAATGATGTTGCTGTGGAAGTGTACCGCTGGAGCGATGGTTCGTACCTGGAAGATCAGGACTTCTGGCGCCTTTCGGGCATCGACAGGGATGTGTATTTATACAGTACTGAAAATGTACGTATCGGCGACTTTTTTGTCCAACCCGATTTGGACGCTGCATATAAAAATGGTAGTCTGAAAGTGGATGTCGATTTGAAGAACTTCTCGCAGGCTGCATCGGGACTACAGGTTAAGGCGACACTTTACGACGCACAACAGAATATTGTATTTTCAAAAAGCAGTAAAGCCAATGTGACTCCCGGAGTAAAAACCACTCTTACGCTGAGTCAAAATGTAAAAGCTCCCCGACTCTGGAGCAACGAGACTCCCTATCTTTATTCGCTGGTGCTCACTTTAGCCGACGATAAAGGCCGGGTAATCGAACATGTAGCCAGCCCGGTGGGTTTCCGAAAGGTTGAACTCAAAAACGGACAACTGTTGGTGAACGGCGTGCGCATTATGGTGAAGGGGGTGAATATCCACGAGCACCATCCGGAGCACGGACATTACATGACCCGCGATATGATGATTGAGGATATTAAGCGCATGAAAGAACTGAACATCAATGCGGTTCGATGCAGTCACTACCCCAACAACATCTTATGGGTGAAGCTCTGCAACCAATATGGTTTGTACCTGGTTGATGAAGCCAATATTGAAACGCATGGAATGGGAGCCGAATTCCAGGGTTGGTTCGACCGCAACCGTCACCCGGCCTATCTTCCTGAATGGCATGCAGCACATATGGACCGCATTTACAGTCTGGTAGAGCGCGATAAAAACCATCCATCGGTAATTATCTGGTCGCTGGGGAACGAATGTGGTAACGGTCCGGTATTTTTCGATGCCTACAAATGGATCAAGGAACGCGATAAAACCCGACTGGTTCAGACCGAACAGGCAGGAGAAGCTGCTAACACCGACATTGTGGCACCTATGTACCCACGCATTCACGATATGGAGAATTACGCCCGTCGAGAATCGGTAAACCGCCCTTACATCATGTGCGAATACGCTCATGCCATGGGTAATAGCAGCGGGAATTTCCAGAAATACTGGGACATTATCCGCGGCAGCAAAAACATGCAGGGTGGCTTTATTTGGGACTGGGTGGACCAGGGCTTCAAGGTAAAAGACGATACAGGTCGTGAATACTGGGCTTACGGTGGCGATATGGGTGGACATAATTACACCCACGACGAGAATTTCTGTCACAACGGAATTGTATGGCCCGATCGTAAACCCAAACCAGGCGCTTTTGAAGTAAAGAAAGTGTATCAGGACATCCTGTTTCATGCCCGGGATCTGAAAAACGGAGTTATAACGGTTGAAAACGATTTTGTATATACCAATTTAAGTCAGTATGAATTCCGCTACGAAGTACTTAAAAACGGGGAAGTAATTAAATCAGGAGTAGTTGCACACCAACAGGCTCCCCGTACGGCAAAAGACCTGAAAATTACACTTCCCCCGCTAAGCAATGAAGCAGGTGTAGAGTACTACCTTAATATTTACGCTTTTACGAAGGAAGGGACAGCCGTTTTACCGGCCAATCACGAAATTGCCCGTGAACAATTCCGTCTGACGGATGCTTCGGTATTTGTTGCCGCCGCGCTGACTACCGGTGCCGAAGTTGACGAAAACAACGACCGTATTGCACTAAAGGCCAATGGTGTGGAAGTACATATTGGGAAACGTTCGGGAATGATCGACCGGTATACTGCTAATGGTCGCTGGTATTTCCGTAGTAATCCGCGCCCTAATTTCTGGAGAGCTCCCACCGATAATGATTTTGGCACCGGAATGCAGACCAATAGCAATATCTGGAGAGCCGCAGGTCGCCATACTTCGGTTGACAAAATGGAAGTGAAGGATGGAAAAGTGCTTTCGACCGTCAGATTAAAGGACGTGAATTCGGTAATCAACTTTGTGTACAGTATGAATACATCAGGAGACCTCACCGTGGAAGCAAACTTTACGGCCGGCCCCGGCGAACTGCCTGAAGTACCCCGCGTAGGGTTGATTTTCGCGCTGAATCGCGACTACTCCAACTTCAGCTGGTATGGCCGCGGACCACTCGAGAACTATCCCGATCGAAATACTGCCTCGTTTGTAGGAATTCATAACAGCACTGTTGCCGAACAATATGTGCCCTACACCCGTCCGCAGGAAAACGGCTACAAAACCGACCTCCGCTGGTTTACACTGACCAATGAACAGGGCAAAGGAATTCGCATTGAAGGACTTCAACCCCTGGGTGTTAGCGCATTAAACAACTATCCTGAAGATTTCGATCCCGGATTCACCAAAAAACAACAACACCCAAGCGACATTACCCCAAAACAAGAAGTGGTAGTATCGATGGATGTTGCAATGCGGGGTGTAGGTGGCGACGATAGCTGGGGCGCTCAACCTCACCGCGAATACCGTTTATTTAACAAAGAATATAAAATGGGCTTCGTGATTAAAAGCTTATAGCACCTCCCAGCAGGAAATTGAATCGCTGAACTTCGTAACCTAAATACTGTTCGTAGTCGCTGTTCAGAATATTATTCAGTTTTACAAAGGCCGTGAATGTACGGTTAAAGAAATAGGAAGCCCCCAGGTTTAAATCGGCAACCGGCTTCATTTCAATCACTTGTGATCCCAGTTTGGCAAATCGTTCTCCCTCGTAGTAGAAGTTGGAACTGATGGCCAAATTGGGATTTACTTTTACATCGAGGCTCCAGTCGGCTTCCAGACCGGGTTTCATCCATGCCTGTTCAATCGATTCGGGAGTCCACTTATTTGCAACAATCTTCAAATTTGAATTAATAAAGTTTTTATATTCAAACGATAGTCGGCCTCCAAACCGGAACAAGGATGCATCGCTATAATCTATCCCAAAACGGTTTCCATACAATGGCATCATGGCACCCAACACAGTGGGTACTGTCACCCTACTGTTTACGAAAAAATACTGATCCTTAATACGGTTGTATTCCACAAATCCATCGAGCAACAGAAAATGAACCGGTTTTACTTTTACACCTAAATAGGGTTTGAAAGGCGTATAGGTATCTTTCACCCGCAACGAGGGGTCGACCCATGGATTCTCGTTCCGTAATTTAGCATAGGTAACTGTTGTAAAGTCGCCACCTATCCCGCCATAAATTGCCAGCACCTTAGGAAGTGCTTTCCATTCGGCGTGAATATCGGGAGCCGGATTAAATGTACGCCCTGTGACAAACGAGAACGCAGTTGTAAAACCAAGCCTCAGCCAGGCTTTTTCGCCTTCAAGCAGGTAATACGGATTCAGTGCAAGGACCGAATAATCGGGATGCACATTTATGGCGCCTGCGGGAGCTTCGTAGGTAATATTTTTTAAATCAAAATCGACTCCATACCGGTTGGATTTCAACAAACTACTAAATCCGTATTGAACATTTACGATTTTCTCGCCCCATCCCGATTCCGAGCCTAACACATCGTAATTGAGCTGACCGCTATGCCTGAATTTTAACTGATCGGACATCGACCGAAAACCTAACTGAGCCCGGTACGACCGATGTGTTTCGTCGGCAATAGTACCCGTAAGGGTATCGAGACCTACGCGATTGCCCGAAAGGGTAAATCCGGAACCAAAATAGTTGAAAAACCGGTGCTCACCGCCCAGCGATGCAAACAACTCGACCGTTTTAAAAAGATGGTTATAGTTGATACTTCCCTGCGTTTCCGAGAATTTGCGCCGACCAAATGTACCCAAATGTTCGATATTCATATCCAACCGATCCTTTTCCTTTTTAATCAATGGGAGATTAATTTCGCCGAGGGTATTCCAGTAGTTCCCCATACCCAAACGCACAAATGCTTCCTGACGCTTCCGCTTTTCGGTAACAAAATCGGTCATAGGTAAACTTTGCAGGTAACGACCCAACGGGAGCGGATGATACAATTCGGCATACTCAACCCGCTGACGAGTGGTGGAAGGCTCCAGAACTTCGGGCAATGTGGTGATTTTTCCTGCATCTTCGATAACCGGCTGATATTCGCGTTCTACCGTCACATTACGGTCGAGCGTCGATTGTTGTGCTGTGACCAAAAAAGGGATAACAAGTAGTAATCCGCTGACTATAAATTTTGTATTCATGTTTTTTTAGTTTCCGTTAATTAATTACTCACCTTAGCTCTCTCTCGTTTCGAAATTGCCGTCAAACGACTCGAAATCATCTCCTGAATATCATCTTGCGTTTTATAATTACGTTGCAGACTCAGCAAATACTGCTTTGCCTGGAAATCGATTTTCTGTGCAATATATACGTCGGCAAGCACAATAAAACTCCGGGCCAGCCAATACTGATGCGGAGAGTTCACCCGGGCAAAATCCTGCACTTCTTTTTCGGCCAATGCATAACTTTTTTGCTCATAATACAAATTAGCCAACAGGTAGTTGGCCTCAGCCCCTTGTTCGGTTCGTGTATCAGCCGACATCACTTTCAAATCGTCTAATGCCAGGTTCGATTTTCCCGAAAGAATATTTGCTTTTGCACGTAAGTACCTTGCTTCCAATTTCATTTCAACAGTCGACCGAACATCATCAATTACCGCATCGGCTCCTGATACTGTGATCGTGTAGTCCTTAATTTGATAAGCCGACCGTAGCACACCTAATCGTGCCATGTTTTTACGCTCCGACGACTGAGCAGCTTGCTCAAACTGTCGGAAATACGTTAGCGCCGTTCCGAAATCCTTATTGTCGTACGCAATTTCGGCCGATCGCATCAGTGCAACCTCCATGTACTGATTTCCGGGAATATTCAACAGCTTTCTGAATTCTTCCAGGGCTCGCTGCTTATCGTTTCCTTTGTAGTAGCTGTCGGCTAAGTAATATTGAGCATTCGTACAAAACCGTCCACCTGCACAATAATTTTGAAGATACGACCGGAAACCGTTCGCTGCCTGCGTATAATTCCCGTTCATGTATTGTTTCTCGGCTGCAATGTAACTGATGGAATCCTGCCGGCTGGCGCTCAACCCGGTTACATTCATATTCAGCGATTTGGTATATTCGAGGTATGCAGGCACATCGTTCACTTCAATATAGATGTTTTCGAGACTTTCGAGTGCGGTAAAGGCCTCTACCGATCCGGGATAGCCCGAAACAACTGCCTTATAAGCCGTTATGGCTTCCGCAAGTTTATCCTGATTCAGGTAAATCATTCCTATTTCAAGCGCCGCTTTGCGCGAGACGGGCGAATTAGGCTGAGCCGACAGCAATCGGCGATAGGTTTTCATGGCTTCCGATTCGTTGTCGATCATCAGATAAGCCCTACCTATTTCGTACAGCGCATCGTCGACATACGACGAATTCGGATACGAATCGACCAATGAATTTAATCGCGAAATTTTCGTACTGTACTTTTTCAGCAATCCGGCTACATAAGCGCTTTGAAATAAGGCATAGTCGCCGGTATTTTTACTAAGGTTTGCAGCACGGGAATAAAGCAATTCGGCATTTGAAAAATCGCGTTCGTAGAAGTAGCAATCGCCCACCCTACTCATAGCATCGGCATAAATATCGGAAGTTTTTTTCACTTCGAGATTCATATACAGTTCAAAAAATCGACGGGCTTCGCGGAAATTCTGATTCCGAAAATGGGCATACCCCATGCTGTAATGTCCCATCACATAATTTTTACTCTTACGGGCTTGCGGATTTGCTAAAAAAGCACGCAAATCGGCGATGCTGTTTACCAACTTATCCATGCGGTAGTAACTTTCCGAGCGCCAATACAAAGCTTCGGCGGCAAACAATTCCGATTGTTTTTCGTTCAGCGAAAGATTGAAATACTCCACTGCCTTATCGAAGCGATTCTGAGTAAAGGCTTCCGAACCAAGTTGAAACAAAATAAATTGTTTGGCTTCCAGTATCTTTTCGTTCGGATCTTTTATTTTCTGAATCGACTCGTAGGCCGGTTCGTAATTACGGGTAGCCATATACGCTGAAGCCAGGTAACTTTTCACATTATAGGCTCCCCGCGAGTTAGGATATTCTTCGAGAAATTGTTCGAAAGCACGTATCGACTCGCCAAATGCCGAAGTCGTTTCGTAGGTAGTAAGCGCATAATTCATCATTGCCTCCTCCCTTACTTTAGCATCGAAACGAGTACGCAATACCGCTTCAAAAGCCAATCGTGCATTCACTTTGTCGTTTATCTTAACAAAACAATGCCCCAGGTGAAGATAAGCATTCTCGGTCAAAGCATCTTCTTCGGTTGTAACCTGTTGCAGATAAGGAATTGCTGAATTGTGCCGATTGGTTCGCATCAGCGACATCCCCAGCAGGTAAGATGAATGACGCAGCAGGCGGGGGGTCATACTTTCGTATCGTTTCAGATAATCTATAGCCTCGGTATATTTCCCTTCGTTGTAAGCTATTTCACCCTTTATCCGGTACACTTCCGAATTATTCGGATGATTAGGATAATTTTTCAGAAGATACCCGGCTTTAGCGTGTAACGAATCGGTAGCACCACTTCGATAGTACAGTTGAAATAAGTAGTAAGTCACATCTTCGCGGTATTTATCGACAAGTTCCACCTTTTGAAATTCAGGCAATGCCACATCGTAATTTTTAAGATGGTACTCGCTGTAGGCATAATAGTAAGTAGCATCGGTCTGAAACGGCGATTTAACTTCTTTCAGGGTCTTAAAATTTGCAGATGCTCGGGCAAACTGGTCGGTTTTCATAAACGAATACCCTTGTGCAAAGGTATATAAAGTTTGATATCGCTTTCCAAAACGCTGGAATTTAACCTCTTCAAAGTGCTGTAATGCTCCTGAATAATCGCCCGATTCATACTTCAACATCCCCTGCATAAACCGGAGTTCATCGGCAAATGTAGTGTATGGGTATCGCGTAAGAAAAGTGCTTATTAACACTTCGGCATTATCCTGTCGTAGTTCAAAAGCATTAGCGGCTATATAAAAAGAAGCGTCGTGAACCTGACCTGCAGTTAAATTTTCGCCCTGTTTCAAAAACGCTTCCATTCGTCGGTACGAAGCCACATACTTCCCCTGATGATACAACTCTTTGCCTTGCTGAAATTCGACATCGGGATGGGTGTAGACTGTACTTTGCTGAGCATAGCCGGATTGCAACAATGCCAGCAGTACTGTCAGACTAATTACAAAGGTTTTCATTCTCTTTTATTTTTTATAGGTTTCAACAAAACGACTCACGGCATTCCGGATCGAAGTAAGTCCGAATTGCTGTGGGTCCAGTGTATGCAGCGGGATAAAATTACAGGCCGCCACATCGTCGGCGGCAACCGGAACAATATCTGTACCGATTTTCACAAGATAAAACAAATCGAGTGTCGGAAGTGTCCATCCACTATACAGATACTGATTCGGAAGCGAGAATAAATACTCTATCTTATCTACTTTAATTCCCAGCTCTTCATCGAGTTCTCTTACGAGTGCTTCTTCGGCTGTTTCGTTGTCGTCGACAAATCCACCTGGCAAGTCGCAGGTATTTTTGGCGGGTTCTTTTGCCCGGATGCTCACCAGCAGTTCCTCTTTTTCGTTCAGAATAAAAGCAGCAACTGCTGCCGAAGGATTAACGTACATCGAGAAATGGCAGTTGTTACAAAGCATCGACTTCACATTTTGCTGAAAGAATTCGGAACTGCCACACACGGGGCAGAAATGAAATAACTCGTTAAATTGCATACACTACGGATTGATTTCCTGCAAATTTACATCAATTTCCTGCATGTTAATAACTTTTCAGCTTTAAATTTTACGCAATTGCAATTAATAGCGTATTTTTGCACAAATTCGTAACTCATGTATCGAAAACTATCTTTTTTGCCCGACGAAGAACCGAACGACCTGATCCGTCGTTACGAAGCTTTTACTTCCCAAAAAACCGGAGCTGGTTACTTTGATGTAGAAGAAATGGAACAAATTGTGGATTACTATCTTCGAATCGGACGCACCAAAGAGGGAAAAAAAGCACTGGAATTTGGATTCAGGCTTCATCCGGGTAGTCCGGGATTACTGACAAAACGTGCCAAAATTTACCTGGCATCCGACGATGTTCAGAAAGCATTCCAGATCCTTACTGCTAATGCTAACCCTAACGACTACGAAGTTAATCTGCTACTGATTGAATCGATGATACGCCTGGGAAGAACCACCGAAGCGCTCACCATAGCCGATAGTTTACTGGGCGACGACGTGCAGGACCCGGATGCCGTATGCCTCGATTTAGCCTATATCTTTATGGGTAATTTCGATATTGAAACAGCATTTCGATACATCACCAAAGGACTGAAATTCAATCCATCTAATAAAGAACTGCTATTTGAGCTTGCCTTTTGCCAGGAGCAGACCGGTAAAATAAACGAAGCTACCGACACCTACAATCATATTCTTCGTCTGGATCCGTATTCGGCCGAAGCCTGGTTTAACCTGGGTCAGATGCAGTTCACCCTCAATCAGTATCGGTCGGCCATCGACTCCTACGAATATGCCCTGGTTATTCGCCCCGACGATTCGCTCACCGTACAACAAAAGGCTAATTGTCATTTTCAGCTCAACGAATACAAAGAAGCAATTGAAGAATACCTTCAATACTCCACCTTAGCAGCAGGTCCACATTGGCAAACCTGGTTGTTTATAGGCGAATGTTACGAACGATTGGAACAATTCAACGAAGCGATTCAATACTATTCCCGTTCGCTCAACGAACAGCCCGCAAACTATGAGGCACTGACAGGCATTGCTATCTGCCTGATGGACCAGGACAAGTACGAGGACAGTCTGCCCTTTATACACCGGGCATTGGAACTGCAAAGCGACCTGGCCGAAGGCTGGGTGTACCTGGCCGAGGCGATGATCGGCCTCGAAAAAGTGGAAGAAGCACTTCAGGCTTACCTTCATTCGATAAGGCTTGATCCGAATCAACCGGAAACCTACATGGCCATTGGCAACATCTGCATGGATCAGGAAGAATTTAAGCTGGCGCTGGAGTATTACCGTCAGGCGCTGGAGCTCGACGACGAAAGCGACCTTCAGAACATTCACCTGTTCATGGCTGTTGCTTATTACAAAACCGGACACCAACAGGAAGCTCAGCTATCGCTCGACTTTGCAATGGCCGAAAGTCTGGATGCTCTCAAACTATTTCGTGAAATTTGTCCGGAAGCGGATTTATAACTCCAATATTTAAAATTTAAATGAAGAAATTACTTTCCATTGTACTTTTCTGCTTAGTATTGCTACCGATGCATGCCAACGAGGCTCAACCTGTACAGGAAGACCTGTCGATAATTAAAAAAGTAGAACTTTGGTACGAAAAAAACATGAATTACGGCACGATAACCTTGTTGATGACCGTCGAAAGTTCGTTTATACCGTTTCCATCAGAAGTAGTTATACCTCCGGCTGCGTATATTGCCAGCAAGGAAGATAGCCCGCTTAATATTTACCTGGTAGTACTATTCGGAACTATCGGAGCCCTGTTGGGTGCTTACCTCAATTATTTTCTGGCCCTGTATCTGGGGCGGCCTATTTTACACAAATTTGCCGATAGCCGGTTGGGACATCTTTTCCTGCTTAGTTCCGAAAAAATACAAAAAGCAGAAGATTATTTTCAAACCCACGGGAAAACTTCGACATTTGTGGGTCGCTTAATCCCCGGCATTCGTCAATTGATTTCGATTCCTGCCGGTTTGGCAAAAATGAACCTGGTACACTTCACCCTCTTTACGGCATTAGGGGCTGGAATCTGGAACGCGATCCTTGCTGTTTTAGGCTACATTGCTCATGGCCAGGCCGACCTTATCGAAACCTATTCGCACGAAATAGGGTATGTTTTCATGGCATTGGTGGTAGTGGCGGGTCTAATTTACATTTTAAAACAAGTTCGTAAGAAAAAATTATAACTACTATATGAGACAATTCGGATTAATCGGGTATCCGGTAATACAATCGTTTTCGAAAATGTATTTTACCGAAAAATTTGCAGCCGAATCGATTGAGGCTGCTTACGAGTTGTATCCACTGGAGACAATAGACCTATTCCCCGGGCTCATTAACTCGAAGCCGCTTCATGGTTTAAATGTCACCATCCCTCATAAGCAGGCAGTAATCCCATATCTCGACGAGCTGGATGAGACAGCTGCGGAGATTGGCGCGGTAAACGTTATCCGGTTCCTTCGTGAGGCAGATCAACTACGGTTGAAAGGATACAACACCGACGCAATTGGTTTTGAGAATTCAATATTACCCCATTTGAAGCCGGGGCACCGTAAGGCACTCATACTCGGAACCGGAGGTGCTTCAAAGGCCATCGATTATGTGCTCAGGAAAAATGGGCTAGTCACGCAATTTGTATCACGTACCAGTTTGCCGGGTCAACTTACTTACGACGAACTAACTGATGATATGATGCAGGAATGGTTAGTAGTGGTAAACTGTACCCCACTGGGTATGTTCCCTGCCGTTGAAGGTTTTCCTCCTATTCCTTACCAAGGAATAGGTAATAATCACCTGCTTTACGATGTGGTGTATAAACCCGAAGAAACGGTGTTTTTGAAAAAAGGAAAAGCACAGGGAGCAGTAACGTTGAATGGACTGGAAATGCTTTGGGGACAAGCAGCTGCTGCCTGGGAAATCTGGAATCAATAAATCAAACCGCATATGATGACCTGGAAAACACCTTACACCTTCGATCGGGTAGTACGAATAATCATCGGGCTGACGGTACTAACCCTGCTTTTTCTGCTTATCCGCCGACTCGGAAGTGTGTTGACGCCATTTTTCATTGGCTGGTTGTTGGCCTACCTGCTACATCCTATTGTCAGTTTTTTTCAGTACCGGTTAAAATTTAAAAGCCGGGTATTGTCCATCGTCACTACACTGGTATTATTTTTTGGAATTTTGGTAGGTGTGGCACTACTTTTACTTCCAATGATAGCCGGCGAAATGAAGAAAATGTCGGTACTATTGCAAAGTTTTGCCGACAATTTCACGTTCGATAGTTTTTTGCCGATAGCCTGGCAACACGTGCTGGTTAATTACATCAACGACATCGATCTGTTGGAATTACTTCGAAATCAAAACACAATTGAGGTGGTAAAAAAAATAGCACCTCAACTCTGGAGTATTGTGGGAAGCTCCATGAGTTTTATAATCAGCACAGTTGCACTTATTATAGTAGTATTGTATTTGATATTCATCCTGAAGGATTACGAAAAAATCAACAACGGCTGGCCGACCATAATTCCGCCTAAATACAGGGGGATTGTGATGGAAATAACAGGCGATATTGAGGATAACATGAATCGGTATTTCCGCGGCCAGGCACTTATTGCACTAATTGTAGGCACCTTATTTTCCATAGGCTTTGTAATAATTGATTTACCAATGGCCATCGTGTTCGGGGTATTTGTAGGTTTGTTGAATCTGGTTCCTTATCTTCAAACAGTAGCCCTAATACCGGGAACATTTCTAATATTAATGAAAGCAGCCGAACCGGGAAGCAGTATTGGTCAGGCAGTGCTGGGGGTAGCCATAGTTTTTGCACTGGTTCAAGGCTTACAGGATATGGTGCTGGTACCCCGGATAATGGGTAAAGTTACCGGCATGCGCCCGGCTGTTATTTTACTTTCCCTTTCTATCTGGGGGTCTCTAATGGGAATTATCGGGATGATCATCGCCTTACCGATGACTACGCTCATCCTTTCGTACTACAAACGCTGGGTGCTGCGTAACGAACCCACTAATCACGAATCACTAACCACTAATGACTAAAGATACGTTGATACCAAAAAAAATTCTATTCGTTTGCCTGGGCAATATTTGTCGTTCGCCCATGGCCGAAGGCGTTTTTCGCAAATTAGTTGCCGAAAAAGGGCTCGAAAAAGAATTCACCATCGATTCGGCAGGAACATCGGGCTACCATCAGGGAGAGCTGCCCGATGCCCGTATGCGCTCGCATGCTTCACGCCGGGGCTATCACCTCACCAGTTTGTCGCGACGGGTTCAACAGGAAGACCTGGAAGAATTTGACTGGATCATAGGTATGGACGACCATAACGTAGAGCGACTGCATGGGATGGCACGCACTCCCGAACAAGCTTCAAAAATCCGAAAAATGACTGAATTCTGCCGTCACCACGGGGCAAAAGAAATCCCCGATCCATATTATGGCGGGGATTCCGGTTTTGAATATGTAATTGATTTACTCGAAGATGCCTGCGAAGGCCTTCTGCAACAACTTACTTAGCCACTTTTTCGAGCCAGGTAACCATCCCGAGCATAACGAACATCGACACCAGACAAACGGCAACGAATACTGTCCAGGTAATGGAGATGGAGATATTTTCGTACATCATGGCACCCAGGAACAACGAGAAATTACCAACCGCAGTAGCAGTAAGCCATCCTCCCTGCATGAGCCCCTGCATATGAGGTGGAGCTACTTTCGATACAAACGACAGTCCGAGCGGTGAAATGAACAATTCGGCTACGGTAAGAATAAAATAGGTAAAAAACAGCAACCAGGGGGTTACACGCATTCCATCGGCCAATCCTCCTTGTGCAGTTACTTCGCTCAACACGGGTAATCCAATCGAACCTACAGTCATCAGAACAAACGCTAATGCAGCTATACCCATACCAATAGCAATCTTTTTAGGAGTCGAAGGTTCTTTTCCTTTTTTGGCCATCCGTCCGAAAATACCAATTACAATAGGCGTCAGCAACACTACCAATATAGGATTAATCGACTGGAATATCTCTGCCGATGGGAACAGCCCCCCTAACAAGGTATAGTCTTTTGCAAAATAAGTAAGTGTAAGTCCGTTTTGATGAAACGAGAACCAGAAGAAGATCACGATTCCAAATACTGCCAACAAGGCGTAAATACGCTGACGGATTTCATGGGCATTGGCTCTGATTTCTTCGGCCGAGATATTCGATTGCACTTTTTCTTTGGTACGTGGTGTTGGCAACTGACGTTTGGTAGCCAGGAAAATAACCAACGACACCAGCATTGCAGCCACCGCCGTGAGGAAAGCGTAATGAAAACCAGTATTGAACGCATCGAGATAACTAATTGCAAATGACGAAAAATCGACTGGAGCAACTCCACCCGACACCGTGGTAGCCAGCTCGGTAAAACGACCACCAATTACCTCTTCGCTCATTTTCCCATCGAGGTACTGATGACACAGCCCCGGAAGATCGGCATTGTAGGCATAACCCTGCATTTCAACGAAGGTATTTCGTACCCAGGTAGCCAGGAAGGGCGCGAACATAGCACCAATATTAATGAACATGTAAAAAATCTGGAAACCCGAATCACGTTTATTGCGGTATTGATCGTTGTCGTACATCTGTCCGACCAGGGCCTGAAGGTTACCTTTGAACAGCCCGTTACCAAATGCAATCACCAACAAAGCAGCCAGAGCGATGTATTGAGTAGTGATAAGCGCGGGCATTGCCAACAGAAAATATCCCACCGTCATAATAATAAGACCGGTGATAATTGTCCCTTTATAATTACGCAGACGGTCGGCGATGATTCCACCTACCAGGGCCAGAATATAAATGGCTCCATAGAAAATGGAATACAATTTACCTGCTTCGGTTCCTGAGATATTGAATTTCGACATCAGGAACAATGTCAGGATGGCCATCATGGTATAAAACCCGAATCGTTCTCCCATGTTAGCTAGCGCCGCCGGGATGAGGCCTTTAGGATGATTTTTGAGCATAAAAGTCCTTGTTTACGTTTTTAGTTGATTAAATATTTACTTTCAGTCGGCAAACATACATAAATATTTACAAATCATCAGCGGCTATTTTATAAAAATACATTAAAAATGTAGTCAGTAGCGGTTATTTCTGCCTCGTTTTGCGAAAACACTCCCGGCAGATAGGTTCATACTCCTGCATCTCACCCAGTAATACCCGTTTATCGCTGGCAACCAGACGATGCGAAACATAAGCCAACGACCCGCAACGTACACAAATAGCATGTACTTTATATACATCTTCGGCAATGGCCATCAGGGCGGGCATAGGTCCGAAAGGAATGCCCTTGAAATCCATATCGAGCCCGGCAATAATAACCCGGATGCCCTGCTCGGCCAACTGATTGCAAACATCCACCAGCCCATCGTCGAAAAACTGGGCCTCGTCGATCCCTACCACATCCACATCGTTGGTCATCAGGAGGATACTTCCCGACGAATCGACCGGGGTGGAACGAATCGAATTCCGATCGTGCGACACTACTTCATCGTCGGAATACCGTGTATCTATTTTGGGCTTAAAAATCTCAACCGTTTGCCGCGCAAACTGAGCCCGTTTCATCCGGCGAATTAATTCTTCAGTTTTCCCCGAAAACATGGAGCCGCATATTACTTCAATACTGCCCCGTTTTTGGGCTGCTAAACCGTTCTGCTCTGAATAGATCATGATAATTCCTGAATTTTGCTTTTTTTAGTTCAATAATCAATCTGAAATAACTAACTTTACACCGCTTTTGCCGGAGATTAATTTCCTTGCAAAAATATAAAAAATAAGTGTTGAATTAAGCAAGTTTATAAAAGTTATGGAAAGAGAACTGATAGTCACGCTCTTAAAAAAAAATATTGACGACCTGATTTTACTTACCGAGGGATTCGAAGAAATGACGGTGTATCCCCGTGCATTAATTCACCTGGCGCAATTAAAGACCAACGACATCAAACAATACCTTTACGAACTGGGCGAATGGAAACCTGCTGCCTTACCAGTGGTGGTAGAGGAGACTTTACAGGTACTGCCACCTGCTATACCTGACTCAACACCGGAGCAAAGCCTGGAATCCGACCCGGTAGAACCCCTGCCTGTTGAGCCTCCAATTTCAGAAATACTGACGGTTGAAACTTCAAAAATACAGGATGAATCCGACACGATACCAGATGAATTGCCTGAAATGTCGATTGAAAAAACACTCGAAACACTAGCAACTATTGAAACTTCAGAACTGCCGGCTTATGAAGCTGAAAACACCGGGGCGGAGGAGGAAACAGAAGGGCCAATAGCCCCCGATGAAGAACCAGTTCAACCGGAATTACCTGAAGAAGAAGTTGAAGTACTATCCGCTCCCGACGAAGAAGAAAAATCTGCTCCCGACGAAAAAGAAAAATCTGCTCCTGACGAAGAAGAAAAAACACCTCCGCAGGAAGAAGATCCACAGGATGAAGAAATATCCACTCCCGACGAAAATGAAAAATCCACTCCACAGGAAGAAGATAAAAAACAAGTAACATTGGCCGAAAAACTGGCCATGGGAATGTCGCGCAACGAGTCGCAAACCAACAGCGAATCGAACCGATTGAGCAATTCACTGGGAAACACTAAAATCGACGACATTCGTCAGGCCATCAGCATTGGCGACCGATTCCGCTTCCAACGGGAGCTCTTCCGCAACAACGGCGAAGAAATGAACAAAAT
This sequence comes from uncultured Paludibacter sp., assembly GCA_964559265.1. Classification (GTDB taxonomy): domain Bacteria; phylum Bacteroidota; class Bacteroidia; order Bacteroidales; family Paludibacteraceae; genus Paludibacter. Next base: position 89,750 of record CAZLHC010000003.1, on the reverse strand, counting down.
GTTGAACTATATAAATTTATTGGCCAGTTTTCAGGAAATTGAATCGTTTTTACAGAAAAAATACGGATGGACCGACGATAACCAGACCGCAAAAGATTTATACGCCATCGTTCGTCGAAAATTCTTATAAATACTCTTACCCGATTTAAGGCAGTAGTGATGAAATTGTTTATTGTTCCAACTCCCGTCGGCAACCTGGAAGACATGACCTTCAGGGCTATCCGCATTCTTCGCGAAGCCGATCTGATTCTGGCCGAAGATACCCGTACCAGCGGTTTTCTTCTCAAGCATTTCGAAATTGGCACCCCCATGATTTCGCACCATAAATTCAACGAACATAAAACCGTCGAAAGTGTGGTACAACGAATCAAAGCAGGGCAAACTGTAGCACTGATTTCCGATGCAGGCACACCCGCTATTTCCGATCCCGGGTTTTTGGTGGTTCGCACCTGTATCGAAAACGAAATTGAAGTCGAATGCCTGCCCGGCGCCACGGCCTTTGTTCCGGCATTAGTTACGTCGGGATTGCCCAACGACCGTTTTTGTTTTGAAGGATTCCTGCCACAAAAAAAAGGACGTCAAACCCGAATTCGAAATCTGGCTGGCGAAACCCGGACCATGGTGTTTTACGAATCGCCCTTCCGGCTGGTAAAAACCCTGGAGCAATTAGCCGAAGTAGTGGGGAGCGAACGTAAAGCTTCGGTAGCCCGTGAAATTTCTAAACTTCATGAAGATGTAAAACGGGGCACCCTGGCCGAATTGGCCTTATGGTATACGCAACACCCCCCTAAAGGTGAAATTGTGTTAATAGTTGCAGGATTAGAATAATAACTGTAATTTTGCACAGCTTAACAGCATAAAAGAACTATATTGTCAACATTCACATAACCAACAAAGCGCTGCATACGTCCTATGAAGTCAAGAACACTTCTTTTTTTAGCCCTTTTCGCATCGATTTTAATTAGCTGCAACACAAAATCAGGCGATTACGAAGCCCTACAGGCTGAAAGGGACTCACTTGCCCGTGTTCAGCAACAAATGCAGGAAGAAATCGACAGTTATTTTGCCACCATGAACCAAATTGAGGCGAACATCGAAAAAATTAAAAATGCAGAAAAAGTTATTTCGATGCAGCCTATTGGCAACGATACCGACATCGATACCCGCAGTAAGTTGACCGACGACTTAGCCTATATCAACGAAATGTTGAAAGTTAACCGGGAGGAAATTGAACAGCTAAAACGAAAATTAAAAAAGAGTACCATCCAATCGTCGGAACTCAATCGCACAATCACCCGCCTTACGAAAGCACTGGAAGCTGAAACCCTGAAGGTAAAAGAGTTGGAAGCTAAGTTGGAAGAAAAAGATGCGTTGATTTATGAATTGAGCGATGAAATTGAAACCATCAGCAGCAATGTGGAAGTACTGAAGGAAGAAAATGAAATTAAAACCTCAAAAATACGCGAACAAGACGAAGCAATTAACACGGCATGGTATGTATTTGGTACTAAAAGCGAATTAAAGGAACAAAAAATTGTCACCTCCGATGGCTGGTTCCGTCCGAGCCGGGTATTGGAAAGCGATTTTAATAAAAACTACTTTGTACGCATCGATGCCCGAAAAACCAAATCGATTCCATTGTATTCGTCGAGTGCTAAAATTTTAAGTACACACCCCCGATCGTCGTACTCGCTGGAAAAGGAAAACGACAGCTTTACGCTGTTGATTACCGACACGGAGGTGTTTTGGAGTGTAAGTAAGTACTTGGTTATTGAAGTGGATTAAGCTCCGATCGGGAATTTCATCTTTTTCGAAACTCCGTTGAAAAGCTTTAATCAACTAACTCCAATCCGATTTCTGAATGAAGAACTACCGGTTTATTTTTATTGATCTCGACGATACCCTTTGGGATTTTCATACCAACGCCCGCATTTCGCTCGAACTGATGTTCAACGATCGCGGGCTTGATCGTTATTTTAGCGATTTCGATGAGTTTTTTCGTATTTATGCCAAACGTAATATTGAATTGTGGGAAGCGTATGGAAAAGGCGAAATTACCCAGGATTATCTGAAAGCGGAGCGTTTTCGCTATCCTTTGGCTAAAATGGGAGTTGATGATACGGAGCTGGCCGAAGAAATCGGACATCAATACCTCGACATTCTGCCTGCTCAAAAAGTATTGATGCCCGGGGCAATAGAGATTCTCGATTATTTGGTAGCGAAGTACCCCTTAACTATCATCTCCAATGGGTTTAAGGAAACGCAACACCGAAAAATCGCCAGCTCGGGAATCGGCCACTATTTTTCGCATATTGTTTTATCCGAAGAAGCCGGTGCGTTGAAACCCGATCCAAAAATTTTCGAATTCGCTATGCAATTGAATGGGGCTAAACCCGAAGAATGTATAATGATTGGCGATTCGTATGCAGCCGACATACAGGGTGCGATCAATGCCGGTATCGACCAGGTATACTTCCCACTGGATGGAAAAATTACAGAAAATCAGCACTCCACTTATACAATCAGTCAGTTGAACGAACTTCGTGAGTGGCTGTAATCGAAGATTACCGGTGCAGTGATTTAAACTTCTGTGAAAACAAGTGTAGGTCGCACTGGTATTTTCAATCACACCGACTCACAGGAGAAAAAACACCCGATTTATTCGTTAGTACGAATCAGTTGTTTTAAAATACTGCTGTTTTTCCGAATATCAAAGGTGATAGAATTCACCGAAATCGTAGCTCCGGAAATAGCATCAACCTGCCTCCCAACTTCGAGCGGCTGACCCGGCTTGTAGCCTCTGAATTGTTTCAGCCACGATGGTGCACTTATCATTTGGCCATGCGAAGCCTGATAGCGAAGAATTTTAACCTGCTGTACCACCAATTGGGGATCGTAAACAATATAATAATCGAAATACTCAGAAGAAGAAGATGCTGAACGTGCCTGTGAACCCGCCGAACGAACTGTTGCTACACGGCCTGTATAAAGATATGCCTTTATAACTCCGGCGACCTTAACCTGCCAATAGCGGCCACTTTCCGGAACAAGGTCGGAAGAGCCAAGGGTGATCAGCTCGTATGCGCCCGGTTTATACATCTTATCCAAATCGCGCCGAAGGCCTTTATCCAACACATCCGACGACGCAAAAAGCATCGCCGGAAGCATCAGATACACTATAAATACTACACTTTTCATCTTAGTTTACATTCCAACATACCTATCGTTCCTTAAAACATTACACCAATGCCCGCATTTAAGGTAGTGGTCCATTGAGTAGCAACTCCTGTTTTTGCAATATCAACATCGGCTTTCAACACCACCCCTTTATTAATCCGACACGTAAGACCTCCCGTTAGGATTTGCTCACTATATGCGGCTTTCTTAGCAATTCCCGCAACCGACGCATGCGTATCGTAGGCCATGTACCGGACAAACGGAACCAGTCCGGTCGTAGCCGAAACTCCCTGCAATACATTATAGCCCACTTCCGCGTAATAACCCGACATGGCACTTCCTAAATCATTTTTAGCTCCCGACTTGCCCGTAAATACATTATAGGCTTCCGTGTTTGATAATCCGGCATAGTAAAACTGAGCGCGAGCCTCCAATCCCCTTTTTTGGTAACGACCATCCAGGCCTATCATTGCAATATCTACTACCGACGAATCGGCCTTTGCAAGACCAGCTGCATTCGTATTCGACAACTTATCATACAATTTGCTTTGTGAAGGTCCGAAATATCCCGACAAACCCAGGTTTAATCCACTCACTCCGAAGAATTCCACCCTTCCGGCGAAATTGGGCGAACTCATGTACGATTTCGAACCTTTCTGACGACCTTCGCGAATTCCTTTCGAACCACTCATTAATCCGGCAGCCCCATCGTAACTTACAGGACCGTTCACCATCATCACCTGGTATTTCAAGGTGAGCGGAAGAATAGTTCCGTTGAATCCTACACCCACTTCGCGCCAGGTTGATGGAGCTATTTTATTATCAATGAGCGGACGTTCCACACCATTGAACGTAACCGGCTCGTGGTATAAATTCACGATCCCCATCGGAATCAACATCAATCCCGCCTGAAAATTGATTGAGTTATTCAGTTTGTGTTGAATAAATGCCTGTTCTACCCATAATTCTTTGGCATATTCGTATTCTACTTCGGATACAAATTGTGTTTTTTCGGAGAAATTATACCCCAGAAACATCACAATCCGATGTACGTCCAGAGTACCGTTGTAGCGGGTATCCCCACTCAGACGCTGGTTATAATGCACTTCGCCATAACCACCAATGGTGAGATTTCCATCCGTAGAAATCAACTTCTCGGCTGTATTCTGATACACGCCTGAATCCTGTGCCTGAAGCACTGTAGTTACAGCCAAAATGGCTAAAAATAAACCAAATTTTCTCATTCTTATTAAAATTAACTTGTTATGGCTGCAAAGGTATACACTTAATGCACCCGTCACAATCACCATTGTTAGTGAATCTTATACCAACCTCTACCTAACAATAGGGATAGCATTCCATTTTTGTTGTATTTTTGCAGTTCAACCATTTTGTCGACGCAATGAAACTACTTCCGACACTCAACACCGACATTCTTCACCGTACGTTGTATGCCACCGATGCCTCGGCCTACCGCCAAATCCCCGATGCAGTTGCCTATCCGGCTTCCATCGACGAACTAAAAGCCTTGATTCGGTATGCCCATGAAAATAAAATGGCGTTAATTCCCAGGGCAGCAGGAACTTCGCTGGCCGGACAAGTAGTAGGAAAAGGAATTGTGGTGGATGTTTCGCGGCATCTTACCCGTATTCTGGAGTTGAATGTAGAAGAACGTTGGGTACGGGTGCAGCCCGGTGTTATACTCGACGAACTCAACAAATTTCTGACGCCGCACGGACTGTTTTTCGGTCCGGAAACGTCGACCTCCAACCGCTGCATGATGGGAGGAATGGTGGGTAATAATTCCTGTGGGGCACATTCGATACTGTATGGAAGTACCCGCGATCATTTGCTGGAAGTAAAAGCCTTGCTAAGCGATGGAAGTGAAGTGGAATTTAAAGCCATTAGCACTGAGGCATTTCATCAGAAATGCGAAGGTTCCCCGCTCGAAAATCAGATTTATCGTCAATTACGGGATATGCTTTCCGATGCTGCAAATCAGCAGGAAATCCGCAGCGAATTCCCCGACCTGGCCCTGCATCGCCGCAATACGGGCTATGCCATCGACCTGCTACTGGAAACCGATCCGTTTGCGGGAAATGGCGTCCCCTTTAATCTTTGTAAATTGCTGGCCGGCTCGGAAGGGACCCTCGCTTTTACTACCGAAATCAAACTCAATCTGGTACCGTTACCTCCGGCAGTAAATGGAGTTGTTGCGATCCATTTTAAGGAATTAAATCAGGTGTTCGCCGCCAATCTTATCGCCCTGAAGTACCAGCCGGGAGCGGTGGAGCTAATGGATCACACCATCCTCGAACTTACGAAAGGCAACCTGGCACAACAAAAAAACCGGGCATTTATCCAGGGTGATCCGGCTGCCTTATTAATCGTAGAATTTGCTCGCAACAGCCGTGAAGAAATTGAACAACTGGCTGCAGCAATGGAACAGGAAATGCGCGCTGCTGGTTTTGGCTATCATTTCCCGGTTATTTTTGGCGCAGAAATAAACAAGGTTTGGAACCTGCGTAAATCAGGACTTGGCGTACTTTCCAACATGGTGGGCGATGCCAAGCCGGTAAGTCTGATCGAGGATACAGCCGTGCCGGTGAAAAGCATGGAAGCCTACATGAAAGATTTTCAGCAACTCATCAAAGGCTATGGTCTCGATTGCGTATACCACGCCCATATTGGCTCAGGCGAATTACACCTGCGACCGGTATTGAATTTAAAAGATAAAGAACATGTTCAGCTGTTCAGAACCATCGGCCGGGAAGTAGCACTGCTGGTAAAGAAATACCGCGGTTCGCTGAGTGGTGAACATGGCGACGGGCGACTACGGGGCGAATTCATCCCCCTGATGATAGGCGAACACAACTACCGTTTACTTGAAGAAATTAAACACTGCTGGGATCCGCAGGGAATTTTTAATCCCGGAAAAATCACAGCCACACCTCCCATGAACAGTTCGCTGCGCTATACACCCGGTGAGCCTGTTAAAAACATAGCTACCTACTTCGATTTTTCGGCCGACAGGGGAATTGTGCGTGCCACCGAAAAATGCAATGGTTCGGCCGACTGCCGCAAAACCGAAATTACCGGTGGGCTGATGTGTCCGAGTTATATGGCCACACGCGACGAAAAAGACACGACCCGGGCAAGGGCCAATATTTTGCGGGAATACCTTACCCTATCTACCAAAAAGAACCCTTTCGATCACGAAGAAATCCGGGAAGTAATGGAACTTTGTCTGTCGTGTAAGGGTTGCAGGGCCGAATGTCCTTCCAACGTAGACATTACCCGTCTGAAAGCCGAGTTCCAGCAGCAGTATTACGATGCCAACGGAGTGCCCTTTCGCACCTGGCTGGTAGGCTCCATAGCCCGCTTGTATAAATTTGGTTCCTTATTCCCGAAGCTTACCAATACCATATTAAGCTGGAAGATCAGTAAAAAACTTGCTGGTTTCAGTACCGAACGCACCCTTCCCCGGTTGGCACCGCAAACGCTCGATGGCTGGTACCGGAAAAACTACCTCCAATTAGTAGCCCAACAACCCGCTCGCCCCCGGCAAACGGTGTACTTGCTCAACGACGAATTTACCAATCATACCGATGTAACTACCGGAATAGCGGCAATTAAACTTTTGGTAAAGTTGGGTTACCACGTGCTACTGCCCCGTCACAAAGAAAGTGGCCGCAGCTGGCTCTCGAAGGGACTGTTGAAACAAGCACGCCGCGTTGCCGAACATAACGTAGAAATGCTGCATAAAATTGTGAGTGAACAAACCCCATTAATAGGTATCGAACCCTCTGCTTTATTGAGTTTGCGCGACGAATACCCTGCGTTGGTGCGAAAACCCCTGTATGAAAAAGCGAATCAACTTGCCGGACATTCCCTGCTTATCGACGAATTTATAGTTCGTGAGCACCAGGCAGGCCGTATCAGCAGCGAGCAGTTCACCAACGAAGCCCGCTGTATTCGCCTTCACGGACATTGCCACCAAAAAGCGCTTACCGGCACTGCGGCCACTCTTGCCATGCTCACCATCCCCACCAATTACACCGTAAGCGAAATTGCTTCAGGCTGTTGCGGCATGGCCGGAGCTTTTGGTTACGAAAAAAAGAACTACCCCCTTTCGATGAAAATCGGAGAGTTGCTACTCTTCCCTGAAGTACGGAAAACGCCCCCCACAACTCTGCTGGCCGCTCCGGGCACCAGTTGCAGGCACCAGATTTTCGACGGTACCGGAAGAAAAGCAGTACATCCGGTGGAAATATTGGCGGAGGCGGCAATCTAAAACTGAACTCACAAAACTACGATACAGACAAAGGCGGGCTTGCAGTATCATAAAACGACAGTCTAAACTAAAACAACCCCTACCCCTCTGAATTTCAGTCAAAAAGCATTGCAATTGTTAAAAATAATATTTCGGCACAAAAATCCATTTATGTGCATAAATTTCTATCTGGTATAGAGCTACCTGCATATATCTTTGCCGCGATATAGTAAACAAAAATCAATTTTTTAAATGCTTTTTATACCATGAGAAAAACTACTTTCTTTCTCGCACTATTTTTCCTGATGTCAAGTATAGCTCAGGCAGGATTTGTCACCTCCGAATTGTATAAATTTGAATTCAACGGAGTACTTTCATCGACCACTCCTGCAGCTCCCGCAGTAGATGCTGTCCTGTATGGTGGAACTGCAACCGGCACCAGTATGTTTGCCGTTGCCAATGGAGCTGTTGCTCTTAATGCAAGCTCTACTGTGCTATTCAGTGGCGGCGGATCAGGTGCACGGGGTTCGGCACTCTACAACCTCAATGCCAACACAGCGTTGCCAACCGATAAAAAAGTAGTGGTTCAATTCGACTGGGCACCTCTATCCAGCAACGGTGATGCTATGGCGTACAACACCCTGGGGGTATCCGACAATGCCAAAAATCCAATTTTCACACTGGTATCCGAAAGCTGGGTGAGTGGTAGCTCGGGAGTTCACCTAATGAACCTTACGCCTACTGCTACCCATGTAACCGCCACCTGGACGCTACAGCCGGCAACCTACTCGGGCACTTCAAACTACAAGGTCGACTGTGCCACCTTCTTTGCCGGATCGTGGCTGGGAGTTGATTTTCCTAATGCGAAAACGTATACAGTTAAAGCAAAACTCGACTTTTCTACCCATGTAATTGATTCACTTTGGATTATTCGCGCCGACGACACTAGCAAGCAATACATTGCAGCCAACATTCCATTCTTAAGTGCCAGTGCTACCAATGCCGATAAAATCAGCGCTATGGCAGCAAGAGGCAGAAACGCAACCAACAGTGGTAACGGCGCTAACAGTCTCCTTAACATGACCATAGATAATTATACCGTTTACACCTGGGAAGAAGCTGCAGCCCTGGGAAGCGTCACCGTAAATTATTACGACGCCGACAACACTTCCAGTCTTATCAAATCGGAAGCACGTCCCAATCTGGCCATTAATTCGACCTATGCCGCCACGGGTACCGACAAACTTGCATTTACATCGGGTGAGTTTTACTATGTTTTTGCAAGTGTGGCGGCCGACAATGCCGTTGTTACTGCCGATGGTCTGGGCCATGTGGATATCTACATGAAAAAATATCCGGTACATACAGGTCTTTTCAGCTGGACCGGCGCAGTAGATGGCAACTGGAATGAAACAACTGCTAATTTTTCGGATGGAACCAACGCTCAGGTATATCAATCGGGCAACGCTGTTGAATTCCCTGAAGCAGCTGGCAATAAAATGGTAACATCCAACAGTAATTTCAACCTGGGCACCGGCGATATTACCATAAGCGGAGCCGATTATACTTTACAGGGAGTCGGCACGTTGATTGGTAGCGGTAAAATGAACATCAACCTAACCGGATCGCAAACGCTTACTCTCGACATTAGCAATAATTTAACAGGTGGAACGCAAATCACGGGTGGTGCTCTGTTTCTTAAGAAGCCCGGTGTACTGGGAACAGCTGCCACCATCGCCGGAGCTACCAGTATCGCATTGGGAGCCAATGCCATCACACTCCCGGCAACAACTTTCAACGCACCAGCCACCATCAGCATTGGCGACTACAGTTCGTCGCTTATCCAGGGCATGTCAGCCGGAAGTAGCGTAAAAATCGCCATCAATGCTCAAAAAGACTATGCCAGCAACGACAACAGTCGTGCTTTCGACTTTGCTGCTTCGGGAGTATTAAGCGAAGGAGCTGAGCTGGAACTTAATGGCACGGGTACCGACAATCGTTTTGGTATGACTTCGGCTTCGTCGACCTACCTTGCCAATGCTAAATTGAATTTAAAAGGAAATGCACTATTCTACATTAACGCAAACCAGGGTGGGGCAACCACGATAAATATTGGTGCGCTCAGTGGAGAATCAGGCTCTAAACTAGGCTGGGGTCGCTCAACCGCACTCGAACGCGACATAACGTGGAGCGTTGGAAGTTTGAATCTCGACAGTGAGTTTGCAGGTAGCATCACCAACCTGGGTGGTTATGCAACAAGTGGTTCGAGCTACACCGGACTCCGTACCAATCTTTTTAAAGTGGGCACCGGAAAATTAACACTTTCGGGAACATCGGATTCATTCAACGGGCATGTAACCGTTAACAGTGGAGAAGTACTGGTAAGCGGTATTCTGAAGTCGAACACAGGAACATCGGCCAGCGGAAGCACAATGGTAAACATTGGAGATGGAGCAACGATAACTGTTACCGGCCAGCTGGGTGCTACAACTATTTCCGTAAAACCGGGAGGAGTCTTGAAAGGTACAGGAACCATTTCGGGAAACACTACTGTTGAAGGAACCTTAAGTGGAGGGTTGACCTTCATCAACGACCTTACACTTACCGATTCGGTGGCCCTTCATGTAACCGGATTCAATGACGGCGAATACGATCAAATCACGGTTGGTAATGCTCTGGTACTGGGAGGTTCACTCAAGGTTGCGATTTCGGCCGAAGCACCAGCCAACAACACCAGTATTCAATTACTCAAAGCTACGCAGTTGTCGGGCAATTTCACGTTGACCGACCTGCCGGAAGGATATAGTTTCGATGCAACTACAGGCTTCCTAACCTACAGCAATGTTACTACCGGACTGAACACTTCTTCGAACAACCTGAAGGTATATCCGGTAATTACCCGGGATATGGTTACAGTTGAAGGAAAAAATATCCGGTCAGTTCAGTTAACCAATCTGTCGGGACAACAACTGGTGACTTCAACAAACACCGAAGAAATTCAGCAATTCAACCTCAGTATGCTGGCCAAAGGAATGTATATACTCACTGTTGTGCAAACCGATGGAACGATCAGCACCCGGAAATTGGTTGTTCAGTAAGAAACAATATTGGGCTGTCGCATATCTTTTTAAGGAGCGACAGCCCTTTTTATACCCTGATACGAAGCAAAAAAACAGGAAAACACACACAATTCCATAGCTTACTGCTAATAAGCTTGTAATTTTGCAGTTGAATCATATTCTTATAAAAAGTCATGAGACGAGCATGATTGCAGGCAATCACCAAGGTGAATGAAAGTCTGACATGCGAGTTCCATGTGACCTTTAAAAAAACAATTATTTGCACATGAAACACATTTTGTCGTTTGTAATTATTAGTTTAATAGTGGGTACACTCCCCCTTTCGGCCCAGCGCAACATGGAAAAACTCGATCGTGGTGTAGTTGCGGTACGCAATACCAGTGGAAGCTATTTCGTCAGCTGGCGGTTTTTCGCTACCGACCCCGACGATGTTACCTTTAACCTGTATGTAAAAAGTCCGGTTGGTTCGTCATTCACCAGGCTCAACAACCTCCCTTTGCATGTAACCAATTTCCAGGCAAACGCAGGAAGCATCAGCATAGGATCGCAGCTGTATGTAACCGCAATAAAAAAAGGAATTGAAAGCGAACCCAGCGGAATCTTTACCGTTACTTCGCATGGATTTACCACTATGCGGAGCGCTTATCTCGACATCGCGTTCAATCCGGCCAATGATGGACTCGAATTGACTCAATACAACACTAAATTTGTGTGGCCTGCCGATTTGGATGGCGATGGCGAATACGATTTCGTGGTCGACCGACTCTCGACAACCGGAAAAAGTCATAAAGTACAGGCTTACCTGCGCGATGGCACGCTGCTCTGGACCATCGATATGGGTCCGAATGTGACCATCAGTCAGGGACAGGACGATATGGTAATTGCCTACGACATGGATCAGGATGGCAAAGCCGAGGTGGTGGTAAAGAGTAGTGATGGCACTCAGTTTTCGGATGGAAAAGGAGTATTTGGCTCCACCTCACTGGATACCGATAACGATGGAATCATCAACTACAACACCCAGAATGTGCGAAATTCGCCTCAGTATATTACAGTAATTGATGGAATGACGGGTCGGGAAAAGAATAGTATTGAAATGAATTATCCCTCAATTTATAACCGGACCAATAAATCGACCTTTATGGGCGATGAGTACAACAACCTGAACGGGCATATGACCATTTTTTACGCCGACGGCAAACGTCCGGCAGTAGGATTTATTTATAAGGTTCGAACCGTACAGAATCAGGCTCATTATTATTTCGGATCGGCCTGGGGTTATAATTCCGCCAATCAGTGGGTTAACATCTTTAATTGGGAGCGGGGCAGTCAGAGTGCAGCCGAAGCTCATGGCATACGGGCTGCCGATGTAGATGGTGATGGAAAGGATGAGTTACTGAATATTGGATTTGGATTGAAAGGCGATGGCACCCTGGCCTTCAGTGCCAACCTGAGTCACGGCGACCGCTTCAGGGTGGGCGATATTGACCCGGAACGACCCGGGCTCGAAACGTTCGCTGTGCAGCAAAACGCACCCAGTTTACTCGGAATGGTGGTATATGATGCTGCTACCGGCGAACACCTGAAACGTTTTTACCTGCCGGCAGTTGGCGATGTGGGACGAGGCGAATGCATTGATATTGATTCTACACGACTGGGCTATGAATTCTGGTCAACGATGCCGAATATTTACGATTCAAAAGGAAACGTGCTGCACGAGGGTGGATCGCCCTGGCCCTATGAAGGAGTTTGGTGGGATGGGGCACTCGATCGCGAGCAGCTCGCAGCAGCCGATGGTAACGGATTTAATGCCGACATTCGCAAATACGACCATGCCTCTAAAACCATTGGGAATCGATTGATAGAATTTGCAAAAATGACCAACTGGCAGGTAAATGCAGCCTACGGGGTTCGTCCGGCTTTCTTTGGCGATATTGCCGGAGACTGGCGCGAAGAAATAATTTTGAAGAAACGAAACACGGTGGTAATAGATGGAAATAACGTAGAGTCTGTGCTTGGTTTTGTTGGATTTTCTACTGACTACCCCACCAGTCACCGTATTTATTGTCTGATGCAAAATCCGGCCTATCGCATGCAGGCTACCACCAAAGGGTATTATCAATCGGCTTTCCCCGACTTCTATTTAGGATACCAGATGCCCACCCCTCCGATTGCTCCGGTGCAGGAAGCTAAACTTCACTGGAAGTCGGGAACTACCCTGGAAACCGGAGTTTTTACAACAGGAAATAATAACACCGGAAGTTATACTTCAGGCGACGATATTATGTTTGATTTATCGGGCGATAACAGCGCTGCTATTCAACTCTCAGGCACTGTAGTTCCTTCAAAAATCTGGGCGATGAATCCCAAAGGGCACGATTACATTCTGGGAGGTAGCGGAAAATTAAGTGGTACGATGGAGTTCGTGAAGTCGATGCAGGGAACATTTGTATTGAACGGCCAGCACAACTACACAGGACTAACCCGGGTTTCGGAAGGCAACCTACAGGTAAACGGTTCGCTGGAAGGACCTGTACAAGTGGATGCCAATGGCACTTTGTCGGGGAATGTGGTACTAAACGGAGCTGTAACCTTAAAACCATCGCTTCATGCCGAAGGGGGGCGACTGGCTCCCGGGAAAGGATTAAGTACGTTGGGTAAAATAACGGTTAATAATCATCTGGTGTTACCCGGAAAGACCAATTTACATTTTGATATTGTAACCAGCAACAGTTACCGCAACGACTCGCTGGAGGTAAACGGAGACCTTACTGCCATTGGTTTAACCTCTGTTGTAGTAACTACTCCTGATGGAGGATTAGAACCTGGCACCTATAGTTTGCTAAAATGGAGCGGCACTTTCACCGGATCGGCAAGTAATTTTGTATTAAAAGGAATATCGGGGCTACCGGCAGTGTTGACAGTTGCCGACAACACCTTACAGCTGGTGGTTAGTTCGTCGCGTTCGGCAGGCTCTGTGGTATGGACCGGTCAAGCCAACGGAACCTGGGATTTTCTTACCAACAACTTCAGTATAGGAAGCACTCCTACTGCCTTTGTGAGTGGCGATGAAGTAGAGTTTAACGATCAGGCCAGTGTAAAAACGATCACTCTTACCGACCAGTTTGCCGTAACAAAAACCACCTTCAATACTTCATCCTCCTATATATTAAAAGGAAGCGGAGGAATTTCGGGAGAAGGAAATCTGGTGAAAACAGGATATGGATTGCTGGATATACAAACAGTTAACAACACCTACACCGGGAAGACTATTTTAAATAATGCCCGTGTACAGGTGGCTTCACTTTCCGACACTGGTGCGCCCGGTTCGTTAGGAGCCGGCAGCTCTGCTCCCGATGCCATTCAACTTACCAACAGCCGACTGATTGTGAATGCAATTGGCACTAACACCAACCGTGGCATCCGGCTTTCAGGTGTCGACACCATCAGCGTTCCCCGGACCAACGGTGTATTGTCGCTCAGCGGCGTGATTTCCGGCACCGGGCAATTGGTACTCGCCGGCGATGGACAAATTAATCTTTCGGCATCGGCGGCCAACACACATAGTGGAGGGACAGTAATCGACAAAGCACGGGTGGCATTAGGATCTATTCTGATGAACAACAGTGGGATGAATGCAATCACATTTAAAAATGGAGGTCGGTTAACCATGTTTTATTCTACCGGCTACGGTCAGGCTCCTAACTGGAAAATTGACGTTCCGGCTGCACATAGTGGGACTCTGGTTGCCTCAGGAAGATGTAATATTGAAGGAACACTTAGTGGCGAGGGAACCCTGAACTTCGTAACACCCTATGTACGTGCCGATTGGGTGGCCAACAGTGTTAATTTCAATGGAAAACTGAATGTCACTTCCGATAACGATGGCGGAACTTTCCGTATTACCAACAATGCGACGGGTTTCCCGAATGCAACTATTTCGTTGGGCGACAAAGTAGATATGGGAGCCTATTCGTCGATAGGTGCTTCGGGAACGAACACCAACTCGGTGGTAAAAATCGGAGCCCTTGAGGGAGTTGCCGGTTCAAGTATCGGAGGAGGACGCTGGGAAATCGGCTATAACAATGCCGATGCGATATTCAATGGCACCACCAGTTCCTCAGCTACCATCACCAAAGTGGGTACCGGAAAATGGATGCTAACCGGGACTTCGGCCTCTACAGCTGTCGTAAATGTAAATGGGGGTACACTGGAAGTAAGAAACACTACCGGAAGCGCAACCGGTACAAATGCAGTATACGTCCGTGATGGAGCCACCCTTGCCGGCACCGGAATTATTGGAGGAAGTTTACTGGTGCAATCAGGTGGAACTTTATCGCCCGGCAACAATGGTTTTGGCACCCTTACCATCAACGGCACCCTATCGTTGCTTACAGGAGCAACCACCCGTATTGAGCTCTTAGGGGCACAACTCGACCGACTCACTATCGGGGGCATCGCATCGTTGAAGGGCACATTGGAAATGGTCAACAAAGGAAGTAGCTATACTGCCGGGACATCGTACAAAATAATCACGGCCAACTCGATAACCGGCATGTTCGACGCAATTAACCCCCGGACTCCGGGCGAAGGATTGGAATGGAATACCAGCCGGATTAGCGAAGGGATTATTTCGGTGGATGTGGCCAGCAGCGTAACTAATCCGGAGCATTTTGCCATTCAGTTGTATCCACAACCAGCATCCGATTATTGTATGCTTTCGTTCGACCCAACTTTCGAAGCACATACCGTTGAAATAATTGATGCGACCGGGAAAATTATAGTATCGGAGCCTGTACTTTCAGCTCAGCTTCATCAACTGGAATTAGGAGCACTGCGGACAGGAATCTATTTTGCACGGGTAAGTGGCAAATCAGCTCAACGAACAGTAAAGCTGGTGAAATTATAGATTCAAGAATCAAGAGTCAAGAGTCAGGATACTGTAACATCATCTTACACTCGTCTTGACTCTTGATTCTTGACTCTTGAATCTTGATTCTTGACTCTTGAATCTTGACTCTTGATTCTTGACTCTTAAAAAATGAACAATTCCCGCTCAAAATTCCTTGTAAAAATATGAGCAATTTAAAAGAAATCGCAAAATTATTTCTCAAGCTTGGAATTATCGGGTTTGGAGGACCTGCCGCGCATATCGCCATGATGCAGGACGAAGTTGTACGAAAACGAAAGTGGATGGACGAGCAACACTTTCTCGATCTGATTGGGGCCACTAATCTTATCCCCGGTCCCAACAGCACCGAAATGGCCATTCACATCGGCTACGATCATGGGGGGTGGAAAGGACTTATCGTGGCCGGACTTTGTTTTATTGTTCCGGCAGTACTTATCACGGCAGTATTTGCAATATTATACAAAAACTACGGACAGCTTCCCGAGCTTCAGCCTTTTGTGTACGGCATCACACACGCCATTATAGCTATTATTGCAGCAGCAGTTTACCCCCTGGCTAAAAAATCACTCAAATCGACCGGGCTCTGGATCATTGGCATAGCAGCAATGGCGCTGAATTTCGCAGGAGTTAGTGAAATCATCGTGCTGTTCGGCGCAGGCTTTCTGGCCCTGGCATTGAAAGCCATTCAAACTAAAAACACAGGCAAACTAAGCGCATTTCTTCCACTGCCTTTGTTGCAGATTACTGGCACGGGACTAGCGGCCACCGGATCGCTGGGTTTGTTCCTCACCTTTCTTAAAGTAGGTGCTATATTGTACGGAAGTGGTTACGTTCTCTTTGCCTTCCTCGACACCGAATTGGTGGCCACCGGCTTGCTTTCGCGACAGCAACTTATCGACGCCATTGCAGTAGGGCAATTTACCCCCGGACCCGTGTTTTCGTCGGTAACCTTTATCGGCTATCAGATCGATAATTTTCAGGGTGCACTTGTAGCTACCCTGGGTATTTTCATTCCTTCTTTTTTGTTTGTAGCCCTGCTGAATCCCCTGGTAAAGAAAGTACGTAACTCGACACTTTTTGCTGCTTTTCTCGATGCCGTTAATGTTGCATCGGTAGCTGTAATTGCAGTTATATGCATCGATATGGGCATCGCTACCATTACCGACTGGCGCACCATTACAATAACCCTGCTGAGCTTTCTGGTCGTTTTCGGCTTCCGGAAACTAAACAGCGCCTTTATTGTAGTGGGTGGATCACTTACAGGTTATTTACTCACATTAATTGGATAAAAAAAATCGCATCAAATCGGTAACTGTCTTCATTCTCGACTCTTCGTTGATAACACGTACCGAGATTTCAGCCCTATAGTTTCCATCGGCACTTACACTTAACTTTATAACAGGAGCATGAGCACTCAATACCCAGGGCATTTCCAGAATACGTTTGTTGATTTGTTGGCGTACTTCATCGGGTTGCAGCCGGGATGAAAACTCCAGGTGGATTGGCTGAACTGAAAATCGACCAGGTTCTGCCGGACGAATCAGTCGTTCACCTGCCATCAGTCGGTAAGGCAATTTAATCACCTCCCCTTCATCGGTAGTTATTTCGAGCGACCGATACCCAACCCTACTAATAATTCCTTCGGAATCAACCGATTTAATACGAATTCCGGGCTCAAACCGATTTTCGGAACGAAGTATAAACCCCGCCATAAAATCACGCAGAAAATACCATCCTATCAATATTACCAGTACAATGGCCATACTGGCAGTGAGATAAACGTAAAAGCTCGACTCGCCAAACAACGACACTGCAGCCCAAAAGGCAAAACCAATCCAAAGCGCAATTTCGACAAGCGGAAACCAACGTAAAAATATCTCGCGGGTACCGGGCGACACAACCACTTTGAGAAACAATCGTTGCAAGGTACGCAACACTAAAAAAAGCACCAGTGCAACTGCTACAACTTGTATGAATATCATAAGAAAGACATTTTTTTAAGGTTTGAAATTAAAGCTGGCTCCAGGGCTGGCTGTAAGGAGTAAATCCCTGATCCAACTTCACGAAGCACTCCCACACGCACCAGCTGACGAACCGAAGCAGCAGCTATCTCCGGACTCAAACTAACTAATTTCGCCAAACCAGCTACCGAACAACGTCTGTGCATCACCAGCTGCAGAATCACCAACCACTCCTGGTCCGACAAATGTCCTACTGCATCGAGTTCGTCAAACACTGGTTTCTCAATCGTAATGCGGGTACCTTCCACCGAACGGATACCACACAACCAACGGTGTGCTGCTTCTCCCGGATTTCCTCCGGTACAATTAAACAAGTGATTAAAATACCGGGCGTACGACCAATTGGAGAAATCATCTTCTTCCTTGCCGTCGAGCACAAACGACATCCCTCCGGCCTGATGACGCGTAAGTATCATTTCCTTTAGCTCCTTTGCATCAAAAGGCTGACAATAAATCAATTCATTTATCCACGAATTTAATTGGGTAAGCTGTTCCAGCACCCGTAATGCATGTCGGTTAATCGTAACCACGAATAACAACTGAGACCCATACAATCGTACCAATTCCAGCATTCGTTCCACAACTTGCGCACCCTGAGCCCTTCGCTCCCACCATACTTCCAAATCATCTACCAACACTACCCGTTTACCCGAAAGCATATCCAATCTCCTTTCCAGCGATCCTTTACCACCTGCCAGCTCTTTCAACTGAGTATCAAAATCGGTACGATCGGCCGAACATTCCAACGGAGGACGAATCTTCCAGATCGATTCGCGGTCGAAATGATGTTCAACTAAATAACGAGCCAGCGAACTTTTCCCCGACCCCTTATCGCCGGTAATTACAACTATTCCCGTAAGCCCGTCCTTAAACTTTCTGATAGCTTCGTGACCACGCTCGGTTTCTTCCTGCATCACCACCCTGAATTCCCGCGATGCACCCGCGTCATCGGTAAATAAATTGACATAGTAATACGGTAACTGTGCCAGTACAGCCGGATCCGGACTATGTGATTCCGAATATCGTTTCAACACATCGCCCGGATACAAAGCCGAGCGCTCACGAATAAGCTCCTGACGTTTGGTCCATAATACCCCTTTGCTCTGATGATAAAAAAGCATTACAAATGCCTGCACCATCCTACGGCGATAATCAGCAAGAACACGGAATAACTTCAGTTGCATCCTTCGCTGCTGATGGCGGGGCACAATCCGCGAACCAACATTCGTTATTGAATTAACAATCTCTGCCGCACTGAGCGATTCAAAGGCCTTATTCAAACCTTCATCTATCTGCTCTGCAAAAGTAGTTTCGAGCGTTTGTAACCGTACAATTTCGCGTTCAACATTGGCTTTCAAATCGGATAACAATTTGGAATCAGCAACAACACCCGGACTTTGCTGCGATAGATGGTATGCGGTAAGTTTAGCAATATTCCCGGTTGCAACGGCTACCCGTTGTATGCCTTTAAGTAAAACCTGTGCTTGTCGGTTTACCTGATCTACCAGTTCGTTCGTACAATAATAATCAACCAACGCACGAACATTTACTTCCAGTTCTTCAATTGTATCAATGGTGGATACCGAGAAATGCTCCACCAACGAATTGCCGGTCACAGTTACCACTTCCGGAACTTCTTCAATTAGTTGCTTTAGCGATTCGTTGTGCTTTACCAACAAATGCTCGAGCACAGGTACATCAGTTGGAAACAAGGAAATCGGCTCTTTATTTTCAGGATTAGTTAGTTGAACCAGGAGTGAATTTAACGAAGCATAGAGCGATCCCTCCACTAACTGATGAACCGAAGCCACCAATTGCCGGTTCACCTTGCGTGCCTTGTCTTTTCCCAACAGACCGATTCCATCCAGTTTCGTACGATTCCATTGGAGTTGCATAAACCGACTCAATCGCGCCGGAATCTCTTCCATTTCTACAGCTTTTGCTTCCTTTTGATGAATCAGTTTCTTTAAACCAGCATACATCTCGTTTAATTTCGGGCCTTCCAGCAATTGCGACAACAACAATAAATCCTGCCGAAGGTCAGTAACTATCCGGATATACAACTCTCTCAAATGCGTTTTGGTTTGATCCTGTATTTGGCCTATGCCGTCAGTTGTATCTTCGACAAGCCCATCCGTTGAAGATAGCACCAGCAGCTCGCGCAAAGAAACATTAAAATGAACCGACCGCAACAAAAATTCGGTATAAAAATGCTCTACCGAATCAATCCGGCGTGCATACAAGTAGTAACGGACGGCAATCTCCATCGATCGTACGTCCTTTCGTCCGGGCTTTAACACCAGTTGCTTCAGCAAACTGTCGACATTTGTTTTTATCGAATCAACAAAAGTACCGATACACCGACGGAGCAATTCTTCCTCAAAAAGCAACTCGTCATTTACCTGATTGTCAATAAGATGAATCCATTTATCAGGAAATCCCCGATGAACAATCAACGCATCCACCACAGCCTTCCTGCGATGTTCCACTACCTCAAACAGTTCCCGTTCCAGGAAATTCAAAGTAGTGTCGGCTTGCTGTGCAAACTCCATTAGTTCACGGGCATCCCGCTCGGCCATGCTCACATCCAACGCACTACTAACCTTATCTTCCACAAACCGGATATCAGTCTCCGAAATACTGGTAAAGGTATCAGGAAGCACATCGACCAACTCAAAACGATCGGAGGCACTAATCCACAGGCAACTATGCAACTGAGAAGATAACAGGTCACCTTGTTCAATAAAATGCTCACTCGTACTTTCGTCGATTGCCGGCAAGGTCAGCAGTGTTAGCCCGGTTGCTTTCGACTCGGCAACTATTCGATCTGTTGCCGGACGTTTTTCAAGGTTCATCACCACTTTTACTTCAGCGGTGATTCGATACTCGTCGACTAACTGCTTTAGCAAACTATAATATCGCTCGGTAAGAGTCGCATCTTCATTGAGTACCAAAATGCGGAACTTTGCTTTTCGCCATTCCTTCCGTGTACTAATAAAGCGCATAAAATGAAGTGCCAGCGTTAGTTCGCGACCACTTCCGGTCCACCAGAAATCTATCGTCGAATAATCGCCAAAACCGTGTACTGCATCATAGTCGAGTAAGGCCAATATAAAATTTCTTTTTTGAAGAGTATGTAGCAGCCTGTTCATCTGAACCGGATTTGAAGTAGCCTTAGGCCAACCCATCAAAATAGTATCGGGCTCGAATCCCGAAAAACCATACACCCGGCTCACCATATCAATACCTTCGTAAACGGAAGCGCATCGATACCTGCGGGTCAATACCTCCGGAAAATCTTTCAGTTTTTCCACCCTTACCCTATCGGTTGCCAACGAATCGGGATCGGCTTCTTCCTGTAGCTCGAAATTGGTAAATACACCCTGATGCCCAATCAGGGCCCGGCCCATTTCCACTAAATGAGGGCGGGCACCAACTCCTCCACTCAACAATATCACATTAGGACGCCAGTTGCGGGTATGCAACTCATTGCGGGTCAACTTCTTTAACCCATATTTCACAATCGACATCCAGACACTGGTCCAGGTATCGCCCGATTGAAGGTTTAATTCTTGTCGACGCAACACCAAAAACAACAGCAATAAAATAGCCGTTGCCCCAATCATTGCTAAAATATCGAGCTGAATCATGACCACTATGGAAGCAATTGCTCCGATTATACTCACGAAGCGGGGAATCCGAAACGACGGTCGGAAGTCGCTACTGGCCCAGCTTTCGACGGTATAGGTAATATTCAGAAATCCGTAGGTGATGATAAAAAAAGTGGTAACAATCCGGGCAATCACATTTAATTCGCCGATTAAAATTCCTCCTAAAGCAATAACGAAAGTTAGCAGGATAGCATTGCGTGGCTCGTTGGACGGACCATGCCCTTTACTGAAAAAGCGGGGAGCAATGCGGTCTTTGGCAACAGCCTGTAATATTCGGGGAGCACTCAGAATGCTACCCAGCGCCGACGAAAAGGTTGCTCCCAAAATGCCTGCAATTACCAATTGAGGCAGCCAGGAGATAGAAAACAGAACGTTCGGATCGTTCACCAGCACCTTTCGATCGACAGTAGATGCAAAATAATAAGCTAATCCTACATAAATTATAAATCCAACCAAAATGGCAGCAATGGTGCCTCCCGGAATTGCACGTTTGGGGTCTTTCAAATCGCCGGACATCGAAACTCCGGCTTCGAAACCGGTTACCGCCGGAAAGAAAATGGCAAATAAGGCTATCCAGGGAAGCGAATCAGGCAGAGCATCAGTCTGTAATGCTGTAGGAGTAAACGTATGATTTCCAAAAAAAACCGACACCAGCGACAGAACCATAGCCGTCATTATTAAATACTGAGTTTTAATGGCCAGCGAAGTACTTATAAACGTAAGAATGGTAACAAACAACAAGATGAGAACTCCGGCAACACGAATATTATTGAGCGTAACGTCGAAGCCGAAATAGCTTAGAAAAACCTCGGCAAATCCTATAAGATAAAGACTTACACTGAACGACAATCCTATAAATAATGCCCAGCCCAGGGTGCCACCGATAGGAAGTCCCAGACTTCTGGAAATTATATAATAAGTACCCCCGCTTTCCACTTTCTTATCGGTTGCAATCGACGCCACACTTAGTCCTGTACTTGCCGATATAATATGCGCCACCACAATTATACCTAATGTTGAAAGTAAGCCCGCCTGCCCGACGATCCAGGGAAGTCGCAGGTACATAATAACCCCTAAAATTGTGAGAATGGAAGGAGTAAACACCCCTCCGAATGCTCCGAATTTTTTCGCTTTTGCCATAGTTTGTTTTTTATCTGTTCGTACTGTAACAGCAGTCTCCACAAAGATAAAAAAAATGAATGGAAAGTTTCATCTCATCAAAATAAAAAAACCGGATAGTTGGCTTCATACGTCTAAAAAACTCTTTTTGCTCTGTACACGGTTGCGAAACAAAGGCATCATCCCGGGGTGTTGGAATATAACCCGAAATGAATCATCATTCGGAATGTAATTACCGAAAATAATTTCTACATTTGACCCCTGTTAATCAATAATCAAGCAATGAATCCATTAGTAGAGCAAATCAGTGCGGAACTGGAAGCCAGTTCGGACGAGAAAACTCGACTGAGTAGTCGTCGTTTTTTCAAAGAAGAAATTCATTTACATGGTGTAAAATCAACTTCGGTAATCTCGATAAGCAGAGAGTATCGCAAGCTTGTAAAGTCGCACAGTAAGGAAGAAATTTTCGCCCTGTGTGAAGAATTATTTAAAACCGGCTCTTTCGAAGAATCAATCATCGCCTGTAACTGGGCCGAATCGATGCAAAAACAATTTATTCCTTCCGATTTCGACCTGTTTGAACGATGGATAGATAGTTACATCACCAATTGGGCCACTTGCGACACCTTTTGTAACCATACGATGGGAGCTTTTATTGAGATCTATCCGGCTTACCTGCACCGTTTAAAACAATTCACCAAATCGTCGAATCGCTGGATGCGTCGTGCGGCAGCTGTTTCGCTAATTGTACCCGCCCGGAAAGGTATGTTTTTACAGGATATTTTAGAAATAGCGGAGCAATTGCTAACCGACAAAGACGATCTGGTTCAAAAAGGCTATGGCTGGATGTTGAAAGTAGCATCGCAAAAACACCAGCAGGTAATTCTGAATTTTGTGGTAGGACGCAGAGCAATAATGCCCCGGACAGCGCTGAGGTATGCGATTGAGAAAATGCCGAAAGAGCTGAAAGTGATGGCAATGGAAAGATAGTGATTAGTGGTGGGGCAGCAAAGTTATGTTAACACGATGAAACGAGCATGATTGCAGGCAATCACCTAAGTCGATTAAAATCTGACATGCGAGTTCCATGTGACCATTAAAAAACAATTATTTACACATGAAAATAGAGTACAGTGTTTTAGATTGTAGTTTTGGTAAAGTGACAGTGGCTACTACCGAACAGGGAATTTGTTGCGTGTCGTTTGCTGAAGATGCCGAAAAAGAATTAACACATCGGTTTCGGAAAGCCATCCTGGCAAACCATGAAAACAGCTTACACCGGACGGTTGTAGAACTACTCAACGAATGGCCGGCCTCATCAGTCAAAGCAGCTGAACTACCGTTGCACCTGATGGGTACCGAATTTCAACTGGCAGTGTGGAAGGCACTGTTAACCCTGAAGCCCGGCGATCTTACTTCCTACAAATCAATTGCGCTTAAAACAGGAAGGCCAACAGCCATCCGTGCTACCGGAACCGCTATTGGCCAAAATCCTGTGGCTGTATTCGTCCCCTGTCATCGCGTACTCACCTCCTCGGGCAAAATCGGAGGATACCGGTGGGGAACTCCGTTGAAAGTTTTTCTAATCGAAAAAGAAGGTAAAAACAGTGGTTAGTGGATAGTGGTTAGAATTGGGCTGAATAAATGTGTATCATCTATTCAGCCCACCACTAACCGTTAACACCTCTACTTTCTTGGTTTGTAAAGATGCGACGAATGTCCGTAAAACAATTCAGCGGCTTCCATTACCGTTTCCGACAGCGTCGGGTGCGGGTGAATCGTCAATGCTAAATCTTTTACCGTAGCTCCCATCTCAATAGCCAAAACTCCTTCGGCAATCATTTCACCGGCACCGGGTCCGCACAATCCAACTCCCAGAATCCGCTCGGTTTCCGGATCCACAATGATCTTTGTCAAACCGTCGCTACGATCCAGCGTAGTGGCTCGTCCGCTGGCAGCCCAGGGGAATTTCACCACTTCGTGACGAACCCCCTTTTCTTTTGCCTGGTTCTCGGTAATGCCTGCCCAGGCAATTTCGGGATCGGTAAATACTACCGCCGGAATGGCCAGCGGCTCGAAGGCCACACGTTTACCGTTGATAGAGTCGACAGCTACGCGGGCTTCGTGCGATGCCTTATGGGCCAACATCGGCTCGCCCACGATATCACCAATGGCGTAGATGTTTTCGTCGTGGGTTTTCAAACTCTTGTCGGCAACGATCCAACCGCGCTCGTTGACGCGAACCTGGGTATATTCAAGCCCCAGCCCGTCGGTCTTCGGCTTGCGGCCAATCGACATCAGTACATAATCGTATTCCTTTTCTTCAACTTTTCCTTCTTTGTTCTCAATTTTCACCAGCAAACCGTCCTTCGACTCACTGATGCCCACCACTTTCGACTGAAGCATAAATGTATCAAACGATTCCTTCAGGCGTTTCTCCAGGTGCGAAACCAAATCGCGGTCGGCTCCGGGCAGTATGCGATCCATAAACTCCACCACCGATACTTTTGAACCCAGGGCAGCATATACCGAACCGAGTTCCAGACCGATATAGCCACCACCCACCACCAGCAGCGATTTAGGGATGGCCGGCAAATCGAGTGCTGTGGTCGAATTCAGAAGCCGCGGGCTGTCGATCATCAACGACGGAATGGTGGCAATCACCGAACCGGTAGCCACAATGGCTTTATCATACGAAATGGTTTCAGTTGAACCATCGGCCTTAGTAACTACCACCGAAGTCGACGATGAAAAAGCTGCCGTTCCCTGCACATACTTTATTTTGCGCTGTTTCGACAACACTCCCAACCCTCCGGTTAGTTTATTGACCACCTTGTTTTTAAACGCCCTCAACTGATCGAGATCAATTTTCGGTTCTCCGAAATCGACTCCCCAGTGTTTTGCCTCTCTGGTCTCGTTAATCAGTTTTGCAACATGCAACAAGGCTTTCGAAGGAATACAACCTTTGTAAAGGCATACCCCTCCGGGGTTTGTATTCTTATCAATCAGAGTTACTTCCATACCCAGGTCGGCAGCATAAAATGCCGCTGCATATCCCCCGGGACCTCCTCCAATAACAACTATTTTCATAAATAAATTTATTGTAATTGTTAATTATTAATTGTTAATTGTAAATGGGGTGGAGATTCAATTTTTCCACCTTCTAATAATTAACAATTAACCATTAACAATTAAATTATACGGATTTTCAATCGCATCGATTATCCATCTCAGGAAACGAATTCCATCGGCTCCGTCGATCACCCGGTGGTCATACGACAGCGAGAAAGGCAGCATCATACGCGGCTCAAATTTCCCATCGATCCATACCGGCTCGATAGCTCCACGCGATACTCCCAGGATAGCCACTTCAGGCGCATTTACAATTGGAGTAAAGGCTGTTCCGCCAATACCGCCCAGGTTCGTGATGGTAAAACATCCTCCCTGAAGATCGGCAACACTCACTTTTTTGTTGCGTGCCTTTTCGGCCAGGGCATTCATTTCTTTCGAAATTTCAATCACATTCATCCGGTCGGCATTCTTAATTACCGGCACTATCAACCCAAATTCAGTATCTACTGCAATCCCAATATTAAAGTAGTTTTTGTAGATAATTGCCTGATTGGCCATGTCCACACTTGAGTTGAACTGCGGGAATTTTTTCAGGGCTGAAGTGATAATCTTTACCAGGATAGCCGTTACCGTCAGTTTCACTCCTTGTCTTTCGGCCTGTTTGGCGTAACTCTTCCTGAATTTCTCAAGTTCGGTGATATCCGCTTTATCAAATTGGGTAACATGCGGAATCGTCTGCCAGGCATTGCTCAGGTGTTGAGCCGTTTTCAGGCGGATATTCGACATGGGTTGCGATTCGATGGTACCGTATTTCGAGAAGTCGGGAAGCGGTTCGTAATGAGCTGCTCCGGCTACGGTTACCACCTGTTGAGCGCGGTTTTCATGCAGGTACTTGCTGTAGGCTTTCACATCATCGAGCGAGATTCGTCCGCCGGGACCGGTACCTTTAATGTCGTTCACATTCACTCCGATTTCGCGGGCCAGTCGGCGTACCGATGGGGCAGCCGGTGCAGAGTTTTGCAACATCGGGGGCTGATTTTCGACCAGCACCACGGCGTGCGAGGGTGCGTCGGCTGCGGCCGGCGAAACGGGTGGTACTGCATGTATGGCTGAAGCGGCAGGAGCTGCGGCAACCTGAACCTGTGGGGCTGCGGGTGCATTTGGAACCTGCGGGTCCACTGAAACTGCCGGTGCTGTTTCGGCAGGTGCCGGAGCTGTTACCGTTTCGGCAGCAGGTGCCGATACGGCTGGAGCCACAGTTTCAGCCGGGGCAGTTGCGCTACCTTCGTTGACTTCAAACACCACCTGACCGATGGTTACTTTATCGCCTTCGCTTACGTTGAGCGATGTTATCACACCACTCACATCAGAAGGCACTTCAATAGTTGCTTTGTCGGTTTCCAGCTCCAGTACCGGCTGATCGACCGACACCTGGTCGCCCACTTTTACCAGTACCCCGACAATCACCGCCGAGCTGATATTCTCTCCCAGTTCGGGTATTTTAAATTGTATCATATCTGTCGTATAGTTTTTCCAATCGGGAAAATCCGGAACGAATTCCCCTGAAATATTTTTTTAAGAAATCATCGGGTTTAACTTTCCGGGATTAATATCCAGGTCTTTCATTGCCTTCTTCAAATCGGCTGCCTTGAACTTGCCTTCTTTAAATAAGGCATACAGCGTTGAAAACACAATGTGCTTGGTATCTACTTCAAAGAAATCGCGCAATTCGGCACGACCTTCACTGCGACCAAATCCATCGGTTCCCAATGCATACAGGCGATTAGGAAGCCACTTGGAAATCGAATCGGGTATAGCTTTCATGTAGTCGGATGCTGCGACTATTACACCTGTATTTTCGATCTGAGTCGACACGTAAGGCACTTTCTCTTTTTTGTCGGGATGCAGCATATTGTAACGTTCTGCTTCCAATGCATCCTGACGAAGTTCCTTATAGCTGGTAACGCTATACACATTCGACGAAACACCGTATTTTTCTTCCAGAATTTCGGCCGCACGAATCACTTCGTTCAATATAGTTCCACTACCCAGCAGGTTGGCTACCAGCGGCTTTTCGTTGTCCGACCCCGCTTTGAAACGGTACATCCCTTTCAGAATACCGTCTTTAACCCCTTCGGGCATGGCCGGCATCGCGTAATTCTCGTTCATGATGGTTACGTAGTAGAACACATCTTCCTGCTCTTCGTACATCCGGCGGATTCCGTCGCGGATAATCACCGCCAACTCATACGCAAAGGCAGGATCATATGCCACCATATTCGGTACCGTCATAGCCTGTAGGTGACTGTGACCATCCTGGTGCTGAAGTCCTTCTCCTGCCAGTGTAGTACGACCGGCGGTTCCACCTATCATAAAACCTTTGGCTTTCATATCGGCAGCAGCCCAAACCAGGTCGCCCACGCGCTGCAATCCAAACATCGAATAATACACGAAGAAAGGCATCATATTGATACCGTGATTGGCATAAGCGGTACCCGCAGCGATAAACGACGACATAGCACCCGCCTCGGTAATTCCTTCTTCCAGAATCTGACCATCTTTTGCTTCTTTGTAATACAGCAGCAATTCGCGGTCAACCGGCTCGTACAACTGCCCCACGTGCGAATAAATACCATGCTGACGGAACAACGATTCCATACCAAACGTACGGGCTTCGTCGGGAATAATTGGTACGATCAGTTTGCCGATTTCTTTATCTTTTAATATTTTGGTGAAAATACGCACGAACGCCATCGTCGACGACAATTCACGTCCATCGGAACCCGAGTAGAATTCGGCAAAAATATCTTCGGGCGGTGTCTTTATCGGACGAACATCTTCCTTACGTTGTGGTACATAACCACCTAGGCCCTCGCGACGCTTGCGCAGGTACTGCATTTCGGCCGAATCTTCGGGAAGTTTGTAGAAAGGCGCTTTGGCTACTTCTTCGTCGGAAATAGGGATACCAAAACGGGTACGGAATTCTTTCAACTCCTCTTCGTTCAGTTTTTTCTGCGAGTGGGTAATATTTTTACCTTCACCACTTTCGCCCAAACCATAACCTTTAATGGTATTGGCAAGAATTACGGTTGGCTGACCTTTATGATTTACAGCTGCATTATAGGCGGCAAATACTTTTTCGGGATCGTGACCACCGCGTTTCATCTTGCGAATCTGATCGTCGGTAAGATGGCTAACCATTGCCTGAATTTCAGGATCGGCACCGAAAAACTCCTTACGAACATAATCGCCGGGAGCAATCGAGAATTTCTGCGACTGTCCGTCCACAATTTCGCCCATTCGTTTTACCAGCTTGCCTTTGGTGTCTTTTTCGAGTATTTCGTCCCACTCGCCACCCCACAGCACTTTAATTACGTTCCATCCGGCACCGCGGAACACGGCTTCGAGCTCCTGAACAATTTTCCCGTTTCCACGCACCGGTCCATCGAGGCGCTGCAGGTTACAGTTAATTACAAAAATAAGATTATCGAGCTTTTCGCGCGATGCCAGTGTGATAGCGCCCAGCGTTTCCGGCTCGTCGGTCTCGCCATCGCCTAAATACGCCCATACTTTTTGATTCGAAGTATTCTTTAGTCCGCGATCTTCCAGGTAACGATTAAAACGCGCCTGATAAATGGCTGTGATTGGTCCCAAACCCATCGACACGGTCGAAAACTGCCAGAAATCGGGCATCAACCAGGGATGCGGATACGACGAAAGCCCACCTTTGGGATGAAGTTCGCGGCGGAAATTATTCAACTGATCAACCGTCAGACGACCTTCGAGGAAAGCACGGGCATAGATTCCCGGAGCCGCATGACCCTGAAAATAAACCATATCGCCATCGTGACCGTCGCCATTGCCACGGAAAAAGTGGTTAAAAGCCACTTCCAGCAAGGTAGCCACCGAAGCATAAGTCGAAATATGTCCTCCGATTCCGTTCTCGTTTTTATTAGCCTTTACTACCATCGCCATCGCGTTCCAGCGAATCAAACTTTTTATCATACGCTCAATCTCACGATTTCCCGGATAAGGTGGCTGTTTAGCCCGCGATATTGTATTAATATAGGGCGTGTTGGCCGTAAACGGAAGCTCAACACCTGCTTTGTGGGCGCGTATCTGAAGCTGTTTCAACAACTCCACCACCCGGTCGGGTCCCCATTGCTGCAGTACATAGTCCAATGAGTATAACCACTCTTCATTTTCAAGTTCTTCGATTTCCCTCGGAATCTTCTTATCTGAATTCATTATAAATAATAGTTGATGTTTGTACACGTATTAACAACCTAAAATCAATATAGTTCTGCTTAAAGGGCTCAAAAACTGTTAATTATTTTTAATACACTACCTATTGGTATTATTTAATTTACACATTTAAAAAAATCAAAATATAGTCAAACTATGGCATATCTCAAATTTTCGTGTAAATTTGTCAGGTTAAAAATATTCAACCTATGAACACACAAATTACCCAGATTGCTCAACGCCTGCGTGGACTTCGCGAAGCAATCAACCTTACCCCTGCCGAAGCAGCATTCAAATGCGGCATCAGCACCGAAGAATACGAATTATTTGAATCGGGAACTTCCGATATCCCCATGAGCTTTGTCTGCGAAGCAGCCGAAATTTTTGGAGTCGAAACCACAGCACTCATCAGTGGAGAAGAACCGCATGCCACCGCATTTTTTATTACCCGCAAGGGTACGGGCATCAGCGTTGAACGGAACAGGGCGTATAAATACCGCTCGCTGGCCCATGGTTTTAAAAATGCTAAAGCCGAACCCTTTGAAGTAACTATATCTCCCTCCACAAAACCGATCACCCTCAATTCGCATCCGGGTCAGGAATTCAACCTGATTCTCGAAGGGAACATGCAATTGCAGATTGGCGACAACGACTTACTGCTTCACGAAGGCGATTGTATTTATTTTGACGCAACCCGCCCACACGGCATGAAAGCCCTGAATGGAAAAAAAGTGCGGTTTCTGGCTGTAATAATTTAGTATTCCATTTCACTTGTGTGATTGGGAGAAGCACGACACATCACCATTAGAAAGAATTTAGCAATAAACATATGATTGAACGTTTTTTAAAACAGACTTCGTTTCGCGATTTCGACGATTTCACGGCCCATTACCGCCTGGTAGTGCCCGATCAGTTCAATTTCGCTTACGATGTAGTGGACGAATGGGCCCGAATTGCGCCCGACAAAAAGGCCTTATTGTGGACCAACGACAAAGGCGAATGCCGTGAATTCAGTTTCGGAGAACTAAAAATGTATTCCGACCGGACGGCATCCTATTTTCAACAGTTGGGAATTAAAAAAGGCGACAAAGTGATGGCGATTTTGAAACGCCGTTACGAGTTTTGGTTTACGATTATCGCGCTGCATAAAATTGGCGCTGTAATCATTCCGGCCACTCACCTGCTAACCGAAAAAGACATTGTGTACCGCAATAATGCGGCAGGCATTAAAGCAATTATTGCCGTGGGTGAAGAACCAATTCTGAGTAGTATCGACGCCGCACGCAGCGCATCGCCCGAACTGCAGACAGTGATTTCCATCGGTCCGAAGGTACCCGAAGGATGGCACGATTTTCAGCAGGAAATGCCAGCGGCTCCCGATTTTGAATGCGGCAAAGGTTGCAACATTAACGCAGATCCGCTGATTATCAGCTTTACATCGGGCACTACGGGTAATCCGAAAATGGTAATGCTCGATCATTTGTACCCGCTGGCGCATATTGTAACTGCGAAATACTGGCACAATCTGCACGAAGACAGTCTGCACCTCACCATTGCCGATACCGGCTGGCTGAAAGCGGTGTGGGGAAAACTCTATGGACAGTGGATTGTGGGGGCCTGTGTTTTCGTATACGATCACGAGAAATTCGCACCTACCGATATGCTGGAGATGATACAGAAATACCGCATCACTTCGCTGTGTGCTCCTCCCACCATTTTCCGGTTTTTAATTCGCGAAGAGATCAGCAACTACGATTTAAGTTCGCTGGAATACTGCACCATTGCCGGCGAGGCCCTGAATCCGGCTGTATATGAGCAATTTCTGAAACTCACGGGGATTAAGTTGAAAGAAGGATACGGTCAGAGTGAGACAACAGCAACGGTGATAACGGCCCCGTGGATGGAGCCCAAGCCCGGCTCGATGGGCAAGCCGAATCCGCATTACGAGGTGGATTTAGTGTTGCCCGACAGTCGCACGGCCGAAGTGGGCGAACAGGGTGAAATTGTATTGCGGCTGAATAAAGGCTATCCGGTAGGACTTTTTAAAGGTTATTACCGCAACGAAACCCTTACCAACGAAGTGATTCACGACGGATTGTACCACACCGGCGATGTGGCCTGGCGCGACGAGGACGGCTATTTTTGGTTTGTGGGGCGCACCGACGATGTAATTAAAAGTTCGGGGTACCGGATTGGTCCCTTTGAGGTAGAAAGTGCACTGATGACGCATCCCGCGGTGGTGGAATGTGCAATTACCGGCGTACCCGACGAATTGCGGGGGCAGGTAGTGAAAGCTACAATTATTCTGGCAAAGGAATATACTGCCAGTGACGAACTTGCACTCGAAATTCAGGAGCATGTAAAGAAAGTTACAGCGCCCTATAAGTATCCGCGGATTGTGGAATTTGTACAGGAACTTCCTAAGACGATAAGTGGAAAAATAAGACGGGTAGAAATACGGAATAATGGTTAATTATTAATTGTTAATTGTTAATTGTTAATGTTTCAGGTTGAGATTTGTGCCAACTCGGTTCAGAGTTGCCTGGCAGCACGGGAAGGCGGAGCGCACCGCGTGGAATTATGTGCGGCGATACCCGAGGGAGGCACTACTCCTTCGTATGGTGAGATTGTGCTGGCGCGTGAGTTACTTACAACCACCCGCCTGCATGTAATTATTCGTCCGCGGGCGGGCGACTTTTTGTACTCGCCGCTGGAGATCCGTGCCATGCTGCACGATATTGAATTGTGCCGCAAAGCGGGGGCCGATGGCGTGGTGTTTGGCTGCCTCACTCCCGAAGGCGAAGTAGATAAGCCGCTGATGCGCCGGCTAATGGCTGCCTCCGAAGGTTTATCGGTTACTTTCCACCGGGCCTTCGACATGACGCGCGACCCGCGGCAAGCCCTGGAAGACATCATTGAACTGGGATGCGACCGGATTTTAACTTCCGGTCAGCAACCTACCGCCCACGAGGGGATGGAGTTGCTTCGAGAATTACAACACCAGGCAGCCGGTCGCATTAGTTTACTCGCCGGCAGTGGGGTGAATCCCGGTAATATCTGTGAAATTCAAGCTATAACAGGCATTTCCGAATTTCATTTCTCAGCACGCTCGCTGCACGATAGTGCCATGCAATTCCGCAATCCCCGCGTATCGATGGGAGGCACAGTAACAATTGACGAATACAGGCAACCGTTTACAACAGCGGAAAATGTGCGGAAAACTATTGGTAAGCTGGAGAAATTAAGCAGCGGTGATAGTTCCGAACTGAAATGATGAAGGGCTTCTCCGAAGAATCAACTTCATAAGCTTAGTTGGTCAGATTCCCCTGCACCAAAAACCAGTCGACCCACGAATCGACCTGTCGGGTCGAGTTGGGTCGGAGTACAATTTTGCGATCAGCATCGAGCAGGAAGAGGGTTGGAGTAGCGAAAACATGGTAATTTTTCACGGTCGGGCTTTCCCACTTTTTAAAATCGCAGGTACTGATAAAGGGGAAGTTAACTGCAAATTTGCGGAATTCATCCGGCTGATCATCCAGGGATACGAATACCACTTCAACACCCTGCTTCTTCCAGTTGGGGTAAAAACCGGTGAGTTGGGCGAGTTCGGTTTGGCAAGCCGGGCACCAGCTGGCACCAAAAACCACCAGGGTGAACCGGCTGCGGAGATCGGAAAGTCGGGTAATGCCGGGGTTAGAGGACGCCTGCCGGGAGATATTGCCGGTTGAACCCGGATTAGAGGACGCCTGCCGGGAGATATTGCCGGTTGAACCAGTGCCTGATACCTGGCTTCCGGCATTAGAAGATTGGCTTCCGGCATTAGAAGATTGGCTTCCGGCAATAGAAGATTGGCTTCCGGCATTAGAAGATTGGCTTCCGGCATTTGAAGACAGGCTTCCGAAGAAAGTTTTTGCAGGTTCAAATTCGATATCCGGCGCCACATTCCCTTTTTTCATGGCCCGGTAACTTTCGAGCTGCGCCGCCAGATCGTTGGTGAGAGTGCAGCTTTGTTCGTTGAGCACCTTCAGCGCCAGGTATTCCGATGAGCCAAATAAGCTGCGTTTTTCGAGCAGCTTAAACAGATAATCGGTAATCTCATTGAATTTTTTCTCGTCGGTGATAAGGTAGGGCATCATCCGGTCGATGGATTTATTCAACTCCACATACACTGAATCGAGTGGTCG
The DNA here is from genome assembly GCA_964559265.1 of uncultured Paludibacter sp. GTDB lineage: Bacteria > Bacteroidota > Bacteroidia > Bacteroidales > Paludibacteraceae > Paludibacter. Next base: position 55,996 of record CAZLHC010000003.1, on the reverse strand, counting down.
TCCGCTGTTTTCAATGAGCCATACATGTGCTTCGAGGGCATCGCGCAACAATCCGCTTTTATACATCCGCGCGTCGGTATAGTCTAATTTACGAAATGCTTCGATGGTGGCCGGCAGTTCTTCGGTGCGGTACTGGGCGATGGTGCCCACCGAACTCACCAGCTTGCGCACCGGAAGGTACCAGCTTACGTAACTTCCCGGGTTGAGGTTTTTCAAAAACGAAGCATCTTCCTCTTTAATACGATTTCGCTCCCGTTCAATTTCCTTTTTCGGCCGACTGACTACCGAAAAAAGCGAATCGTGCTGATAAATTTTCAACAGATAGTCCCAGGCACTCAGGGCCTGTTCGCGCCGCGGATGTTCGGTGGCATAGCGCCCAAACCACTCATTTTCGCGACTACTCTCAACACGAACAGAAGCTGGAATGGCAAAACTCTCGCCGCTTACCTGCATCTTTTCATTCCCCAGCACCAAAATAAACGACTTATTATCAGGACTTGCCAGGTAAGCCATCCCGAAATCGGCCTCACCATAACTCAGGCTGAAAGCCCCATTGGCAGAAGCCTTAATACTATCGATGGTATAAATGCCGAAGCCATTGAAACCCACCAAACGAATCGTTTGGCCGCCCAGCCCTGAAAACGAACCGGAAACGGTATGCTGTCCATACAGATTAAAGCCGGCAAATGCAATATACAGAAAAAACAATATTCTCATTTTTAACAAATTACACAGGAGTAATTAATTTTTAAAAGCAAATGCAAATGTAGTAATAAATTTAAGGCGTAGGTCCTACCTCTTTAATACACCTTACAGAACTTCCTTGTGCACGTAAGCTGGTCGTCATATGAGTACTACTACTGCCATCAAAGGTAATATAATCTGCGGAACTATCACCTCCCTTACTCGACCAGTAACTGCCATTGGTGCCTTCCAATTCGACCACACCTTCACTTTCTTCGCGACTACCTGCCATAGTTAATTTCAGTGGAGATTCAAATGCTCCTTTTGCATTTTTTGGAATCCAACTTGTACGTTCGCTATTCCACTCAACAATAGTGGGAACCCTGAATCCTTCCGGACAAGGATTATTAATACCCTGAACCCCCTGCCAGAGATTATTGTTGGGTTGGATTCGCCAATTGTTGTTATAACGGGTTTCAACAACAATAAACATCCCATGCCCCGGAACATCATCATTACTCAAAACTGATGTAGTAGGAGAATTTCGTTTTTCGTGACCGTCAGTTCCACGCCCCCACTGATACAAATCGCCAAATGCCGCCGAATCAGTAACAGAAGTTGCAACCCTATCTGCACCCAGATTCCTATCCATCCACACTTTTCCGGTAATAGCATTAAACACCTCACCTTCAAATGTCAAATAAACTACTACCTCTTTACCGTAAGCTGTGCCAACACTATTTGTAGCATACGCTCTTACGTAATAAATAACACCCGGCTTCAAATTGGACAACGTACTTATAAAGCTTCCAATCCCTGTTCCATCATTCGTGTAACTATCATTTATGGTTGGATTTGGCGATCTGCTCCAGCAAACTCCCCGCGCTGTAACAGCAGCTCCTCCATCTCGCTCTATCTTCCCTCCCGTTGTCGCCGAGCTGGAGGTGCTTGAAGACATGTAACTGGTGGTAATTTGCGGCAAAATAGCTAATGTGGTGAACGAGACTCTCTGCTCGCTGTAATGATAATAATCAACATATGCTTCTGTTCTGGCATAAGCCCTTACAATGTACCTCGTCCCTGGCTCTAAACCGTAAATTGTTTGACTAAAACTTCCTTTTCCTACCCCTACCTTTTGAATTTCCGTAAACCAAATTGATTCATTAGGGTAAGCACCCCACTCAAAACCTCTTGACACATTCCTAACGCTCCCTTCGTTTAATATCATACCATTAAAAGTGGCAGTGCGACTAGTTATCTCGTTGATTGTAATCGGACCGAATAATGGAAATTCGGGATGCAACTCTATGGGTATCTGTTTTGTATAGTTGTTTGCGACATCCTTCACAGTTAAGGTTGCAGTAATGGTATCCCCTCCTTCTCCCGTAAGCATCCTCATCGAGGAATTGACATTACTAAGCTTTAACGACGGGCCATTTTCAATTTTCCAGCTATATTCAGGTGGATAGGTCGCGCCATAGGTGGTGGCCTTAAGAAGCAACTGAGAATCATCATACGATGAAACTCCAAATCTCATTTTTCGAAATCGACAACTTTCCCCGTTGTAGAAACAATACAGGTAGTCGGTCCCATACATAGCATCCTCGTCTACATTCACATACAACCCGTCATTAGCAGGAATATATTCCGAAACACTGTAACTTCCGGTAGCTTTCGACGTGGCAGATGTATTTGTATTTGCGGAAGTAGAAACTTCAATGGAGTGAGTCCCGCTTTGCTTGTCCGAGCAATAATTCAACCAATAAAAACTCTTAGAATAACGAACAATATCGGCCTGAATTCTATTAAAGGCTTCATCCAACCCGTCGGTATTGCTTACAGAAATAAACTTCGATGGACTCGCAATTTTACTCAGCACATCAGGGGAGTATTTATTTCCTAATCCAATCATATACACCTTACAACTTCCCCTGGCGCCGATTACATCATCCAGAGAGTACAAACCACTTGTATCATCACCCCTCGCCAACACAATCAGCGAACTTTGTGCAAGTCTTTTGAGGGTGAAATACTCCTTCCATAGTGATTGTGCCCGAATAACCGAACCATATAAGTTGGAGCTCGACTTACCGGGTTCAATACTAGTAATAGCTTGTCGCAGTTTCTGTTTATCTTTAGTGAAGCCTGTCTTTCCAATAATGGTTTCTGAATATTCAGATACAAGAACGGACTGTTCAGGACGAATTTTCCCGATAAAATTAAGTGCAGCTTCTTTAATTCCAGCCAACTCATTTTCGTCGCCGGCACTGTTATCGATAAGCAGTACTGTATAACAGGTAAACGGTATTTGTTTTGTTTGATTTACCTGCAGGAAACTTTCAGCTGCTGTAAGCGGTGAGCCATCTTCTTTTACCACAAAATCGTCATTACTCAAATCGTCAACACCTCTCCCTGAAGCATCTGTTACTGAAACTACTGCATCGACGATTCCGGTTTGGGAAGCCCAGATTCGGTATAAAAGCTGCAGTTGATGATACCGGTCGGTGAAGTGAAGGACGTAGTTTTTGTCGCCGTTGGCATAATCGTAGATAACTTGACTTTTCGACCCGGAATAACAACAGATGCGCAGTAAATCGTCCTGGCGAACCACCATCGGCTTATTTTGATTTGAGGGTGTTTTAAACGATGGCGGGGCGGAACTCACTTCGGCAGTGTCTGTGAATCCATCATAAAATAAGCTTGCAATAGATGTTGTCCCATAACTACTGAATTTGGCAGTCAGGATAGAAGCCGGAGAACAAACCCGCACCAAAAACATTCCGCGCGAATCGGGCACAAAGGTAAAACGATGGCAGCTGCTTTCAAGAAACCGGCTGAAACGCGCCACCATCTTACCCTGTACAGTAAACACCTCGCAGGTAGTAAGACCCGGAATCTGTTGGTAGAAACTCAACTGAACTTCATTTCGATCGCGAGAAGAAAACACCTTCAGTTTATCACTTTCGAGAACTGTATTTTCCACCCCGGTAGGTTCTTCCATATAGACATTCAAACTCTCCTCACCCACAAAAGTAAAAGAGCTTATACTGTCTAAGTTATCAATGCGAATACTGTCAATCGGGAAATCGGGTTGAAATTGCAGCCGGATGAATTTATTGGCAGTCAGGCTCAAAACGTTTGCAAACAAAGCCAGGAAAAGAAATAAATTGGATTTTCTCATAGGTCAACTATTTTAAAAAATTGGAGGCAATTGCACTAAATAATTTAAGACATCTATTCAACCTCTTTAATACACCTTACAGAACTTCCTGTCCTGCGGTTGAAATACGTAACGAAGGCTGCACCACCGGAAATGTTTAAGTGACGGGCGGCCTTACCTTCAACAGTACTCGTCCAGTAAAGGGCGGCAACACCCTCATCATTGATTTTGTCGTCGTTACGTGAGCCGGCCAAAGTCAACTTCAGGGGCGATTCAAAAGCGCCTGCTGAATTAGAAGCACTCCAACTGGCACGCTCGGCTTCCCATTCTGCTGCTGTAGGCACATAAAAACCATCGGGACATGGATTGTTTTTACCATTCACTCCCTGCCACAGGTTATCGTTGGGAGTGCTTTGCCAGTCGCCAAGGTTCGATACAATAATAAACATCCCATGCCCGGGAGTATCACTATTACTAAGAGTTGTGCTTACGGATGAGGTTCGCTTTTCGTGTCCGTCAGCTCCTCTTCCCCACTGATACAAATCGCCATACGCTGCGGCATCTGTACCTGAAGTTGCAACCCTTGCAGCGCCCAAATTTCGATCCATCCATATTCTGTTGGTAATTGCATTATACACCTCACCTTCTGCCACAATAGCATAAAAGCTCAGCTCATTCCCATAGCTTGTGCCCGCTCTGTTAGTTGCATAGGCTCTCACATAATATTTTGTACCGCTTATTAAACCGGCAATCGAACTTGTAAAATTTCCGGCTCCGGCTCCATCTCTCGTCACATAATCGTTAACTGTAGGGCCGGGCGAAGTACTCCAACAAACTCCCCGTGCTGTAATCTCCAACCCACCATCGTGTGTAATTAATCCTCCTGTTGTTGCCGAGTTATTGGTAATATCAACAATCGATTTAGTTGTGAGCTCCGGCAAACCCGGCAAGGTTGTAAAACCTGAAATGTAGGCGTATGTTGTGAATGACGAATTGGTAGCATAGGCTTGTACAGAATACCTGGTCCCGTGTTTTAAATCCGTCAGTATTGCACTCATATTTCCTATTCCTTTTCCTGCATTAATTTTGGCATAAAACGACCCGGAACGAATAATAAATCCTTTATCAAGGATAGGAAAACGACCTTCGTGAAGTACCGTAGCATGTAAAGTTACCGATTGATCAGTTACGTCCGTAGGGTTACTAACTTTAAAAAGTGGATGTTCAGGAATCATTTGTACTACAAGTTGCTTCGAATAGCTATTCGCCTCATCGCGCACAGTCAGGGTAGTGGTTATGGTATCGCCACCTATACCCTTTAGTATTATCGACGAATTGGTTGTATCTTCAAGCTTGAAAAACCGGGGGTTATCAACTGTCCATTTGTACGATGGTGGTTGTAATGCCCTATAGCTGACTGGCTTTAGCAACAAGAAACCTGTATGTAAGTAGGGAGCATACCGATAGCTGGAAAAACCATATGAGCCTTCTTTGTAAAAACAAAAAATGGTATCAATACCATACTCCTTTGCATTTGTAACATTTACATACAGCCCCGGATTTACCGTCTGAAATCCTTCGGCACTAAAACGTCCGGCAGCCATACCCGTTTCCGATAAATTGGCATTTACAGATGTTGAAACTGAGAGAGTGTGAGTTCCGCTGCGTTGGGGCGATATAAAATTCAACCAGTAAAAACTCCTGGAATGACGAACAATATCTGCCTGAATCTGATTGAAGGTTTCATCCAGCTCTCCGACATTGCTTAGTAAAAAAGAGCATGAAGGAGATGCTAGTTGGCTCATCACTTCCGGATTAAGGTCTTTACGAAGCCCAATAGTATATACTTTTTTACTTCCCCGGGCGATTAACACATTGTCCGGGGTAGATGTTCCCTTCGTATCAACGCTATTGGTAACTACAATAAGCTGTCCCTGCGTAAGCTGGTCGGGCTCGATGTGATCAGTCCAGATTGAGAGCGCAGTACTAACAGAGCCATATAAATCCGAAGAAGAGTTTTTCGGCGAAATGCCATTGATAGCTTGATGAAGCAGCTCTTTATCGGAGGTGAAATACTGCCGTAACAAAGGCATATCCGAAAATTCATACACCGCGAAAGATTGATCCGGCCTTATTTTCTGAATAAAACTCTTTGCCGCAATTTTCACTGTTTCCAGGTCATTTCTATTGCCGGTACTGTTATCAATTAGCAATACCGTTTTCAACTGAAACGGCACCTGATCCAATTGCCGAACGTAACTGAAACTTTCAGCGTTCAACAGGTCGGCACTATCTTCTTTCACCACAAAATCGTCATTACTCAAATCGTCAACACCTTTATTGGCAGCATCCGTGACAGAAAAGATTAAATTAACAAAAGCGGGCCCGGATGACGATACATAGTGAAGCTGGAACCGGGAATACTGATCGGTGAAGTGAAGGTCGTAGTTTTTGTCGCCGTTGGCATAATCGTAGATAACTTGACTTTTCGATCCGGAATAACAACAGATGCGCAGTAAATCGTCCTGGCGAACCACCAACGGCTTATTTTGATTTGAGGGAGTTTTAAACGATGGCGGGGCGGAATTCACTTCGGCAGTGTCTGTGAATCCATCATAAAATAAGCTTGCAACAGATGTTGCCCCATAACTACTGAATTTGGCAGTCCGAATAGAAGCCGGAGAACTAACCCGCACCAAAAACATTCCACGCGAATCGGGCACAAAGGTAAAACGATGGTAGCTGCTTTCAAGGAACCGGCTGAAACGCGCCACCAGCTTCCCCTGTGCAGCAAACACCTCGCAGGTAGTAAGACCCGGAATCTGTTGGTAGAAACTCAACTGAACTTCATTTCGATCGCGAGAAGAAAACACCTTCAGTTTATCACTTTCGAGAACTGTATTTTCCACCCCGGTAGGTTCTTCCATATAGACATTCAAACTCTCCTCACCCACAAAAGTAAAAGAGCTTATACTGTCTAAGTTATCAATGCGAATACTGTCAATCGGGAAATCGGGTTGAAATTGCAGCCGGATGAATTTATTGGCAGTCAGGCTCAAAACGTTCGCAAACAAAGCCAGGAACAGAAATAAATTGAATTTCCTCATAGGTCAACACATTTTACAGAACGAACCCCAAAGTTATATAAAATAAAATGCAAGTTGCAAAAATTTAACATAAAAATGCAGGATAAATCAACTTATGATGTAGTCATTTTTTTATTTATTGCTGGTAGATGATTTGCTATCTCGTTGCATAGTATAAATCCTTTAAAAGTTAAGCGTTAAATGTATTCTTCAAACTCTTTATTGCGGAATTATTTCCTTAATCAAGGGTATAGTTGTATTTTTGCAGTCGCAAAACAATACAGTATACAAGAATGGCATTTGTAAACAACACGATGATTATTCGCCGCGACCTGATGGCGAAACTGGTAAGTCTCTATAAAGAAAACCGGTTGATTCAGGAAATCGACCGGATTCCGGTTGAAATGAAACCGAAAAATGCAAAAACCAGAGGAAGATGCTGTATTTACAAGGAAAGAGCCATCCTGAAATACAAGATACTACCCATTCTTGGATATCCTATTTATGAAGAGGAAGACGAACTTACTCCCCTTTCCGATTATGCCGGCAGAGCAATAGAACGGAAAGAAACCAGCAAAACGATTCTGACTGTTGTGGATGAAGCCTGTACTGCCTGTGTGAAAACCAATTATGTGGTTACCAATTTATGCAAAGGCTGTGTGGGGCGCTCCTGCTCCATGAATTGCCCCAAAGATGCGGTAACATTTATGGAAAACGGACAGGCACATATCGATAAAACGTTTAAACCATTGATTGTATAAAAGCACTTTTCCAAATTGTTTTGGCTATTTTTGCCATTTTTTCTTGTCGTAATGCAATAATAGAAGGATCGAACTTCTCATATTCACAATAATCATTACATAGTTTGTAAGCTGATTTTTTGTATTCTGTCAATTTCCCAACAAATGGTCTGTTATTGTCCAGTTTATTGTTGATACTTGCTTCTAATAAACCATAATTTCCAATTCTGTAGATGTAATCATCCTGAATATCCATCGGAAACATTTCGTCCCACACACTACCCGGATTTTCAGGTAATATATGCTCAATAGTTGCAACAGCATCTTCAGGTTGATAGTCTTTACCTGCTATTTGATTTTCGATTTTTACAAGAATATATTTTACAAGTTCTTTTTTGCGTTTTGTGTTAATTGAAGCGGTAGAAAATGATTGAACAAAATTTTTGTCGGAAACATAAAGCGCTTTCAATGACAAAGTAGCATCTTTTGCAGTAGCAATATCTCTGTTTGCAATATCATTTGCCACCTTACTAAAAACTCGTTCTGCTTCATTCGGATTTAATCCGCTCAGGTTATATCTAAATGTAATAACGGCTAATTCCCGCAACAAGATTTTCAATTCTTTTCTATCTAAATAAGTAATCGCAGCAATCATCAGGGAGTAACAAGTAGTTACGCCCAGCATTTCAATCACTTTGAGGTGCGTAGATTCTTCTTTATCCCAGATTTCATCTCCCGGGTTATTGAAAGCCGTATAAAACTGACTAATACTTTCAAGATTGTTTAAGAATTCAAAAGCTAACTCAGGCGAGTTGATTTCTCTTTTAATAGCCTTAAAAAGTGTAGGTTGCCGTTCGATTCTAAATTTACTATTCCAATAATGACGAATAAAAGTTGTCAAATCATTTGCACGAATTATATCGTTAATGTTCTGCCATTGCCTTTCTGCTTCATTTAGATCCAGTTCTCCCATCTGACTGGTTAGTTTAAACAGATAATTCTTCAACAAATCTGCTGTTGATAGTTTTACTCCTCTGGCATTAAGTGTTTCGAACACTTTGAACGCATCTAAATCATTTTCAACAATGATTTGAGTAAAAACAATACCGTTTCCAACTACCTTTTCTAAGAATTCAGCTAATTCAGCACCGGATTTATTCGTTTTAAATTTATCGTTAAGTTGATTAACAAAATAATCAAAAGCTTTTTGCATCAAGCGTTGTGAAGGCTTCAATTTAGCTAATGAAGTTGGCTTGCGTAGCTTCAATAACCAACTTTTATAAAAGTCGTCGTTATTTCGATTAAGTGTTAATTTGGGACTTATCGATAGCTTTGATGTAGAAAAATTTCCTAAATATCTTTCGGTTAATTTTTCAGCCCTGATTTTGTTATCATCTGAATCTACTCCTTGTTTCGACCATTCGTTAAAAAGCGCTGTAACTGCCAATGCTAAAATCGAGAGTGTTGTTAATCGTTGTTGACCATCAATAATCCAATAACTTTCATCACCTTCTTGGTTTTTTTGTAACACTAAATAGCCCAAATAATGAGTTTTATCATTCGGAATTTCTTCAATATCATTCCAAAGATCTTCCCAGTCATCCTTATCCCAGGAATAGTCACGTTGATAAATAGGAACCTGGTACGACTTTCCGTTCCCAATTATTGTATTTAAAGTTATAAACTGTGACATAAAAGTATGTTTTAGATTTTTGACTCTTTTAAGTTGATATAGCGACCGGGTGTAAGAATATAGTTATGTTTGCAAAGATAGTTTTTTTATGTCAATTTCTGATTTTCGACTGTTTTTAATCTGTATGTATTTTCCCTGATGTTAAAAACATATGCCCCCCTACATGGTCAACGTTGTTAATGGTTGGTTTCACATATGCAAAACAGTGGGGTGAAACTCCCTGCACTTCGTGACAGGGAGTTAAAGTGACAAAGTGTCGGAATAAATCAAAGTGTCAATACCTAATCCTTAAGGCACCGAACAGAGTAACCGTTCGCGCGACCGCTCTTGAGCATGCTGGAACCACCACTGCTGAAGAACATGAACTGAGCGAGTGTACCACCAACAGAACTCGACCAATAGAAGCTGTAGTAGCCTATATCGAGCGAACCATCGCTGCCGCTGCGGCCGCCCGCCAAAGGCAATTTCAGGGGAGATGCATATGCACCTGATGAACTACTGCTAATCAAACTTGCACGTTCTGCTTCCCATTCTGATGCAGTGGGTATCCTGAAACCTTCCGGACAAGGATTATTAGTACCATTCACTCCCTGCCAAAGATTATTATTCTGGGGGCTGCGCCAGTCGTAGTTGCTTCCGCTTCCTGCTGTTATAAATTTACCATGGCCGGGAGTATCGCTGCTGCTTAATGTAGAAGTAATTGTGGAAGTACGCTTCTCATGGCCATCGGTTCCTCTTCCCCACTGGTACAAATCTCCATATGCTTGTTCATCGGTGCTGGAGTTAGCTACCCGGCTTGCACCTAAGTTTCTATCCATCCACGTTCTACCTGTTTCAGGATTATAAACTGTTGGTACCGTAACAATCTCAACTACAAATGCCGATTCACCTCCTGCCTCTTTTAATTCCACTGTTTTTTCTGCTGATTTTCCTCCGTTTTCTATCTTCAACACATGACTGCCAAAGGATAAATTTCCAATGAAGGGCGTTGTGCCCATGGCCACGCCATCTACAAACAAATTGGCTCCGGAAGGAGTTGAACGGATAGTTACTTCTTTGCCGTTTTGTAAGGTTTCATTAATAGAAGCACTGGCTCCCTCGTTGATGCTAATGGATTTTCGCACCGCGCTATAACCTTGCCGACTCAATTCTACGGTATACTCTCCAATGAGCAAACGATTTAGGGTGTTTGGTGTGGTGCCATAGTCTTTTCCATCAATTCGTATATTTGCTCCCGATGGGGATGAAATCACATCTAATGATCCGTAAATAGGAGTTGGCTTAAGCTCAATAGTTCGATTTTCACCTGCAGCAAGTTCTACATCCTGCTTTGCAACTTTGTGTTTGGCCAACCGTGCTTCTACCGAATAAATCCCTGAGCTTAATCTTCCACTCCAGCTCCCGACACCTTTTTGTTCGTTGTTCACCACAATACTTGCTCCTGCTGGGGCATTCACAATCAATTCTGCAAAATTGGGTAGCAATCGTACGGTTACAGGAGTGGTTTGTCCGTCGGTTACAGTTACTTTTTGCACTGCCGGCTGGTACATCTCCTTCACCACCTGTACGGTATGTTCGCCACTGGCAATGGCTTCGGTGGTTAGAGGAGTTGTTGCAGTTAGCAATTTACCATTCACAAACACCTGAGCACCACTTTCGGGTTGAGAATTTACACTGATATAGCCAAAAGCCGGTTTGAGCTTAACGTTCATGGTTTTCTTTTCAGCACCCATTTCAAGCCTGCCAGCTTCGGTATGATACAATGGTAATTCTACCCGATAGGTGTAGGCACCGGGCTTTAGTTTAGCCATGTATTCGCCTGTTTTTACAAATTCATCGTTGATGTACACCAAGGCATTTGCAGGTTCAGGAGTAAGCACCAACCACTGACTGGCTATTTCCTCAACCACAGTAGTTTCAACCCGCCCCGAAATCAGCACCAGCTCATACACTGTAGCTTTTTCTACAGGCATGGGAATTATATAATCACGCAACAGTCCAAGTTGAGGATGCGTAATGGTTAATCGTTTGATTCCCCAGGGCACATACACCCAGATTTCAGCATTCTTAGGTACTGTTTTTACAATGCCCATTGTTCCGCCATCAAACAAAAAACCGCTTTGGGTAGTCACCACTTTGATAATAGCGCACACATCCCCGTTCTGATCATTCAATGGATGATGCACCCGGGCATCCAAATCGCTTTCGAGTTTGCGAAACGATTTAACACTTATTTCGGCAAAAAGGCTGCTAAATGAACCAACAATCAGTATAAAGAGGAGAAACTTTCTCATGGTAAAAACAGTTTGCATGTGTATGAGATTCCAAAAATACAAAAAATCAAGTACGTTTCAATGAATCTATTGAAAAAGCGGGAAGTTTTTTGGGGAGATTGTACAACAAACGTGCAGGTGCGTATTATCATTGTGCAGTTATAAAAAATAAACTTGCAGATGTGAAAAATAAAAAAGCAACTGCAAAAAAGCACAAAACAATTCGAAAATAACAACTTACAGGAGCAAAAAAGTTTAACAACAAAGCGAAATAAAATTCACAAAAGTAGGTAAACATCGCCGGGTGCGATTTGAAGTATACTATCACATTGATTGACAAAAGTGATTTAAAACAATCACGAAGAAAAATGGATGGTTATTTTTAAAAACAACTTATGTGTATTTATTCACTTTTTGTTCAATGCTACTTTTAACTAATTGCCAGTCAGTATTGTTTAAAGAAACCGGATCAAACTGATCCTCAGCATCATCAAAGTACACCAGGCTTTTAAGAATGTGAAAATGAGCAATGTCAGGATATTTTTTTGAGAAAAGCTGAAGCATGGTTTCCAGAGAAAAGTATTTCAATAATTCGTAAATATCGTAAAAGTCTTTTTTAGCAGCCCGGTTTGCAACAGCAGATAATTTCATTGGAATAATATCGTCTGGCGATAACAGCCTGATGGTATCCACTACCTGTATGGATGATAGTAGCGGATAAGGATATTTAATAAAATCGACTTTAATAAATTCATGTTGGGTATTGTGTGCACGGGCATTAATAATCAGCGAATTTTTCTCTTTCTGCATCATTAGTTGAAGTTCAAAATCGTTGCGTAAGCTTTCAACGACATCGGCCGTATTAAAGTCTTCGTTGGTAAACAAATCTAAATCAATTGAAATTCGATGTCCTAATTGTAGTGCCAATGCAGTGCCACCCACGAGATAGAACTGATTTAAACGCCGATTTTGCATCAGCATTTTTAGTGGTTCCAAAGTTTCTGAATAGACTGATCGGTAGTGTAGCATTTGAATTGTTCTTTTGATAGTTGAAAATATTTGCAGCAAAAATTAAGTGTAACTTTATCGAGGTGTCGTATTTGGGTCACTTCACTTTTAATACGATCTAATCCATAGTACTTTTTAATTTCAAACCAATCGCATAAGTCGCCACGTTGTAGCACTCGCTCAATAATATGCCGGGCGTTTTTTTCGTAATCAATTTTTGTGGGATCGGTATCCCAAAACAGGGTTTTAGATAGATTCATTGTTGTTGTCCTGTTGGTTGATGGTGCTTGTGGACTGATGTTGCGTTTACAGCTACAAATATAATATTAATTGAACAATACCGGTGAAATTATTTTGATTTCTAACCTACCCGCACATATCGGTGCAAAAATAATGTCGAAATATAAGCCTGGATGCCCTCTGATTTCTTTACTGACATATTTTCAAAAAACCTTTATTGATTTGATTGTCGGTTATAAATTTTACCATTCCCCATCACACCAACCGTATTTACAGTATTAACTAATGCTTCTGCATTACTTTCCAATAAATTTCCTATTCTAAACTCAACCATTTCTTTTCGGCTTTAAAAGTATTATGCGGGGTATCGCTCGCTTTGTGGATAATCATTTTTAAGTATTAGAACCTGCAGAATCCGTTGACATAAAAAGTCTGGATCTTCATAATCTAAGCTCAACTACCTATGAAATAACGTGCAACCAGGTGAAATATTAAACAAATAATTTCTTATTAAAATTTAAAAGAAATCCTTATTATTCTTTTTATTCCGCAGCTATTAAACCTTCACCCTCATTCTCCAAATACAACATAGGCTTCAATACACATCTTTCAAAATCATCAAACAACTGCGACAGGTTGCCTTTTGTTTCATGGAGGAAGAAAGCGTTTAGCTTAGTTCTGTTTTTTATTGTGTATTGGGTATATAACTTACTAAAATCACCTAACTTTTCAGTGTAGCTAAATGCATTGCCTGTGCTTTTTATTTTGGCGATTAAACGTTTTCCATTAGCATCGTTTTGAATAGATTCGAAGAAATCATCAATGAGCTTTTCAAATGCTTCGATATGTTCTTTAATCTTCTCTTCTTGCTTGTTGCGCTTTTCAATTTCCTTTAGGATATTATATTTTGCACCCGGACCAGTAGGGGGTTCACCACCACTACCTCTGGGCTTCCTGGGTTCATCTTCTATCGGGGCAAGAATACCAATTTTATTATCGAAATAGATTTCTATATCATCCACTTCGGGACCCGAGGTTTTGGTAGTCTGACGGTAGATAATACTGTATTTGTGCCAAAACTCAATAAACAATTCTTCCGAAAGTTTTTTATCCAGTTCAATCACAAATTCAATCAGGTTCAGAATCCTGAAATAGCTGTTTACGCTGTTTTTGAGTTCTTGCGCTTGTTCAAAATGGTGTTTGACATACTCCCGAAAAGCCGTTTCTATCTCCAGCATCTTGCTTTTAGCAGTATATTCGGTGCTGTATTGTTTGAATAATTTGAATTGAGCTATAAATAACTCATGCTTCTTGAGTTGTTTGTATAAATCCAGCAAGTTTTTCTCATCTTCCAGAGGTGCAAAATCAGATACCACCACATTGGAATAATGCTCGAATGCCAGTTTTATATTTTTCACGTTTACATTGAGGTGCGAAAAATCGACAATCTTACAATCGTTCTTATCTTTTGTAATTCGATTTACGCGTGAAATAGTCTGGATTGCATTGATTCCCCGTATCTCTTTGTCGAGAAACAGGGTATGCAACTTAGGCTCATCAAAACCCGTTTGCAGTTTATCCACCACAATGATTAGCCCGTTCTTGGCTAACTTAAAGTTTTGCAACACCTGTTTTTCGTTGATACCGCCATTTAAACCATTAGGCGATTCAACACCCTGACGTTCTGAATAAACAATGTATCTTGGTGCTTCGCTGAAACGGTCGTATTTCTTTTGGGCTTCTACCGCTTGCGGATAGTATTTGTCAATCATTTTTTTGTATTTGATTGCATTGGGAATACTCGAAACCGCCAACATAGCTTTTGCTGTACCACGGATAGTGTGATATACCGCCGAAAGCAACCTATCCACCACAAAATGCGCAATAGCATCTATTCTGTCCGGATCGGAATATATTTTCTCTTTGCGTATTTGATAGCGTGCTTCCAGTTCTTCTTCTGTAAGTCCTTTATCATCGTAACCTGTATCACCTTCAAAACCTTCTGATTTGTTTTCCGGCAACTGGAAATACATTTTTGCCGACACAGGCACAATGCCGCGAAGCGGATTGAAAATATATTCATCCTCAATAGCTTCTTTCATGGTATAGCTATCAAAGGGAATCCAGAGTTTTTCGCCCTCAGCGTATTTGTTGTATTCGCCAAAACGGGCTAAAGTATGATCGCTCGGCGTAGCGGTAAAACCGATAATCAGGTTTTTCTTTTTGCGGGTGGTCTTGTAAGTTTCACTATTATCGAAAGTGCTTTGCAGTTCGTCAAAAAGCGAAACCATATCTTCGTGCTGATCGCCTGAGTTGCTCCGGTGAACCTCATCGATAATAAAGCAAACCCGCATAGCAGCTAAACGGTTGATAGCCGCTTCGTCTAAAAACTGATTGGTAGTTGCATTATCCTTTCTGGTTACTGCCGAAAACTTCTGGATATTCACTACTACAATCCGCTCAGAACTGCTCAGTGCCTTCTTAAATGACGCTTTATCGTGGGCTTCAATAAACATTCCTTTCTGAATGTTCATATTGTGCAGCATGGTATCTAATTGGTCGCGCAACTGCAAGCGGTCTACCACAATCATTATTTTATCGTAAATAAACTTACCGTACCCGTCGTGCATATCCTTCAATTGGAGTGCTGTCCAACCAATGATATTACTTTTACCAAAACCTGCCGCATATTGCAGCAATAAAGAATACACGTTCTTATTGTTCTGGTATTTCAAACGTTTGCCCACCAACTCCTGAAATTTGGATTCGCTGGCACCTTTAGCCCGAAGTTCGGCTTCCAGTTTTTTAATAAAGTAATCCGGTTCTTTCTCGTGCTCAATAAACTCGGCTATTTTATCCACAATTTTATCAGCGCCAAACTTTTGTTTGGGGCGTGGTGCTATCAATCGGCCATCGTTGTGCTTGTATTCTTTTTTTCCCTTACCCGTCACCACTAATTCGCGTTCAAGGAAATTGTAATAGAGAATTTCTTTCTCTATCATCTGTTTGGAATACAATGCTCTGAAAACCTCTTCAAATCGTTCGGTTTGCGAAG
This sequence comes from uncultured Paludibacter sp., assembly GCA_964559265.1. Classification (GTDB taxonomy): domain Bacteria; phylum Bacteroidota; class Bacteroidia; order Bacteroidales; family Paludibacteraceae; genus Paludibacter. The sequence continues at coordinate 40,057 of CAZLHC010000003.1, read as the reverse complement.
CCTGCGGATTGCGGAGTGGATAGGCCTTGAATACTTTTAGTATGGCCCGTTGATATTGCTCAAAATCAAAATTGGTAGTAGCTGCCAGTTTTATTTCGTCGAACAGTGGAGCGGTATTGCGCAACACATAGGTATTTTGAATATCGGTAGCTGTAATATGTATGGCCTTATCGAAAATACGCAGGAAATTACGGCGTATGCTTTGCGACACATCATTGCCATTGGCAATTTTCAGGTAGGCTTCCACCGCACAACGATAATCGTTGGTTACTTTTTTGCGTCCTTCCTTGCGGGCATCCTGATTGTTCCAGTTGCTTTTCAACTCCGAATAACCCAGGTAAAAACCATTCAGAAAGAAAGTCATATCCGGGCGGAACGAAAACAGTATTTTCCCTTCGTGTTTATATTTGTAGGGCAGTTCCTGCACTACACTAAATATGTTTTCTTTGAAATCCTTATCGCCTTTCAGCTCCGAACCACTGGGGGCATAGAGTGTAAACGTAAGCCCCTGAAATGTAAAGTTCTTATTGCTATTGAAAAATAGTGCCATATTGGCACTCGATTTTACACGGTCGAGCAGGAAAGGAATCAGTTCGGCCAACAACGCTTTTTCATCGTTCCCGTAATTACGCAGCAGTTTGCGGTAATTACCCTGATTGAAGGTCGTTTCGGACAGAAACGCTTTCAAATCTTCTTCAATAACATAATCTTCCGAAACGGTATTGGCAGTTACTTCCTTGTAGCCGAGTCCATCGGCTGAACAAAGAAAATTAAGCAGATAGCCTCCTTGTAAATCGAATTCGTGCATAGTATTTATTCTTGATTTTTATCGAGTTTTTTCTTCTCTTTGGTTTCAATTTTCTTGATACTATCGGCAGTAGGTAAATTTTCAGGCATGGTGCCTCCCAATTCTTTTATGGTTTGACGGACTTTTTTTCCAACTTCGTAATGGGTTTTATTCGCTTTGGATTTGCCTTTTACCTGCTCTCTCCGAAGTTTCTCTTCGGTTTGTGTGGCACGGAACAAATTTGCCGCCAATTCGGTGCTACCCATGTGATCAAGTATTTGTTGACTTTTCTTCAATCCTTTTTTATTGTGAATCGCTTTAGCATCCAACCCTCCATAAAGACCTTTGTAGCCATGGTTTTGAAAAATTGCATAATCAACAGGCTCTATAACTCCCGCATCTTTTGCAGCGGCGGCCAATTGGGAGTTGTGTTTTGCCATTTCATTTCGTAAGAAAAGCCGCTTTTCCTCTTCAGAACTCAGGGCATTGTATTCGTCCATTTGCCTGATTTCCTGCATACGGGTTTGTACCGCAAAATAAGTTTGGCCAATAGCAACAATTTCTTTTGAAGGGTCGGCATTCTGAACAATGAGATAACAGAAATAACGCGACAATTTGAAACTTGGATAGCTGTGTTTTGCTCCTTGTCCGGCTTCTAACACCTCGTTGACTTCAACGAGGTGTTCCGACACCTCGTAACCGGATTTACTACAAGCTTCTTTGGCTTTGTTTATTACACCCACAAAGTTTCTGAAGTCGGTATATTCCAGTATTTTAGCCAATTGGCGGGCATACCAGAATTCATTACCAAATTCATCTATTTGTTTAATTTGTTCAAATAATGAGCTACCTTGTTTTATAATTTCATTTTCCATAGTATATCTTTTTTTATTCAGTTACTTTTATTTTTCCTGTTACTACGTCATTAATCAATATTTTCCGTAGCTGTGTAAGCTTGGTTATTTGCTCACTGATATTGGTTAGGGTTCGTCTAGTCTGTTTCATAACGCAAAAATAAGCTTTTTTTCTTTGCTTAGTATGCGGTACAATTTAGGGGGAATATTATACTTATAAAACATGCCCTCTTTAAAAAGAGTTAGTTTTGTTGCTTCTGAGCTAATTTTTACTTTTTCCTGAATAGTCATCGTTTTAAAAAAAATTTCGACCGCCAAAGGCGGTGGGGTGAAACTCCCTGCACTACGTGACAGGGAGTTAAAGTGACAAAGTATCGGAATAAATCAAAGTGTCAAAACCTAATCCTTAAGGCACCGAACAGAGTTTCCGTACGCGCGGCTGTCGTTGAACATGAGGGCATCGCCACTGCCGAAGCCCAGGTACTGAGCGTACGAGCCAAGCACAGTACCCGCCCAATAGTAGCCGCCGGAGCCTACACTGTAGAGCGAACCATAGCTGTAGAGGCGGTAGCCCGCCACAGGCAACTTAATGGGTGAGGCAAAAGCACCAGCAGAGTTTCGGCTACTCCAACTGGCACGTTCTGCGTCCCATTCTGCTGCGGTGGGGATGCGGAATCCTTCCGGACAAGGGTTATTAGTTCCATTCACACCCTGCCAAAGGTTGTTGTTTTGGGGGCTGCGCCAATCGTAAGGGCTGGTAGATGTGGTAATAAACTTTCCATGACCGGGAGTATCGCTACTACTTAATGTTGAAGTAGTTTGAGAAGTTCGTTTCTCATGTCCATCCGTATCGCGACCCCACTGATACAAATCACCGTAAGCCTGATCATCGGTGCTGGATATAGCAACCCGGCTTGCACCTAAGTTTCTGTCCATCCATACTTTTCCAGTGGTACTGGTAACTGTGCTAACAGCAGGAGCCGAAGTTGTTGTAAAACTTACCTGACTACCATAAGCTGTACCAACGCTATTGGTAGCATACGCTCGTACGTAATAGGTAGTGCCGGGCTGCAAACCCGAAAGGGAACTTGTAAAAGATCCGGTTCCTGAGCCATCGGTAGTTTTTGTGCTCAAACTTACAGTTGGGTTTTGCGAGGTACTCCAAACAACACCTCGAGTCGTTACTGCCGCACCTCCGTTATCTGTAACATTACCTCCGGAACTAGCTGATGAAATAGTAATATTGGTTGTACTTGCTGTTGTGACAGAAGGCATAACCTCCGTTATTGGAAAATCCTTAAGGCACCGAACAGAGAATCCGTACGCGCGGTAGATGCCGTTCATGAAGGCACCGCCACTGTTGAAGAGCAGGTACTGAGCGAACGTGCCACCCACAGTACCCGACCAATAGTAGCCGCCGGAGCCTACATAGTCGAGCGAACCACTGCTGTCGTAGCGGGCGCCCGCCACAGGCAACTTAATGGGTGAGGCAAAAGCACCAGCAGAGTTTCGGCTACTCCAACTGGCACGTTCTGCGTCCCATTCTGCTGCGGTGGGGATGCGGAATCCTTCCGGACAAGGGTTATTAGTTCCATTCACACCCTGCCAAAGGTTGTTGTTTTGGGGGCTGCGCCAATCGTAAGGGCTGGTAGATGTGGTAATAAACTTTCCATGACCGGGAGTATCGCTACTACTTAATGTTGAAGTAGTTTGAGAAGTTCGTTTCTCATGTCCATCCGTATCGCGACCCCACTGATACAAATCACCGTAAGCCTGATCATCGGTGCTGGATATAGCAACCCGGCTTGCACCTAAGTTTCTGTCCATCCATACTTTCCCGGTAGTACTGGTGACCGTGCTTACTGCAGGAGCTATAGTTGTTATAAAGCTTACCTGACTGCCATAAGCTGTCCCCATGGCATTGGTGGCATAAGCCCGCACGAAATAAGTGGTTCCCGGTTGCAACCCACTAATCGCACTTACAAAACTTCCGGTACCTGAACCATCGGTTGTTTTAGTGCTCAAACTTACAGTTGGATTTTGTGATGTACTCCAGCAAACTCCACGGGAAGTTACCGAAGCTCCTCCATCTGAACTAATATCTCCTCCCGAACTGGCAAATGTACTTGTGATATTACTAATACTGATTGTTGTAATTAAAGGTAATGATAAAGTAGGAGTTGAAAAACTTATCTGGCTCCCATAAGCTGTTCCAACGCTATTTGTTGCATAGGCACGTACATAATAAGAAGTGCCAGACTGCAATCCTGTTATCGAACTGGTGTAAGTTCCGGTTCCTGAGCCATCGGTAGTTTTTGTACTTAAACTTACATTCGGATTTTGCGAGGTACTCCAACACACTCCCCGCGACAGAATAGCTGTTCCTCTGCTAATTGTCCCTCCGCTTATAGCAGTTGCTGATGTAATATCACTTGCCGTAGTTGTTGTAAGTACGGGAAATATCAACGAATCTGTCACCACTGCGGAACGATATTCTTTATAATACGCGTAAACCTTGTAATAATAATCGCTTCCCGATGAAAATTTAGTTGAAAATGTGCTTTGAGTATTAGCAACTGTTCCTACAGCTTCCTGCCAGGCTTCGTTGTCTTTGCGCCTATCAATCTTAAATCCTTCGTGCCCATTGGAGGAATAAGTCCAGCTCAACAGAAAAGTGGTATCGGTACTTACCTGCAAACTTAAGGCTGTTGGACCAGGAAAACGAACCGAAACTGTCCCTGTTCTCTCATTTGATTTTTTGACACCGGCCACTGCTGTCAACCGATAAGTATAGGTTTTGGTGGAATCGGGAAGAATATTCGTATCCACCCACTGACGCTCATCTTTTCCGGCAAAATACACTTCTTCCTGCCATTCTCCGGCACCAATTTTCCGGTCGATTTGAAATCCTTCGATGCGGTTATCGCCCTGATATGTCCAGCTTAGCTTTTTGGAAGTAAGAGTTACATCTTGTATCTGAAAGCCATCGGCACTCCAGTTTGAGGCATCTACCGTAGCTTTTTCATCCCAGGGATTGTCGCGATCGGGCAACTCACAAGCTGTAAAAAACAGAGTGAAAAACAACAAAAACCAAATCGCCGGAAATCTTAAAATCTTATAAGTCGGAGTTGAACTTACAAATTGGTTGCGAACTGTAAAATTACGTTGCATAGTTTGCAGTCGGTCAATTTCAGTTGATATTCGTTTCATTTTTTCAGTGTTTTAGAATTAAAACTGATACGACAAATACATGCTCATCCCTCCCTGCTCCGGCAACACCGCCACCTTCATTTTCTTTTGCGCATTTCCCTGCTGTATCATCTTTACCACCGTCATCACCGCTAAGGGTGCCGCGGCCACTAAACTAATAGTGGTGTACAAATTATGCTTCTCCATGGTATCGTAAATGGCAGTGGCATCGGTGGAAGCTATCTCATAAGCATCGGCTAGTTTAAGGGTGGAATAGCGGAAATAGCCGCCGCTGCCTAATGCAGCAATTGTAAGGGCACCGTAAAAGAGTTTGGCCTTTTTGTATTTCTGCACTTTTTGCGCCACACTGCCTTCGAAGGTTTGCATGGGGATGATCAGTTCCTGCTCGCGACCTTCTACCACCGATACCTGCCGGCGCACATCAAGGTAGCCGGGCTTGGTAATCAGCAGGTCGTAATCGCCAATCATGAGCGGGATGGAGGCGGGTGTTTTTTCGGTCCGCAGCGTTCCGTTGATCTGAATCGCGGCTCCTGCCGACTCAAACGGAGTGGTCGAAATACTCAGGGCTCCCATCAATGGCGCCGGCGTCAGTTTGATTTCTTCACGCTGACCGTTGGAGATGAAAACCTCCCGCTCATCGTCGCGGTACTTGTCGCGACTTGCTTTTAATTTGTACGATCCGGCCGAAAGATTGGCTGTGTAAGTTGCAAAACCTACAGGCTTGCCGTTCAGAAAAATCTCCGAACCTTCGGCGGTCACGGTCAGGGTACCGAAGTTTTTGGGCAGCACTAAAAACTTATCCGTTTTTTCGCCGTCTTTCACCACCACACTTTCGCGGGCATCGGCATACAGCTCTTTGGCTAAGCGAAGTTCGTAGGTTCCCGAGGGGAAGCGCGGCTGCGTAAACGGCGTTTTCCCGACTTCTTTTCCGTCGATAAATACCGATGCTTCCGTAGGATCGGAAGTAACAACCAGACTACCAAAGGCTTCTTTCAATTGTAAAGAAAAGGATTTAGTCTCGCCATCCTTCACCGAAAAAGTCTCCTTATGTTCGTAATAATCAGTCAGTCGCACCACCAGACTGTGCTGTCCGCTCCCGATTTGTTTCCGGGCCATCGGCGTTACTCCTTCTTTTTTACCATCTATCCACACTTCGGCCCCGGCGGGTGTACTTTCCACCAGATAATACCCAAAACGGGGTTTCAGTTCAATGGTCGGCAAGGTTACCGTTTCGCCCTCGCGCAATACAAATTGTTCCACATGATCGTGATACAAAGGATATTTCACCCGCAACTGGTAATTCCCGGCGATGTTTCGTCCCTGGTACGGACTCACCCCCACCTGCTGGTCGTTGAGGTAAATTTCGGCCCCCGCGGGGTTGGTGGCTACTAATATATGTCCGCTCAATGCTATTTTGGAAGATGTCTGGCCGGCGACCAATTCCACCTCTTTCACTACTTCTTCCTGTACCTCCAGCTCGAGCACCAAATCGTTGAACTGATCTTTGATAAACCGGAAACTATGCTTTCCTTTGGTCACGTTGAACACCGCACTCCATCCCGGTGCTACTACCGGTGCCTGATTTCCCATGCGGATGTACACATTTTCCTGATTTAGTCGAAAAGTAACCTTCACCAAATCAGAAGTTTGCACACCCCCTTTGGGAGCGATCACCAGGTTATACACCACGCTGGCTAACGCCGGTTCGGGCAGCGGCACATCCAGGGAGAGGTAATTGGTGGCCATAATCCGGAGATTTCGTTCGCGGGGCGGCACGTACACCCAATAGCCATCGTCGCGCCGCGAAACATCCACTACACCTAAGTTCGACTCAAACTGCATCCCTTTGATGGGCGTGGTTACTTTGATGAGCGCGCAGGCTTCACCGTTTACCGTGGTTTTTTCAAACCGGCGGGCGGCCAGGTCGGTCGCATCTTTTTTGAAATCGCGGACTTCAAACTCCTGAGCTGTAGAGAATACAACCGAACTAAAGAGGGCAAGAAAGAGCAATATTTTTTTAGAGCCAAGAGTCAAGAACCAAGAGTCAAGAGTCAAGAGCCAAGAACCAGGAGGCAAGAGACAAGAATCAAGAGCCAGGAAGCAAGAAGCAAGAGGCCGTAATTTGGTCATCATAGTATAGTATTTCATTAAAATTTAAAATCCTCGATTCCAATCACCGAACCATCCGCATTTTTGGTGGGTTGCCAGGTGCGCACATAAATCTTCGGCTGTATGGTGTCGTTCAAATCGATCATCAAAAACAAATAGCCCTTATCGGCATAGGTCGAAGAATAGTAATGCTGGGCAATCTGAATTCCGTAAATCTTATCGTTGCGCTGCGTTTTTCGCACCTCATTCTCTTCAAAATGGATATTCACAAACTCATTGCGCTGAAAAACCCGTTTCACCCGTTCGAGGTATTCCGATTTCGAAAGGGTGATGTACTCCACCTGGTCGTTCGAGAAATTGCCGTACATATTCCGGACCTGATCGGTAGGTTGCGGTGCTTTTTGAACCCGGTTGCCCACTATAATCAGCGCATTTTCGTCGAACAGCGCCTCCAGGTAATCGGCCCGTTTGAGCGAATAAGCCGTTTTGTAATTCTCCATAAAGCGGATGAGGAAATATTTTTCCTCGAGCGATCCGAATCCGGTAGGTTTATGAAGAATATCGTCGGTAGCTTTTTGTCCAAGGGCAAAAGCTAAGTTGCATATTTTAGCCTCTTCGTTGAAGGTAAACACCACCTTTTCGACAAATTTCGTTTTGTTATTATTGAATGCAAATAACAGGGGCACCGAGCGAACCACCACTTCTTTTCCGAATTTCAGCACCCGAAGGGTATCGGCAGGAGACTGAATCACAGTCACGTTACCATTCCTGATCAGCTTATTATACAGCTCCCATCCTTCGGGCGTACACAACGCTTGCACGTTTTGGTGGGTATTGCTGCGAATGGCGGCTGTTACTTTTTCAATAGCCGTTACATAGCCGGCAAACTCAGGGGTATTTGAATCAATTTTGGAGAAAGATGCAGATTCAGTGGAGTTCATACCAGAATTAGCACCAGCCCGGGCTTGCGTTTGCGATCCGGATTGAGTTTGAACCTTCGATCCAGTTTGCAACCCGGCGTGCGTTTGCTTCTGCTGCTGAGTCGAACTCTGCGTCGTACCATTATCTGCCCTTGCATTCAACTCAACCCGCACTTCCGCCTTTTCAAAATACGGCACCGTCACCCGTTCCATAATCTCTTTCACCTCCGGCTCCAGGTGCGCCTTATTCGCATACTGGTATTCCACTTTTAGCCGCAACTGTTGCACCTCGGCCGCATACGGCCCGTCGATGGTTGCAATTCCACTGCCATCGCGAATACTGGTAAGCCCCGAAAAACCATCGCCCGAAAAATAGGTATAATCCAGATTTTCAACCGGTCGGCCGGCATACCGTATCGAAAGATGAATCTGTTTTTGCTTCGGACTTGCCTTTTGCTGAACCGACACCAGATCAAATTTCAGCGCAGCGAAAATACTTTCAATTTTATCCGACAAACCCTTGAGCACCGGAAATGAAGAACCCGTAGCAAACGAATGTCGCAAGTTTTGATTGTTCGGATGACTCCGGGCCAGCAGCATCGCCCAGTAATAATTGCGCAGGGCATCCGAAATCCGCAATTCAGTTTCCGCCTTATCGCCCAGCGCGATGAGATCACGAATAAGCTGTTCCCGTTCGTCGAACACCTTTTGCAAATCGGTTTTCGAAAGGTAGAGCATCAGCTCCACCCTGCCCGGTGTTTCCGAGAGCAACTTCTCCTGGTATTGATTAATTACCGCCGACGAATAGGTAGTAACCACACTTTTCGAATAATCGTCGATATTCCCGTTGGTTTCATTCACGATGTGCTGAAACTCACTTTTGATGTGCACCGAGATGCCTTCCGTCAGATTTTGGAGTGCGTTTTTGCGGGCCAGGCTGTAATTTTCGCCCACGCCAATCCCAAAATTATACAGTCCCGAGTTCCGGATTTGTTCTACGGTTTGCGCGCTGAGAACACCCAAAAACAAAACAAAAGCCACTGTCAGAAATAGATTTTTTATTTTCATTGTCAGATTAATATGCACGTTGTCAAAAGAGATGTTCGATTAAACTTCCAATTCTTTAGATAAAATTTAATGTGTGCAAATATATTAAAATCTGCTTAAAAATAAAAGAAATTTCTAAAAAATATTTCACATCCACTTCGCCTTCAACTCCGGATCTTCCATCGTTTCATCCAGCGGAAATATCGGCCGCACGATATGCTTATACGGAATCCGCAGCAGGTCCTGATCCACGCCACCGGGAGTGAGGGCCATCATCCAGCCTTTCTGCATTTCGTATAGTTCAGGCACCAGGTAACCGATTTTCACCACCACGATATCGGTCGCGCGGGGGTTCAGGCCCAGGTCGGTGAAGTACTGTTCGTAATGGTAGGCCTTGCGTTTTTCGGTTACAATAACCGAAATGCTGCCCATTTTCACTACTACCACATCGCCGCCCTTATCGTCGTTGAAGATGGAAGTAATTCGTCCGTTGAGGCGCACCGGAGGAGCATAGCGCCCATCGACCCGGGCACCGGCCTGTGCGTCGATAATGCCATTGAGCCCGGTTGCCACCGCCCGTTCAACAAATTCGGAATCAGGGATAGAGGCATAAATCACGCTTTTACCTTCGGGATCCTGAAACTCCGGACGTTTGAGGAGTTCGGTCAGCGTCCAGGTAACATCACCCGCGCCACCCGCCGTTGGATTATCGCCCATATCGCTGATTACGAAAGGTTTTACTTGCGAAGTCAGCGCATTGGCCAGACAAACATCCAGGTAATCGGTGGGGGCCACAAATTCGAACTGCCGGCGCACCGACCAGAATTGCCGGGCCAGTTTTTCGGCTGCTGCCGCTACGGCCTTTTTATCGTCGCCATAGGCCATCACCACCGCATGGTTGCGCGGTTCGTCGGCCCAGGGATACGACATCCAAATCGACGCATCCATCACCTTGTCGCCCTCAAGCAAGCCGGGAATTGCAGCATACAGGCTTTTGGCCGGCTCCACGCGGGTACTGGTTTTTTCGCCCGGAAGCAGAATGGGAACCTTAATCCAGGCTTTATAGGCCGGCTTCCCCTTGCCCGACTCCAACCGGCTGAGCAAATTCTCCACCGCCCGCCGCCGCGAATTCATGGCATCGTCGTGCGGAGCCATGCGGTAACAGGTAATCAGATCGACATTCTTAGCAAGCCGGTGCGACACACTGCCATGCAAGTCCATGCACGACGACACCAGCACATCAGGACCAATCACCTTGCGGATGCGTTCAATCAAATCGCCTTCCGGATCAGGCAATCCCTCCACACTCATCGCCCCGTGAATATCGAAGAAAAATCCATCGAGCGGCATCGATTTTTCGAGCATAGTTACAATCCGCGAAGCCAGTTCTTCGTACACTTCGCGCTGAACAATTCCACCCGGCATGGCACGGGCTTTCAGGGCCGGCAGCCAAACGGCACGATCCACTATCCCCGAATCGGGATGCAAAAACGGATAATCGCTGAACAGCGAGTCGGTTTCACGAATCCGGAAATCCTCCATCCGCGATACGGCGGGCGAAAAAGTACTCGATTCGATGGCAATGCCCGCAATGGCAATGCGCGGTTGTTTCACCGGTTTATCGACACAGGAAACAAGAATAAAAATGGAAAGCAAGGTAAGTAGTGTTCTCATGTAGTGTGATTTTCGATTTACATAATTTTCAGGCCACTCAACAGCCCGATTTAAAAAACCTAGTTTATTGCGCTGACCCTATTGCCGGCAATTTTATTACGCCGACCAAATTTCCGGTAATTTTGCTACAATCCCCCTATCGCCTTCAGCATCTTGTCGCCCACCCCGATGCTATATCCCTGCGACACAAACACCACCCGGTTGAAGGTATCGGCAATAATAATCACCGGCAATCCGCCGTAGGAATTCAGCTTCAGATTCGCCAGCAATTCTTTCAGAATCACGTTGTTTTTATCGGTACCATAGCTAATGGTAGAGGGCAAACCCGGAAACTCCTGCGGATTATACACTTTTGCCTGCGGATTATCCGGAAAAAGAAGTACGATAGGGCGCCCCCATTGTTCAAACTCTTTACCCAACCGGGCAATATCGCGCAGGGCATGGTTGGTGGGTTCCTGTCCTACCCCCAGCACTGCCAGGGCATAATAGCCGCGGCCGGTGGTTTGCAATAAACTGCGCAACTCACCCGCAGCATCTTTTTCAGTAGAAACAGCATGGTGTAAATATTTATTTTCCGAATTAAAACTGCCGATCACCTGCACCTTTTCAGGGTCGTCGCGCATCACCAGGGGCATAGTAGTCGTCCAGCGCGGTTCAACACGAAAAAAGCTCAGGTGACTAAGCACCGCTCCATTGGCCAGTCGGGTGCCGGTGGTAAGCATATAATCGCCCGCTGCCAGCGGAGCACCGCCCCAGGCAAAAGTATTCGACCAGGTCACTTTCGATTCGTCGAAATTCAGCAGTTTATAACTTCCATTATCGTATTTCGAAAGGGTAAAATGCGTTCCGTAGCGCGGATCGTCGAGACGGGGATTGCGCTGATAGCGAAGCTGTAGCCGTCCGACCGGCTGTACAGTCACCGGCTGCAACGAAAGAACAGCTTCTTTCACTTCTCCCTTTTCGGGGTTCGCACTGTAATCGACATAATACAAGCGACCATCCACTGCATCGCGCCAGGCCGGAATGCCGAGCGATCGGGCCAGGGCCACAAAAAAGATATCGCGCGAGAGTGGGTCGCTCGCTTTTGCAGTCCACACTCCGGCCGGCGATTGAATAATGCGTTCGGTATGATAGGTGGTAGTGAGTTGAATTTCGCGGGCGCACCACTGCACCAGCGATGCTGGAGCGGTACGGAAAGCGGCAGCAAGGGCATCGCCCACCGAGGCGCTAAGAGCCGATCGGTAAGGAGTAAGCATTTCAAATTCCACCCGCGGATTCAGAATATAGTCGAACCACGGATCGGGTTGACCGTTGCGAAGGCGGTAGGGCATCGACTGCTGAAGATGATCGCGCAGCACCGCCGGCGAACTATCGCGCAAATCTTTGGCACTGAGCAATTGCAGCAAGCGCACCGCCACAGGTCGTTGTTCGCCCGTAGCTTCTTTCAGAAACGACAACAGGGTAGCTGAATTTCCACGGGAAGCTACAATTAGCGGTGCCAGTTCGGCACTATACCCCAGGGCCGACAACTGCTCTGCGGCCTTTTTTAAATCGGGAAAACCTGCCACATAGTGGGTACGAATCGAATCTTCTTCGGCCATCCGCCGGGAGTTGAGGGCCCGTTGCTCCGCGCTCACTTCCGGCAATACCGGGGCTTCCGGAGGAGGAACCAACTCAAAAGCGGCAGCCTGTTGCGCGCCGGGGGCCCGGTTCAACACCAGCTTTACTTCGGGTGCCGCTCCAAAACGAACCTTTTCGAAACCGTGCATCTTTCCATCGGTGGCCCATACCAGCATATCGCCTTTCCCGGCCTTAAAACCGACCGACCCCAACGAATCGGTTCGCAAATCGGCCACGGTATAAAATTCGGCATAATTAAAAATCTTAAACTCAACCCGCGCATTTCCAACCGGCTTTCCCGCTGTATCCACCACCTTCACCTTCACTTCAGCCGTTTCGGCATAGGTATCGGTCACCGCGATTTCGGTATAATTGGCCGTCTGTGTAATCACCTGCTCCGATCCGTTGTATCGGCCAAATACTTTTGTATGCATCAACAATCCGCGACTGGCAGGAGCATTGAACCAGCCGAGGTTGAGTACCGGTTCGGGCTCGCAAGCCCCCATAAAATACCATTCGCCATCGGCCCAGGCTTCCACCCAGGCGTGATTATCGTCGGTGTGTGCCCAGCGCGGGGTATACACTTGTCGGGCCGGAATACCTACCGCCCGCAGTGCCGCCACCAAAAATGTAGATTCTTCGCCACACCGGCCATAGGCCGTTTTCATTGTGGCCAGGGGCGAACTGGTGCGCATGTCCGAAGCAGTATACACTACTTTTTCGTGACACCAGTGATTCACTTCCAGGATGGCTTCTTTCAGAGGAAGATTCCGTACCCTTTCCTTGAGCGCCTCGTAAAATATCATGCGCGACTCATCGAGCGCTTCATTATTGACCCGCACCGGCAATACGAAATGGCGAAATAGCTGTGCCGGGACCTTTTTGCCCCAGGGCATTTCGTCGCGCGCACGAAGTGCGTACTCCACATTCATTTTGTAGAAAGCAGGCGTGTAATCCACCACATCGGCAAGTGGCATATAGGCATATAAAAACTCCAGGGCTTCTTTTATAGGGTGTGAATACGAAGGATCGATTTCCATCGAAACAGACGGCAGCAGCTTTTGCTTAGTGCTAAAGTCGGAGCTTACCTGTTCGCGTTCGGCCGACGATTCGTAGATGCCCGTTTCATGACAGGACGTGGCCAGCCCTACCAAACAACAAATTACAACTAGAAGTAATGATTTCTTCATACAAAGTTTCTTTTGTTAAAATTGATCCGGTGAAGAATACATTGCAGCACCGAAAACGACTTTCTGATATAAAATTAACAGAAAACGAACAAAAATACGCATTCTTTATGAGAAATCCAACCGTCGGCTCAACTCACCCGTTTGCCGTGCAATAACAATTCTACCGCCTGCTCCATCGAACCGGCACGAACCACCCTACCCGCGTTAACAAAGTAAATTTCATCGGCATTTTCAATCGTATTCAGCCGGTGAGCAATCACGATGCGGGTAGTGGAAGCGGGAAGTTTGGCCAGCACTTCGTCGAGCAATTGCTCGGTAACCGTATCGATATTGGCGGTGGCTTCGTCGAGAATCAGTAAATCGGGCCGGCGCAATACCGCGCGGATAAAAGCAATAAGCTGCCGTTGCCCCAGACTTACCCCATCGCCCGAAGCATTTATCTCCATGCTTAATCCGTTGCTGAACCTGCTCATGAGCGAACCCAGGCCTTCCTGTTGCAGCAACTGCATCAACTCCTCCTCGTTCAGGTGCTGATAATCTGCGTTTCCATAGGCAATATTTTCGCGCAACGTTCCGGTAAATAACACCGGTTCCTGTAAGATAAATCCGATACGCATGGCCCGTTCGTTGTGTGGATACGAGCGCAAATCGCGACCGTTGAGCAGAATGCGCCCGGCAGTAGGATCGAAAAGACGCGAGATAAGCGATGCCGTGGTGGTTTTCCCTCCGCCGGTAGGTCCGACAAATGCATAGGTCTTGCCCTTTTCCAGTTCAAAACTGATATCGGTAAGAATATCATTTCCGGGAGTATAGGCAAAACTAACCTGACGGAATTCCAATACCGGGAAATCGGCTGTATCGGTATTCCGGGCAACATCCGCTCTGGTATCAGTCGTAAAAGCCTGACCTTGTGAAGCATCCGTTCTTAAAGCCGGCTGTTCCCCGCCCATCACCTCCAAATCGTTTTTCAGGGAAATAATCATCGCAATACGATCCCAACAGGCCAGCGCCACCTGAAAGCTGGCCCACAGACTGGCAATTTGTCGCAAGGGATTGTAAAACAACACAATATACGACAAGAAACTAATAAGCAAACCGATGGTAAACGAGCCCTTCAGTATCAGGAAAATACCGAAAGCGAGCACAATAAGTTGCCCGATATTGGCCAGCAAACTGTAAACCGGCGCCAGTGAGGTATTCACAAATCCGGCTTTCAACGCTTTGCGGTAATTGTCGGTATTGGCTTCTTCAAACTTCTCGCGAAAATAATCGCGACGATTGAAGGCTACCACCACCTTGAAATTCGAAAGACTTTCCTGAATTTCGGCACTGAGTTGACCACCACTGCGCAGACTGATTGCATTTTTCTTTTTTACATAGGGCGATACCGAACGGGTAAAAATCCACAACACCACCCCCGGAACCAGTGCGGCCAGCCCGAGCCAAAAATGGATGGTAAGCAAAAAAGCCGCTGCACCAATCATCGATACTAAACTGGCTGCAAACTGAATGAGCGAATGCGAAAAAAACTGGTTTATCTTTTCAGTATCACTGTTGATACGCGAGATCAAATCGCCCGATTTATTCTGATTAAAAAAGGCAAAGGGCAGTTCCTGTAATTTATTGAACACCGCATTGCGCAGGTTGTACAACATGCGCTGCCCCACCTGTCCCATGAGTTGGGTTTGAAAATAGCCCGACACCAACACTGTTGCAAAAATCGCCAGCAGAATTACCGCATAGCGAATCACACCGGGGTATTCGCGGGTTTGTACAAACTTATCCACCGCATCGCCAATCAGAAACGGAGCTATCAGGTTTAACAGCGAATTGACGATAATTACTGCCAGGGCGATGATCAGACTCGACTTTTCGTTGCCCACCAGTTGCCACAATTTCCGGAACATTTCGGGAGTCGACATGGAACGGTCGGTGCCGGTATCAAAATTGAGATTATAGTTCGTCTTCATGATTCGTAATGATTGGTACTCCGCTGCGAGTTAACTATCTGCACATATTCCGGACTGCTTTCCATGAGTTGCGTATGCGTGCCGCTGGCCAGTAATTCGCCTTCTTCCAGTAACAAAATGCGATCATACTCCATTACCGGTGCAATTTTCTGCGTCACCGACAACAAGGTAATTCCCGGATATTCCTGCTGAATATTTTCCAGAATCTTGCGTTCGGTGAGCGCATCCACCCGGGCTGTAAAATCGTCGAGCAACAAAATCCGGGGATTCAGGGCCAGTGCCCGCGCCAGCATCAAGCGCTGTTTTTGTCCGCCCGATAAGTTTGAGCCCCGTTCGCTGATTACTGTTTCCAGACCTTCCGGCAGGCTGGTGACAAAATCGTCGAGTTCGGCCGCCCGAATCGCTTTCTGCATCATGGCCTCATCTACCCGGGTATTAAACGCAATATTATCGCGCAGCGAAAGATTAAACACGATACTATCCTGAAAAACGAAACCTACCTGGTAGCGGAAAGTCGACTTGTGGATTTCGGCCATTGGCACCCCATCGAACGTAACTTCGCCCGATCCTGGTTCGATAAGCCCCATCAGGATATACAATAACTGTGTTTTCCCCGCTGCCGTAGGGCCAATGATTGCCGTTTTGCTCCCCGGAGATATATCAAAACTAACCGACTTAAGTACCGGCTTTTCGCCAATATTTAACGAAACCTTGTCGAACCGGATATTTCCACTAAGCTCCAATTCGCGCGAACCGGTTTCAGGCTGATCGGGTGCATCGGTTACCTCGCGAATACGGCGATACGAAACCGAAGCCTGAGCTATAAAATTACCCACAAAGCCCAGCACCATGATAGGAAAAAGCAAAATCGACAGGTAAGAATTGAACGCAGCGAAATCGCCCAACGACATATCTCCCTCAATAACAAATCGTCCGCCCAGCACCAGAATAGCCAGCGAGGCCATATTGCCCACAAAAACCACGATGGGAATGAGGGTGGCAAAATAGCGCAGAATCGACATGCCCAGGCTACGGGCCCGCTCGTTGGAAACCACAAACTTATCGTATTCAGCCGTTTGCGAGCTCAACACCCGAATGAGGGCAGCCCCCAGAATGTTCTCGTTGATGATCTTATTCAGCTTATCGATTACCTCGCGGTTTTTCTTAAACAACGGTCGTAACCGGCTGAACACGATACCAAATGCTCCCGCAATTACCGGAATCACCACCAACACGTTGAGCGCCAACTTCCAATCGATGCTCAACAATAAGGCGCTGGCGCCGATAATCACAAACAGCGACGAAACCATCGCCACCACTCCAATGGCCACAAAACTTTTCAGCGCATCAACGTCGGTGGTGAGGTTGGTGAGTAATTTCGACGGATCGGCATCGAGAATGAAGCGATAGCGTTGCCGCGAAATGCGCTCGCTGAGTTCGGTACGAAGGTTACGCGCCACCTTTTCCGATACATAGGTTTGCATAAAACCCTGCAAAAGCTGAAACACGAAAATGGCCAGTGATGCGCCCATAAATTGAACTACCACCGTGGTGATGGAAAACTGCGTATCTGCCACCGAATCGATAGCCGAGGAAATGAGCTGAGGTATAATTAAATTCACGCCATTGCTTAGCAAGGCTAAGCTTACCAGCAGGAATATCAGCAAACGATAGGGTTTCAGCACCTCGAAAACCGAGGGCGATTGGGGCTCTTTCTTCTTCAACGTAACAACAATTTTTTCTGAATTAAACAGCATTGAAGCTGCTATGTTTAGTCTCTTTAAAAAAAAGAACCAAAGATACACAAGATTTTTCACTCAGCCGACGATTGGCAGGATAAAACCCTTTGTGTATTTTTGTCGGCATGTTACACAATACAAAGCATGTCATGAAAGTTTTGCTTCCGTTTCTCGTTTTGACTCTGTTGGCTGCCTGTGCCAATCCGGACCCCACTCCCGATTACACTTCAAACCTTCCGTTTATCGAACGCTATGAGGTGTTCGACATCTACAACGGGAAGATGACCTATGGATGGGCGGGTGAAATAATGGTAGCCATGAATGGCACGGTACTGGCTGATAGGCGCAGTGCCGACGGGGGCAAGAGCTGGGGGCCTCGTATAGCAGTATTGGGCGGACAGGGCCGGGTGCTCGACGAAACCAACGGACATATTCTGAAACTCGATGCAGGAGGGGCCAATGACATTCCTGAGAATTTCCTGTACCGCAGCCGCGACCATGGATTAAACTGGGTAAAAGAGGATATTGTGCGGCATCCCGACGTCAACGGCTGGCATCCCATTATTTCGGGCTGTGAAGAAGGTATTACGCTCCGGCACGGACCACACAAGGGACGCCTGCTCCTGCCGGCCAGGGTATTAATCAACTACGATGCTGTCAACGACAGCCTGTTGCCCTACCACTACAGTAGCGCCATTTATTCCGACGACGGAGGCAAAACCTGGCGGTGTAGTGCACCTTATCCGGTAGCGGGAACCGGCGAATCGGCATTGGCCGAACTCTCGGATGGGACTATTTATTATAATTCGAGAAATCACAACCGGCCGGGAAACCGCGACATTGCCCGGAGTTACGATGGAGGCGAAACCTGGACCGATCAGTACATTTGTCCCTACCTTCCCGATGGCCCACCCAATGTATACGGAAACAAAGGCGGACTGGTACGGCTCGAAACCGACGAAGCCGACATTCTGATTTTCAGCATGACCGACAATCCCAACGGACCGACAGCCATTCACAGTACTGCCGGACGCATGTACATTACCGTTTGGGCCAGTTTTGACGGTGGGCGTACCTGGCCGGTGAAACGGCTGGTGCACGCCAACGGAGGTTATTCGCACCTGGCAGCCGGTAGGCCGGGCACCCCAAGTGAGGGACTCATTTTTCTGACTACCGACGGACTGTATGCCCGCTTCAACCTGGCCTGGATTACGCAGGGCAAAGACTGGCGCGAATACCTGAAGTAATTACGGGAAATCAATATAAATACTGGTGTTGGCTTCCTCAATTTTCACCGAACCAGATGGTTTATCCTTCCATCCTTCGACTCTGGAAACCACCATACTGTAGCCAGCCCCCGAAACAAAGGCATCCTTAAGAGAGTACATCCCGGTGGTATGAATTTTCAAAATATTCCCGAGCTGTTTATTGACCGGCACCACTACCTCTCTGTTGGAAGCAAGTTGGGTAAACACGAGCGCATCTTTTGTGTACTTAACGCGTACCAGCGAATCTTCCATCAGGATTGTATTGACACGGGCCGATGGCAATTCGAAATAAAATACCAGATCGGCGCCTGCCAGGTGATTCAATTGATTGCCGGCCTCCAGCCACACAGTCACCATTTCGCGATTTTCTTCGGCGGTAAACCGGCTGGCCAGCAAGGTGGCTACTTCAGCAGAATAAAACGGATCAGTTTCGATGGATTGTAAAGCGTCTTTACCAAAAGTAGAACTCAGGTATTCCGACAATTCGCTGATCCGCTCGCGTTGATCGTCGGTAAGCTTCAGCTCCGGCTTCGACTCCTGCAGATAACCTGCTTGTTGCAATTGGTTCCGCAGCTCGCTCAGCATACTTCGCCCGGTAATTGCGGCCACATTCCACGGACCCGCCACCGATAAAAAAGCAATGGTTGCAAATGAAATTACAATCCACTTCAGGTGTCGCGATTGTGTTAAAAACAAATAAATAGAAATGCCATACAACCAGGCATTCAGAACCAATACGAGTCCCCGGTTGATGGTCAATCCGTAATCGCCCAGCCTGCGGGCAATTCCCACCGACATCAACACCAGTAAAGGCATTAGAAGCAGAGGAAAAAAGCGAAACAGCCAACTCACCAGTTTATCTTTTTGAACAGCAAGTGGATAAACAATTGCCATGGTAACAAACCCTCCCAGGGCCAAAACCGAAACCAGGGTGCTTACCCAACCATCAGGCAATTGCCATTGCACAACAATGGTGAGCAGATAAACATACAAGATGACTAAATATAAGGCCAGAATGGGAAGAAGAATATACATCCCCAGTATTTTAAGCACCTTGGGCATCGAACTCTCCTCCTCCATCATTTCTTCCTGAAGCGGTATATTCGCCAAAAAATAAAGCGGCGCAAAACCAACCATACACGATATCATCAAACTTTCAAATACATCTTCAGGAATATCAACACTGAAAAGTGTTTTTATGGAGTACAAGGCCAAACTGAGTCCACCCATCAACACTCCTGCAAACACATACGAAATGACTCCCTGAAGAGTGACCTCCACCGCAAAAGTCCGAAATGCACCATCGGATCCGGGCTTTAGAAAAGCACCTACATAAGCAAGCAACACCGCAACCACGTAGATTACAACCAACTGAACGATTTGAGCAGTGGTAGGATTATCGGCCAGAGAGGAACTATACCAGAGCACCAAAGTGGCCATTATCACCTGCATCACCAGGCTCAGCCAGCGTGGAAACCGACTTTCCATCGCCATAACTACTGCCAACGAAACCACTACCGATAAGGAAATAAATATCCATCCCCGGGAAGCCATTTCGAACGAAGGCTGAACTTCTTCCAGTATTAATAATACAGTGAAAACCAGCACACCGATAATGGCGAGCGGGAAGCGAACGAGAGCTAATAAAAAACGAGCCTTTAGTTGATCTAAAAAAGAAGTTTGCATGTGTATGAATTTTGTATCGTTGATATTAACGTTTCAGTTAATCAATTGTTATACACAGGCACATAAAAAGAGTGTGAATCAAGCTGTTTCACACTCTCAAAAAAGATTCTCTACGAATTTACTGATCATTTTTTCGCACCAGCACCACTTCCGAGAAATGCTTCCGTTGAGTAAGCGTGTACCGCAGGAACGAAAATTCAATAATAAGCACATTTCCATCTATTCCGATAACGGTACCTTTCGGTATATCGAAATTACCTTTTACATCGGGAATCAACACCCTTGCCTTGAACGAAACTTCATCGCCCGGCTTGTAGAAATGAAGTATCCGTTCGCCTTTGCTATTCATCGGGTAATTTTCGAGAATTTGCGAATAGGCATAGGATAGTTCTTTAAAATTCTTTACTGCACGACGTTTACGGTTTTCGTAGGTATATTCGATGTACACATTGTCGCGTTTAATATTGTACACAACCCCCTCGGGAATTTCAACCTGACCTTTTTTGGTTCTGGTATTCAGATTTACTTTAAAGCGTACACGGTCGCCCTTTTTGAAATAATTACTTTGGCGAAGCCGGGCTTCTTCGGGCGACACCAACACCTGAGCAACACTAACTGTATCGGCCATAGCCACCTGTGGCGCTATTGCGACTTCAGTCTCCTGATAAACCGTCTGCTGATGCTGAACCGAACTGTTTTCATCGTTATAAGTGGCTCCCACCATCCGGGCATTCACACTTACCGATTGAGTCCACAAACCCATATTGGAGTGCACTTCATACCGTGGATTTATAAAAGCATCGACCTTCGGATGATTGGCCAACAAGGTGGAATGTACCTGAGCCATTGCCACCTTATACCCGGAATTTTGCCAAAGCAAATTATTGATTGCACCTGCTACAGGCAACGAAATGGCCGACGACAACAAATAATCGCCTACCCCTTTCTGATTGCCGAACACCGGAGTTGTGAGCACATACTGATTTACCAAAACACCCGACACCAGCGACATACCAATAAGGCTCATCGCAGGTAACACCTTGCTCCCCCGGTCGATTTTCACCCCGTTTACCGAAAGTACCAATCCTTCTTTTTTACCCTTTGGCGTCGAAGGGATACCCCAAAACGAGTTTCCTTTCGCTGTAACTTCGGGCAATCGCCGCATCGTATATTGTTCGGGTGATACCGCGAGCGACACAACCGTTTCGGCTCCGGCAATCGTTTGTTTCTGTGTTGAACAACCAACCATCGCTACCAGAGCAACCAGCAAGAAGGGAAGGAAAAGGTATTTATTCATAACAACTTATTTTTCAATTTAAAAAATGTACCGGTTCATGCGCATGCAATAAACCGGTACAAAAATAATAAAATGCATGTATAGTTGAGTCACTTTTCCAAACTTCGGACTCTTTTTATTTTTTGGCCTTTGGAACCAGGTCGGTAAGACTGGCAATTTTCACCGGTTTGCCGGTATCGCAACTAATGCGTGCGGCTACTCCCGTGAGTATCGAGAAAGCACCATCGCGCACTCCCGCACTCTGTTTCATCGGATCTTCGGTCACCCCTTTCCATAGTTTATCGTGAAGCAGGGTATCGCCTCCTCCGTGGCCCGGTGCGTGAGGAATACGAATATAATTACGTTTTCCGAAATTACGGGTTATCATAATTTCATCGTATTCGCCGTCGTGCACCGGATTACTTTCCTGAATCCAGGCATCAATGCGTCCCTTGGTACCGTTGAATGCAATGCGATAACCTTCGTAAGGCGAATAGCTGGTAAGCGAATACGATACCTGAACTCCGTTGGCATATTTTATTGAAGCACACATCTTATCGAAAATGTCGATATCTTCACGAAACACACATCCGTCGCGCAGGTAACCATCGTGCTTCTCGTTATCGGAGTACAACATTTTGTAGTACTCGTTTTTATTCATATCCCAGTAAAAATCGCAGGTGTTGGCATGCGGGCAGGTGCGGCAATTCACCCCCCGCTGTTTTCCGTTTTTACCATAAAATTCGAGAGCACCATACGCAAACACCTCTTCCGGCTCCGAATTAGTCCACCAGCCCAGCAAATCGAAATGATGGGTGGCTTTATGAACCCAGAGCGAACCTCCGAACTCGCGACGACGGTGCCAGCGACGGAAATAATCGGCACCATGGCTGGTGTCGAGGTACCAGTGAAAATCAATAGAAGTTAACTCCCCTATTTCGCCACTGTTTATCAATTCCCACATTTTGGCCCGGTGCGGCGAATAGCGATAGTTAAAGGTTACAATTACCTGCTTACCCGTACGTTTTTGCGCATCCAGAATAGCCTGACACTTTACCTCGTCGGTGGTAAGCGGCTTTTCGGTAATCACATCACATCCGGCCTCCAATCCTTTAATAATGAGAGTATCGTGCGTCGAGTCGGTGGTACAAACTATAACAATATCGGGCTTTTGTTCCTTTAGCATCGCATCGAAATCGGAGTAGGTTTTGCACGTGGCGCCCATATACTTACGGGCAGCTTCCAATCTTCCGGGATTCAAATCGCATAAACCAACGTATTCCACCCGGTCGGAATAATTTTTTATCACATTTCGCCCCCAAAAACCAGTGCCCCGCGAACCGGTCCCTACCAGTGCAACTCTCTTTTTGCCCGATGTAGCAGGCTGTTTCTTACTTTGTGCCGAGGCCAGATCGGGAACTCCGCTCAACAAGGCACCAACAGCACCAACGGCGCTTGTGGCCAGAAAATCTCTTCGGTTAACTTTGTTTTTCATGTATTATAGTGTATTGAATTGTCAGCGTAGTGAAAAAGATTCATCTAAATGAACTTTTTTATGCACACAAAAATAGAGTAATTCCAATGGATCGAATTGTATTATTGTACAATTTACATAGACTTTTGTGCAGAGAATGTAAAATCAGACCTTGGAACCTGTAGGATATTTACGTATATTTAGCCCGATTTTATTCACCTTGTAACATCTAAAAGACATGAACATGCGCTTTTTTCGTTGGCTAATCCCTGCATTCCTACTGCTTTGGGCTGGTACTACCGCCGCCAAATCGCCCTCTCCTTTTTCAGTAATCGCTTATTACACGGGCGACAGTCAACTAATCGGGCAATACGACACCGGCAAGTTGACGCATATTATTTTCAGCTTCTGTCACTTAAAAGATGGTCGGCTGAATGTTGCATCGGCTCGCGACACGGCCACCATTCACCACCTGGTATCGTTGAAAAAAATCAATCCGGGATTAAAAATAATGCTGTCGCTGGGAGGATGGGGTGGATGTGCTCCTTGTTCCGAAACTTTCGCAACTGAAGCGGGAATAGTGAAGTTTGCCCGTTCGGTAAAAGAATTGAATGATTATTTTGGCAGTGACGGGCTCGACCTCGACTGGGAATATCCTACCATCCCCGGCTATCCCGGACATTTGTATCAACCGGCCGACCGAACCAATTTTACATCGCTGGTAAAAGCACTCCGAAAAGAACTGGGTAGCAACAACGAACTTAGTTTTGCTGCCGGAGGATTTCAACGATTTCTGGATGAATCGGTCGAATGGTTGGAGATCATGCCTTTGCTCGACCGCGTGAATATAATGAGTTACGACCTGGTGAGTGGCTATGCTACCGTTACCGGCCACCACACTCCTCTGTTCAGCACGCGCCCCGGCGAACAATCGGCCGATTTGGCGGTGAATTATCTGCTCCATCTGGGCATACCGGCCTCCAAACTGGTAATTGGAGCTGCCTTTTACACCCGCATCTGGAAAGAGGTATCGGCTACCAACAATGGCCTTTATCAGGCCGGTGAACATACCCACGGCGTCAACTTCAGAAACTACGACTCGCAGTTGACCCCTGAAAAAGGATGGACTTATTATTGGGACAACAAGGCTAAGGCTCCCTGGTGGTATAATGTGGCAGAGAAAAAATTTGCCACCGGCGACGATCTGCGGTCGGTGAAAGAAAAAACAGCGTATGCTAAAAAGAAAAAACTGGGCGGAATTATGTTTTGGGAACTGACACTGGATAAACCAACCGGAGGAATGCTGGATGCAATACACGAAGAAGCCGTAAAATAAAAAAATAAAGCAGTTACTTTTGACGGTAACTGCTTTATTTTCAGAGGTGGGCCCAACTGGGCTTGAACCAGTGACCCCCTGATTATGAGTCAGGTGCTACTAACCAACTGAGCTATAGGCCCGGCATTGCAATTATTTTTGTATTTTTGCAAAGCGAATGCAAAAGTAATGTTTTTTGTTGTTTCTGCAAATAGATATCCATTTTTTTAATTCTGAAAATTAGTTAATGAATCATTCAGCTACTGTCACCACCTTGATTTTCGACTTTGGAGGTGTACTTATAAATCTCGATTTACCCCTGTGTATCAGAAAATTAAAATCGATTGGAGCACAAGATGTCGAAAAGTACCTCAGCAATTTCGGACAGTCGGGCTTTTTTCTTTCCTGGGAAAAAGGCGAAATCGGTCTCCGGGAATTTCGCGATAACATACGGGCAATTAGTTCCGGGCAGCCAACCGACGAAGAAATTGATGCTGCCTGGATGGCATTTTTACAGGACATCCCGGCCGAAAAAATTGATTTACTGAAACAACTTCGGTCCCGCTACCGGATTTTGATGCTCAGTAATACCAACCCGCTTCACATCGAGCAAAGTGCACGTATTGCCTTCGAAGCTCATGGAACTACCATGAATGAGCTTTTCGACAAATGTTATCTTTCGTACGAAATGGGTCTTACCAAGCCTGGTCGTGAAATTTTCGAATTTCTGCTCAACGATGCCGGCGTAGAAGCTGGTGAATGCCTGTTTATCGACGATGGGCAGAAAAACATCGACAGGGCTAACTCGATGGGGTTTCAGACCCGGCATGTACAACAGGGAGAATCGCTCGACTTCCTTCTTGAACTGTAATACACAGATATAAAATGAACACTACCTACGCAGCAACCGTTGGATTTTTCGATGGGGTACATCTGGGCCACCGTTTTTTAATTGAGCAATTGAAGAAAGAAGCTACCCGGCGCGGACTAAAAACAATGATTATCACTTTTGGCACCCACCCCCGTAAGGTATTACACGATAGTTTTCAGCCACAGCTGCTTACTTCGTACGACGAAAAACTGAAGCTTCTTAAAACTTCGGGAGTTGATCGGGTGGAAGTGCTCGACTTTACCCCCGAAATGGCTCGAATGACAGCCCGCGAATTCATTCAGGACCTATTGGCCAATTTGCTGAACGTAAAGCTGTTGCTCGTTGGTCACGACCATCGCTTTGGTCGTAACCGCGAGGATGGATTTCCGGAATACCTTGATTACGGAATGCAATCGGGAATGGAAGTTATTCAGGCTAACCGGTTTAGTACCAGCGGGCAGGAACATATCAGTTCGTCGACCATTCGTCGGTTTATTCAAAACGGTCAGGTAGAAGATGCCAATTCCACCCTGGGCTATCGCTACGAATTTACCGGTCAGGTGGTAAGCGGTTATCAGGTGGGGCGAAAAATCGGGTTTCCAACGGCTAACTTAGTGGTAGAGCCTGTCGAAAAACTGATCCCCGGAACAGGAGTTTATGCCGTAGAGGTAGAATGGAACCGACAACGGTTGCCTGCTATGATGAATATTGGCTATCGGCCTACGGTCGACGACGCAAAACAACTGAGCATCGAAGTACATATCTTTGAATTTGAAGAAAATATCTACCACCAAAAACTCCGGGTGTTTTTTCTTTACAAGATACGCGACGAACAGAAATTTGGCTCTCTTGACGAATTGATTCTCCAATTGCAAAAAGACAAGTCGGTTGTACTGAACCGCATGCAATAAGTATTCAAAAAAAATGTATCTTTGTGGCCATGTCTAATTTTTAGTAACTAATAAATTTATGAAGAAAATTTTTGTACTTATGATGACGATTGCAACCCTCATCAGTTGTAACGAAAAGAATCCGTTTTTTTCGGAATTTCCCAATGAGTACGGCATTCCGCCGTTTGAACAAATTGAAATCGGGCATTATATGCCTGCATTTGTAGAAGGAATTAAACAACAACAGGCCGAGTACGATGCCATCGCTAATGCAACCGAGGCACCTACTTTTGCCAACACGATTGAAGCCCTTGAATTCAGTGGCGAATTACTCGGCAGGGTATCAGCAGTTTTCTTTAATCTGTATTCCGCCGAAACCAACGATTCCTTGTCGGCCATTGCCAACGAAGTATCTCCCCTTTTGTCGGAACACGGCGACAATTTGTACCTGAACGACAAGATTTTTCAGCGTGTAAAAACCCTTTACAACCAGCGTGCTGAACTCAGCCTGAACGCTGAGCAAAACCGGATTCTTGAAAAATATTACAAGAATTTTGTACGCAGCGGCGCTGACCTCAACGAAGAAGCAAAAGCTAAACTGCGTGAAATAAACAAAGAGCTGAGCATGGCGCAACTTACTTTTGGCCAAAACCTGCTGAATGACAATAATGCGTTCCAGAAATTTGTGACCGACGAAGCTCAGTTGGCCGGATTGCCCGAAAGTGTAAAACAAGCTGCCGCCAAAGAAGCTAAAGAAGCCGGAAAAGAAGGACAATGGTTATTCACCACTTCCAAAGCCAGTTTTATCCCTGTACTTCAGTACGGCGAAAACCGGGAACTTCGTAAGGAATTACTGCTTGCCTATGCTAACCGCGGAAACAATGGCGATGCCAACGACAACAACGAGATTATCAAAAAAATCATGCAGCTACGCATCGAGCGCGCCAAACTGATGGGATTTGAAACCCCTGCCGACTTTATCCTCGATAATACAATGGCAAAAACTTCGGCCAAGGTTATGGAATTCCTGAAATCGGTTTGGGAGCCAGCTTTGAACCAGGCAAAAGTGGAACGTGCCGAACTTCAGACCCTGATGGATGCCGAAGGGAAAGGCGAAAAACTGGAAGCCTGGGATTGGTGGTTTTATGCCGAAAAACTGCGTAAAGCGAAGTACGATCTCGACGAAGAAGAACTTCGCCCCTACTTTAAGATGGAAAATGTGCGCCAGGGTGCATTCGACCTTGCCGGTAAACTGTGGGGACTTCAGTTTAAGAAAATTGAAAAAACACCGAAATATCACGCCGATGTAGAAGCATTTGAAGTAACCAACGCCGACGGATCGCTTATTGGGGTATTAATTACCGATTACTACCCACGTCCGGGCAAACGCGCCGGTGCATGGATGAGCAATTATACCGAGCAATACATTAAAGACGGTAAAAACAACCGTCCGGTGATTGTGAATGTAGGTAACTTTACCAAACCCACAGCCGACAAACCATCGCTGATGAATATGGACGAAGTGGAAACACTTTTCCACGAATTTGGTCATGCGTTGCACGGATTACTTTCGCAAACTACGTATACCAGTCTTTCGGGAACCAGCGTGGTACGCGATTTTGTTGAACTTCCTTCGCAAATCATGGAAAACTGGTGTTTCGAGCCACAGGTTATTAAAACCTACGCCAGGCATTACGAAACCGGCGAAGTGATGCCCGACGCATTGATCGAAAAAATCCGGAAAGCAGGAACCTTCAACCAGGGATTTGTAATGGTAGAACTACTTTCGGCGGCCATTCTCGATATGAATTACCATATGCTCACCAATGCCGACGAATTGGATGCCGAAGCTTTTGAAAAAACTTCGATGGAGAGCATGGGTACAATTCCCGAAATCATTGTACGCTATCGCAGCACCAACTTCAATCACATTTTTGCAGGAGGTTACGCAGCAGGCTACTACAGCTACACCTGGGCTGAGGTTCTCGATGCCGATGCTTACCAGGCTTTTGTTGAAACCGGCGATATTTACAACCCGACAGTAGCAAAAGCTTTCCGCGAAAACGTTCTTGAAAAAGGAGATTCGGAAGAAGCCATGAAATTGTATCTGAAATTCCGCGGCAAAGAGCCGAACCCCTCGGCGTTGCTTATCAAGCGTGGATTTGTAGCCCAATAAACTATTCTTTACCTGGAAGTGCGGGTGCTCAACAGCATCCGCACTTCTTTTTACTTTTTACTTTTTTGGCCCCATGAAACGAGCATGATTAAAGGCAATCACCAAAGTGAATGAAAATATGACATGCGAGTTCCATGTGACCTTTAAAAAACAGTTATTTGCACATGAAAATGTTCTCATTAAAGCCCCTTATCAAACCCGGCATCACAACATTTATCCTGATGTTGGTAATCTATCTGGGCATTTGGACTGTCAATATTCTGCTGTTACCCGAATTCAATCAACCCGACATTGCCTGGCGCCACAACAATTGGCCGCAACTTATCTATTTATTGATGTTGATGCTGCTTATCACCCTCAATTCGATTTTAATCCGCCGTTTTGTACTCCACTTTTCTCTCATCCGAACAAAAAGCTTTTTACCCGTTTTAATATTTCTTGCCTTTTCGGTGGTATGGTCGGGAATGCGTACCGATTTATTCCCCCACCTGTTCCTGACCGTATTTCTGGTCTGCATCGAACTCTTTCTGGGCATGTACCGCAATCGTTCGGCAGTCGAAGCTGCCTTTCTGGGAAGCTTATTAATCTCTTTTACTTCACTTTACCACCCCCTGTACCTTATCGTATTCCCCATTCTCTGGTTGGGATGGAGTATACTGAAAAGCTTGTCGCTCCGAAGCTGGCTCGCTTCGCTAACCGGCATGGCAGTACCCTGGATATTCTACAGTGCCTGGTCCTGGCACCAGGGAGTTGAAATCACCTTTTCGCCCGAATTCAGCCAGCTCAGTTCCCCGGCTATTTCAAGTGCAGGTATTCCACGGTCGTTAATAATTTACAGTAGTGTACTAATCTTCCTGACTATCGCCTGTCTATTCGGACTATTTTCTAAACTGCTCGACGACTCCATTCAAACGCGAAAAAACATTTATATCCTGGCAATCACACTCTTATTTATTTTTACTTTCTCCACCCTCTATCCTCCCTTTTCCAGGCTGTTTTTCCCTCTGATGGCATTTCTGATTGCAGTACTGATGGCACACCCGTTAACACTACGGAAATCAATCATCTACCCTCTGATATTTCTGCTGTTTAGTGCCGTTAATATTCTGTATTTAATTGCTCAACATCTTCAACTGTATAGTTAAATGGGAGCACTTGCCGGACTTGGTTACTTTGGACTGTTTATCGCCTCCTTTTTAGCTGCTACAGTTGTACCTTTCAGCTCCGAAATCGTTTTTTCGGGAATGATGGCAGGAGGACTCAACCCCTGGAAATTGGTAGCTGTGGCCACATTAGGCAACTGGCTGGGTGGTATGTCATGTTACTACATCGGACTGCTTGGCAAACTCGAATGGATAGAGAAATACCTGAAAGTTAGTCGTGAAAAGCTAAACAAATACACCGAAATAATTCACAAATACGGCGATTGGTTTGCATTTTTCTCATTCCTTCCGGGAATAGGCGATGCAATTGCTGTAGCCTCCGGATTTTTCAGATGTCGTCTGTGGATAGTTGCTGTTTCAATGCTTTTAGGTAAATTTGTCCGCTATATAGCCTGGATGTACTTTCATGGTTTGATTTTTTAATTTTTTTATGCGGATGAATAAGTGGATAGCCTGTATACTGATTGCTTTTGCCGGAAATTCAGCAACGATAGCGGTAGCACAGATAATTGTACCCAAACCGGTTACGTCCGGATTTTACAAATCGGAACGTCGCTCGATTGATGTACTCGTTCTTCATTCTACTTTTAATGCTTCGGGTGGCGACAAGTACAACCTCAACGCAATACTGAAACAATTTGCCCGCTACCGGGTCGCAACGCACTATGTAATCGACCGGCAAGGGACCATTTTTCAGTTGGTTCGAGAAGTCGACATTGCCAAGCACGCAGGTAAAAGTACTCTTCCTGATGGAAGCAGCAATATCAACGGCCGTTCCATCGGAATCGAACTTATAAACGATACCATCGACAGCCCCACCGAATTACAATATAAATCGCTTACCGAACTAATTGTAGAGCTCTGCTCCCGCCACCCCATCCGGCACCTGGTTCGACACAGCGACATCGCCCCCCAACGAAAGACCGACCCCTGGAACACCGATTGGGAAGGAATACGAAAACGGCTGTTCTTCTATGGACTAAACTTTTAAGATGAAAACGATGAATCACCCAAAAGCATCTTCATTAATCACCAGCATATCAGACTCTTTCGTTTGCAAACAGCATTTTGTTTCGCATCCGTTTCCTGTTGCAATCCGACAAGGGATTGGCTTCCTGTTGGTAGTGCTCAGCCTGCTGACCCCGGTTGAGGCACAACGTAAAAAACCGGCCCCTACTATCGAAAAAATACTGGGCGACTCTATCACCGTCATTGCCCGCGAATATATGTACTCCGACACGATTCGAAGGGTGAAAATTACGGTAGAAAAAAATACCAAAAAAGTACTAGTTACCGCTAACGACGATTTTGGGCATCTGCCCTTTCGCCGTCGGAATGTCGATCAGATTTACCAATTGCTCCATCGTCGCCTCGCACATTTGTATCCGGGATACGAAATCACGGCGATGGCTTACAATCGCGACATCCGTCACCTGATTCCCAATTATCTGCGTAAAACGCCTTACGAAAATCGGTTCTACCGCCAGCCTAAAGCAAGTATGCCTGCAGTCACACGGCTCGACCGGGGCTTTGAGATAACCGATGGATTAACCAACCGGCATATTGCGGTCTGGAATAGCCACGGAATTCACAATCTGAACAACGACACTACCTGGGGTTGGCAGCGACCTAACCTTTTTCAAACTGTCGAAGATTTGCTGACCACCTCCTTTGTGCTGCCCTTTCTGGCTCCCATGCTCGAAAATGCGGGAGCTCAGGTTTATATACCCCGCGAACGCGACATAAATCCACACGAAGTGATTGTCGACAACGATGGGGCCGCTAATTCGCGTTACCGCGAGTACAACGACCGCCTTTCGTGGAAAAAAGCCAGTCCCGGATTTGCAAATTACAGATCGTGGTACACCTATCCCGAAAATCCTTTCGATTCGGGAACTTATGTTATCAACCGAACGCTTACCGATCCGTATGAAAGCAGTAGGATTGAATGGATCCCGGATATTCCCGTCGAAGCCGAATATGCTGTTTATGTTTCGTATCGAACCGTAGAAAACAGCACGAAGGACGCTCGTTATTCCGTTCATCATGCAGGAGGAGTCACCCGTTTCTCGGTGAATCAGCAAATGAATGGTAAAACCTGGTTGTACCTGGGACATTTCAAATTCAAAAAAGGACGAAAATCGCAGGGCAAAGTGGTGCTCACCAATTTAAGTTCAACCGGGGGCGGGATTATTACTGCCGATGCTGTAAAATTCGGCGGCGGAATGGGTACAATTACCGGCATAAGGCCGGTACAGGTGCGCGATACTAAAGTAGTTCCTGCGATAAGTGGCTATCCCCGCTTTGCCGAAGGAGCGCGGTATTGGCTTCAATGGGCCGGAGCACCCGACTCGGTGTATAGCCGAACCCAAAACACCAACCACTATTCCGACGATTTTCAATCGCGCGGCTATTGGGTCAACTATTTGCGCGAAGGTTTAAAGGTCCCGATCGATCTGGCATTTGCTTTTCATACCGATGCAGGAACCCGCCCGGGCGATTCCATCATCGGAACTCTGGGAATTGCTACTGTGAACAACAACCTGGGCGATACCTTGTACAGCAATGGAGTTTCGCGCTGGGCAGGTCGCGACATGGTCGATCTGATTCAAACCGAAATTGTGAACGACATTCGTCAGGGGTTTCGCAGCGACTGGACCCGGCGGGGAATATGGAACCGTTCGTACAGCGAATCGCGGGTACCCGACGTACCAACAATGTTGCTCGAATTACTTTCGCATCAGAATTTCGAAGATATGAAATACGCGCTCGATCCGCGGTTTCGGTTTACCGTGAGTCGCGCTATTTACAAAGGAATGCTGAAGTACTTTTCGGCCATCGACAACACCCCTTATGTGGTACAGCCCCTCCCGGTGCACTACTTTAGCAGTCGATTCGGCGCTCACAACAAGGTAGTTTTGAAATGGGAATTTACTCCCGACCTTTTAGAAATCAGTGCGACGCCAACGTCCTATAAAGTTTACACCCGAATAAACGATGGAGGATTCGATAACGGGAAACACTGCGAATCGGACAGCATAGAACTGACTGTGCAACCCGGGACACTTTATAGTTTTAAAATTACAGCGGTTAATTCAGGTGGTGAGAGTTTTCCTTCGGAAATTCTTTCGGTATACCGCGATCCGCATGAAAAAGGAGAACTGCTGATTATAAATGGCTTTACCCGTATCAGCGGACCCGAACATTTTCAACTGGGTACGATGGCTGGCTTTTTGAACGATAAAGATGCCGGTGTTCCGTACCTGTACGATCTGAATTTCACGGGTCGACAACACGATTTTTCAACTTCTTCCGTTTATATAACACAAAGCAGACCCGGATTCGGAGCCAGCGAACGAACACACGACAATGTAACCATTGAAGGAAACCGTTTCGACTACCCGGCACTACATGGCCGATCGGTGATGGAAGCCGGCTATTCGTTCGTTTCTACCAGTGTGGATGCTGTAAGGGCAGGCCACATACCACTGAAACACTACCGGATGATCGATTTTATTGGCGGAAAACAAAAACAAACAATATTAGGAAATGTAAAAAAAACACCGGAGTTCCAAACTTTTCCATTAGATTTGCAACGGCTGTTGACACAATATTCGCGCGGGGGAGGCAATCTGTTGGTAAGCGGGGCTTATATTGCATCGGATATGTATAACGATACCGCCAGCCAACCGTTTTTAAGAGAAGTATTGCAGGTAAAGCCCGGCAAGGCTGAGCAAGCACGCTTCGGACAGGTACGTATCGAAAGCCCGGCCGACACCGGATTGAAATTGCAGGGAGTGCTGAATTATCAGACAGCTCCCAACAGGGATATCTATTTTGTAGAAGAAGCCGACATCCTGATTCCGGTTGGCGACAACGCCCACGCTGTCGGGTGGTACAATGGTTCTGAGCATGTTGCGATGGTAGCATCGCGCAGGGAAGGAAAAACACTGGTGATGGGATATCCTTTTGAGCTTATTACCGACGAGGATCAACGCAACAAATTAATGCAACGTATTTTAAATTATATGTTTAAACAATAGACTTCGCCATGGTTAAAAAAATTTTTGTTACTCTGGTACTCGTGGGAGTACTTATTTCGTGCGGTCCGGGTACCGTCGTACTACCTTCGGCAACAGGTTCACGTTTCGAAATCCTTATCGTGATGAACGACCCTGACTGGAAAGCTCCTTCGGGCCGGGCAGTAGTGGCTCTTTTCAATGGCG
This sequence comes from uncultured Paludibacter sp., assembly GCA_964559265.1. Taxonomy (GTDB): domain Bacteria; phylum Bacteroidota; class Bacteroidia; order Bacteroidales; family Paludibacteraceae; genus Paludibacter. The sequence goes on along the minus strand of CAZLHC010000003.1, from coordinate 6,592 downwards.
ACACACCCGCCCTGCCGCAGTCGGAACCTATGATGGATATTTCGCAGGTAAGCCATACCGAATTTGGCGATCTTTTCAAACCTTCGCGCAATATTATGCTGGTGGAAATCAACAGTCGTTTTGTGCAACCAAAAATTACCTTTGGTAAAAACACCTGGTCGCAACCTCAGGCGGTGGCACGCATTCAGGCTGCCAACGACTCGGTGATGGAACAGATTTTTAAAAACGACGGAGAACGGATTCTGAATTTCTTTATTGACTCCGAACGCGAAAGAAGTATCGCCATGGGTAAAGAGTTTGTTAATGCAAAGGCAATGGCCGAAATTGAAAACAAGTTCGGGGTTAAAATGGATATTCCGAGTGAATTGTCAAAAGCTCAAAAGGGGCTCGACTTCTATTGGCTTACCAACGATCATGCACGTATTCGAAAAGACCTGGTAATCTACTCGTACCCGTATACCGACAAAAAAATGCTTACTAAAGAAGCACTTATTGCCCGTCGCGACTCGATCATGAAATACAATATCCCGGGCGAATTTGAAGGTTCGTACATGGGTACCGAATTGAAATTTTACAATCCCGACTTCCGGGCCATTAATATCAACAATACCTATTGTGCCGAGCTGAAAGGCCTTTGGCGTATCTTCAACGGCGGTTCGATGGGTGGACCTTTTTACAGTCATACCCGGGTCGACGAGATCAATCAACGGGTAATCACTATCGAAGGTTTTGTTTTTGCTCCCGGAAATAACAAACGTAACCACATCCGTCAACTCGAAGCAGCGATTTACACAGCACAACTTCCACAAGAGCTAAATGCACTCGACGAAGTTTCGGTAGTAGCACCTAAAAAATAATTTTTTCTGACACTCTATTAAAATATGATTGCAAACAAACCTGTCATTGCGATAACTCACGGCGATATGAATGGGATTTCGTACGAAGTAATTCTGAAAACCTTTGCCGAACCTCGTGTTTTCGAAGAATTCATCCCGGTTATTTACGGATCGTCGAAAGCTGCGGCCTATCACCGCAAGCAACTGGATATTCAGGGCGTTAACTTCAACATCATTACGGCAGTTCAAGAAGCCAGTCCTAAAAAAATAAACTTTATTAATTGCACCGACGATGACATAAAGGTGGATCTCGGACGTTCGACACCCGAAGCAGGTAAGGCAGCACTTGAAGCCCTCAACAGAGTGGTTGCCGACTTGAAAGCCGGCAGTGTCGACGCTGTAGTCACCGGTCCGATCAACAAAAAAAATATTCAATCGGACCAGTTTCATTTTCCCGGGCATACCGAGTTTTTCGAAGAAAAACTCGGTGAAGGACAAAAGTCACTAATGTTGTTGGTGAACGATGTGATGCGGGTAGCTGTGGTGACCGGTCATATTCCTGTTAATACTATTGCGAAAACCCTCACACAGGAATTGATTCTCGAAAAACTTCAAATCCTGAATCAGTCGTTAAAAAAAGACTTCACCATTATTCGTCCGCGTATCGCTGTACTGGGATTGAATCCTCATGCAGGCGACGAAGGACTTATTGGCAACGAAGAAGAAATGATCAGGGCGTCGCTTAAGGATGCCGAAAAAGAGGGCATTCTCTGTTTCGGACCCTACCCGGCCGATGGCTTTTTTGGCTCCGGCAACTTTAATCGTTTCGATGGTATTTTAGCCATGTATCACGACCAGGGACTGATTCCCTTTAAAACCATATCGATGGAACAGGGAGTAAATTACACGGCAGGATTACCGGTTATACGTACATCGCCGGCCCATGGCACAGCCTACGACCTGGCAGGAAAAAACCAGGCTTCGGAAGAATCGTTCCGGCAAGCGGTTTTTATGGCCTACGATATAATTAACCACCGTAAAATCAATGCCGAAATTTCGGCCAACCCTCTGAAAGTAGAAGAAAAAAGAGGTTCGAAGATTGCCTAGAACATAAAAAAAACATCAGTGAACTAAAATCACTGATGTTTTTTTATGAGTTTACTTATCCGGTGCGTGATGCACTCTACTTAATACGCCGATTCAAATTGACGAAGAAACCGCACATCGTTCTCGGAAAACAGTCGCAAATCTTTTACCTGATACCGGAGGTTCGTAATTCGTTCTACCCCCATCCCAAAAGCATACCCACTGTATACTTTCGAATCAATACCACAATTTTCGAGTACATTCGGGTCAACCATACCACAACCCAAAATCTCAACCCAGCCGGTATGCTTGCAGAAAGGACAACCTTTTCCACCACATAAATTACACGAAATATCCATTTCGGCACTGGGTTCGGTAAAGGGGAAGTAGGATGGACGAAGCCTTATTTGAGTCGATGGACCAAACATTTCTTTCGCAAAATACATCAGGGCTTGTTTCAGGTCGGCAAACGAAACATCTTTATCGATATACAATCCTTCTACCTGGTGAAAAAAACAATGTGCCCGGTACGAAATAGCTTCGTTACGGTATACCCGACCGGGGAATAACATACGGATAGGTGGTTTTTGAACCGACATGATACGCGATTGAACCGACGAAGTATGTGTACGAAGTACCACATCCGGATTTTGTTCAATAAAAAAGGTATCCTGCATATCGCGGGCAGGATGTTCGGGAGCAAAGTTAAGCGCCCCAAACACATGCCAGTCGTCCTCTATTTCAGGACCTTCGGCTATGGTAAAGCCTATGCGTGCAAATATATCGATGATTTCGTTTTTCACCAGAGTTAACGGGTGACGGGTACCCAGCGATACCGGCTCAGCAGTCCGGGTCAAATCCAGTTGTTCCTTTTGATCGCCCGACGCACTTAGTTCTTCTTTCAGAGCATTTATTTTATCCTGTGCCGCATTTTTAAGGTCGTTGAGCAATTGTCCTACCTCGCGTTTCAATTCATTGGGCACATCCCGGAAATCGTTGAACAATGCCGATATCTCACCCTTTTTACTCAGGTACTTTACACGCAGTGCCTCCAGTTCAGCAGCATTGGCTGCTTTAAAAAGTTCAACTTCTGCCAATAAGGCTTGAATTTTATCCTTCATACGTAGTTATTAATAAAAAAACGGTCACGGAAAATTAGCTTACCAATTCACCATCAAACCGGACGAGCTATCGAAACATACCCGTTTTTTTCGCTGATTTCTGAATTAAGTCTGCAAAATTACTATTTTTTTTGCAAAAAACGACCAATTCGTTTTTTTTAGGCGAATAAACTAAAATATCAAAATAAAAAGCCTATTTTTGTAGAGCTGAAACACTAAACTGCACATGAACATACCAACCGTACTTCAGTTTATCGACGAACTGGTCAGGAATAACAACCGCGAATGGTTTGCCGAAAATAAGGATCGCTTCGAAGCGACCCGTTCGTTTTTTGAAAAGGTCAGTTCAGAACTGATCAGCGAAATCGTGAAGTTTGATCCGGACATTGCTCATGTCGAAGCAAAAGATTGCATCTTCCGGATTTATCGCGATACCCGCTTCTCGCACGATAAAACTCCTTATAAAAATCATTATGGTGTTTTTATTGCTGCTGCAGGTGGCCGGAAAAGTGTACGCGGAGGCTATTATCTTCACCTCGAACCGTCAAAGAGCTTTGTAGCCACCGGAGTTTGGTGTCCGCCTCCTCCCCTGCTGAAAGCATTGCGTGAAACTGTATACGAAAACATCGACGAGTTGGAATCTATTATACAGGCTCCTGATTTCGTTACCACATTTAGTGGATTCTACGACGAAGAGAAGCTAAAAACAGTCCCCCGTGGTTTTCCGGCCGATTTCAGGCGCGCCGACCTATTAAAACTAAAGCACTATATGGTGGAGTATCCGCTTCCGGAATCCATATTGCACAGCGATAATTTCGTACATGATATTGCTGCCTTGTTTCGCACCGCCTGGCCATTGAACAAATTCCTCAACTACACTGTTGATGAAACTAATATTTAAATTAATAATCCTAAATAAACACCGAGTATGATAGTAGATGAAGTAAAAAACGGAATGAAGTACGCCTCCCTGAATCCTCGATTTGCAAAAGCATTTGAGTTTTTGATGAACAACGACCTGGAGACTTTGCCTTTAGGAAAGGTGGTACTGGATGGTGATGACATGTGGGCGAATGTGGTTGAATTGAAAGGAAATACAGCTGAGAACATCAAGATGGAAGTTCACCGGCAGTATATCGACATTCAGGTTCCGGTAAGCAAAACAGAACGTATTGGATGGAAAGCCTACGCTTCGCTTAATGAACTTACCGACCCCTATACCGAAGAGAATGACTGTGAGTTGTTTACCGATGTGGCTACTACCTATCTCGATGTAAAGCCACTCGAATTTGCCATATTCTTTCCAGAAGATGGCCATCAACCAGGTATTGTTGAAGGGCCTCACAAGAAAATAATTATCAAGGTTAGGGTCTAGTTAACTCATACAACTATGGAAATACTACCCATAATCAAATCCGATCCTTACCTGGAGCCCTATGCAGCAGCCATTTACGGACGCTACGAGTATTTCAGGGAAATGGAGCGCCGGCTGCTGAAGGAAAGCCGCTCGCTGTCGGAATTCGCGTCAGGTTATTTGTATTTTGGCCTGCATCGACTCACCGATGGCTGGGTATTCCGCGAATGGGCGCCCAATGCTACGGCCATTTACATGATCGGCGATTTCAATAATTGGGAAAAACATCCCGATTATCAGCTTAAAAAGCTCCAGAATGGAATCTGGGAACTAAAACTTCCCGAATACGCGCTAACCCATACTCAATTGTATAAATTGATGGTCGAATGGGAAGGTGGTAGTGGCGAACGAATTCCGGCGTGGGCCCGACGTGTGGTGCAGGACGAAACTACAAAGATTTTCAGCGCACAGGTGTGGCACCCCATACGCCCCTATTCGTTTAAACATAAAGTGTTTAAACCCACAACCGACCCATTGTTAATTTACGAATGCCATATCGGGATGTCGGGTAGCGAAGAAAAAGTGTCGACCTACAACGAATTCCGGTTAACGGTGTTGCCTCGTATTGCCAAAGCAGGATACAACTGTATTCAAATAATGGCCATTCAGGAACATCCGTATTATGGTTCGTTTGGTTACCATGTTTCCAACTTCTTTGCTGCCTCTTCGCGATTTGGGACTCCCGAAGAATTGAAACAACTAATCGACGATGCACACGATAAGGGTATCGCGGTAATAATGGATATCGTTCACTCACACGCAGTGAAAAATGAGATTGAAGGCCTGGGGCGCTTCGATGGCACTCCCTATCAATACTTTCACGGAGGCTCCCGACGCGAGCATCCGGCATGGGATTCGCTCTGTTTCGATTATGCCAAGCCATCTGTAATCCACTTCCTGCTTTCAAACTGTAAATTCTGGCTTGAAGAATACAAGTTTGATGGCTTCCGGTTCGATGGAGTGACCTCTATGTTGTACCGAAGCCATGGCTTAGGCGAGGACTTTGGCGATTACAGCTCGTACTACAACCTGAACCAGGATGGTGATGCTATTTGCTATCTTACCCTGGCCAACAAGTTGATACACGAAGTAAATCCTAACGCCATCTCGATAGCCGAAGAAGTAAGTGGTATGCCCGGAATTGCCGCTCGAATCGATGATGGAGGTATTGGCTTTGATTACCGCATGGCCATGGGAATCCCCGACTTCTGGATTAAATACATAAAGGAAGTACGGGATGAAGACTGGAAAGGAGGCCATATTTTCTGGGAACTCACCAACCGCAGGGCCAACGAAAAAACCATCAGCTATGCCGAAAGTCACGACCAGGCATTGGTGGGCGACAAAACCATTATCTTCAGACTTATTGATGCCGAAATGTACTGGCATATGCAAAAGGGCGACAACACACTTATGGTTGACCGGGGTGTAGCCTTACATAAAATGATCCGTCTTATTACGGCGACTACCATCAACGGAGGATATTTAAACTTTATGGGAAATGAATTCGGACATCCCGAATGGATCGACTTCCCCCGCGAAGGCAATGGTTGGTCGCATAAATACGCTCGCCGTCAATGGGAATTGGCCGATAATGAACTTTTTCTGTATCACGACCTGGGGCGTTTCGATGAGGACATGATCCATTTAATCCGCCGCACCGATCATTTCAACACCTTGAATATACAGCAACTCTGGGATAAGGAAAATGACCAGGTGGTTGCGTATCAACGAGGCGATTATGTGTTTGCATTTAACTTTAATGGCGAAAAGTCGTTTACCGATTATGGTATCCTCGCCGATCGGGGGGCTTACGAAACGGTATTATCGACCGACAATAGTAAGTACGGAGGCTTTAATCGGATCGACGAAAGTATAGTGCATTTCACCGTGGGTCAACCTGCTCACGAAAGTGGCAAAGAATGGCTGATGTTGTATTTGCCGGCACGCACGGCAGTGGTACTGAAGCGAAAATAACAAAACCATAAAAGTCATATAAGGTAGTTGAAGTAGTGGTGATAAAGTGAAGTCGTACATGTATCAGAAAAGAGTCTGATGAAATACGAAACGATACTTTACTACTACTTCAACTACCTTATATGACTTTTATGGTAAAAAAATTACATTGCCGCAGC
>CAZLHC010000002.1:18497-159430 GCA_964559265.1 uncultured Paludibacter sp. | reverse complement strand
AAATAAGCTTTTTTTCTTTGCTTAGCATGCGGTACAAATTATAGGGAATATTATATTCCAGGTTCATCCCTCATGTTCATCTCATTCATAGTCGTAAACTGGCCAACAATACAGGGAGACTGGTTTTGAGCGAAGGTTTTTGCTAACGAAATTACCCGGGTGGATTTCTGATCACACTAAAATTTTTCCGTTAAAAGTGAATTTTTATGTAGGTTTTAAAAAATTGTTATAGCATAGCAGATAGCCAAAATAATATTTTAACTTTGCACGTTTACAAAAAAAAATGAAAACACACGCATTCGGGTAAATTGAACTCATGAAAGAATCTAAAAATCATTTCCAACTCAGCGATAATCCGGAATTTGCTTTCAGGCTTATTGTCCGTTCCTATCAGGAAAAGGTTATTCGATTTATATCTTTATTCGTGGTTAGTAGGAGTGAATGTGAAGAACTTGCTTCGGATGTCTTTATTACCCTTTGGAATCAACGTGAGAGTCTTCACGAAATTGAGAATCTGGATAATTACATCTTTATTGTAGCACGCAATAAAGCCTTAAATCATTTGCGTAAATCGGTTCAACCTACCATCGATCTGGATGAGTTAAATGTTGATGTTTTCCACAATACAACTACCAACCCGGAGTCGATTTATATTAGTCAGGAAACTGTTGAAGAATTGAATGCCGCCATTAATGAATTACCTCAAAAAACAAAGATGGCCTTTATCCTGGTGAGAGAAAATAAAATGAAGTATAAGGATGCGGCTGATATACTGGGTGTTTCGGTGAAAACCCTTGAGAAACAGGTGGCTTCTGCAATCGAGAAGTTGAAAAACAAACTCCGTTCTGCCAGAAAAAAATGAGAAGAATGGGGGAAATGTGAATTATTCGTGTCTTTAAGTATAAACCACACTTCGAATTAAAGAAATGAACGATCAATATTCAAATTTAGTAGCAAAAGTTCTTGCTAATGAAGCCACTACAGAAGAAAAGGACCAGCTTCGGCAGTATTTGCAGGCTAATTCCGGTGAAAAGCTGGTGTACGACCAGCTGAAGGAATACTGGGACGCTGACGTTCAGCTTTCAACAGTTCCTCTCGCCGGTTTTGAAGAGAAATTGATGAAGAAGGTTTTGGCTGATAAAGAAAGAGTATCGACGGGTAAAATCAATCAGATGAAAATGTTATTGCGTATTTCAAGTGTCGCAGCCTCTCTGTTTTTTATCCTGTCGAGCTATCTGTATTTTGTACATCAACCTGATGGGTCGCATTTGCTGACCTATGTTGCACAGCAACAACCATTGGAATATACGCTGGCTGATGGAAGCCGGGTGAAAGTAAACAAAAACAGTTCTGTTACCATCAGTGATAACTTTGGAGAGAAAACCAGAAATGTGCAGCTTAAAGGTGAAGCGTATTTTGTAGTGGAGCACGATGCTCAACGACCGTTTATTGTTGAAGCAGGTGGAACAAAAGTGAAAGTGCTGGGAACGCGTTTCAATGTAAAAGAGGATCAAAACAAAATAATAACAACCCTGGTAGAAGGTTCTGTAAAGTTTTCTTCCGATAATTACGAGACCTTGCTTGTGCCTGGTGAAGAATTATGTTACTCAATTAATACCGGCAAGTATAATTTATATGCTACTGATGTTCAGTTCAACACGGCCTGGGTTACCGGAAGGTACACGTATCAGAATTTGAAGTTTGCTGATTTACTGCAGAAATTGTCCTTTATTTATAAGATGCCAATTGAAATTTCAGGAAATTCAAAGGCTTTCAATAAGGTGGTCTCAGCATCGTTTCTGTATGATGAACCGCTTGCCGATATTTTATCGGCACTCGAAACGGAGTTGAATTTCAGGTTCAGAGAAGTTCAGGGCAAAATGATAATAAGTCCACCTCAATAACTGTTTCTACGACTATGTTTACAGAGCAAATTTAAAGCTTACTATGTAAGTAGCTCTGTACTATCGCCAAAGGTTAAAGCGTTGAATTCTAATCACATTGTTTCATTTTTGAAGTAATGTAAGGCCTTCTTTGTCTTCAAAAAATAAAAGTTTTACCAAAAACACAAGATTGATGATGCCGGAATTATATAAAATAATAAGAAGATGGATGCTTTTAACTGTACTGCCGGTTGGGATGCTGGTTGCATGTGCTAAGTCAGGGCAAGCAGAACCAGAATCAGAGCCCACACAGTTATCTCTTACCAGCTATTGGGATTCTGTTAACCTCAACAACGATAGTTTGATTTTAAATCCCGAACAATTACTGCAACCAGCATTGAACTACTTTAAGTTACTAGAGAACTCAGGAGTGGGTAAAGAAGCTGCTGTGGAGGCTTTTATGCAAAAGTTAGTATGGTCCGACACAGTTATTCTTCAATACATGATGGATAATGTAATAGAAAAGTATTTGTTCGAAGCCGGTTCACCAGTCAGAAATGATGCCACGTATTTAATGATACTCAATTTCCTTCTCAACGATTCACGATTAGACAGTTTGGCAAGAAGCCGGTTTGCAGCTCAGTTTCGTTTGTTGAGTCAGAATGCACCCGGAAATCTGGCTAATAATTTTAAATTCCAGTTTAGCGATGGCCGGATCAGCGATTTATATAGGGTGCCTGAAGTACCGGTGTTGCTCTATTTTAATAATCCGGATTGCGAAGCATGTAAGCAAACTACTCAATTGTTAGCCGGTAGTGATGTGTTAAACAATGCAATTAAAGCAAACCTGATACAGGTAGTTACGGTGTATGCCGATCGTGACCCCGAAATTTGGAAATCAGTTCAATTTCCCATTAGTTGGATAAAAGTTCGTGCCAATCATCCGGATACATTAAATACTTTGTATGATTTGAGAGCCATTCCCTGCCTGTATCTTCTTGATTCCCAAAAGAAAGTCGTCATCAAAGATGGCTTAGCCGATGAAATTCTACTGTATTTAAAGCAGTGCAAAAATTATAATTAAAAAACAATCTTAAAATTTAATGAGTTATGAAAATCAATTTGAAATGGATGCTACTTTCAGCAGTATTGATTACGACTATCAGTTGTGAAGAAAAAGAACCAGCTATCGATTTGCAAGTGGCAACGCAACCAGTCAGTTCGGTAACCGCTTTCAGTGCTAAATCGGGTGGTGCCGTTACAGGTACTGAGCCAATCTCCGAGAGAGGGATTTGTTGGGGAACTTCACAGGAACCCACTACCGACGACCCAAGCATTAGCGATATCGATGCAGTTGAAGGTGAATATGCATTGAAAATGTTGCCTCTGCAACCAGCAACAACCTATTACGTAAGAGCCTATGTGAAAACAGTTGCCGGAAAAACAGTGTATGGAAGTGCTGTTACATTCAAATCATCTGATCTTTCTGCCCGTAATGAGTCTAACAGTTACATGGCACTTCCTGAAGAGGCAGTGGTTATTCCGGTATCCCGTGCCAATAAATCGTCATTGGGTACTCAGATTGGTGCTTCCGATGCATTGTCGGTTGAGTTAATCTGGATGGACAATATGGATGTGGTTGATACCGTATTTGTGCATGGTGCCGGAGCCGATGGCAAAGTAGTGGTGATGGCCGGAAATGTAGAAGGAAATGCTGTGGTAGCAGTCAAGGTAAACAATCAGATTAAGTGGTCGTGGCACGTTTGGATTACTCAAAGCGCTAAAAATATGGGTACTGTCACTATGCCTTCCGGTTCAATCCTGATGGATAGAAACCTGGGTGCTACCTCCAAAACCATCAGCGAAATTGGTGCAGTTGGTGTTCAGTTTCAGTTTGGCCGTAAAGATCCATTTACTGCATCAGCCTCGTTTGGTACACCTTCCGAACTGTTATTATTTGATTTGAAAGGAGCTAATCCTGCAATCACAGCTGTTGCCGGTCCGAAAGACCTGGCCTTTGTAACTGCCAATCCATTAATCTTTGTGAAATCACAGTGGGTTGACTGGTGTAACGAAGATATTCGTAACTGGTGGGTGAATGATGGTGGTACAAAAACAGTGTACGATCCGTGTCCCGAAGGTTGGAGAGTTCCTTCCATCGATGCTTACGCAGGAATTACCGATACTCATTTTGATAAAACAGTTCAGGGAGGACATAATTTTACCTATAACGGACAGACCAATTTCTTTGCTTATACCGGATACCGTGAGGTTGAGGGAGCAATGGATGCAACAGCAAATTACGGTACAATGTGGGTGAATTCTGCAATTCCGGGCGCTGCCGGAACAGGAGCTGCTTTATCTCCTTCGTTTGGAGTTGGCGGAACAGCTGCCATCAATGGAGCTCCGCGTGCACGAGCACTTTCGATCCGTTGTGTGAAGGAGTAAAAATGAGAATCTCAGCAACCTGTTAATTTAATTTATGTATGAAATACCCACTATTCAGTTTCCGGTTGTCGCTTATCATGTTGTTCCTGATTGTTTTAGCTTCAACAGTCAGTGTCGACGCACAAGTGTCCAATACGGAAACCACCACTCGCAAGAGTGTAAAACTCACGAATGTAACTGTTCAGGACCTTGTGAATTCACTTGGGAGTGAATTTAAATATTCTTTTTTTATTATTGACGATGCAGTCGGAAAATCGAAGGTTGATGTAGATGTAACAAATGCTACCATTCGTGAGATTCTGGATGCAGCCTTCAATGGAAGAGAAATTGTTTACTCGGTTAAAGGAAAAAATATTACGATATCGTCAAAAAAAATACCTGTGGAAAATGCACCCAAACAGGCGAGAGTAATTTCGGGCGTAGTAACCGACTCAAATTCCGAACCGATTATAGGTGCATCGATTAAGCTTTTGAATGCCAATACCGGAACCATCTCCGACCTGGCGGGAAGGTTTTCATTGGAGGTTCCACAGAAAGGACAATTGTTGGTTTCCTATATTGGATACGTTTCCCAAACCCTGCAGATTGGTCCGGCTTCTGAGTATAAAATTGTACTGATTGAGGATAACCGTGAGCTGGAAGAAGTGATTGTAGTGGGTTATGGCACACAACGTAAGGGTAATCTTACCGGTTCCATTACTTCTGTAAAATCCGATAAGTTAACTGTTGCGCCTATTACGAATGTCACAAATATGCTCGGTGGTCAACTGGCAGGTTTGAAAACAAAACAAACGTCGGGGATTCCGGGTGCCGATGGTTCCCGCCTGAGCATACGTGGTTTCAATAGCCCGTTGGTGATTGTGGACGGAGTTGAAACCAGCTTCAGCAATATCGATGCTTCTCAGATTGAGTCTATCTCGGTACTCAAAGATGGAGCTGCATCGATATATGGTGCCCGTGCCGGAAATGGTGTGGTATTGGTTACCTTGAAAAGAGGTGTTGAGTCGAAGGTCACTGTGACGGCCAACGGGTCACTCACTGTTCAGAATTCAACTACTTTAATTCAGTCGGGGAGTTCGGGCCAGCGTTCTGAATGGGAGCGGGAAGCCCATTTAAATGCCAATTTACCGGCCTCACAAATCCCCTGGACGCTGACTCAAATTCAAAAATTTTATCAGGGCACTGATCCGGCCTTTTTAAATACCGACTGGTTTAGTGCTGCTATTCGTCCCTGGGCTCCGCAACAAAATCATAATCTGTCAGTATCAGGGGGAACTTCAAAACTAAAGTTTTACTCTTATCTCGGATACAACAATCAGCAGACCATCTCCCGAAACGACGGAGGAGGGTACAATCGCCTTAATTTTCAGACATCTGTTGATGCTCAACTGATGGAAGGACTTTCTTTATCGAGTAGTGTGAACTACATTCGGGAACAACGCGATTTCACCTCCATGAACCTGGCGAGCTCCAACTATTATTATGCGCTGTACGACAGCGATCCACGCTACGCACTGGAATTGCCCGACCCGGCCTATCTGTCTTATGCCGGAAGTTCATACGGCAATGCCCTTTTTGTTTCGAGCCGTATGTTAGCAGGGTATAGTCGCAGCGACAATCATAATTTTCGTCTGAATGCATCGCTTTCCTACGATTTGCCACAGGTAAAAGGTCTTAGGTTAAAAGCATTTTACCATTACAACAGCTATTACGGGCTGAGTAAAGTGTTTCGTAAACAACCCGAATTTTATTCCTACAAGGCCGATGTTGGAGAATATCTTTTCGAACGTAAATCGCAGGATCCCACGATGCTTGCTCACGGGGTTTCCTACAGTGATGATTTAACGCAACAGTACTCATTGAATTACGAAAACACCTTTGATGAGGTTCACCGGATTACTGCGCTTCTGTTGCATGAAAGAATTGATTATAAAAATGAAGGATTTGATACACAGCGCGGAAATCTTACTTCAAGTGTTATCGATCAGTTGTTCGCCGGTGATCCTACCACTGCTTCCAACAATAGTTCTGCGTCGGAAATGGCACGCGCAAGTTATGTCGGTAGGGTGAATTATGGATATAAAAACCGTTACCTTGTGGAAACAATATTCAGGGCCGATGCTTCCGCAAAATTCCCGAAAAATGGCAGATGGGGATATTTTCCCAGTGTTTCTCTGGGTTGGGTTATCAACGAAGAGGAGTTTATGAACAACCTGAATGGTATAGATCTGCTTAAATTGAGAGCCAGTTTGGGGCAATCGGGCGACGATGGTATTGGAAATTATCAGTATTATGCAGGATATTCCTATGATATGTCCTATATTTTAGGAAGTAACATCCTTCAGGGAATATATTCTACCGGACTTGCCAATTCTCATCTTTCGTGGGAACGTATCAGTATTTATAATGGTGGACTCGATTTTTCGTTCTGGCAACATAAAATGTATGGTACAATAGAGGCATTTTATCGCCTGCGTGATGGCATACCGGGCTATCGAACCCAATCACTACCTTCTACCTTTGGGGCATCTCTTCCTCTTGAAAACCTGAATAGTATAGATACGCGTGGTTTTGAACTAGAACTCGGGACTAAAGGGAAATCGGGACAATTGTTATACGATGTTTCGGCAAACCTTTCGTGGGCCCGAAATAAGTGGGTCGCTTTTGATGAACCTGAATATATAGATGAGGACCAAAAAAGAATTTATGGAGTGACTGGCAAATGGACCGATGAACGCTATGGGTATGTAACCAATGGATTATTTACGTCCATGGAAGAAATCGCCAATTATTCACCGGTTTACAGTGAATTAGGAGGTAATGAGTCGATTCGTCCCGGTGATGTTAAATATGTTGATATGAATGATGATGGTAAAATTGACTGGCGCGACCAGGTGAAAATTGGTCAGGGTACCCTGCCTAACTGGATGGTTGGACTTAATTCACAAGTGAAGTACCTGAACTTCGATATGAGTATGTTGCTGCAGGGCGCCTTTGGGTACACTTCGTACATCGATCTGGAGTCGGCTCCTACGGCCCTGAAATATGAAAATCGCTGGACAGAAAAGGAAAACAATCCGAATTCGATGGTTCCCCGCCCGGGAAGTAAAAATATTGCCAACTGGTGGTATTCCGATTACCGTAATCACAATGCTTCTTATGTTCGAATCAAGAACTTGTCGCTGGGATATAATGCAGGTAAAGAAATGCTTAAAAAAACAGGATTGAGTCAGATGCGTGTATATTTGGCAGGAACTAATCTTCTTACATTGAGCAGCCTTTCAAAATATGGTGTCGATCCGGAAGCTCCCGAAGGGACACCTGCATATTATTATCCTCAGCAACGTACAATAAGTTGCGGTTTAATGTTGAGTTACTAAAATATTTATTATCAGATGAAAACGATTAACTATATATTTTTACTACTTGTAGTATTGAACTCAGTATCGTGTACCGACGATCTGCTCGACAAACAACCCCTTGATCGATATACCGACGCAGTGGTATGGGACGACCCGGCACTCATCGATGCATTTTTGCTTTCGCAGTATGCTTATACTCCTGTAATGATAAACGATGCCACTACCATGTTTTCAAGTTGGGAAGGTTCGCCCCTTAATCGAGATCCACGTTCCAGTAACCTGAGGTTCTGGTTTGGAAACAGCGCGCAGACCTTTGGTCCGGGACTGAGTATTGAGATTTCGGATGAAGCAAAATATACATCGGGTGCCTGGGCCAATCTGGTTCCCGAAAAAGCCTGGGGTATCAGTCCCGATGGTGGTATGATGGAGTGGTGGGAGAATGCGTATTATACCATTCGCAACCTGAATGAATTTATCCAACGTGTTCCTGCTTCTCCTCTTCGAAGTTCAATCAAGGAAATACGTATTGCTGAAGCTCGTTTCCTCAGAGCTTACTGCTATTTTGCTATGGTAAAGCGGTATGGTGGTGTACCCTTACTTACTGAAGTGCCGGATATGAATTCTCCCGACAGTCTTTTGTATCCATCGCGCAAGACCGAGCAACAAATATGGGATTTTGTGTTGAACGAAACCCATGAGATTGCAGCAGTGTTACCATCGGTTCAGGACGATTACGGACGGGCCACACGATGGGCTGCCTTATCGTTGCACAACCGTGCTGCCTTGTACGCTGGAAGTGTTGCAAAATATGGTGAACTTAGTGCCAACCGGCTTACCGGAATCCCGACTGAGTTAGCTGATGATTATTTAACAATGGCTTACGAAGCTGCCAATGAAATCATCACTCAGGGTCCGTTTGATTTATACCAGGCCGATATCAATGGAAATGACCCTGCATCGCGTGTGCAGAATTTTAAAAATGTATTTTTGGTGAAGCGAAATGTGGAAACCATTATGGCCAAGCAACATGGCGGGCAGAGTTTTGATCCGGGCGGAGGCACTACCACCTGGTCGTGGGATATTTGTCAGGCACCACGCCCATCGGTATGGGGACAGGGCAATTATCAGGCTCCCTACCTGGAACTGGTGGAGGCGTTTGAATACATTGACGGTCGGCCCGGTAAACTCGACCGCGACTATGTACAGTCGAGGTTATGGACCATGGATGAGTTGTGGGCTAACAAAGATCCACGTTTTTATGCTTCAATCTGGACTAATGGAACTCCCTGGCGTGATGCAGTGGGCAGTAATTTCGGTAAAGATACCGTGAATTTTCACCGCGGTCTGATCAAGCCTGACGGAAAGATGTTGACTTCGTTTAGCGAATCCTATAACGGAATGCCTGCTGTTGGCGATCAATCGTTTTTTCACGCTTCTACAGGTATTATCAATACTGGTTTTGGTATCATGAAATACCTCGATCCAATGGCCAACAACATGATTTGGCTGATGGAGTCGCGAACCGATTATTCCATTTTCCGATTTGCAGAAACGCTTCTTAACTTCGCTGAAGCTGCCTTCGAACTTGGACAAACCAACGAAGCGCTGATAGCTGTGAATCGTATTCGCAGTAGGGCTGGCGTTCCGGCACTGACGTCGATCACCATGGAAAAAATCCGACAGGAACGCAGAGTGGAACTGGCATTTGAGAATCACCGGTACTGGGATCTTCGTCGCTGGCGTCGTGCTGAATCCGATCTTACCCGTTCGTTTAGTGGGGTGCAGTATGTACTCGATTATAGCACCCGTAAGTATAAGGTGATGATTTTTGATGGTATTGATGGCGACGATCGACCCACTTTTCCTGCCAGGTGCTATTATTTCCCTATTACAAAAGCACGTATCAGTCAAAATAAAAATCTGGTTGAGAATCCCGGGTATTAATTGCTTAACTCAAGTGTAGCATTCATGAGAAAATTCATTCTTCTTTTTGTCATCGTTGTATTTATAGTGTCTGGAATTCCGGCGTATGCCGGATCGCTGAAACCGATTGATCTAAGGTGTGAGTACCTGCCCAATCCCACCGTGGTAGATGAGCTGAATCCAGGCTTAAGTTGGATAAATGAAGCAGTTGAGCAAAAAAACGGTTTGTCGCAGGTGGCATACGAAATTCAGGTCGCTGGTTCACCGGAACTTCTCCGTGCTGATAAAGCTGATTTCTGGAAAACAGGAAAAGTGAAAAGCAGCCAGTCGACTCATATTCGCTATGCTGGTAAAGCACTTCAATCGCGCGACGAATGCTGGTGGCGCGTACGAGTGTGGGATGCACGCGGAGGAAAGTCGGAATGGAGTGCACCTGCTCGCTGGCATATGGGTTTGCTTCAGCCTTCCGACTGGAAAGCGCAATGGATTGGTGCGCCATGGCAGGGCGAAGCTGGTCTTAAACCGTTGGTGGAAGCGCTGTCTCATCCTGCACCTTTGCTGCGTAAACAATTCAATGTGCCGAAAAAGATTCAATCAGCGTTTTTGTATACCACGGGTTTGGGCTATTTTGAAGTCTATTGCAACGGTAACAAAGTGAGCGACGATGTGCTGGTTCCAAATCAATCCCTGTGGGGCAAACGGGAGGATTTACATAAATATGGAATCCCTGTCCAGGATAATTTTACTGAATACCGCGTTTTTTATCTGTGTTATGATCTGACCAACGAACTTCAACAGGGTAAAAATGCGGTAGGAGCCATCCTTGGAAATGGATTCTATAATTCTCCTTCCCGTTGGGTATTGTCGTTTGGTACGCCCCGCTTTTTGGCGCAACTGGAAATTACCTATACCGATGGAACCCGGGAAACGATTCTATCCGATGATAGCTGGAAGGTTGAAAAGGGACCTATCGTATCCGACATGCTGTACGAAGGTGAGCATTATGATGCGCGACTGGAATATCCGGGATGGAATACTGCTGATTTTGACGACTCGAACTGGAAGAATGCGACATACAGAAAAGCGCCCGAAGGAAAAATGAAAGCGCAGATGTCGTATTCCGATAAAGTGATGGAACAGCTAAAGCCTGAATCGATTGAACGGCTGGCAAATGGCAACTATCGGGTTGATTTTGGAGAAGAAATATCCGGGTGGGTACGATTGTCGGGAATCAACGGAAAGACTGGTCATCGCATTCGTATTCGTTACCTGAGCGAATCGCTGAATGGAGATAATAGTTATACCCTTAGGGGTAAGGGAAATGAAAGTTATGCTGCCCGTTTTACCTGGTTTGTTTTCCGAACGGTTGAAATTGAGGGCTGGCCGGGTGAACTTACCAGCGATAACCTGATGGCTGAAGCGGTATATACTGCTGTTGGAACAATAGGTGAATTTAAAAGCTCCAATCCTTTGTTTAATAAAATAAATAAAATCTGGAAACGTACCCAGCTCGATAATATGCACGGAGGCATCGCCAGCGATTGTCCGCACCGCGAACGGAATGCTTACACCGGCGACGGACAGGTGGTGATGTCGACTGTAACTCATCATTTTGATGTGGCAGCATTTTATAAAAAATGGATTGAAGATATTGCCGGGGCACAGGATAAAACTACCGGATATGTTCCGAATGGAGCCCCCTGGCAACCCGGTTGTGGAGGTGGTGTTGCATGGGGCGCAGCTATTACCATTATGCCCTGGGAATTTTATCAGGCCTATGGTGATACAGATATTCTGGCCTACACCTACGAAGGGATGAAAGGATATCTGAACTACATGAGCAAATGGGTCGACAACAGGGGAATCATGCATCAGAAAGCACCCGACGCTAATCAACCGCACGAATGGATGAACCTTGGAGACTGGTGTCCGCCGGGTAAATTCCCGCCCACCGAACTGGTACATACATTTTACTATTGGCTATGTACCTACAATACTGGTCTTAGTGCACAGGTGCTTGGTAAAACAGCGGAATCAAAACAATTGCTGACTCAGGCTTCCGCAACCCGGGATGCATTTATAAAGCAATTTTATTCTTCCGACGAACGTACGTTTGGGAAATACGGAGCCAACATCTTTGCGCTCAAAATGGGACTCCCCGACAGTATCCGTCAGCTGGTGGTTGCAACTGTAGAAACCGATATGAAAGAAGCAGGCGGTCATCTCGATACCGGAATTTTTGGTACACGCTATCTTTTTGAAACGTTGGCAGCCAATGGTTTAAATGAATTGGCGTATGAAGCCATGAATAAAAAAACCTTCCCCGGTTTTGGCTACTGGATTCAGTTAGGTGCTACAACTACATGGGAGACCTGGATTGGAGAGTATTCGCGCAATCACCCGATGTTTGGCGGTGGATTAGTTTGGTTGTACCGGAACCTGGCCGGCATGTCGCCTTTAGAAGCAGGTTACCGGAAAATTCAATTCAAGCCTCAACCTGCCGGAGATATGGAATATGCATCGTATTACAAAACCACTCCCTATGGCAAAGCCGGAATTGACTGGAAACGTACAGCAGATAAACTTCAATTAACTATAAAAGTGCCTGTGGGAAGTAAAGCTGTCATTTATGTTCCATCGGTCGATGATACTGAAGTAAAACTCCAACAACAGGCCAATCGTTTCCTTCGTTTTACGGGTTTGCGGGATGGCTATGCAGTCTACGAAGCAGAGTCGGGTACTTATAAATTAAATGGTAGTCTTCCTGTAAAGAAAGAAACCCCGGCACTCATACCGTATCCTTCTACAATTCAACCAAAAGAAGGTCATTGCGATCTTTCGGCCGGAGTAACGACAACAGAAAGTGGACTGCTGGCCGATCAGTTGTATGAGATGATGCGACAGGAGGCCGGAATTGGTAAGAACCCGCGCGGAGTACCCGTTTCGTTTGTGAAATCGGAGAACATTAAGAATAAGGAAGGGTATATATTGGATGTTCAGTCCGATAAAATTCTTATTTCAGCTAATTCGGCTGCCGGACATTTTTATGCATTACAGACTCTCAGACAGTTGCTGAAGAATAAACAACTGCCATGTGTTCGAATCGATGATAGTCCTGCTTTTGGATGGCGTGCCTTTATGTTGGATGAAGCAAGGCATTTCCACGGTAAAGAAACAGTGAAAATGTTGTTGGATGAAATGGCCCGATTGAAAATGAATACCTTTCACTGGCACCTTACCGATGATGCAGGATGGCGCATTGAAATTCCGGGTTATCCCTTACTTACTGAAATTGGAAGTCGTCGTGACAGCACCCAGGTTGCAGATCCTGATCTTCAGGCACCCGCTGAAACTGGTAATCCTGCCTACGATGAGTTTCTTAGAAGGTATCAGAGCAATAAATTCGACGCTCAACCGCACGCAGGATGTTATTCAAAGGAGGATATACATGAAATCGTGCAATATGCTGCTGAGCGACATATACAGATTGTCCCTGAAATCAGTATGCCCGGACATGCATCGGCAGCCATTGCTTCCTATCCCTGGCTGGGGACCAGTGGTGAAACCATAAAAGTTCCGGTGCGGTTTGGTGTCATGACCGAAGTGTACGATCCTTCCTCGCCCCGTGTAATGCATTTTTTAAAGGATGTTCTTCGTGAAGTTAGTCAGTTATTTCCCGGAAAGTATATTCACATAGGAGGTGATGAAGTGAAATTCGATGCCTGGCAAAAATCAGAATCGGTAAAACACTACATGCAGAAGCACAACCTGCAAAATTACCGGGATGTACAGGTTCATTTTACCAACGAAATATGCAGGTATATAGAAAACGACTTAGGAAAAAAAATGATGGGGTGGAATGAAATTTTAGGCATAAATGCTCACAACTGGGCCCGTGCAACGCCCGATGCTACTCATCAGTTATCAAAAGAAGCTGTAGTGCATTTCTGGACCGGAAACATGGGTATTTTGAAGTATGCGCTCGATAATTCGTACACAGTTGTTAATTCCTATTCCGACGATACTTACCTCAACTACTCCTATGATCAGATTCCCCTCAAACGATCGTACGCATTTAATCCTGTGCCGGAAGGATACAACAGGAATCAGATTTATGGGATAGGTTGTCAACTGTGGACCGAATGGATACGTACCCGTAAGGACATTGAACGACATGTTTTTCCAAGAATAGCAGCCTATGCTGAAACAGGATGGACCGATAATTCAGGAAAGTCGTACAGCCGTTTTCTCGATGCTCTGGAAGTGCTGAAATCCAGGTGGAAACAATTGGGCTATAATCTGCCTGCTGAATATTAATACCAGTAAATTTGAAATACAATGAATAAGTTTTTGTTAATTGCCTTTTGTGTTGGAACGGTCGTGTTGGGTGCATGTGATGACCCGGAAGAAAAGCCTCAACCACAACCTGAAGATAAGAGTTATGATGTAATGGGTCTCAAAGAGATTCCTGTAGGGCTGTGGGTGACTCCTCCCAATGGTTTTCAGAATACCGCTGAGTTTGCGCATATTCAGGAAGCAGGTATGAATTTCGTAAATGGTTTTCATTATTTTGAAAACAGTAACCTGAAGATTATGCAAACGCTCGATTTTTGTCGGGAGAATAATCTGAAATACTTTGCCAACAAGGCAGTAGTTGCCGACGATATTCATAAATATGCCAATAAGCCGGATGAAACCCTGCTGAAGAAGTTCACAGACGGAATTAAACCCTACATGAATCATCCGGCATTTGCCGGAGAATTGTTAATTGACGAACCGGGAAAACCGTTATTTTCGGCCCTGGCCAAGTTCACACTGGCCTTCGAAAAAGCCTATCCCGACAAACTCTGGCATGTTAATTTATTCCCTATGTATGCAACGGGTGGAATTCAAGCCCCCAGCTATGCCGATTACATTAATAACTGGATGGTTGAAATGAATCCTAAGTTTGTTTCGTACGATAGTTATCCTTTGTTGACCGACGGAAAAATTATCAATGACTATTATCACAATCTCGATCTGATCCGATCAAAAACGAGGTTTAAGAAAATTCCTTTCTGGGTATTTATTCAAACGCTGGCGATTCAGGGCACTCCCGGAGTGTCGAATAAACGGGAACCTTCCGAAGCCGATATTCGATGGCAGGTTTGGGCCAGCCTTGCGTTTGGGGCAAAAGGGATTCAGTATTTCACCTATTGGACACCGGGTGGAGGCACCGAACAGTTTGGGGATGCTCTCATTACTGTGGATGGACAGAAAACTGTACGGTACGATTACGTTAAAAAATTAAATGCTGATTTTAAGGAAATTGGTAAAATATTGCTTGAATGTCACGCCGAAGGAGTAATCCAGACAGCGACGAATCCTTACCAGCTTCACTCGCCTTTAAACAGTTTCGGCCCTGTGTTGGAGGTTACCGGCGACGATGCTATCACAGGTTGCTTTACCTCGGCAGATGGAAAGAAAAAGTTACTGATTCATCCATTGATGCCGGAAAAAAGCGCCAAAGTAAAACTTCAGCTCCAGAATACAACTCAGGTGAAAGTGTGGAGAAATGCTCAGTCCGGTACCGTGCAGGTAAGTAACCAGCAACTGGAACTGACGATTGAGAAAGGTGAAGCTGTCTTTATTGAATTTTAATCCGGTTTAGCAATGAGAATTTTATTTTTACTTTTAGGTGGGCTTCTTTTAAGCTTACCGCTTTCGTCGGGTCGTTATACTATCCTTCATCCCGATAAATTTCCAATTGGAATGTGGGTCACACCTCCCGATTCGTTTCGCACCGATTTTCAGTACAAGAAAATGGCGGAGAGTGGTTTAACCTTTGTAAATGGATTTGCCCATTACGAAAACACGCTCGATGAGATTCTGCATGCACTTGACCTGAGTGAACGTAATCATCTCCTGTATTTTGTAAACCGAAAAAGTACGTATTATGCGATACAGAACTACGATCAGCTGCAATCGGTTCCGGAAGAATTTGTAAACGGACTGAAACCTTTTGCCACACATCCTGCTTTTGCCGGCGAATTGTTGATCGATGAGCCCGGTAAGCCTTTAATCAAAAGTGTGGCGGCATTTGTGCGTAGCTTTGAAGCGAACTTCAGCACTAAGATGTGGCATGTCAATTTGTTTCCAACCTATGCTACCGGTGGGATACAAACCCACAGCTACGAAGATTATATTGATACCTGGCTGGCCGAAGTGAAACCACCGTATGTATCCTACGATAGTTATCCTCTGCTAACAAACGGAAAAATTATTGACGATTATTACTATAATCTCGATTTGATACGGAGTAAGGCGCTGAAGGCAGGCATTCCTTTCTGGACCTTTATCCAGACACTTTCCATAGCTCAAACACCGGGTGTACCCGATAAACGGGAACCATCGAGAGAGGATATTCGCTGGCAGGTGTGGTCGAATATGGCATTGGGAGCTAAAGGAATACAGTATTTTTGTTACTGGACGCCCGGAAGTGCTACCGAAGTGTTTACCGATGCCATGATTGATCGCAATGGAAATGAGACGGTTCGCTATCAGTATGTGAAAGAATTAAACAGGGAAGTACAGGTAATTGGCCGCAAATTGCTAAAGAGTGATCCTGTGGGTGTAATCCAAACGGCTGCTCAACCTTATTCATTGTATAACGAGGCACTGAAATCGTTCGGGCCCGTTAAGGCCTTGAAGGGAGATGATCATATTGCCGGCTGCTTTTTGGATGAAAATAAAAATGCACAACTTCTCTTCACTCCTTTAAATCCTGATAAAGGTGCTGAGATAGAAGTGGTGCTTCTGAACGAAAAGGGTACTGTAGCTGTGACTCAGGGTAATGTAGAGCAAAAAATGAAGTACCGCAATGGATGTTTAAAACTTAGGTTAAATGCCGGTGATGCGGTGTTGGTTGAATTCCCGAAATAAGTATCCTCATGAATAAAGCAAACTACATTTTTACCTGTCTTTTTGTGCTGTATCTTAGCTTTCCGGTCGTTGCCGGTTCGAAGAGCGCTGATTTGATAGTTTTGAACGACAACAGGGTAAGTTCTGTTGTGCCTGATGATTGGTCCGGGGCCCGATGGATCAGTTATGAAAATTTACCCGCAGCACAACGCCTTGTCCCGGGAATACATGTACACGAGAATTCTCTACAAGTCCATGTTAAGCCTGAAACAGTTGTTCCTATGTTCCGGAAACAATTTAAGTTGAAAAAACCGGTTCGCCAGGCGCTCTTGTATATGAGCGGATTGGGGCATTATACTGCATTTGCAAATGGCAAGCAACCCGACGACAGGATGTTGGCTCCGGGATGGACACACTACGATAAGCAAGTATTGTTTAATTCCTACGATATCACATCTCATTTGCACAAGGGTGAGAATGTGATTGCAGCCATCGTAGGAAATGGGTTTCACTACATCGGAAGTGAACGATACCACAAATTAATGATTGCATTCGGTTATCCCAAACTGATTTGTATGCTTAAAATCACCTACGACGATAACAGTACTCAGCTGATTGTTTCCGATTCTACCTGGAAAACTTCTCCTTCGGCGATTACATTTAGTAGTATTTATGGAGGTGAAAATTACAATGCACAATTGGAACAAAAAGGTTGGAATACTGTCGGTTATAATGATTCTCATTGGAAAACCGCACAATTTGCTGAAGCTCCATCAGGTAAGCTGGAGCTGGAGACGATGTATCCGGTGAAAGTGATGCAGCGTTTTCAACCGCAACGTAACTATGCGTTGGATAACAATAGCTTTACAATCGATTTTGGCCAAAATGCATCCGGAATTATTGCTGTGGAAGTGAAAGGAAAAAGAGGCGATACCATACGTTTCTGGCCGGGCGAATTGCTTAAACCCGACAAGCGGGTGAATCAAAAAGCATCGGGAAGCCCTTACTATTTTGAATATATACTGAAGGGCGATGGTGTTGAAACCTGGCAGCCACAGTTTAGTTACTATGGTTTTCGTTACCTTACGGTTGAAGGTGCCGGGAGTGCTATGAATCAAACATCCAATTTGTCTAAACCTACACTACTATCCTGCGAATCGCTCCATATTCGCAATTCGGCTCCGTCAACCGGTGATTTTACTTGCTCATCGGACTTGCTGAACCGGATTTATTCGCTGATTAACTGGGCAATACGAAGCAACATGCAGAGTTCACTGACCGATTGTCCGCATCGTGAGAAACTCGGTTGGCTCGAACAATCCTACCTGATGGGAAATTCGATCAGGTACAATTACGATGTCCATCAGCTGTATCGAAAGAAAATCCGGGATATGATGAGTGCTCAGCGCGAAGATGGATTAATCCCCGACATTGCACCCGAATATGTTGTTTTCTCGGATGGTTTTGTTGATTCTCCGGAGTGGGGTAGCGCAGGTGTTATACTTCCCTGGTTGGTATACAAATGGTATGGCGATCGCGAGCTGCTCGAAGAAGCGTATCCGATGATGACACGCTATGCAGCCTATCTTGCTACAAAGGCCGAACAGCATATTTTATCACACGGGCTGGGCGACTGGTTTGATTATGGCCCTCAACCTCCGGGTGTTGCACAATTAACACCAGTGGCGCTTACGGCTACTGCAATTTACTATAAGGATGTATACCTTGTTTCGGAAATCGCCCGGTTGCTGGGTAAACAAGCGGATGCTCTGAACTACCAGAGCAAGGCCGACTCGATTCGCAATGCATTCAACCATCGTTTTTATGATCCTGTTAGAAAAACCTACGCAACAGGTAGTCAGACTGCCCTGGCTATGCCGCTTTGTTTAAACCTCCCCGACGAAAGTGAACGCAATGTGGTGTATCAATCACTGGTGAATACGCTGAAAAACGATGATTATGCGCTGACTGCCGGCGATATTGGCTTTCATTTTCTGGTTGAAGCGCTGAGTACACCCGAATATTCTGAATTGCTTTATAAAATGATTAACCGGGATGATGTGCCGGGCTATGGATTTCAGCTTAAAAAAGGAGCGACTGCACTTACCGAATCGTGGCCTGCACTGGAGGAAGTGTCGAATAATCACCTGATGCTGGGACATTTGATGGAATGGTTTTATTCCAGCGTGTTGGGAATCTCCGATGCTCCCGATGCGGTAGCGTCCGATAAAATCATCATTCGACCGATTCCTGTAGGTGACCTCACCAGTGCCCGGGGGCATTATCGTTCTCCGCTGGGTAATATTGAAGTCTCTTGGAAAATAATAGATGATTGCTTTGAGATGAGTTGTTCTGTGCCGGCAAATTGCACTGCACAGGTAGTTTTTCCCAAAGGATACACATCTGTAACTATGTTGGTTGATAATCAGGTGAAAGATATGACCGCTGATCCGATAATGGTATCGCAGGGGACTTATTTATTCAGGGCCCGAAAATAATTGTTACCCGGTAATCTATTCTTACATTTTATAAAGAAAACCATGATAAAACGCACTTCGTCAATTGTATTTGGGTTGATAACCTGCCTGTTGACCGTTAATGCACTGAACTATACTGTTCGCTTTGCAGGGATGGGAGCCGGCAACGAAGTAACCAGCGTGTCGGTTCATAATGTCTCAAATGGAAGCCATGTAACCTTAACTGCCGGGCAGGAGCTAAACCTTATTGATGGGTTTTCCGGCACTGAAGACGTTTATGACCAATCACGAAAGGGTGTGCAATTGCTTTCCGATCGAAATGGCAATGCCGGTATTTCATTTCAGGTGTTAAATGCCGGAGCAACTTCCATCGGGTTATTCAGTTTTGATGGACGAATGCTTGCGACATTCAACAACGTTTTATCTGAAGGCATTCATCAGTTTCAGCTTGCGTTACCCAGCGGTTTGTGTATTGTAAAGGTCAGTGGTAATGGATTTAACTATCATTCAAAAGTTATCAGCAGGAGTCAGCCGGGTAGTTCTGCAAAAATTTCTGCCGTCGCAACAGATGGACATGGGATGTTTGCACCTGCAAAGGTGATGGCAGCTTCATCTGTAACGATGGCCTATGCTCCCGGCGACCGCATTCTCTTTCGAGGATATTCCGGTACGATGAGTGCCCTCGTATCAGATGTGATCACCGCTGATAAGACCATTGAATTCAATTTTGTGCCCTGTGCCGATGCCGATGGCAACCACTACACAACGATTACCATTGGCAATCAGGTGTGGATGGCCGATAACCTGAAAACGACAAGATATGCCGATGGTAGCAGTATTATTCTCAGGGCTTCGAAAGAAGAGTATATGGCTGATCCGGAAAGGCGTACAACACCTGTTTACAGGTACTTTAACGACGATCCATCGACGAAAGACAGGGCGGGATTGGCTTATAAATACCAAACCATTCAACACAAGAATGTCTGTCCCGGGGGTTGGCATGTGCCTGATCATTACGAGTGGAGGATGCTGAGGGATGCTGTTGCTGCCGATGGGATCACCCGTTTTAATTCCATCCGAAAAACCGGAAGTCCGGATGAATTCTGGCGCAAGGAGGGAGCGACGAATTCAAGTGGCTTTTCGGCCATCGGTACGGGTGCTTTTTGGGACGAGTGGTATGTGCACGAAAAAACCTGGGCTATCTGGATGGCAAGCGATTTATTCAATGCAAGTTCCACCGATAATTGGTTTTTTTATGCTTCCACCGATGATAACTTAACTCCGGAAAGCATAGTTTGCGACGAAATAGCCTCCAGTTCGCAGGATTTTATCACGGCTGTGCGTTGTGTGAAAAACAGCGAAACAAGTTATGATGTGCTGAAGTTGGGAGAATTGCCAATTGGCCTTTGGGTAACTCCTCCCGCTGTATACCAAACCAACGACGAATACAAACGCATTAAGGATGGAGGATTTAATTTTGTAAACGGATTTCATTACTCTGAAAATGTAACCACCCGTATTCAACAGGTTCTTAATTTTTGTAGCAACAATGGACTGAAATTTTTAGCAAATAAGGCTGTTGTAGCTAATGATATTTCAAAATATGCAGCCAGTCCGGACCCGGGATTGTTGACAAAATTTATTGATGGTATAAGGCCCTATGCCAATCATCCTGCTTTTGCAGGTGAATTGCTGTTGGATGAACCCGGAAAAAACTTGTTTAATGCCCTGGCTGCTTTTACTTCCGCTTTCAATCAAAATTTTCCGGATAAACTGGCACACATTAACCTGTTTCCAACCTATGCTACCGGAGGGATTCAGGCTCCCAGCTATGCAAACTACATCGATTCGTGGCTTCAAACGCAACAACCCCGACACATTTCGTTTGATAGTTATCCGCTTTTAACTACCGGAGGAATTATCAACGATTATTTTTACAATCTTGATCTTGTCAGAGCTAAATCCCGGGGTAAAGGTATTCCCTTCTGGACATTTATTCAAACACTGAGCATCAAAGGTACTCCTGGAGTTCCCGATAAGTGCGAACCCTCCGAAGCCGATATCCGTTGGCAGGTGTGGTCAAATCTGGCTTTCGGCGCAAAAGGAATACAGTATTTTACCTATTGGTCGCCGGGCAGTGGTACGGAACAATTCGGAGAAGCGCTGATAGGCCTGAATGGTCAGCCAACAATCCGGTATGGTTATGTACAAAAGCTGAATACTGACATTAATCGTATTGGAAAAATATTACTACATTGCGATGCAGTAGGGGTTATTCAAACTGCACGAAATCGATTTCCCATGTACGCGGCATTAACTACATTCGGCGATCTTACTTCTGTGTCGGGCGACGATAATCTGGTGGGTTGTTTTCAGTCGAAGCAAGGTGAAAGAAAACTGTTGATAACTACATTGTTGCCCTATAATAATGCTGTGATTACCCTGACTTTTAGTGATTCTGTAGCTAAGGTCAGGGTGTGGGAAAATAATCGTAGCCAGACAGTTTCTCTTGTAAATAACAAATTGACACTAAATGTGATGGCTGGAGAAGCCAGATTGGTGGAGTTTTAATAATTTAGTTGAAAATTCAGTTAATTTTTAATGGGGGATTTTCTAGAGTTAGGGTGTCTTTATATGTACGCAGCTGCTTTCTCCATAAAATTTCTAATGTCTTAAAAAAATACTAAAGAAAATCAGTATGAAACGAAATTACAAAATCTCATGTCTTCGGACAATTACCCTTTTTGCACTTGCTTTTATCGTGATGAATGTCGGTGCATTAAATTACACCGTTAGTTTTTCAGGCAAAGGTGCCAGTACCGAAGTTACCAGTGTACAGGTTGATAATATCACCAAAGGCACATCAGTAACGGTCCCAACCGGACAAGTGTTGATTTTATCCGATGGTCTGACAACAGTAGAAGGTGTTGTTAATGGTGCCGAAGGTTCAATGAAGTTGCTTTCGGATATAGATGGCAATGCCAGTATTCATTTTCAGGCATTGAAGTCAGGCCCGGCAATCGTTGAATTGTACAGTGCCGACGGCCGTCGTCTTGCTATGATTGCCGGCAACTTGAACGAAGGTCTGCATAGCTATAATTTAACCCTGCCCGGAGGCTTGTCTGTTGTTAGGGTGAGTGGTAACGGTTTTGCATATAACTCAAAGATTATTAGCAGGAATATTTCGGGAAGAGCTGTTAAGATAGTTGCTGATGAAGTGACACAAAGTGATACCGGTTCACCGTCACGTGCGATGGAAATTGCTGGAGTTTCAATGAATTATACTGCCGGTGACCGGATTATCTTTCGGGGTAATTCAGGCACTATGACCACACTTGTTTCAGATGTAATTACCGCTGATAAAACCATAGAATTCAATTTTGTACCCTGTACCGATGCAAATGGAAACCATTATGCAACGATTACAATTGGCGATCAGGTTTGGATGGCCGAAAACCTGAAAGCAACTAAATATGCTGATGGAACTGACATAATCCTGAGAGCCTCTAAAGCGGAGTTTCTTGCCGATGCCAACCGACGTACCACCCCAATTTGCCGGTATTTCAACGACGATCCTGCCACTAAAGATATTGCCGGTCTTGCTTATAAATTCCAAACCATCAATCACAAAGATTTATGTCCGGTAGGATGGAAAGTCCCCAATCATTTTGAGTGGAGAGTACTTCGTGATGCTATTTCACTTCAGACTGTCGATCGTTATAATGCCATTCGTAAAACCGGTCCTTATTGGGCGAATGCTGGTGCAACAAACACTAGTGGTTTTTCAGCAGTAGCTGGAGGTACGTTCTGGGAAGAATGGCCTATTCATTATGGCACCTGGGCTATATGGCTGGCGAGTGATTTATGGAATAATGATCCAAACAACAGCTGGTTCTTCTATGCTGGTTCTGACGATAATCCACCCTATGGAAATGTCGTGGTTGATGAACTGGCTTCCGATGCCTTTGCCATGTTTGGTGCTATTCGTTGCCTGAAAGTAAATTAACTTATTCGTTTTTCTGATTTAACTAATTCTCCAACATCCCCCATCAATCGTTATCAACGATAGTTGGGGGATGTTGGTTGTTCTGATTCCTAAATACTTCTTTATACCATCGGTTAAAAACACTTCGTTTATCCTACAGTATGCTCAATCAGTATCTTTTATTCATCATTCAGTTTGAGGGTATCGCGTTTTTTGTCGTTGCTGGAAGTAGCTATCCTCAAAACAGCCTCTTTTTAGTGCTCGAAATTGTTACGCTGGTGATTGGTGTCGGGGCTATTCTGGCAATGAAGCTGCATACGGTTACTGCTTTGCCGTCGGTGCGGCAGGGGTGGGGGCGCTGCCATGATTAAAAAATACCATCAACCGGGAAAAATGGTTGGGCTGGATTTCTCACGGGCTGCTATAAAATTATGCAACAGCAACCATGTAGCCGATGGACTTTTTTATTGAAGGTGATGCCGAAAGTATTCCGTTTGATGAGGCTAGTTTGGATGTGGTCTTCAATATTTCATGATTCTCCAACTTCGGCTCTGTGACTGGGTTCCTCAATTCTGATAGAATAGTTATTCTTCCAGCGTTGAAATATCTCCCTCGTCTTGTCCCAACATTTGCATTGGAGAATACGATTCTTCGGGGAAATACATCCCGGTTTTTTCATCAAAAATCCGCTTCTTAAATTTATAGTTGCCCGGAAGTCAGGAATCCTCTGTTCTCCTTCTATTTACCTATTGCGCCCCGTCGAACTTCATTCTCTTAAAAATTGTTTAATGCTTGACTCAGGTGTTAATCACTTTCATATCTTTTACCATGGAAGCAATCTCATTTTCCGGTCAAAACAGGCTACGATTCAACGTGTTGCGTCTGTGCTTACTCTTCGTGTTTGCTTGTTTTTTTTCGGTGTATGCACAGCCCGATCGTTCTGTTGCCCATCGGTATTCTTATTCCTTCAACACCTTAATCTCTACATTCCTGAAATCGCAGGGGTGACTTTCGCTTTGCAAACAAATGGTGCCTTTGCTCAACATCACCTGGCCCCCGTTTAAAGCCCGTAGTTTTTCGAAGTCGGGTTCGCGGCTGTCCAGCTGGGGCTGTGTGTATTCCATCACGGTTTCGCCGTTGATGATATGCTTGATAAGGGTGTTGCCATGTACTTCGATTTCTACTTTCACCCATTCGTCGCCCCGGAAGGTTTTGCCCGAGGAGTTGGTGCAATGATCCAGTATGAGCTGGTTGTTGATCAGGATGTTGGTGCCGGGGGTGCATACATTTCCGGTGGGTCGCTCACCCTCTGCATCGCCGCCCAGCAACTGGACTTCGATCGAAACCGGGAAGTTCTGATCTTTCTCCATCGTCTCCGGTCGTTGGCCGTGAATCAGTATTCCGGTGTTTTTATAACCCCAGGCTGGTGCGCCGGGGCATTGCTCTCCCACCATACGGTACTCAAACCTGACAACGTAATGCGAGAATTCAGCATGGTAGAAAATATGGGCAAACCGGTCGTTGAAGGTGTCGTAGGCGTCGTAACGCACTTTCAGCAGGCCGTCTTCCACCCTGAAAGTGTTACCGAAGTTTTCCCCGACTTCGTATCCTTTCATTTTTACCGTCCAGCCCGTAAGATCCTTTCCGTTAAATAGTTGTTGCCATTCGCCCGTTTGTTTTTTCGATGCGCAAGCCGGGAGTGAAATCAAGATTGAAAGTAGAAGGAACGAAATGATTGAGTTTTTCATACGTAAATATTTTTTATAAAATCCAACAAGTTCTGAAATCGGATTACAGTAGTTCTAAATCTGTATCGGCGATTAATTTTTCAATTATCGGAAGATCGGCCTCCGCCCAATCCAACCCGCTCAGTTGGTCGGAGGTTAGCCATTGGTAGTTGATGTGTTCGGTGAGGGTAACGGTTGGCGTTTGGCTGGTACAAAGAAAGGTGTGCATCGTCAGGTGAAAATCGGGATACTGATGCGTGATGGTCATAAAGGCTTTCTGCACCTCTATCTTCATCTTCAGCTCTTCCTCGAGTTCACGCTTCACTGCTTCTTCCCTGCTTTCGCCGGGTTCCATTTTTCCTCCCGGAAATTCGTATTTTCGGGAGATGTAAGGAAATTTATTTTTTCCCCGTTGCACCCCTAAAACCCGTTTGTCGCGCAGGAGTATGGCTGCCACTACTTCAATCTGTTTCATGGTTGATGATGTCATGTGAATGTGTTTTATGCAATGTGTTGCTACTACTTGCCAAAATTACAATATTTTCTGTTGATTCCCTGCTTTCTTTTGAGTAATTTAGTTTCGACCGAAGCTAAATTGATTTTCGCTGGTAACGAAGTTCCCCTTCTTTTTTTTGCTTTTATTAATTTAATTTTTGTAAGTTTGTAGTCGCTTCTACGCGATAAGCTCTAACCTTATTTTGAGGTAACCTCCTACCCGACGAACAGGGTTCCCCATCCTCTGTACTATCGATTGGGGAGGATGCTTTTAGCAATAACTCAAATTTGCATACTGTGATTTTTGACTCCCCTTCATCGCTGGCTCATATCGGTCGCAGTGCATTTATTGAATGTAAGAAGTTGCAATCTATTTCAATTCCTTCGACGGTAACGACCCTATCTGTCCATGTTTTTCAAAAATGTACCAGCTTGCGTTCGCTGGTATTTGAAGCTCCTTCGTCGCTGACTGTACTTGAAAGTTATGCTTTCGGCTTTTGCGATAGCCTGACTTCCGTAACGATTCCGGAAACGGTTAAAACATTGAATATTAGCGCTTTTGGATTCAACAAAGGACTTAAATCTGTAATTTCGCTCATAAAGGAACCTTCCTATATGCAATACGATGTATTCACCGCATTAGATAAAACTAAATGTGCGTTGGTCATACCTCCGGGTACTACCGATTTGTACAAATCGGCGGGTTTGTGGGGTAGTTTCACCTCTATTTTCGAGTTGATGAGTGAAGGAGACAGTATTGAAAAGGACGGACTTCAGTACACCATCGACGAGCTGGTGTTGAGTGAGTTCGGGAGCCAGGTGACGCTCACCGGAGCTGCTTCGTTTCAGGGAACGATGTTGCCTGCGGAAATCAACTATGGAGGACTGAATTACGATGTGGTTGCTATTGGCGACAGTGTATTTGAGACCAATACCTTGTCGTCTCCCCTGGTGATCCCCAACAAGGTGAAATCAATTGGCAGTTATGCGTTCTATACCAGTAAGCGATTAACCCATTTACGACTTCCGGCATCGTTAACATCAATCGGCCAAAATGCGTTTGGAGCTTGTAACTGTTTATGGTCTATTACTGTCGATGCGGCTACGCCACCGGTGTTAGGAGCCGATGTTTTTTTACAGGTCGATAAATCGGATTGCGTTTTATATGTTCCTTTTACCAGTTTGGAGGCTTATAAATCGGCTCCTCAGTGGGGCGATTTTGCTACTATACTTGCATGGGATGCCAGCAATGTTACTTTACCGGATTCATCTCCGGTAAAGTTGTATCCGGGTCGGGTTACAGATCTGGTAACCCTCGGGCCGGACATCGACACCCGCTACCAACAACTAGTGGTTTATTCGGTTACGGGTGTAAAAGTAATGGAACACAAACCGGAGAGTTCTATCGTAACGTTAGACCTTAGCAGGCTGTCGTCGGGTGTGTATTTGATGCATTGCGTTGCGGGCGATGGGAAGCCGGGAAAAACCCTGCGGTTTTTGAAAGAGTAGGGGGGCGGTTGTAGCAGTATGCATACTAAAATACTTTTTGTACCCGGATGTGGTGTGTGTAAAGCTGCTGAGTTAATCCTCATCACTCCCTTTCGACTCTCGCTCCAACTCCTCCGGCAGTTGCTTCCTGGTCTTTAATCCCAGGTTTTTCATTTTGGTAGCCTGAAGCACCAGGTTGTCGTTGCCGGTGGTGAGCTGTTTGTACGATTCGTCGTAGGCCTGCTGCGCTTTAACGAGGGTTTTCCCTACTTCTTCGAGATTGGCTACAAACCCCACCAGCTTATCGTACATTTTAGCACCCCGTTCGGCTATGTCCTGAGCGTTGCGGTTGTGCTTTTCGCGTTTCCACAGGTCAACAATTAGCTTCAATGAAGTAATCAGATTGGTGGGACTCAGCAGCAAAATCCGTTTGTCGTAGGCGAAATTCCAAATGTCGGGGTCGCCCTGCAAGGCCGCAATATAGGCTGGTTCGCTCGGGATAAACATCATTACAAAGTCGAGCGACTTGTCGAAATCGTCGTAACCTTTGGTGCTGAGTGCTACAATATGGTTCTTAACAGCTGTCACATGTGCTGCCAGCTCCTTCTTCTGCTCCTCAGCATCCGAAGTTTCCAGGTAGCGGATAAAGGCATTGAGCGAAACTTTTGAATCGATAATCACATTGCGGTTGTCGGGGTACTTAATCACTGCATCGGGCCGCATTTTTTTTCCTTCAGCCTCCGAACGAAGTGCTTGTCCCTGTTCGTTCATGAGCTGATGTTCCATAAAATACTCCTCGTCTTTGCGCAATCCCGATTTTTCGAGAATGGTTTCCAGTATCATTTCGCCCCAGCGACCCTGCGTTTTAACTTCTCCCTTCAGTGCACGGGTCAGTTCGCGGGCTTCCCTGCTTATCTGCTGGTTGAGTTCGGCCAGTTCCTTCACTTTCTCGCCCAACGAAAATCGTTCCCTGCCTTCGTTCAGGTAAGCTTCGTAGACCGACTTCTTAAACGCTTCGATGTTCTGTCCCAGCGGATCAAGTATGTTCTTTAAATTGTTCTTGTTGAGCTCTGTGAATTTTTCCGATTTGGTTTCCAGAATTCTGTTTGCAATATTTTCAAATTCGATATTGAATTTTTTGCTTAATGCCATCATTTCCGCTTTTTGAGTCTCGAGTTTTTCGGCAGCCGACTTCAGTTCGGCCTGCTTACTGGCTCTGAAAGCGGTGTATTCCAGGTTGAGTTCATGGTAGCGCTGCTGTTCGGCTTGCTTCAATGTATGCACTTTCGATTGAGCCGCCAGCCAACCTATGCCTGTTCCGGCCACCATTCCGATGAGAATAAATAAAAATTCCATGTGTCATGCGCGTTTGTTACTGCAAAGTAAGCAAATTTTTTTTGATGAAGCTGCCAACTTTCGATAACCCGAATTGTTTCTCCCGATGGTTGCTGTCGGATTTTTTGTAGCTTTGCGGTATAATAATTAGTAGTTTACCAATGAAAACGGAGAAATGGAATAAATTAGTGCTCGTGTTGGCTGTGCTGGCAGCAACAGTTAGCAGTATTGCCGGTGGCAGGGTGGTTACGGGTAAGGTGGTTTCCGACGGCAAGCCAGTGGCATCGGTACGGGTAACCGATGGAGTAAACATAGTCGAAACCAACTCTAAAGGACGGTACAGTATGGAAGTTCACCCGC
Organism: uncultured Paludibacter sp.; assembly: GCA_964559265.1. Lineage (GTDB taxonomy): Bacteria > Bacteroidota > Bacteroidia > Bacteroidales > Paludibacteraceae > Paludibacter. The sequence goes on along the minus strand of CAZLHC010000002.1, from coordinate 131,047 downwards.
AAAGCACTATGGTGTACTACACCCTGCCATCGGGATATAATTCGCCGGTTGTAAACGGAGTGCCTGTGTTTTATCAGGCACTTCATTCGGAACAAAAAGAACAAACCGTTAGTTTTGAACTTACAAAGTCGAAAAAATCGCAAAACAAGCATGCATTTATTCTTTGGGCCGATCCTCAGGTGCTCGAAACTGCTGAGTTTGATCTGTTGGAAGAAGTGGTAGCCGATGTTCAGAAAACGGTTAATTCTTTTCCTGCTGAAGTTCCGGTTCATGCCATCAGTGCCGGCGATAATGTATTCGATAAGCTTCAATTTTACGATCAGTATAAACAGGTAATTTCGAAATTAAATCTGCCCTTTTATCAGGTGATTGGCAATCACGATATGGACTACAATCGCAGGTCCGACGAATTATCGGCTACTACCTATTCGAAAGCCTTCGGTCCAACTCATTTTTCGTTCAATGTAGGAAATGTACATTATGTGGTGCTGAAAGATGTTTTCTATTATGGCGACTCGTACCGCTATATGGGCTATGTGAACGAGAATCAGTTGCAATGGCTCGAAAAAGATTTGAAATCGGTACGTGAGGGCAGCACAGTGATTGTATCGCTTCATATTCCGACCATCTACGGAGAATCGGAGAAGTCGGGAAGTTATGGTACTACATTGTCGAATTCGGTGATGAACCGCGAGGCTTTATACAAATTACTGGCACCCTTTACAACCCATATTCTTGCCGGACATAGTCACACCCAATGGTATACACAAGCAGCACCCACCATTGCCGAGCATGTACATGCAGCGGCCAGCGGTGCCTGGTGGCAGGGCGAAATTTGTACCGATGGTTCACCCAAAGCCTATACCGTGTACGAAGTGGATGGCGATTCGCTGTCGTGGTATTTCAAAGGGGTGGGCTACGATAAATCGGAACAGTTTAAAGTATACGAAGTTGGCGCTGATACTCTTTACCCCGGTTATTTTATTGCCAATGTGTACAATTACGATCCCGGGTGGAAAGTGCAATGGTACGAAAACGGGGTTTATAAAGGCGAAATGACACGATATTGGGGCATCGATCCACAGGCAGCAGAAATCTATCAATCAGGAAAAATGAAAAAGCATACCTGGATTAGCCCCACTGAAACACATCATTTGTTCAGGGCAAAGCCGGAAAACAAAGATGCGCATATCGAAGTGCGGGTGGTGGACCGGTTCGGAAGGGAAGGTCGACATATAGTTGCTAACCAGAAGAATGCGCCCGATTAAGATTGGCAGTCGCTCAATAATTAGTTGCTGACCAGACCGGGCAAATTTTCGGCTCTTATAACAAAATAATTATTCGTCGGATCCAACAACCGGTAAAACCCACAATTGCCCCAGGATGCCGGCCGGTCGGCTATCTCCATATCCTCGCCGGTGTCGTTGGCGATGTGATCTTCGATTAGTTCGTGCCATTTCAGTATTCGGATGCGACTGCGCCCGTAGGAGAATAAATCATTGGATGGATCGCATAATTCGTGCAGGTACTCTACATAGAGCGTGCGGAATTCGGGAATCTCCAGTAGTTTTACCACCAGAGGATGGCTGGAGTTGCCCCAGTTGAGAAGGTCGCGTGTTCCTGAATCAGACATCAGCAGCGAAGTACCCAGGGTATTGTCGTAATCGAAAGGGATAAAATAAAATTTACCGTTGGGATCGAAATAAAAATAAAAGTTGTTCTGGTTGTTCCAGTAGTCGTCCCACATGCCGCAAAGTACACTTACTGCGTAGGTTTTCAAAAACAAGGGCACGTCCATGCGGGTAACTACCCACTCCCGAAATGCTGTTCCCTGCAACGAATTGTACGAGCCGATAAACTCCGAAAGCTGGTTGCGGGCGGTTTCGAGTTCGGCCGGTCGGTTTTTCAGGTCGTAAGCTGGTTTATAAGTCTCCGTCAGACTTACTCTTTCCACATCCATCTTGTTGCGGTCGGCTGTGCGAAAACTGGCGCCCCAGTTGGCTTTCCACAAAAAACCCTCGCCTCTGCCAAAGCCCTTGACACGCTCCGTAAGAAATTCGGAATCGACCGATTCCAACAATTGGTATACCCCGAAATAGGCCGTTTCGCCACTATTCCCAATGCGAAGATACAGCCGGCAATAACTCGATTGGGGTGCTGTCCATACTCCGAAACGTTCAAATAAGTCGTAACAATAAATTTCCCTCACATAGTTAGCATCGTCCTTAAACCATTTGAGGTTTATTTTTTTTAAACCGGCAAATCGCTGCCCGGGCACAAACCGGTTGATGTCAACCGAAAAACTGGCGTGATGCCAATCGGGTGCCGTGGGCTGGTGCATTTCACCTTTTTTACCTTCCGGCCTCCGCCGCGAAGTGTTTCCCCGCAAGCGAACGCCCACCCTGGTCAGCTCATTGGTTTCGCCGTTTTTTGTGAACTGCATTCCCGCCACCACACATTCCTCGTTGTAGGGATTCTGGTCGAAAAAGCGGAGTAGTTTATTCCATTCTTCTTCGGTTATTTCCAGGTGTACATCGGCCAGTGCTTTACTGTCGAACACATACGACGAGTTTTTTGGACCGCTCGAAGGGTTGTCGTCGACACAGGAAACCACCAGCAAGCTGAATGTGACGAACAGGGTGAACTTACTTAGCCACCTTCTCCACGTCCTTTCTTCAAGGCTGAATAAATCCGAAAATGCACGATCTACCATTGAATTAATCCCTTAAACAGAAGTTTAAACCAGATTTGCGTTGATTTTTTCAATCATTACAAAAAAAGTTGGAATACCTGCAGGTCGGCAATTTTGATCATTAATTCGTCGAGAATGGGCAAGTGGCTGCAATAGAGGCATTCGGAAATGGGTGTTGACATATTGTTCCTGATTTTTTCGTGAACTGCAAAGATAAAGTTTTATTTTTACTGCTCTGGTTTATTCCACAATCTTTATGCTGATTCCCTTAAAACTTTGCCATCCGGCCTGGTCGGTAAGGCGAACCATGAAATGGTAATCGCCGGTGTCGATGTCCGATGGAAGTTGAATTTCAACTGTCGCGATAGAGCGCGTTGAGCCCGGAGCAATGCTGTATTCGCTAACCTTCAGAAATGGGTTAACCGCCTTTTTAATCGGGTCCATTTCGCATTCGGTTCCGGAAGTGCTGTGGGTGTGATGATCGAAATTGTGATGCAGAGTGATGCTGTACGATCCCAATTCCTGATTGTCGGTAAAAACGGCCCTGAATGTAAAGCTCTCGCCCCGTTTCACCTCAGCACAATTTACAGGAAATGCATCGACTGCACTCATATCAATTACAGGTGCTTCTTCATCTTTTATCAGGTCGTCGCAACTGGTACTTAGTAGTGTTGCTGCCAGCAGGAAAAATCCAATTCGTTTCATACGGTAATAATTTGTTTTTCAACGGTCGTATGGAACTCGCATAGAAGCATTTCCATGACCTTGGAAGTGAAGTGTTTACATGCTCGTTTCATACGGTAATAATTGTTTTTTCAACGGTCGTATGGAACTCGCATAGAAGCATTTCCATGACCTTGGAAGTGAAGTGTTTACATGCTCGTTTCATTCTCACTAGAATTGTATGATTTGATAAGGCATGCCGGCGGAATCATCAACCAGTTCCAGTTCCACTTCAGCTCTGCCCTGGTATCCTTTCTGATCAGTTACAATTAAATCGACGTGATAATGTCCCGGGGCTATGGTAGCCGGAATAGAAATGTCTTCGTGAAATATAGTATTTCGTACGTTCACATACACACCGGTAAAGGTGGTGTCTAATTCCCAGCCCGGATAGGGATTGGAGCTGGATGGACCTCCGCTTCCCTGTTCTTCTTCCCCTTCGGGATGAATTATCAGCCGGATGTTTGCTATTTTTCCATCGGCAATCATTTCAGCTTCCAAATGCAGGTCACCGCCAATGGTTGCTGTTTTAGAGTTGTTGTTTCCTACTTCCAATAGTGTTACTTCCGGTAGGTAGGTTTTCTGGCAAGCAATCAATGCTAAGCTTAAAAGAGCAATAAGTGTCGTTTTCATATTTCTATAATTCAAATTGTGTTGTTAGTAAAAAATTTCGTCCGGGTCCCGGAACTTCTATTAACCGGTAAAAACTGGTATGGTCATAATAGCGTGTGTTCAACAGATTCGCCAGTTTAGCGTTTACCTGAATCGCGGTGCCTGCTATCTTCAATCGTGTGCCGAAGCGCAGATTGAAAAGCGTATAGCCCGCTGTTTTTTTCTCGGGTGGCACCGTGTTGCTCTGAGCTCCGGCCAGTTGCATGCTTATTCCTGCTTCAGGTTGTTCGAAAATGCCATTCGAAGCAAAGGTGTAAAGCAATTCGAGGTGTGCATTCAGGGGCGGCGAAAAGGGTAGTGTGTAGCCTTTTTTAGCGCCCGAGAGTTGTACCGAATAGGTGTATTCGGCATCGGCCGATAGCTGAAGCGATTGGGATATGTCGTAGTTGATAACCAGTTCGCCTCCGGTTCGGAATACTTCGCTCTGACTGTGGTAGTATATCTGCTGGGCCTCGTAGTATTCGGGGGTTGGATTGAGGTAAATGTAGTTGGGGAAATAGTTGGCAAAGGGAGTCAGCTCAACACCCCATTTACCCTTGCTGTACCCGATTCCCAGATCAATCTGGTACGATTCTTCGGCCCCAAGGGTGGTGTCGCCTTTTTCGTACCGGTACATGTGGTAGTTGATGCCGTTGGAAGCCAGTTCTTTGGCCGACGGCATCCGGAAGCTTTTCCCGGCATTGCTTTTTATACTAAATGGTCCTTTTTTGTAGCTTGCCCCGGCACCCCAACTAAAGCTGTTGTACCTACGCTGCACTGGTGTTGCACGTTGTATATACTCTTCTGTGCCGTCGGGTTGCCGCGTGGCGTACCAATCGCGGTATTCGCGGGTAGTTAGTTTTCCTGCATCGAAACGCACTCCGCCGTTGAGGCTCCACTGTTCGGAAAGTTGTACAAAATCGTATACATAAGCTCCGGCCGAACTACTTTGGTAGGCAGGCAGCATAAACCCCCATCCTCCGGTTGAATTGTTCTGAATTTCAGTGCTTATACCCGTGGTAAACTGATGCCGGTTGTGTTTGGGTAATTCCAGCTTCAAATGGGCTGTCCAGGTACTTTTATTGTACAAGCGCTCCAGCGAATCGGGAGGCAGGGGCATATTCCCGTGCGCCACCGGTTCCGAAAATTCCTGACGGTAATTGTGCTGATAGCCAAAGTCGAAGTTCAGCTTGTAATCGGTTATCATCCAGGTTGTATTACTCAATAATTTGAAATGATTTACCTGCTGCGAGGGTAAATCAATATCGCGTGCCGAACGATCGTAATCGATTTGCGAATTGCGAATTTCCAACCCATGGGCATTGGCGAAAAATCCTGATTTTGAAAAGTTATTGGTAACGCTCAGGTGCGAATTTACCTGATGGCCCAAATAGCCTATACGAATTCCGGCGGTGGTTTCATTGCCTGCTGTATTACGTAAGCGACGGTCTTTCAGACGGATATTGTAGGTCATATAGCTGATGCTATCGGTTGGCACCCGATAATCGGCATAGGTACTCTTGCTGAAATGACTTTGAATATAAAAATGATCAAACCGTCTGAAAATTCGGGCCGAAGCTCCAACTAGCTGGTTATTGGTGGCCCCGTTCACTATTACACTTCCACCAAAAGTGTTTTTAGCGGGAGCAGCCAACTGCTTCAAATCAATAACTCCCCCGATGGCATTTGCCCCGTACATAAGTGAAGCCGGCCCTTTGATGATTTCGACGCGCTCCACCGTAAACCGGTCAATTTCCAACCCATGATCGGCTCCCCATTCCTGCGCCTCGTGTTTTACCCCATTCTCGGCCACTACTACCCGATGAAACCCGAGCCCGCGAATCACCGGTTTCGATTGCCCCGAACCAATGTCCATCGAGCCTATCCCCGGCAATCGGTTGAGCGACTGCATCAAACTTCCTGCTGCTTGCTGTTGCAGGTAGCGTTTGTCGACAGTTCCCACCGATAATGAAGCCGACGGGTTGCGCGGGAATGCTATGCCTGTAATGGTAATCTCGCCGAGATGTGTAGTCGCCGGGCATAGTTTTTTGGTAAGCCGCGTGGTTTTATTCAACCAAATGGTGTCGGTTGCCGATTGATAGCCTACAAACGAATAGCTAACTAGATACCTGTCTGCCCGAAGTCCGTCGAATGCAAAATCACCTTTCCGGTCGGTAATGTTGCCCTGTCCGAGGGAGCGGATGGTCACCGTAGCCCCGGCCAATGGATGGTTGAACTCGTCGGTTACGTGGCCCGAAAGCTGATGGAGTTGAGCAGATGCCTGTGTAGCCGCTTGCTGTTGCTGCGAGTATGCGGGTGTACGTGGTTGCTGTGGGTAGGCCTTTGTTCCCGATAGAAGTACCGTTGCCGTCAATAGGACAGGAATCGTTACGGATGCCAGGCTACGCTCGAACCATGAACTCAGTTTAGCGCTTAATGACTGCATTTCTCGCATTTCCCTTTAATAATAATGTCGCTGTCGGAACTTTTGAAACCTACCGGAAGTGAGAATTCAGGGATACGAATTTGCTCCAGACACACCACTGAATGGCACTTTTCGCAATAAAAATGCGCATGTTCGTTGCGGTGAAAATGGTGCGCGTGTTTCGATTCGCAACAATTTAACCCAAATCGCACAAGGGTATTATCCACCACAATTTTGTGAATAATTCCTGCGGTAGTAAGGATTTGTATATTCCGGTAGAAGGTAATTCGATCGTAATTTTCCTGCATCTCGTCCTTTATTTCGTTTTCCGAAAGCGGACTGCAATGTTTTTGCAGGGCCTTAATGATCGCCAGTCGACCCGGGGTCTTCTTTATATCGTGTAATTTCAGAATTTCCAGTGCATCCATTGTTGTTGAATTGATGATTCAAATGAAACAATGTTGCAAAGATAGGGTGAATGCCGGGAATTACAAGCATTTTAATTCTTTTTTTCTTTTCCTGCCGGCCAAAAACTGGTGGAAGGGGGTTGATTGTACGACACATTTTGCCAAACAACCGAAAGCCGGTACTGTCGGTCTTCCATCAACGAGGGAAGCCGGTGAGTGGTAGAGAGTGTGGTGCTGTAAATGCGAAGCGCAGAGTTATCGGCTGTACGCCATATCACTTCTTCACGCCAATCGCCCAGCAGGTCGGCACTCAACACAGGCGTGGCCTTGGTGCCGTTGTTCCAGCGGCATTCGTCGGCCCGCATCAGGAATTTTAAGCTGTCGGTGGTCCAGTCGTACTTGGCAATAAAGTTGCGGTCGAGTAATTCGTGTTGCAAATCGCCATCCCACAAGATCCTGAAATTGCAGGTGCGGGGCGACCGTTCCGAAATACGCTGTCCCTGCGCCGAATACATTCCGGTAATTCCCGGACCAAATGCCCAGCATTCATAGCCCGGGTAGCGTGGGTCAATATCAGCGGCCAGCGATCGGCCCACATCTCCCTGCGATGGATGTCCCCAGATGAGCTTGCCGGTGTGGGCATCACGGAATTCAATTCCGGCCACATCGCTACCGGTTTCATGTCCCATCCATACTTCCATGCCGGGGCGGGTGGGGTCGAGGTCGGACACATGCAGTGCATCGCCATGACGAAGTCCTGTACTGTAGAGTCCTTTGCCATTGTTATCGATACAGGCGGCTCCGTACACAATCTCATCGCAACCGTCGCCATCCACATCGGCAGCCGTGAGGTTGTGATTGCCCTGTCCGCGATAGGCCCGATTCCCCGGGGTAGTGTCGTCGCTGTCGAAAGTCCAGCGGTGGGTCAGTTTTTTGTCGTTGAAATCATAGGCCGCCAACACCGATCGGGTATAGTAACCCCGGCACATCACCAGGCTGGGTCGTTTGCCATCGAGGTAGGCTACGCAGGCTAAGTAGCGCTCCGACCGGTTGTAGTGGTCGTCGCCCCACACCTCCTTCATTTGTTCGGGAGTGGGGTCGGTGGTTTGCGGATGGCGTTGAGGGAGATAAGAGGTGGTATGTAGCTCAGCTCCTGTTAAACCATCGAAAACAGTCAGGAACTCCGGACCTTTGAAAATATGACCATTGACATTGCGATGATCGGCCGTTGGATCGCCAATCACCCTGCCCCGCCCGTCGATGGTACCATCGGCAGTTTTACAGGCCACTTCCGCCCGTCCGTCGCCATCGAGGTCGTACACCATAAATTGAGTGTAATGCGCACCCTCGCGGATATTTTTTCCCAGGTCGATGCGCCACAAGAACGTGCCATCCAGTTTATAAGCTTCCAGTTTGGTTTGCCCGGTTACTCCATTGTGCGAATTATCCCTGGGACGCATCTCGCGTTTGATTATAATTTCGTATTGCCCGTCACCATCCACATCGCCGGCTGAGCCATCGCTAATATTATGACCCTCGAGGGCCTGTACCGGAATAGTAAGGAAATTTCCCATTACCTCAGGATTCAGCGTGCAGCGTTCGCCTGTTGTTTTACCTGCTTCGCGTAGTTCGAAGCGTAATGCATCCGGTGATGCCGGAGCATAAAGGGTGAAATGGGTGGCTCCGGTTAGTGGTTGCTGGTTGAGTTGAGTGGCTTTGCCATTGGAAGTGAGCTGGAAAATATTAAATCCCAGCAGGGCTTTATCGGCACTCAACGATCGCCAACTGATAAATACACTGTCGGGAGCAGAGCGCAAAGCCACTAGCCCTCTGGTCGACGATGGTTGAGCAGCTAATGGCAGAAGCAGAGTTACTGAAACAAGGAAAAGCAGGATTCGGAGCGATTGAACTGAGTAACACATTGGCTTGAATATTAGTAATCGCAGTTGCGATTTCAGGTGAGTAGATTTAATATTGGTGTGTAAAAGTACTATACCGATGACAATTCGACACTGTAAAATATGACAATTTACTGCAAAAAAGTTCATTTATTTTTACCTTTCAATGTAAAACACTATGTTAGCAGGAAAATTATAATCACCTATTTTGAATTGATTTTCGCCATTATCCGCTTTGGATTGTTGTATTTTTGCATCTGATAAATCAGATTTAAACAAGTAAGTTATATAGTTAATCAATTAAAAAAAATCATCATGAAAAAAAAGTACTTTTTTCTTGCGTTGATACTGGCAGTGGTGCAGGGCATGGCTGTTCAGGCTCAAACAGATGTTACAGCTACCTACATTAAAAATGCGGGGTTCGATGAAGCGCCCATTTGCTATACGGTAGCAGGTGGGACGGTGCTGACGGCCGGAGTAGAACGGATTGGTATTACAGGCACCGATGGTTGGACTTTTCCTATTCCACAATGGCGTAGCGAAAGTGTAATCGGACACAATGCTGTTCAGGTTGCCACAGGCGAGTACGGGACTGTTGCCAACTCGCAGGGATTTAATAATGTGGCGGTTCCTGCCACCGATAAAAATGGCAATTCGGCGGGAGCAGCTTTGTCGATGTCGGCCGGTTGGGGCGATAAAGCGATGTATGTACAGGATGCTATCCTTCCAGCGGGTCGCTATGTGCTGAAAATGGATGTGTACAATGCCCATACTGCTACGGGAGTTGCGCTCAACTTCTTTGGTTTTATTCCGTTGGACGGTACGCCTACCTATTCGAAACGAATGAGTTTTCCTGCCACGCAATGGGTGCAGGATTCGGTTTCGTTTTTCCTTACCAACGAAACCATTGGCAAAATCAACTTAGGTTATACTACTTCATCGAGTGGTTCAGGCAATGGTGCCAAATTTTTCCTCGACAATGTACAGTTATTGTATTTTGGTATCGATAAAACAGTTCTTAATCAGTTGATCGATTCGGCAACGATTATGAAAAATAATCCACAGGATGTAGGTGCTTCGACAGTTTACGATGAGTTGACAGCTGTGATTGCGGCTGTACAGGCTGTAAGCGACAAAGTGGCTGCAACTGCTGCCGAGGTGCTGGAAGCTGAATTGTTGATTACTGAAGCGATCGCCAATGTTCATGGAGCTATTTTACTCCAAAGCAGGGTAAATACCTGGACTAATTTTCCTTTCGACGCAACTACCGCCATCCTCAACAATAGTTTTGAAGGTTTGTTTGATGGTAGCTGGGATAATGTCGGTCCGTTCCAACGCCAGAACAATACTTCATTTGATCCATTCAAATCAGGTACGTTCTATGCCGAACGGTGGATTTCGAGCCCGGGTAATCTCGAGAACCTGCGTTTATCGCAGATTGTACGAAACATCCCTAACGGAACTTACCTCATTACTGCCTCGGCACATGCAGTTCAGCAGGCCGATAATACCTATCCCGGTGGTGCTTACCTGATTGGTAATGGCAATACCACTGAGATTTTCGAACGGAAAGATTATTCGGTAATTGCCGAGGTTATGGATAATACACTTGAATTGGGTATGGAGGTTGCAGTGTCGGGTAACTGGGTGGCTATTGATAATTTCCGCCTCAGCTACATCAGCGACGGTAGTCCATACCTGGTTTCAAATGCCGCAAAACTTGAGTTTACTCCAACACAAACTGCTAAAACCTTTGTTGTTAGCGGAGGAAATCTTACCGGTAATGTTACACTCTCCACTTCTTCGTCGTTCCAGGTGTCAAAAGCCACTCTTACAGCCAACGAAGTAATGATGGGAGCTGAAATTACGGTGAATGCCCTGGCCAATCAGGCAATTGCGAAAGATAGTTTGATAATTGCTCATGGCGATGTTAAACAAGTAGTTTACCTCGGCCTGTCGGAAAAATTAGGCATTACCCGTCGTGGTTTCTTCTTCGACCAAAGCAATGGTGCCGAACGTTCGTTTGATGTTATTGGCGATTTGTATGGCGATGTTACTATTACAGCACCTGCCGGTTTGATTTTATCGACTACTTCGGTACCGAAAGCCGAAGCGCTCGACACAGCCGCAGTATTGTTGTTGTGGGATGGTCAAACCCGTATCGAGGATAAATACATCTATGTTACCAGTGGTTCGGTGAACGATTCAATTCGTGTGTTTGCAGTTGCCGATAATATTATCTCCACCTGGGATGGCGACGATGCGGAAGGCGATGGTTCGTTGCTCACCAATTTTGGTTGGTCGCTGATGATGAACGACGGTCTAACTCCGGTTGCAGGTGCTTTCAACCCGTTTGCTGCTACCAGTGGTATCCGTTACGTGCTCACTACCAATCAGAATTATGTTTACAATGGTAAACCCTGGCAGGGTGGTCGACTGGCTTACCTTCGTACCTGGGGCGATCCTCCGACCAATGTATACAATCTGAATGTAAATCTGGAGGCCGGTAAAACCTATGCTTTCCGCGGTGTTGCTTCGTGGCACGATAACGAAACCAATCCGACCTTTACCATTGGTTTAAATTCAGGAATGTCGAACACGGGTGATACGCTGGGTATGCAGTCGAAAGCGTTCACGGTGAAACGTACTACTGCTGATTATCAGTTCACGGTGAATCCGGCTACATCGGGTACTCATTACCTCACTATTTCGAGTAATGTTAAAGGTGATGTAATGGTTTCGCCACTCTACCTTGCTATTTACGAAACGATAACTACCTCGACTCCGTCGTTAAAAGAAGGATTGGTAAAAGTATATCCTACTATTACCTCTTCGCAGGTTACTATCGAAACCGGAGGAAAATCGGGTAGCGTTCAGGCCTACGATTTAACAGGGAAACTGGCGGCATCGGCTACTATTCGCGGTACTGCCCAAACCCTCAATCTGCCCTCTGAAGGTGCCTATTTCCTGAAAGTTCAGGTTGAAAATGAAATACGTACGGTTAAAGTTATTTGTGTGAAATAAATTGCCGGTATATACTGAATTAGAAAAGGCCATCCTTCAACAGGGTGGCCTTTTTATTCTCATATGTATTCAAAGTTTACGAGCGGATGTTTTTATAGCTCTAATCCACTCATCCTTTCAATTGCGGTTTAGTTAGCTGTGCAATGAATAGGTTTTTGTTCGTCGCAAAGGTAGAATTTTAGCTCTGATAACTGGTGTGAGGATGTCGAAAATTGCGATTATGGGAGAAAAAATAGTTGATCTGGGAACTTTTTGTTGAATTGATTGTATCTTTGCACCATTAATACAGAGTTCTATGCTGAAAACTGCGTTTACAATGTTACCAATGTTTATCAGCCTTTTTTGGTTGATGATGTTCGTTGTTGAGCACGATAGGAATAAATTCATCCGGTTTATTCTAATTACTTTCTTTGGAGTAGCCTTTTTACTCTATGCTTCGCATGCACTTTATTTTAACTACGAAATCGACGCTTATCTGTATTTCGACCCGGTTTATAATTTTGCAACCATAGCTGTCTATCCAATCTATTTTCTGTATGTAATCTATCTGACTCGTGAGACCAGTTTCAGGGCGAAATATTTTTTGCTCTTATTGCCTGCAGTTATAATGGGGGTTAGTTCTGCTATTCTATATGGAATGATGGGGCTCGACGAATCAAGGTATTTTATCCTCCAGGTGTTGTACCACGAGGGAGCGGCCGAAAATTTGTCGTTGGCCGGTAAATTTCAGCTTTTTCGCTATCGTATCATTCCTGTGCTTTTTACTTCTCAGCTGGTAATTATTATTCTTACCGGAAGTCAGTATATTCTCGATTTTGACGAAAGGGTTAAGGATTTTTATTCAAACACCGAAGGTAAAGAGCTTCGATGGACCCGTTTGTTGTTTATTACTTTTGCAGTTTTTTCGGTTTTCTCTATGATTGCCAATGTACTGGGCCGTTCTTTTTTCTTGCCCGAAGAATGGTTGATTTTTCCGTCGCTGGTGTTTAGTGTTCTCTTGTTTAAAGTTGGATATGTGAGTTATGGTCAGCGGTTTACAGCAATGGACATCCGAATCGATGAAGACAAAGTGATAGTTGGAGAACTTGAAATTCAGGAGAATGAACCGGATTATGTGTTGACACTATCGCAGAATTCGGAGCTCAAAAAAAGGCTAAAGGCGTTGTTGGAAGAAGAAAAAGTATATACTCAGAAAGAGTTGCGTGTGGTAGATATTTCGAGCCGGTTACATTCCAATCGCACCTATATTTCACGTCTTATTAATCTGGAATACGGCAAGTCGTTCAGCGATCTTATCAATCATTACCGGTTCGAAGAGGCCAAACAAATGCTCATTGCTCCGGGCTATGCCTTGCTTAGTATTGCCGAAATTGCCAATAGAGCGGGTTTCCCGAGCGAGAGTTCGTTCTACCGGGTTTTTAAAAAAGAAACCGGAATGTCGCCGGGCGACTGGCGAAAAGTAAACGGCCGACTAAAAGCCTGACCGTTGCCCTTCGCTGTTTACGTTTATTTATACCTTTCTGTTACCGTATTATACGAATAGGCTCCAGGCCTTTCTTCCATGCATTCAGGTGCTCAAAAAAGGCCCTGGCATCCTGCACCGGCTGCCCCGTCTCCTTAGCTGCAATGGTGGTGAAGTAATAGCGTACGACTTCTCCTTTTTTCAGCGGAAAACGTATCAGGTTATTTACCCCTTCGGTAAACTGAAACGACTGATAACCGGCAGGTAAATACAGGCCCAGTCCAACTGTCTCTTTGGCGTATTTTACAGTGTCGGGTTGTGGATGCCAGCTTCCCCACGATCCTACCAGTTCCGGGGTCGATAGCATTTCACCGCCGCCTATCTGTTGTACACCGGTTGCCACTGCTGTTAAGTCGGTATCGCTAATTACTTCTGCTGTCACATCCCGATGTCCTGCATACAGGATATACCGAACGGTAACCTTTGCTTTTTTACCTTCATATTCCCATCCTTCGACTTCACTCTCGGCTATTGTACGCAACGGTCCTTTCGCCAAAAGGCGCTGAGTTCGTTTCCCAAACCGGTCAATATGAAGCATTTTCCCGTTCCATCCCTTCAGGGTGCCAATTCCTACCCAACCCGAAACCAATAAAATATCGTCGCCATAACCGGCTGCCAGCTGCTCGTCGGTTGGATACCACCAGGTGTCGGGCAATTCCAGCCGGTATTGTTTCTTTCCGTAAATATCGATGGTGCTTTTGTTGTCGAAATAAATGCGGTAAGCAATTTTGTCCGATTCAAATGCTGCCCCGTGGTGGTGCATTTGATTGTACATGTCGTTTTTTGTCGAGGATGCTTCGTCGACCTGATGCCATTTCCCGTCCTTATCTTTTAAAATCAAACTGGCTACAACCTGCGATTCTACCTTCGGAACGGGTTTTCGGGTAGGTTTAATGTTTACTTTTGCACGCTCCCCTGCTTTCAGATTTACCAGGAAAATCAGCTCGTCGGGCTTCCCGTCGCGATTTAAATCGTCGATCTGATACTTAACCTGCTTCCCATCGACAGTTACACGCAGTGTTTCGTCGGTACTGATAAATCCCGGTAAGGACGCTGCCGATACTACAACCGGAGCATTTTCAACCGGAACAGTGTTGGGATTGACAATCGAAAAGCGCTGTGCCAAAGCTGGAGCAACAAAAACAGAAAGCAATAGTACTGAAAGGAACGTTCGGGGGTACATCATGAATCGTATTTTTTGGAGTTTGATGATGCAAATCTACTAAAAAAATGGCTTACCCGGCTTGTTAGGGGGCTGTTTTTTGTTATCGAATTTTACAGTCCCGATAAATGATAGTAGAAAATCTGTATGCCGATGCCTATAAGGATGATTCCTCCCAGAATTTCGACTTTCCGGCCAAACCGGCCGTTCACTTTTTTGCCTAACAACATTCCAATCATTGCTGCAAAAAAGGTAACTACACCGATAATTATAGCGGCAACAAGTATGGTAACCTCGAAAAAGGCCATGCTAACCCCCACCACCAACGCATCGATACTGGTTGCCAGTGCGATTCCTAAAATCACGGTCGTCTGATGTGGATTGAAGGTCTTTTCTTCCGGATCCTTTACGGCTTCGATAATCATTTTTATCCCGATAGCTGTAAACAATACGAGCGATATCCAATGATCGTAATCGCCTATCACACGTGCAAACTGATAGCCGCCCACCCATCCGATTACGGGCATTAAGCCCTGAAACAGAGCCAGAATCAGTGCTATTCGAACGGCAGGCAAAAAGCGAATGTCTTTTTTGCAAAGCCCGGCACTTACCGATACTGCAAAGGTATCGAACGATAAACTGATAGCAATCAAAAACAGGGTATAAATACTCATGCCGGTTAATTCTTGTTTTCGGGGTGCAAAGATACAACTTTTTGTCCTTACGAAACTAACATGCTACACCTAAAACCTACGTAGTTGGTAGTCTTTGCCTGTGATTTTCCCGGGGCCCTTAAAAACTCCCATCCTGTGTAACCCGCAGTGTGGTTACTCCTGATTTACAATATTTCTTCCCGAATTGATTCTACAACCAAAGGGATGCCTTCGCGGATTTTTTCAATTGAGCTGTTGCAAAACGAAAGCCTGAGCCGGTCGTTGCGCTGTCCGTGCGGATCAAATGTTTTTCCCGAGACAAACACCACTCCTTTGTCGATGGCACGCCGTAATATACTGGTTGAATCGGTTCCGTCGGGTAGCTGTATCCAGATGTAAAATCCTCCGCGGGGTGGGGTAAAGCTGCAGCTTTCGGGAAGAAGTTCGTCGAGAAGTTGTGTCATCAGTTCGGCGCGACGTTTATATTCGGGACGAATTCGTTTCAGATAGGGCAGGTATACTCCACTTTCGAGAAACTTGTGCGCTATCATCTGGGTAAAACTGGGCGAACAGGCATCGATTGATTGCTTTATTAATTCACATTTCTGGTAAATTTCGTCGGGTACCAACATCCATCCCAACCGAAGCCCCGGGCCAAGTATTTTCGAGAAAGACCCGGTGTAACAAATATCCAGGCCCTCCGGGTTCATCGATTTGAGGGTTTGCAGGTGTTCAATGTCTTCATCGTGGAAATACAACTCGCTGTAAGCATCGTCTTCAATAATCGCTATTTCGCGGTCGCGCATCAACCCGATAAGTTTTAACTTGGTTGAATGATGGTAAAGTGTGCCGGCCGGATTGTGGAAGTTAGGCGTCAGGTACAGAAATTTTGGTTTAACCTGTAAGGTGTCGAGGGTGTGTTGCAATACTTCCGGATCAATACCTTCGGGAGTCAGTGGGATGGAAACAATGTTGGCCTGATACGACCGAAATGCTGAAATAGCTCCTATGAAACAGGGGTTTTCAACCAAAATAGTATCGCCCGGATCGATAAACGCATGTCCAAGAATGTTGATGGCTTGCAGCGATCCGGTGGTGATTAATAATTTGTTGTCGTCGACTGGCAATCCCTTCTCGCGGAGAAATTCGGTTAGTGAGCCCAGCAACTGGGGGATGCCGGGTGTGGGTCCGTATTGCATTGCCATTTGTTTTTCACGTGCCGTCAGACGCATATAGATGGCATCCACTTCCTGAAGTGGGAATAATTCGTTGTCGGGCATCCCTCCCGAAAACAAAATCATATTGGGTTTGTTGGCTAAGCTCATCAAATCGCGGATTTCCGACGACCGAAGGCTGGCTACCGATTTTGAAAAGTGAAACATGGTTGTTTAGTGGTTAGTGGTTACTGTTATAGTTTGTAGATTTCGCTGGCTTTCATCAATTGTAACTGGTTGGCCTGTAGTACCTCAATTACTCTGTCGCACGAAAGAGATCGAATCACCACACTTGCCCCGTTGTCACTGGCAAAAGCATACATATATTCCACCGGAACTTCATTGTCTGATAATACCTGCAAGGCCCGGTATAAACCTCCGGGTTCGTTGGGCACCAGCAAGCAAACTACATCGGTGGTGTTCACCGAAAATCCTTTTTCCTTTAGTATTTTCACTGCTTCCCCGGGTTGAGGTACAATAAACCGAACAATCCCAAAATCGGTGGTGTCGGCAATGCTGAACGCAGTCATATTAATATTGTTTTCCGAAAGGGCACGGGTCAGTTCGGTGAGCCGGCCGGTTTTATTCTGTAAAAATACAGAGAGTTGTTGGATAATCATAGGTCTGATGTTTTATTCCTGATTATTAATAGAGTCGAAAATAGCCCGAAGCCGGTTGTGTTCAACCTTCGGATTGTTGAATAGCTAAGCTGATCAAAGTTCCCTTTGCGTTGTTAATCCAGCTTCCGTTTGTCGATCACACGTTTGGCTTTACCTTCCGATCGGGCAATGGTGTTGGGTTCAACCAGGGTGATTTTAGCCGTGAGACCAAGAGCACTGGCAATATTGTGCTGTATCTGTTTGCGCAGATTTTCGAGTGCCCGAATTTCGTCGGACCAGAACTGATCGTCGATTTCAACCATAATTTCGAGGGAATCGAGGTTGTTTTCCCGGTCTACCACCAGTTGGTAATGCGGACTGGCCTCACTCATTTCGAGCAATACGGCTTCAATTTGCGAAGGGAATACGTTTACTCCACGGATAATGAGCATGTCGTCGCTCCGTCCCAGGCATTTGTCCATTCTGACCAGGGTTCGTCCACAGGCACATTTTTCGATGTTCAGGCGGGTTAGGTCGCGGGTGCGATAGCGTAGCAAGGGCATTGCTTCTTTGGTAATAGTGGTGAAAACCAATTCGCCAACTTCGCCGTAGGGGAGTACTTTTAAGGTGACGGGGTCGATAATTTCCGGAATAAAATGATCTTCGAAGATGTGCATTCCCTGTTGGTGATGGCATTCCATGGCAACGCCGGGGCCAATGATTTCGCTCAGTCCGTAAATGTCGAAGGCTTTGATTCCCAGCAGCGATTCCACCTGTCGACGCATTTCGTTAGTCCAGGGCTCCGCCCCGAAAATTCCTGCTTTAAGCTTGATGTCTTTTTTCGAGATCCCTTCTTTGGCCAGGCTTTCGCCTAAATGTGCCGCGTAGGAAGGAGTACAGGCAATTACCGTAGAGTCAAAGTCCATAAGCAATTGTAGCTGCTTGCGGGTGTTACCTCCGGAGATTGGGATAACCGAAGCGCCTACCTTCTCGGCTCCGTAATGAAGTCCCAGCCCTCCGGTAAATAAACCGTATCCATAGGCAATTTGAATACTATCGCTTCGCGATACACCGGCCATCGTTAGCGAACGGGCAACTACTTCGCTCCACATCTGCAAGTCGTCGTGCGTATATCCCACCACCGTGGGTTTGCCGGTTGTTCCACTCGACGCATGTAGTCGCACAATTTGTTGTTGAGGAACTGCAAACATACCAAAAGGGTAATTGTCGCGCAGGTCATCTTTTACTGTGAAAGGCAAATCGCTTAACTGATCAATACTTTTAATATCGCCCGGTTCAATTCCCAGTTCAGTTAATCTCTTCCTGTAAAAGGGTACCTTATAATAAATCCGTTCCATCATTTCCTTAAACCGTTCGTTTTGCAAACGTTTAAGTCGGTCGCGGTCGGCCGCTTCAATGTATTCGTTCCAAATCATATTTAGTGATTAGTGGTTAGTGATTAGTGGTTAGTGGGTGCAGTTGTAGCCTAAGGCGAAGGCACGGGCATTGCTTTGCGTGATCGCATCGCCTTTAGCTTCAAAAAGATGGTATAAGCTCGATTGCAGGTGTTCAGGTTCGATTCCGGTATGCCGCGAGGCTGCTCCCACCATTACCACGTTGATGGATTTTGGATTTCCGGCTTCAAGTGCCAATCGGTCGGCATCCACAAAGTAGTGTTTCACACCTTGTTGTCGTATTACTTCCAGCAACTGTTCAGTTTCCGGGTAATCGGGTATATTGACGAAGGGTTTGGTGGCAGTTATCAAGGTGCCATTATCGGCAAGATAGGGCAGGTAACGCAAGGCTTCCATGGGTTCGAGCGAGATAATAAGATCGGCCTCACCAAGGGTTATCAGATCGGAATAAATTTCATGATCGGATATTCGTAGATGCGATTGAACGGCACCTCCCCGTTGGCTCATTCCGTGTACTTCGGCTTGTTTGAGATAAAGTCCCTGTTGCATCGCTGCATAATCAATGATTGCTGCGATGGTAAGAATCCCCTGCCCGCCAACTCCGGCAATTAATATGTTCGTTTTCATACGGTAATTATTTGTTTTGCTTCTTCCGACTTGCGGCGGCGGGCTGTTTGAATACACTCACGGCAGGCAATGATTACCGATACACCCGGGTGTTCAAATTCTTCATTTAGAATCCTGACGTTTTCGTCGTGGTTTTTTTTAAGTGGGATAATGGTACGCAGATGAGCTGGTTCGACGCCAATTCCCAGGCAGATTTCCGCTATACGGTTGGTAGCGGCCGAATCCTGCCCGCCAGTCATGGCAGTGGTATAATTATCCGATATAATGATTGTCACCGCCGACCGATCGTTCACTGCATCGAGCAAACCGGTAATTCCCGAATGCGTAAAAGTAGAATCGCCAATCACCGCCACTGCAGGATGTAAGCCTGCATCGGCAGCTCCCTTGGCCATGGTTACCGAAGCTCCCATATCGACACAGGTATTAATTGCATTGTAGGGAGGTAATGCACCAAGCGTATAACAACCTATGTCGGCAAACACATGGCGTTTTTCGTATCGGTCCATTGCTTCGTTAAGAGCTTCGTAGAGGTCGCGATGACCGCAACCCTGGCATAATTCGGGCGGACGGGGAGCTACAATCGGGGGTACAACCCGCAGTTGTTTGGCGAGTCCGGGTACTAAAGCCGCCTCCAGGGCGTCCGGGGTGAGTTCACCGGTTCGCGGTAAGGTGCCATCGAGCCGTCCCGAAAAGCGGATGTTGCCTGGGAAATGTGTCTCATGGCTCTCGCCGGGCTGTCCCGACTCGCGGATGTTGCCAAAAAACCCGCGAAACAATTCTTCGTAGAGGGGGTACCCTTCTTCGGCAACTAGTATTCGTTGAAAGTGCGATGCAAAAGATCGGATTTTTGTTTCGGGCAATGGGTATTGTGCGATTTTCAATACGGGGATATGTAGCCCATGCCGGGTGATAACCTCCATCACGTAGTTGAAGGCAAGTCCGAAAGCGATGATGCCGGTGAATGCCGGTAAGTTGGAGGCTGTACTTGCAGTTGGATGAAGTGGTGAGGAGGCAGAGCCAGGTAGTTTTTCGCCCCCCACTACATAATTAAACGGTGAGTTTTCCGAAGCTTCCACCAACTGCGGTTGTAAGTCGAGCAGGTGTTGGTATTGCCGGCGGGCGTTGGCGGGAAGTAAAATCCATTTTCGCCGGTTCGTGTCGGGTACCAAAGGGTTAGGTGATGATTTCGATCGCCGCAGGATAGTAGAGCGCGAATGCGAGAGGCGGGTAGTGATGCGCACCATCACCGGGAGTGCTACCTGTTCGGAAAACGAAAACGCATAGCGCACGCAATCGTAAGCTTCCTGTTGGTTGGCCGGTTCCAGTAACGGGAGTTGAGCGAACCGAGCGTAGAATCGGGTATCTTGTTCGTTTTGCGACGAATGCATCGAAGGATCATCGGCCACCACCACCACGAGTCCACCATTAACGCCGGTTACTGCCGAGTTGATAAATGCATCGGCCGCCACATTCAATCCCACGTGTTTCATGCAGACCATGCTCCGTTTTCCGGCGTACGACATGCCCAGAGCTGCTTCGTAAGCCGTTTTTTCGTTCGTCGACCAGGCTGCACGTACCTTCCCCGATCGGGCTTCGTCGGATTGTTGAATAAATTCGGTTATTTCGGTAGAGGGAGTTCCCGGATAAGCATAAACTCCCGATAGTCCTTCGTCGAGTGCGGCACGGGCAATCACTTCGGCGCCCAGCAAAAGTTCTTTTCCATTCATTTTCTGTGTGTTTTTTCAATAGTACTAAAAGTGCCGGGAATCATCTGCAATAACCGGATTTTCAGCCTTAGTGCAAAAGTACAAAATTATCTTATAAATTGCCACTTTTTTTCCGTAATTGTAGAGTCTGAATGATGAATATTTATAATTATACCGATTATTCTGATAAAATCGCATTTTTATTTGATATTTGCTTTCAATTTTCGATATTTTTTGTACTTTTGCTGCCGAAACAATAACTCACTAATTAACACATTGTAGTTTATGAAAACCGAACAAGTCCTCGACATGCTGAAGAGGCGTTTTCCCAATGAGCCAGAGTACCATCAGGCCGTAGAAGAAGTGTTGCATTCCATTGAAGAAGTGTACAATGCACATCCTGAGTTTGAAAAGCAAAATCTTATCGAGCGTCTATGTATTCCCGACCGGATTTTTTCGTTCCGTATTACTTGGGTCGACGATCGTGGTAATGTGCAGACCAACATGGGTTACCGAGTTCAGCATAACAATGCAATTGGTCCCTACAAAGGAGGAATGCGTTTCCATGCATCGGTTGTTCCATCGATTCTGAAGTTTTTAGCTTTCGAACAAACCTTCAAAAATGCACTTACAACATTGCCGATGGGTGGAGGAAAAGGAGGTTCGGATTTCAATCCTAAAGGAAAATCGAATGCAGAAATCATGCGTTTCTGCCAGGCCTTTATGCTTGAACTCTGGCGGCATATTGGTCCTGAAACCGATGTTCCGGCAGGTGATATTGGAGTAGGAGGCCGCGAAGTAGCTTATATGTATGGTATGTACCGCAAGCTGGCCCGCGAAAATTCAGGTACATTTACCGGTAAGGGTCTTGAATTTGGGGGTTCGCTCATTCGTCCTGAAGCTACCGGTTACGGCAATATTTACTTTCTGATGAACATGCTCAAACGCAAAGGCATTGAGGACTTGAAAGGTCAGGTGGTTGCCATCTCGGGTTCGGGCAACGTAGCTACCTATACAACTGAAAAAGTATTGGAGCTGGGAGGTAAGGTAATTACACTGTCTGATTCAAACGGTTATATTTACGATCCGGAAGGAATTACGCAGGAAAAACTCGACTATGTATTCGAATTGAAAAACGTTTACCGTGGTCGTATTAAAGAATATGCCGATAAATACAATTGCAAATATGTGGAAGGTGGTCGCCCCTGGGCCGAAGTATGTACCATCGCTTTACCATCGGCTACTCAGAACGAGTTGAACGGCGACGATGCTGAGTTGTTGGTGAAAAACGGTTGTTTTGCGGTTTCGGAAGGAGCCAATATGCCATCGACTCCTGAAGCGGTGGAAGTATTCCTGAAAAATAAGATTTTGTATGCACCGGGTAAAGCTGCCAATGCAGGTGGAGTGTCGGTTTCGGGTCTGGAAATGACTCAGAATTCGATCAAACTGAGTTGGTCGAAAGAAGAAGTGGATGCTAAGTTGAAAGAGATTATGTTCAATATCCACGAAGCCTGTGTTAAATACGGTACTGAAGCCGATGGATTTGTTAACTACGTGAACGGAGCGAATATCGCCGGTTTCATGAAGGTAGCAAAGGCGATGATGGCGCAGGGGGTGTTGTAAGAACGGGGCGTTGCGCTTCGCTTCACTAACGGGGCGTTGCGCTTCGCTTCACTAGTTGGCGCTACGCTTCGCTTCGCTGGTTGGCGCTACGCTTCGCTGCACTAGGTTGCGTTACGCACTTCGTGCTTCACTAGTACAGGTAAAAGAAAGATTGGCTCATAAGGGTCAATCTTTTTTATTGCAATTTTGTAATAGTTCACTCATGGTTGTTTCCAGACTGCAGGCTATTTGATACAAATTTTTAATTGTAATATTGGTTTGTCCCCGTTCAATCCTCGAAATATTCGATTTCTCCATATTGCATAAATCTGCCAATGTTTGCTGTGTCATAAGCTTTTCTTCGCGTACTGTTCTGATGTTGTTACCTATAAGCTTATACAGATCTTCTACTTTTAACATATTTATTTGTCTGTAATCATTTGTGGTTACAAATAAATGTCATATCTTTGTGCTGATGGTTATCATATATGATTATAGTTTTTTATTTGTTAATTTTAACTGTTTTAATAAGAGTGTAATATTGGTATGAATGAAAAACAATGTGTTAGCTGTCTGAACCAGATAGCTGACGAAGAGTTGCTATGCGGAATTTGCTATGATAAGTGGAGACAAAGTTGCTTAAACGAGAAACTAGCAGAAAATTTTTGTGCAATTAAATCGGATAAGTTGTTTGCGGCCGTACGTGCTCATCTCCTGGGTTCGAATGAGAATAATTTAATTTTAATTGAATTTCTTAAAACCTCTAATGTGCTTCAGTGTGTTGAATGGCAGCTGGTTAATCGTCCTATGATTTCGCCCGAAGTTATTGAATATTTACAAACTGTTCTTATCGATGTGTATGAAAAGTCAACCTCTTCCAACCAATTATTTTACTGTATTATTGAACATGAACAGGTTTCTGTACTGATTGCCCGTAAGAGTTCGGTTTTTTTTCAAAAAGTAAAGGAAGCAAGGGATGATTATTGGTTAACAGTTAACAGTTGCAAAAAGAGGCATAATTCAGGACTATTTTTTAAACAAAAGCTAAAGCGACTCAAAACGGAACTTTCGGTATTGCTGGCATTGATTGTTCTTTTTTTAACCCTTGGATTTGTAATGTATGCTTCCGATAATTCAATCGGTGGTTATCTGCTCATTGCCAGTGGTGGTTTAACTGTGTTGGTGTTTTTTTTGTGGATTGCGAGGTATTCAAGTTTTGACCTGAATTTGTCAATAAAACCACGTGTTGGTTACCAGCTAGATCAGTTTTTTGTTCCGGAAAATTATCTGACTTCACTACAGAATATGTATAGTCGTATGGATGCAATTATTAAAAAATCAGCTAATTAGCTATGTAATTCCTGAGTTCTGAATTGTTTGTTAATAAGCAACCCCAACCATGATTCACAATTATGATTGGGATTGTTATTGTTATTGTTATTGTTGCTTTTATCATGCCCACTTTAGTCTGAAACTACAGTTACAGGAGTCACCGTAGTGCCCAAATGGACTATTCTCTATCAAAAGGAGTTAGATTAAGCACTGTTCCCGATAAAAAAAATCCATTTAATGTAAATAGTCATCAACTAGCGCTCTCCAGCGAAGTGCGCAGCACGTAGCGCCAACTAGCGAAGCAAAACGTAGCGCTAACTAGTGTAGCGAAGCGAAACGCCAACTAGTGTAGCACGAAGTGCGAAACGCCACCTAGCGAAGCAAAGCGTAGCGCCACCTAGTGGAGCACGAAGTGCGAAACGCCACCTAGTGCAGCGAAGCGCAACGCCACCTAAAACCTCACCCTCCCCATCACCACAGGTATCGCACTCCTCCCGGTTGGATCGCCCGCTGTAAGCCGCGAGTTGGCAAAACCCAACGGATTGAATTGTAGTTTTAAACTTAAATCCTTGTTTTCTTTGTTTATGTCCTTCGTATAGTTCAATAACGACAGGCCAAGTCCGGTGGCTGCACCCAGTGCCGACATGATGGCTATCATCGTAGGGTCGTAATCGTACCAATAGTCATCATTGGGTCGCGATTCTTCGATTAAATGTCCGATGCCTGCTCCTAAAAATCCTCCTCCTATCATGCTTAGTGACGCAAACATCGACTGACGGTTCGAAAAATCGAATTGTTGTGCCAGCTTATCGCCTCCCCAAATTCCGGCTGCTGCTCCCAGGGTGCCGAATGCTGTATACCACCGCAGATTTTCAACTTCTGCCGCAGCCATAATCGTTAAGGGCAAATAGGCGCCCAACAAAAATATATTGCCGGTCATTACCACATCTCCCTGACTGTAGTAATCTTTTTTCGATAATGCATTACCATACAATAATCCTCCGGCTGCTCCAGCCAGGGTAGTAAGTGCAAACAGGTTCGGGGTGAATTCATCGGCAATTTCAAATAATCCCAATGAATTGACTGCTCCTAATCCTACTACCATCCCTAAATCGCTGTAAAGTCCTATCGTACTGGCTTGTCCTACATTTAAGCCCTTTTTTTGTGCCCAATTGTATCCAATCAAAGTCTCGGTAATGCTACCTGCTAGCCCCATGCCCAGCGATAATCTGAAATCAACTTCTTCTCCGCCAATTAAAAGTGGAAGTAACATTCCGTGAGCAATGCCCCGGGTTTGTCCGTAACTTGCCATAATTGCCTGTGACATGGACATGTCTTTGTCGCGGGTTATCAACATCGGTGCTACGAAACCTGCTCCTGCACTTAATAAGTAAACTGCCGGACTAAAATCGTCGGTTAGTATTGCTGATACCGCAGTGCCATAAAAACTGTAACTCACTAAACTGTTCATTATCAGAAAGGTGGTTCTCCCTTCCTGGTCGAGCATCGAATGGGGCGAATTCGATTTTAACCGTTCATTTATATCGGCTAAAAAGAGTTCAGTTTCGGCTGCGGTCATGATTTTACGGGTACGGAAATTTTCGTTTTTCTTTCCGGTGATGATTTCTAGCAGGTAAGTACTGTCGTTTTGCTGAAACAACATTGCTTGCTGAAAATCGCGGTGTTCGGTGAAATAGCCAATTTTTTTGGCCAACACTGCATCGATGGTGCGGATTTTTCCTCCGGGATCGAAGGTGACTTGTTTGTCCTGAGCGTGCAATAGCAGGCTGCTTGTTAAAAGTACGAATAGTAAACTGATAGATTTCATATGGCAGTAATTTTTTTTTCAATTGTAGTACGAAACACACATGCTGAAACAATCATAATCCTGATTGTAAGGTCGTAACCTGGTTGTTTTATGCCACATTTTTTTTGTTTTTCTGATCACTTTGTATTCACTTGCCCGGATTTGAAGCGGCCTGTGGATGTGAATGCTACTGGAGGCTTCTGTAATCCGGTTTTTACTTTCGGCAGATGTTACACGGGAAGTTTAAGTTGCATTCGTTTCCTTCAGCTTTAAATTTCGGTGTAAATGTACGGCATTCTGAACAAACTGTGTATCTTTGCGTTTAGAATTTAATCAATTTAGTTTCAATCTAAATTTTCAGTTAAATTTATAATACAAAACGAATGGTTGGGTGTGAAACCAACAGCTTACTATTTTAACGCTCAGGTACAGGGTGGTGTGTAATGTGAGTTCACGCGGCTGTTACAAATAATCAACCGATTATTGTTTTTTACTTGTGTGTTCATTGCTGATTATCAGTGGAATGGTAGCTGTAGAATGTGTTCAATACTTCCATTTTTTAAAATTTATACCTTATGAAACAATTGCTTTTTGTACTGATGGTTGCCCTGTTGTCAACTTTGCCCTTGTCGGCACAAACCATTTACGATTTTAAAATGAACGATATCGATGGGAAACCGGTATCGCTCAGTCAATACAAAGGAAAGGTAGTAATGATTGTGAATGTGGCCAGCAAATGTGGCCTGACTAAGCAGTACGAAGGACTGGAAGCGCTCTACAAAAAGTATAAAGATAAAGGTTTTGTGGTACTCGGTTTTCCCTGCAATCAATTTATGGGCCAGGAGCCGGGTACTGAAGCCGATATTCTGGAGTTCTGTACTGTAAATTATGGAGTTACCTTCCCTATGTTTGCCAAAATTGAAGTGAATGGCGATGGAACGCATCCGCTTTATACCTTTTTACGGAAAACACTCCCGGGTACAGGTAGTAAGTCGGATATTGAATGGAATTTTGCTAAATTCCTGATTGGTCGCGATGGCAAACCGGTGGAACGCTTTAATCCGCGTACTAAACCGGAAGATACGGCTGCATCCATCGAAAAACTGTTGTAGACAATCCGGATTTTCGCGAAGATTCCTAATTGCCGGTGTTGGCTGGCTGCAGGCTTCAGATAGTGCTTACTCGCTTTTATTTTTTCAATATTTATGATTCTCAAAGATAATCTTATCCCCATCGGGCAAGTAGTAAAGCCACACGGAATTCACGGTGAAATGACTTTTGAATATTCTTCGGATGTATTCGACCGTGAAGAGGTGCCCTTTTTTATCTTCGAACTCGATGGGATTTTTGTTCCTTTCCGTGTCGAAAATTACCGGATCCGTTCTTCTTCAACTGCTTTGGTGCAGTTGAAGGGTATTTCGTCGGATGAGAAAGCCCGGACGTTTTCGGGGCTCACCCTTTACGTATCGTCCGATTATCTGGCCGAAATGGAGGATGAAGAGGTCGAAGTGCAGTATTTCGAAGGGTTTGAACTCATCGATCAACAACATGGAAGCCTCGGAATTGTATCGGAAGTGGATCAAACTACCGAAAATGCGTTATTCGTGATTCCCAAAGGGGATGATGAATTGCTGATTCCCGTTGGCGAATCCTACATTATTAATATTGACCACGAAAAACGAATTATAACGGTAAATCTCCCCGAGGGTTTGCTTGATCTGTAAACCGGTAAGGTGTTGGATTCCCTGATCTTCAACCCGGTGTGTTGCCGGATTGCCTGAATAGTAACCCGGTATGTATTCCGATTGTCAGCCTGTTAATCTGCGTTATTTTCCGTTTTTCAACTTGTAGACCAATTCTTTCACCCAGGCTGCCCACTCAGTCTGGGTTTTACTTTTGTCAAAAGTTTGCCAGGGAATTGGTTTCCCAATAATCAGCGAGAATTTGCTGCCACGCTGTTTGAACATCTCATCGGCCAGATACATCATTTCAATATTGAATTTGATGCCCAGAAATTTGCGAATGCGTGCCAGGTTGTAGAAAAAGTTCGAGTTACGTCCTTCAAAGTAGATGGGCACAACATCGCGCTGGTATTGAACCGCTTTGGCAATAAAATTCTTTTTCCATTCCGGGTCCACAATCTTCCCGTTTATTTTTCGTGAGCACATTCCGGCCGGATAAGTAACCAGGTGGTTGTCCGAATTGTATAACTCGTCCATCATCTTTGCATGTTGCCGCGATTGGGATCCCAGCTTGTTGACCGGGATAAACATCTCCCTGAGTGGCTCGAGGTTGGTTAGCAGGTCGTTAGAGAAGAATCGCACATTGCCGTCGTATTCTTTTCCGATGAGCATGCCGGTAGCCATGCCGTCCAGACCTCCCAGCGGGTGGTTGCTGGCAAAAATATACCGACCGTCTTTCGGGGGCAGATTTTCGCGACCCTTAACTTCCGTTTCGATTCCCATGAATTTGAGCCCCTCCTCAATAAATTCCAGGTTTTTTACATCCTTGTTTTCTTCCAGGAACTTGTTTATTTCATCCTGATGGACTATTTTTTTGAGGTAATTCACCAAAAACTGAGGCACCTTTTTGTTTTTTGCCCGGTCTTTTACTACCTGATCAATGTCGATTTTAATAATGTTGCTGTGTTTCATGAACGATGAATTTTATTGCGAGCGCAAAAATAACACATTTCGTTCATAATTATTACTTCCGGGCCTATATTCTTGAAAAACGGGAAGAACGACTTCTTCTGACAGAAGTTATCAACAATGGATTTGTTCCCCACTTTGCACCATTTGTAGGTGTGTGTACGGCTTAATAGAGTTAAAAAACTGTATAACAGTATTTTATGTATTTCGATTATTTGTTGGCAACCTGTGGATAAGCTGTTGATAACCCGTTGATATACCCATTAATATTGTTGAAAAATATTTTGGTGGTGGAAGGTGGGGAAATTAAAAATCTTTTTATACTTTTACACTTGCAAAATTATGCGCAAAAAGTATGTCAACATTTATTGGTAAATACGAAGCAAAAGCTGATGTAAAGGGAAGAGTCTTCATTCCTTCGGTTTACCGTAAATTATTATCGGAGGCCGATCGTGAGCGGTTGGTGTTGCGCAGGGATACCGACAACGATTGTCTGATCCTGTATCCCGGGTCGGTTTGGAATGCTAAAGTAGAGCAATTGAAATCGGTACTCGACGAATGGAATCCCGACGATCAGTTGTTGCTGATGCAGTTTGTGTCGGAAGCCGAGTGGCTCGATATCGACAGTCAGGGTCGGGTGCTGGTTTCGAAACGTCATCTTCAGGAAATCGGAATTGAAAGTTCGGATATTTTATTTGTAGGGATGATCGACCGCATAGCACTATGGGGACAGTCCAACTACGAAAAGGCGGGAATGTCGCGCCAGCAGGTGGCAGTTATGTTGAAAGAAAAAATGATGCGTAAGTAAGATGGAAGAACAAGTATATCACACACCGGCACTTTTGCCTGAATGCATGGAGGGATTGGCCATCAAGCCCGATGGGATTTATGTGGACTGTACCTTCGGGGGTGGTGGACATTCGCGGGCCATCCTCGACCGGCTGGGGCCACGGGGCCGGCTGTATGGATTCGATCAGGATGTCGATGCGATGGCCAACCGACCGGACGATCCACGATTTGTGTTTGTGCATGGCAATTTTCGCTACCTCCGCAATTTCATGGATTATTACGGAATAACTACGATAGACGGCATTCTGGCAGACCTGGGAGTGTCGTTTCATCATTTTGATGAGGCTACCCGTGGGTTCTCCTTTCGCTTCGAAGGCGACCTGGATATGCGAATGAACCGCAGCTCGAGCAGGAGTGCGGCTACGCTGCTTACTACCGCTACCGAAGAACAATTGGCCGACGTGTTTTACCTCTATGGCGAATTGCATAATGCCCGCAAACTGGCACGCGCCATTGTGAAAAAACGGGAAACAGAAGAGATCAGGCAAATTGGTGAGTTCACAAATCTGATGAGGCCATTTTTTCCGCGCGAAAAAGAAAAGAAAGAACTTACCAAGGTTTTTCAGGCCTTGCGTATTGAAGTGAACGACGAAATGGGAGCGCTGAAGGAACTGCTTTCCCAGTGTGTCGAACTCCTGAGCCCCGACGGAAGGCTGGTGGTGCTCACCTACCATTCGCTCGAAGACCGGCTGGTGAAGAATTTCATTAAAGCAGGGAATTTTGAAGGCAAACCGGAGAAAGATTTCTTCGGAAATGTATTGGCTCCGCTTGTTGCTGTGAACTCGAAAGTGATGGTAGCTTCCGATGAAGAAGTAGAGCGCAATCCACGTTCGAGAAGTGCAAAATTACGAATAGCAAAACTAAAATGAGACTAATCGATCGGATAAAACAAAGCGAGGATCTTCGGGAGCTCAGTAATACAGGGCTCCGGGGAATTCTGAACGGAAGTTTTCTGACCCGGAAATTCTTCCGGCGTCAGTATTTTCTGATCGGTTTGCTGGTGGTGCTGGCCATCGTTTATATCAACAACCGCTACGAAAGCGAAAAGATGATGAAACGGATAGGTGAACTAAAAAAAGAAATTCAGGATGCGAAATACGAATCGCTAACCATCTCGGCGCAGTTGATGGAAATCAGCCGTCAGTCGAATATCGAAGCTTTGCTTCGGAGCAAAAATATGCAGTTGAAACCGGGCGAAGAGCCCCCCATCGTAATTGAATAACATGACGGATAAACGAAAAGACATAGTAGTTCGCTTCGGGATTATCTACCTGATAATTTCCGTCTTTTTTCTGCTGGTGATCTGGAAGATTGTTCAGATTCAGTTTGTGGATGGTGATGAGTGGATGAAGCTGGCCGAAAATCAAAAGATTACCGATATTATTGTTAAGCCACGGCGGGGGAATATTTACACTGTCGATGGAAGGTTACTGGCAAGCTCTATTCCTACCTACTATATTTATATGGATACCCGGGTGGAGGCTCTTCGGCAAAACGAAGGAGAGTTGTTTTATATGCATCTCGATTCGGTAGCTACCGCTTTATCGGGTTTCTTTGGCGATCGGAGCCCGCTTGAATACAAGCGCTTGTTGTTGAACGGGTATAAAAAGAAAACAGGCAACCTGATGTTATATCCCAAGCGCATTACCTACTCGCAACTGAAAGAAATCCGAACCTTTCCGCTTTTTAAGAAGGGAAGGATAAAAAGCGGACTTATCGAACGAGAGTTTGTGCGGAGGGTAAAGCCATTTGGTTCGCTGGCCTCACGCACCATCGGCGATGTGTATGCCGACGAAATAAAAGGGGGCAGCAGCGGTCTGGAGGCTTCGTTCAACCAGGAACTGGAAGGGGTGAACGGGGTGTCGACTCGTCAGAAAGTGGCCAATAAATACATGGAAACTTCCGAGATACAGCCTGTCGACGGGATGGATATTTATTCGACTATCGATATTGAACTACAGGATATTGCCGAAAAAGCCCTGCGCGATACCATTGATGGGCTGGGTGCCGTGTCGGGGACGGTGGTACTGATGGAGGTCGAAACCGGTGCCATTCGGGCGATGGTGAATCTCGACCGTAATCCGGAGACAGGAACTTATTACGAGAATACCAATCATGCCCTTCGCGATCAGGTGGAACCGGGGTCGACTTTTAAAGTGGCCACGCTGATGGCGGTGCTCGATGAAGGAAAATACTCCATCTCCGACGAATTTAATATTCATCATGGAATTATGCCTATCGCTAACCGCATTATGCGCGACCATAATGCCAACCGGGGTGGCTACGAGCGATTGCGGATGGACGAAATTATTCATGCTTCGTCGAATGTGGGAACGGCTCAAATGGTAATGGGTACTTTTGGTGACCGGCCCGAGAAGTTTATTGAAAAATTGTACGAATACCGTCTCAACGATTCCCTCCCCATTCAGATGAAAGGGGTTGCAAAGCCATGGATCAAGCATCCGAAAAAAGATAAAGATTTGTGGTACAAGACTTCGCTGGCCTGGATTTCGATTGGGTACGAAACCAAGATACCGCCCATTTACACCCTTACCTTTTTCAATGCGATAGCCAATGGAGGGAAAATGGTAAAACCAATGTTTGTGCACGAGATTCGCAAGAACGGTGAGTTGGTCAAATCCTTTCCTCCTGAGGTGATGGTGGAGCGGATTTGTAAACCATCGACCCTGAAGGATGTGCAGGAAACTCTGAAAGGGGTGGTGGATGGAAAGTATGCTACGGCACGTAATGTGAAATCGGAGTTGGTTACGATTGCCGGAAAAACCGGTACAGCCCTGGTTTCGCAGGGAACGGCTGGTTATCGTTCGGGCGAAACCAAATACAATGTTTCATTTGCCGGTTATTTTCCGGCCGATGCTCCCCGCTATTCCTGTGTGGTAGTGCTCAACGCACCCGAAGGTGTGCCCTCGGGCGGACGGATGGCCGGGTCGGTTTTTAAAGAAGTAGCCGAGCGAACCATGATATTGAAATCGAAGCGGATGCCCGAAAAGGAAGCGTCCGATTCGCTGGATACTACTCCCCACTGG
Source organism: uncultured Paludibacter sp. (assembly GCA_964559265.1). Lineage (GTDB taxonomy): Bacteria > Bacteroidota > Bacteroidia > Bacteroidales > Paludibacteraceae > Paludibacter. Next base: position 99,041 of record CAZLHC010000002.1, on the reverse strand, counting down.
CCGGTGGTGCCGGGCGGAAATAATCACGCTCTTCAAAAGGTGGCCGAACGGCTTAATATGCCGTATGCATCGCCAGCCTGTAACTGGGTGAAGCCCTGCGATGAGCCCATTGATCAGCCGAGGGCGGAGGAGATGAAGCTGGCTAAAGGCCGCATTCCCGATGTGACGGGCCTGGGTGCAAAAGATGCAACTTACCTGCTGGGTACTCTCGGATTAGAGGTGCGAATGAAGGGACGTGGTAAAGTCGTGGCACAAAGTCGTAAGCCGGGTTCGTCGCTCGGAAAGGGGGGTGAAATTGAACTGCAATTGCAATAAAACAACGAATATGACGGAAGAACGAGTATTAAGTCAGCTCTTATATGAAATCCCGGTACTGGAACTATCGGGAAGCACTGATGTTCTGATTTCTTCTCTCGAATTTGATTCGAGAAAGATTGCCCCCGGGGCACTTTTCGTGGCTACTTCGGGCACTGCTTCCGATGGTCATTCGTTCATCGATTCAGCGATTCAATCGGGCGCGGTGGCGGTGGTTTGCGAGCAAATGCCGGAGCTGAGGCTGGAGGGTGTTTGTTATGTAAAAGTGGATAACAGCGCAAAAGCACTTGGACATCTGGCTGCTGCCTGGTTCGATTTTCCTTCCTCCAACTTATGCCTGGTGGGTGTTACCGGTACGAATGGCAAAACGACTATTGCTACCTTATTATATCAGTTGTTCCGGCAAATGGGTCACAAAGTTGGTTTGTTGTCGACAGTGGTGAATTACATCGACGATGAAGCGGTGGAAGCTACTCATACCACCCCCGATGCATTATCGATTCATGCCCTGTTGGCACGGATGGTCGATGCCGGCTGCAGTTACGCCTTTATGGAAGTGAGTTCGCATGCGGTGGAGCAGGGACGAATAGCCGGGCTGGAGTTCGATGGTGGAATTTTCACCAATCTTACCCGCGATCATCTCGACTATCATCTCACCTTCGATAATTACCTGAAAGCAAAGAAAGGCTTTTTCGACGAATTGCCTGCAACGGCTTTTGCGCTTACCAATGTCGACGATAAAAACGGAATGGTAATGTTGCAAAATACTGCTGCCCGTAAATGTACGTATTCGATGCGTACCCTGGCCGATTTTCATACCCGGATTCTGGAACACGGATTTGATGGAATGCTTTTGGCGATGAACGAGCGGGAAGTAAATGTTTCGTTTATCGGAAAATTTAATGCAGCCAACCTTACGGCGGTGTATGGCACAGCCCTGTTGCTGGGTGCCGACGAACTTGAGGTGTTGCGCATCCTGAGCAGTCTGACTTCGGTGTCGGGGCGGTTTGAAACACTCCGTTCGCCTTCGGGCTACACGGCCATAGTTGATTATGCACATACGCCCGATGCGCTTACCAATGTGATTACCACAATCAACCAAATTCTTCAGGGTAGTGGCCGACTTATTACGGTTGTAGGATGCGGGGGTAATCGCGATAAAGGAAAGCGCCCGCTGATGGCCCGCGAAGCTGTCGATGGAAGTTGGAAAGCAGTGTTAACTTCCGACAATCCCCGTTTCGAGGATCCCGTTGAAATTCTTAATGATATGCTCGCCGGGCTCGATCCGGTTCAGAAATCGAAAAGTATTACGGTGGTCGACCGTCGGGAAGCGATTAAACTGGCCTGTGCACTGGCACAGCCCGGCGATGTAGTGCTCGTAGCCGGTAAAGGCCACGAAGATTATCAGATCATACAGGGCGTTAAACACCATTTTGATGATCGCGAAGAACTAAAAAACTGCTTCACCACCAATTAATAATTAACAATTGATAATTAACAATTAAGTAACATGCTATATCATCTATTTACTTATCTCGATCGCTATTTCGATGTTCCGGGTGCCGGGATGTTCAATTATATTTCGTTCCGTGCGGCAGTTGCATTTATTTTGGCACTCCTGTTGGCAACCCTTTTCGGGCGAAAAATAATCGATTTTTTGCAGAAAAAACAAATCGGTGAGACGGTTCGCGACCTGGGACTCGAAGGACAGATGGCCAAAAAAGGGACTCCTACCATGGGTGGTATTATTATAATAATTGCCATTCTAATTCCTACTCTGTTGGTAGCTAAACTTACCAATATCTATATTATTCTGCTGATTATCACTACCTTATGGTTGGGTATAATTGGTTTTCTCGACGACTATATTAAGGTGTTTCTTAAAAACAAGGAAGGGTTGAGTGGAAAGTCGAAAATTGTTGGGCAGGTAGGACTTGGTTTGATTGTGGGGCTTACCATGTATTTTAGTCCCGATATCGTTATCCGCGAGAATATGGAAGTTAAAGGCGATACCAACCGGGTGGAAGATGTACATTATGCAAAAGCAGATGTGAAATCGACCAAATCGACCATCCCGTTTTTTAAAAACAACAACCTGAATTATGCCGATGCCTTTAAATCGTTGGGCGATCGTCAGCAGATTTTTGGTTGGATCCTGTTTGTACTGGTGGTTATTTTTATTGTTACAGCCGTATCGAACGGAGCTAATATTACCGACGGGCTCGACGGGCTGGCTACCGGTTCGTCGGCAATTATAGGGGTCATACTCGGGATATTGGCCTATGTATCGGGTAACGTCAATTATGCCGGTTACCTGAATATTATGTATATTCCCGGAACGGGCGAGATGGTGGTGTTTGCAGGTGCTTTTATCGGGGCTACTATTGGTTTTCTGTGGTACAATGCCTATCCGGCCCAGGTGTTCATGGGCGATACCGGTAGTTTGACAATCGGTGGGATTATCGCCGTTTTTGCCATTGCCACCCGTAAGGAATTATTAATCCCGATTCTGTGCGGTGTCTTTTTAGTCGAAAATCTTTCGGTAATGTTGCAGGTGGGCTATTTTAAATACACCAAAAAACGCTTTGGCGAAGGACGTCGAATCTTTAAAATGTCTCCCCTCCACCATCACTATCAAAAGCCCGGCGATGGCAGTATTCCGGCCCTGATTCAGAATCCGAAGCTACCGTTGCCCGAATCGAAAATTGTAATCCGGTTCTGGATTGTTGGACTTATACTTGGGGCGTTGACCATTATGACATTAAAAATCAGATAAGTAAGGAGTATGAAGCGTATTGTAATACTGGGAGCCGGTGAGAGTGGTGCGGGAGCAGCCGTACTGGCTAAGCTGAAGGGATTCGATGTATTCGTATCCGATTTGTCGGCTATCCAACCGTCGTATAAGTCGCTGCTCAATCAGTACGCCATTGCCTGGGAGGAAATGCACCATACCGAAGAGCTGATTCTGAATGCCGATGAAGTGATAAAAAGCCCGGGTATACCGGATAAAGCATCTATCATCCGAAAAATTGTGGCCCAAGGGATTAACATTATCTCCGAAATCGAATTCGCCGGAAGATTTACTTCTTCCCGTATGATTTGCATCACCGGAAGTAATGGAAAAACCACTACCACATCGCTTATTTATCATATTCTTAAAAATGCGGGTCTCGATGTTGGGTTGGCCGGAAATATCGGCAACAGCCTGGCGCTTCAGGTGGCTACCGATCCTCACGAATATTATGTGGTGGAATTAAGCAGTTTCCAGCTCGATCATATGTTCGGGTTCAAGGCGCACATAGCCGTGCTGCTCAATATTACCCCCGATCATCTCGATCGTTACGACTACGAATTTCAGAATTATGTCGATGCTAAGTTTCGGATTACCCAAAATCAAACTTCCGACGATGCCTTTATCTTTTGGGAAAACGACCCTGTAATAATTGAAGAACTTAAAAAGCGCACCCTGGGTGCACACCTGTATCCTTTCTCGCTGGAACGTACCGAACGCGCAAAAGCGTTTGTGGAACAGGACCAGCTTGTTATTCAAACACTTAACACCATTTTTACCATGCCTCAATGTGAATTGGCTTTAAAAGGTATTCATAATGCCTACAATTCGATGGCCGCCGGGCTGGCCGCTTCAGTTCTGGATGTTAAAAAAGAACGAATTCGTCAGTCATTGCTCGATTTTAAGGGGGTAGAGCACCGTCTGGAGTATGTGGCTACGGTACGGAATGTACGATACGTCAACGACTCGAAGGCAACTAATGTTAATTCGTGCTGGTATGCCCTTCAAAGTATGACGACACCGGTGGTACTCATTTTGGGAGGAACCGATAAGGGGAACGATTATGCGGAGATAGAAGAGCTGGTACGCGAAAAAGTACATACGCTCATTTTTATGGGACTCGACAATACGCCTTTGCATGCATTTTTCGATGGTAAGGTAGAGAATATTGTTGATGTAAGGTCGATGGAAGAAGCGGTAAGCGCCGCCTACCGGATTGCACATTCGGGCGATACGGTACTGCTGTCGCCTTGTTGTGCCAGTTTCGATTTATTTAAAAATTACGAAGATCGCGGAAGACAGTTCAAAGACTGTGTCCGGAAATTATAAAAAAAACAGCAATTCATGAATTCTCTGCTGAAAAAATACCTGAAAGGCGATGTGGTGCTGTGGGCAGTATTCATCGGGCTTTGTCTGATTTCGATTGTCGAGATGTACAGTGCGTCGAGTACGTTGGCATTCAAGGCAATGAATCATACTGCACCGATTTTGCGTCACGTTATTTTTCTGGGACTTGGAGCCTTGCTGGCATTTTTAGTTCACCTGGTTCCCTATAAATACTACCGGCTGTTTTCGTACGTACTGGTTGCTGTGTCGGTATTTACGCTGGTGCTGGTGTTGGCTATGGGTGTTACCACCAACGATGCATCGCGTTGGTTGTCGGTGGCTGGAATTCAGTTTCAGCCTTCGGAGCTGGGCAAACTTTCGCTCATTATAGTTGTGGCCGACTTAATAGCCCGTATGAAAATTTCGGAACAGCATGAAAAGAAGTATTTTCCGATATTAGTAGGTCTTACCCTGGTAATCTGCGGATTAATTCTTCCGGAGAACTTTTCGACAGCCTTCCTTTTGTTTGGGGTGGTGTTTTTGATGATGATTATCGGCAGTGTATCGTGGAAACGATTGTTGAAGCTAAGTGGTGGTCTTATTGCTGCGGTGGTGTTGCTTATCGGGGTGATGGAACTTACAGGGTCGATGTCGGGATCGGATGAAAATGCGGTTGTTGCCACTGGACAGGAGCAAAGTGTTGCCCGGAAAAAAGGGGGCGGTGTACTCGATCGTTATTACACCTGGAAAAACCGGGTAGTACGGTTTGTTACCGAAGAAGACGCTCCGGCAGAGAAGTACGTAATAAACGACGAGAATCTCCAGGTGCAGCATGGCCGGATTGCCATTGCCCGGGGGGGTGTTTTCGGGGATTTTCCCGGTAACAGTGTGCAGCGCGATTTTTTGCCACAGGCAGATTCCGATTTCAGATATGCCATTATTGTCGAAGAAATGGGATTGGCGGGAGGTATACTTGTCATCTTGTTATATATGATTTTGTTATTCAGGGCAGGTCGAATTGCTACCAAAAGTGCAACTGTATTTCCTGCTATCGTAATGATTGGTTTGTCGCTCATGATCGTTTCGCAGGCATTTGTAAGCATGTCGGTGGCAACCAGCCTTGGACCGGTAACCGGTCAGCCCCTGCCGTTGATAAGTCGTGGAGGTACTGCCATACTTATCACAAGCATCTATTTTGGAATTATGTTTGGAATTACGCGTCAAATCAGAGAAGAGGTTGATACAAATGAGAAAGAATCCTGAACAACAGAGTGAAACCCCCCGTATTATCATCAGTGGTGGTGGTACAGGCGGTCATATTTTTCCTGCCATAAGCATTGCCAATGCATTGAAGCTTTTGCTTCCCAATGCCGAGATCTTATTTGTGGGAGCCCTGGGTCGTATGGAAATGGAACGGGTGCCTCAGGCAGGGTATACGATAGTAGGATTGCCGGTGAAGGGATTCGATCGTAAGAGCTTGTTGCGAAATATCCCGGTTGCCATCGATTTAATTCGTAGTATGGCCATTGCCCGTCGCATCATACGCGATTTTCGTCCGCAGGTAGCTATCGGAGTGGGAGGTTATGCAAGCGGGCCGGTACTCCGGGCAGCCAACGCAAAGGGAATTCCGGTGGTGTTGCAGGAACAGAATTCCTATGCGGGAGTTACCAATAAGTTGCTGGCGCAGAAGGCGGCAGTGATTTGTGTTGCTTACGATGGTATGCAGCGCTATTTCCCGGCTAAAAAAATAGTGAAGACAGGTAATCCGGTACGAAACGATTTACTTAGCATTCGAAGGGGCGACCCTGCTGCGTATGAGTTTTTCGGGTTAGTGCCCGGGAAGAAAACCTTATTGATAATAGGTGGTAGCCTTGGCGCACGTACGATTAACCAAAGTATTATGGCACATATGGAAGGCCTCAGCCGGTCGGGTGTGCAGGTAATCTGGCAAACCGGGCGGTATTATTTCGAGGAAGCCCGCAAGGCATCCGAAAATTACCAGGATAGTTCGCTGGTGGTGACCGACTTTATTTCGCGGATGGATTATGCTTTCTCGGTGGCCGATGTGGTTATTTCGAGAGCGGGAGCGGGAACGATTTCGGAATTGTGCCTCTTGGCTAAACCGGTTATTCTGGTTCCTTCGCCCAACGTGGCCGAGGATCATCAAACAAAAAATGCAATGGCCCTGGTCAACAAAGAAGCGGCATTACTGGTTACAGATAGTGAGGCGAAGGACAAACTGGTTGAGGCCGCTCTGGGATTGTTGGAGCAACCCGAAAAAATGGAGCGATTGAGTGAGAATATAAAAGCACTGGCCGAAAACGATAGTGCAGGGCGAATAGCCGAACAAGTACTTAAAATTCTGAATCGATGAGTGCACAAGCAATGGAAAATTATACCCGGTATTATTTTCTGGGTATTGGTGGGATTGGCATGAGTGCCATTGCCCGCTATTACAAGGTACAGGGATTTGATGTGTCGGGCTACGATCGTACAGCTACCCGACTCACCGCCGAATTGGTTGCTGAAGGGATAGGGGTGATCTACGATCAGGCTGTGTCGGCAATTCCCGCACGCTTTACCGATAAGGCAAAAACATTAATAATACTTACACCGGCCATCCCGGCCGATCATCCGCAACTGGTATATTTTCGCGAGAAGGGATTTCAGGTGTTAAAAAGAGCTGAAGTGCTGGGGTATATTACCCGCCAGAATAAAGGAATTTGTATTGCCGGAACGCACGGAAAAACCTCCACCTCTACCATTACCGCTCATTTACTCTACCAGTCGAAGGTCGACTGTAATGCTTTTTTGGGAGGAATCTCCAATAATTACAACACCAACCTGCTGCTTTCTAAACAGAGCAATCTGGTGGTAATCGAAGCCGATGAGTACGATCGATCGTTTCATCATCTGTCTCCTTATATGGCTGTTATTACTTCGGCCGATGCCGATCATCTCGACATTTACGAAACTCATAAGGCCGTAAAAGAAAGTTACGAGCACTTTGCCTCGCTGGTACGTCCCGGGGGCGCTGTAATTATCCGGAAAGGAATCGACATCCATCCGGTGCTTCAAAAAGGCGTTAAAGCATATACTTATTCGATGGACGAAGGTGATTTTCATGCTGAAAACATACGGATGAAACCCGGTGAGATCAGGTTTGATTTTGTAACTCCCACCGAACGAATTGTGGATGTGCGGCTGGGTGTCCCTGTGAAGATTAATGTGGAAAATAGTGTGGCTGCTATGGCACTGGCCTGGCTCAACGGTGTTGCTTCGGATGAGTTGCGTACTGGATTGTCTTCATTCTCAGGAATATACAGGCGATTTAATATAGTGTACAAATCGGAAACACTGGTTTATATCGACGATTACGCCCATCATCCCAGCGAACTGGCTGCCGGTATTTCATCGATTCGTGAGATGTATCCGGGGCGTAAAATAACCGGAATTTTCCAGCCGCATTTGTATACCCGTACCCGCGATTTTGCCGATGAGTTTGCGTCGGTATTATCGACGCTCGATGAACTTATTTTGCTCGATATTTATCCTGCCCGCGAACTTCCTATCGAAGGAGTCGATTCGCAACTGCTGCTTGATAAAGTGAACCTGGCAAACAAGCAACTTTGCCGGAAAGAGGAGCTGGTTGAGTTGATGAACCAAAAAGAGGGAATGGAAGTAGTGGTGACTTTTGGGGCAGGCGATATTGATGCCCTGGTTCCTGCTATCCGTCAGGTGTTTAAAACCCGTAAATTATAAACAAACATAATCAAAAATCCGGATTCCGGACTTTTGGTTGCAGATTCTGTAAAAAAATGAAACGAGCGTGTAAATACTTTACATCCAGGGTTTTGGTAATGATGGCATGCGAGTTTCATACGACCATTGAAAAAAAAATTATTACCGTATGAAAATCGGAAAAATTATAGGAATAGTGGTGGTAATCGTACTTCTGACCGGAGCTATGGGCTACACTGTGTATTCGCTTATTACTTTCCGAAGCGTTGAAGAAAGTGTAAAATGTAGCGATTTGAATATCAGGATACAGGCTCAGGTGCCGTTGATTTCTGAAGATGAACTCCATCTGATGCTGCGCGATGAGGGACTTCATCCCATCGGGGTGACGTTGACCGATTTGCGTACCGAACGTATCGAACGATTTCTGAAAGCACATCCCTATGTTAAAAATGTAAGGTGTTACCACGATCCGACAGGAAAGGTAAGTCTGGAAATGGAATTACGTAATCCGTTGTTTCTGGTGGTAGGTAACGAAAATTATTATGTCGACGACGAAGGCAGGTTTCTGCCCTCGAAGCCGGGAGTGATGGCCTATGTTCCGGTGGTTACCGGTCGGGTAACCAAAACCCTGTTGCAGGGTGAATTATATGATATGGTACGCTATATAGCAAAAAATGAATTCTGGAATGCTCAAATACAGCAAATCCATATACGTGACGATCAGAAAGTGGAGTTAGTGCCCCGGGTTGGAGATGCGCTGATTTTACTGGGAGCCACCACAGGATATGAGCTTAAACTCGGGCGTTTGTATCGATTATACGAAAAGGCGTTCAATGTAATGGGATGGAATAGCTACCGGATGCTCGATCTGCAATTTGAAAATCAGATTGTGGCAGTGAAGAATTGAAATGTGTAAATAAAAAGGGAATTAAATTTTGATAAGGCGATGGAAGTAAAACCACTTGTAGCGCTCGATTTTGCAGCCACCGGCATACGGGCTATGGCTGCGGAGCTACTCGAAGATAAGTCCATCCGGATTCTTTCGGATGAACACCGTAAAGTGGATGGTATAAAGAATGGTATCATCGGACAAGCCTCTGGTACTGCCTTTAATGTAGCAGCAGTGCTGAAGGAATTGCAAAATAGTGCCGGATTGCACGAACCTATACGCGATATGTCGGCAGCAGTTGGTGGGAGAGGGATGAAGGTGGTTCCATTTTCAATTCAGCAACGTTTTCGTAAACGAACCGAAATCACCTCCGAGTTGATTGATAAAATGGCACATGCCTGCGAAGAAGATTTCAAAAAACCAGGCATTGCCGTTTATGATGTTATACCACTGCGCTACCGGGTCGATGGTCGTGAGATGGAAAAACCAGAAGGACAGAAAGCCAACGAAATTGTGGGCGAGTATCATTTGGTAACGGGGAGCGAACAAATTAAAATTCAGCTTCAAAAATGTATGGAGCGAATTTATCATACCGATATCGATTTGATGCCGGTTGCGGCTGAAGCCTTTTCGAGAGCTGTTAGTTCCGAAGAGGAAAGGGCCGAAGGTTGTGCTGTGATAAATTTTGGACATTCATCAACTACCCTGGCCATCTATCGCGACGATATTTTACAGCAATTAATGGTGGTTCCTCTGGGTGGGCAGCATATCACACACGATATTGAAGAAACAGGCATTTCAGAAGCTTCGGCCGAAAAACTCAAATGCCTCAAAGGGGTGTGTATGAAACAGCTGATTGAAAAGCCGGTGAACATTAAAATTCCTAACCGCGACCCTGAAAAGCTACCGGTAGTTCTTACCGACCAGTTTCTGGCGTTGATTATAGAGGCGCGGCTGGATGAAATGATGGAGCCGCTTTTTATGGAACTGAAATCCCGTCAGCGTGCTTTACCTCATGGGATTATTCTTACCGGAGGAGGTTCAAAGCTGGGAAAGCTTCAGGAATATATAGAGGTTCGTACCGATATATATACCCGATACGGCGATCACAGCGGCTGGTTGTCGGCCGACTCCGACCCCCGGTATGCTGCTCCTGAGTATTCGCAATTGGTGGGTACTTTACTCCTGGCATCCTCCTCTATTGCCGAAGAATTAGAACAACTTCGGAAAAAGGAAGAAGCCGGTGAGGGAAAAAAAAAACAACCCCGTCGGCGTTTTCTTCGCGACTCTATTACGCAGGGTATCTTCCGCTTTTTTGAAGACGATACCGATTTGCAGCAGCCTAAAGCTTAAATTTGAGAATTTTATAACCGATTACTTTCACGATAAAACAGTTACAGAACAATGACAGAAGATATGTTACCCATCGATTTGCCACTAATCGACCCCTCCATAATTAAAGTAATAGGAGTGGGTGGCGGTGGTGGTAATGCCGTTAGCCACATGTACAAACAAGGAATTCGCGATGTTACCTTTGTGGTGTGCAATACCGATAATCAAGCCCTTCAAACCTCGCCCGTACCCGTAAAGATTCATCTTGGTCAGGGGCTGGGTGCGGGTGGTAAACCTGAAGTGGCCCGCGATGCCGCCGAAGAAAGCATCGAAAACATCAAGAAAGTATTGCAGGAAAATACAAAAATGGTGTTTATAACCGCCGGAATGGGCGGAGGTACCGGAACCGGAGCTTCGCCGGTAGTGGCACGTGCTGCTCACGAGCTGGGTATTCTTACCGTAGGTATAGTAACCATTCCCTTCGCTTTTGAGGGCGGTAAAAAAATCCGTCAGGCGCTCGAAGGGGTTGCTTCGCTTAGCGAACACGTCGATGCGCTACTGGTAATCAACAACCAGAAACTCACCGAAATATATGGCGATATGGAGCTGTCGAAAGCGTTTGCCAAGGCCGACGATGTGCTCACCAATGCGGCAAAGGGAATTGCCGAAATTATCACCGTGCCGGGGTATATCAACACCGACTTTGCCGATGTATACACCATTCTTAGTAAGGGAAATGTGGCGATAATGAATACGGGTTATGCCCGTGGCGAAGGGCGTATTACCAATGCAATTCAGGATGCTCTCAATTCGCCGCTTCTCAATACCAATGATGTAAGTGGCGCCAGTAAAGTACTGCTCAATTTGTATTGCTCCACCCAACACCAGATTCGTATGGAGGAGGTGAAAGAAATTAACGATTTTATGGCTACTATTGGCGACGATATCCAGGTAATCTGGGGTGCTACTTTCGACGATAGCCTGGGCGAGGATGTGAAAATCACCTTAATTGCAACAGGTTACGATGTGTCGGATATTCCGGGAATGCCTAAATCGTCGACTAAACAGAAAGTAACTCACCCGGTAGATAAAATCCCCGAAGTGGTAATTAATTTTGAATCGGGTGAAGTGGAACAGGTAACTCCCGCTCAACCGGCTCCTGCATTGACCGATAATCCGATCGACGATGCTATCCGTACGTATTATCCGGTTGCTGCCGAAAAACAACCACAGAAGCCGGATAATGTTTCCGAAATTCAGGCGGATTTGAATTACTTAGGCGATTCAGAAGCGAACGATTACGAGACCTTCACCCTGGATGAACTGGATGACGATGAAACCCTTAAAAGGGCCGAGTCGATCCCTGCCTGGAAAAGAAGAGGGTAACCGGTGTATGCTTACATCCCGGTTACCCTTAGCTATAGTAAAATGAAAGAGGGGAGCGGTGCTTACTCCCTTCTTCCTAAAAGAATCATTACATAGTAGATGAGAGTTGCCAACGATCCCAGGGCGGCGACCACATAGGTGTAAGCTGCGCTTTTCAATGCGTCTTTTGCCGGCTCGTGGGTCGAGTAATTGGTAATTCCTGCCGAGTTCAACCATGCTAACGCACGACTGCTGGCGTTAATTTCGACGGGTAAGGTAATAAAGCTGAACAGGGTGGTAACGGCAAACAGGGCAACACCGATGGTTAATACCTGCGGAAACGACTCCAGCATTACAATGCCGGCCAATAATACCCACTGTACCCAGTTCGATGCAAAACTAACAACCGGCACCAGGCGCGAACGCATGGTAAGGGGAGCGTAGGCGGTGGCGTGTTGCACCGCATGTCCGCATTCGTGAGCTGCAACTGCGGCGGCTGCCACGCTGTTCGAATGGAATACTCCTTCGCTCAGGTTGACAGTCTTGGTGAGCGGGTTGTAATGGTCGGTAAGCTGACCGGGAGTGCTGGTTACCTGTACGTCGAAAATTCCGTTGTCGTGAAGCATCTTCAGGGCTACATCGCGCCCGGTCATCCCGTTGGCAATGGGGATTTTCGAATATTTTGTGAACTTCGATTTTAAATTCATTTGTACCAACCAACTGGCAAGTGCGGTGATACCAAAAATAATCCAGATCATGATGATTTGATGTTTTTAATTGTTACGGCGCCAAATATATCAATTATTCTGCCATTTGACAATTTGTCAGTCGGCGCTTTAATATTATTTGTGAATTGAGCCCGTTGGTTACTTTCTGGTTGTCGGGTGTCGGACAATCATCATTTCTGATTATTAACGCATTAGTAATGAGCTGTCGCCATAGCTCAAAAACCGGAAATCGTGGGTAAGTGCATAGTCGTACAGGTCCTTCCAGCCGGGGCCGGTAAAGGCGGAAACGAGCAATAAAAGCGTACTTTTGGGTTGATGAAAATTAGTAAACATTCCGTTAATTATACGAAACTGAAAGCCGGGACGTATCATAATCTGAGTTTGAGCCTGTAAACCTGACAGTTGATTTGCATCGAGATAGGTGATAATGGCATGTAAAGCTTCTTCGGTGGTGAGCTCCGAATGAGTTTGGTAGGGCTCCCACTGATGAACCTGAAGTGGCTTTGTGGCTCTTTCGTTGGAAAGCTCTTCTGCCTTCCCGGGGGCATCCTTCGGGCTGATTCGCTGTTCATGCAGTTGTACTCCCAGGTAATATAAACTCTCGAGCGTTCGTACCGAAGTGGTTCCTACGGCAACCACTTTTCCCTGGTGGTGAAGTAATTTTTCCAGGGTCGATCGTCGTACCGATATCACCTCTGCATGCATCTGATGGTCGGCTACATCGTCGGTTTTCACCGGCTGAAAAGTGCCTGCACCCACATGGAGCGTCAACTCCTCCGTTGCAATGTTATTGGATCGAAGGTCGTTCAGTACTTCTTCGGTGAAATGCAAACCAGCTGTAGGTGCTGCCACCGAACCCTTGATTTTTGAGTACACCGTTTGGTAAGTTTCATGGTCTTTCTCCTCCGTGGCCCTGTTGAGGTAGGGCGGGATAGGCAGTTCTCCGCTTTTTTCGAGCAGATCGGCAAAACAAAGGCTGTCGTCGTCCCACTCAAATAAAACAGGGTACGAACTCATGTTTCGATTTGCTTCCGGATCCTCCCCCTGGTTCACAAGAGGCTCCATCCTCGTCGCTTTTAGCTGCACCTTTCGACCATCAATAACCAGCTCCCGCGTCAAACTTCCTTCTTTCCATTTCTTCAGGTTCCCGATCATGCAATTCCAGCTGCACTTTTTCGTAGCACCCAGCGAAAGTGCATAGTCGGCTGGTTCGGCCGGCTCCAGGCAGAAGATTTCGATGCGGGCACCAGTTAGCTTCTGAAACACCATGCGGGCCTGAATTACCCGCGTATTATTGTACACCAGCAAGGTTCCGGCAGGCAGATACTCTCCGGCGTTACGGAAAATATTCTCACTAATGGTGCCGTTACGGTATACAAGCAATTTGGAGCTATCGCGTTGTTCGAGCGGATAGTTGGCTATTCGATTGTCGGGAAGCGGATAGTCGTACTCGCTGATACGGATGGGCGATAAGTTCGTCGGTTTACTCACGTGTTCGGGAAATTTGTCGTATTTTTGCACAAAAGTACAAAAAAATCGCCGAACGAAAATCGGCTAACCCAACGGAGTTAGCTAAGGGAAGCCAGAACGTTCAGCGAACTAAAATCAAACGTATAATGTTAAAAAAAGGTGATACAGTACGGTTTGTCAACGCAGTAGGCGGTGGCACCGTTTCCCGTTTCGACGAAAAAAAAGGCCTGGTTTATATTGAAGATGAAGATGGATTTGAAATCCCGGTGCTCGAACGCGAATGTGTGGTAGTTCCGAAAGTAAATCCTTCTACCAATTTTCCAACCAGGGATTTCGGTTCAAAAAAAGAAACGACCTCCGGGCCCGAAGAATCAGGAAAAAGCAGTGGAGCTCACCGTGCCACATCGGCTGCTTTCGATGCGGCTTCGGCCCTCGAACAGGAGACTTTATCGTCGTTGCTTCAATCGGCACAGCGACAGGTGGAGATTTATGAAACCGATGGAGGCGACACACTCCAGGTGGCACTTGCTTTTTTGCCGGTGGATGTCAAGAACCTGCAAAGTTCCGATTATGAGGTAATTTTAATCAACGATAGTAACTACTTTCTGATGTATTCGGTGGTTGTAGGGGAGCCTCAACACGAACGTTCGGTGGTGCAGGGAGTGCTGGAGCCTACTATGCAGGAGCAACTCACGGTGCTGACGAACGCCGATCTGAACGACTGGGAGCATATCCGGGTGCAGGCCCTGGCCTACAAGGTCGGCAAGACTTTTCAGCCTCAGCCGGTAATTGATAAGAAGTTACAGATTACTCCGCTCAAGTTCTATAAATTGCATAGTTTTACCGAGAATGATTATTTCGACGATAAAGCAATGGTGTATGTGTTGACTACGGAAGAGAAGATGGAAATGCCGGAAATAAATCCGGAAGAACTAAAAAAGGCGATGTTGCAGAAAGAAGCTGCTCCGGTAAAACTTCTTCGTCGTGAAAAGACGCCTAAAGGTTCGGAACTTATCGAAGTCGACCTTCATATCCACGAGTTGGTCGATTCTACCACCGGCCTCTCGAATGCCGATATGCTTCAACTTCAGATGGATAAGTTCCATGCCGTGATTGCCGAAAATAGTCGCCGCAAAGGACAGAAGATCGTTTTTATTCACGGTAAAGGCGAGGGAGTGCTGCGTAGCGAAATAATGAAATCGCTCAAAACGCGGTATAAGACTTTTTATGTGCAGGATGCTTCGTTTCGCGAGTATGGTTTTGGTGCAACGATGATAGTGATCAGATAAGTATGAAGTTAGTACGAAATCCAAGGAGTTGGTTGCTGGCTTTTGCTGCCGGTCGGACGCCTGATGGTTGGTTGACGGTAGGACGGATGGTTGGAACGAAAAGCATTTTTAAGTTGTCGGCAGTGTTTGTCCTCCTGTTGTCGGTGGTTTCCTGTACTCCCGATCCGGAACCAGCAGGGCCGGTATATCTTTCGGAAGTGTTTGACTATGTGTATGGTCCGGGGCAACATGCTTCGCTGGCACAGCCGCTCGATACGCAGTATATTACCGGTAATCCGGAGCATCACGAAGGTTGGTTGTATCTGGGTGGATTCGGTGGTTATGTGGTGGCCGGTTTTCCACGGGAGATATTGAATGATGAAGGTCCCGATTTTGAGGTCATAGCCTTGAAGGGCGCAGCACCTGAACCAGCAATTGTTTTTGTCATGACCGATGCAAACGGGAATGGCAGGCCCGACGATACCTGGTACGAACTAAAAGGGAGTTTGGCGAATGAATCTAAGCGTAACTACACCATCAGCTATTTTAAACCGGCTACTGCCGGCGAAAATATCCGCTGGGAAGACAGTGAGGGGGCTTCGGGTGAATTGAAATCCTATTTCGGGGGTGAAAAAAGCGGAGGATGGTGGTGGCCGCATACGTCAACCTCCAGCATCAGCTTTACCGGCACACTCCTTCCGGCTATCTACGAAAATGAGGATGGGGTTTGGAAAGTTCCGGCCAACCGGGTACAATGGGGTTATGCCGAAAATAATTCAGGTACCGATTATGATGCAAAATCAGGTTCCAACGGGTTGGATATCAGTAATGCTATCGATGCTGAAGGCAAGCCGGTGAATCTGGCATCTATCCGATTCCTTAAAATTCAATCGGCCGTGCTCCAGCAAGCCGGACAAACCAACGAGGTGTCGCCCGAAATCCGCGGTGCCCGATCAAAATATTAGGTGAGTTTTTTTTACCTGCCGATGGAGTGATTCAATTACTTCAACACACTTAAATGACTTATAGGTTCAAAAATGAGTCCTATAAGTCATTTGAGTATACCGGCATAGCAGAGTTAATCACATAAAGTGAAATCCAGCTGCTTTTTGTCCAGATTGGCCCGTGCCACCTGCACCCGCACTTCGTCGCCCAACTGGAATCGACGCTGGTAACGACGTCCCACGAGGCAATAATTCTTCTCGTCGAAATTATAATAATCATCGTCGAGATCGCGGATCGGCACCATCCCCTCGCATTTGTTTTCAACAATCTCCACATAAATACCCCATTCGGTAACCCCGGAAATCACCCCGTCGAATTCTTCGCCTAAGTGACGCGACATAAATTCAACTTGTTTGTATTTAATAGATGCGCGTTCGGCATTGGCAGCCAGTTGCTCGCGCTCCGAACTATGCCGGCTCAATTCTTCGTACTCCTGCTGGTTTACACTTCGCCCTCCCCCGGCATACCGTTCCAGTAGCCGGTGCACCATCATATCGGGGTAGCGGCGGATGGGCGAGGTAAAGTGGGTGTAATGTTCGAAGCCCAACCCATAGTGACCAATGTTCTCGGTAGTGTAGGTAGCCTTGGCCATCGATCGTATCGCCAGCGTCTCAATAAGATTTTGCTCCTTACGGCCTTCTACTTTATCGAGCAATTGGTTGATAGAGCTTGAAATAACGGTTTGCTTTCCGGTTGTTTTAAGCGTATAGCCAAATTTCTTTATAAATTGCGAGAAGTTCTGCAGTTTGTCGGGATCGGGCACATCGTGTACACGGTAAACAAAGGTTTTAGCTTTCAGCCCTCTCCCGGGTTTGCCAATGTGAGTGGCTACCGTTCGGTTGGCGAGCAACATAAATTCTTCAATCAGTTTGTTGGCATCTTTTTGTTCCTTGAAAAAGACGGAAAGTGGTTTACCCTGCTCATCAATTTCGAACCGCACCTCTACCCGGTCGAACGCGATAGCGCCGTTTTCAAACCTCCGTTGCCGAAGGATTTTAGCCAGACGGTCGAGCGTAAGTATTTCTGCTTTGTAGTCGCCCTGCCCCGTTTCAATCACCTGTTGTGCTTCTTCGTAGGTAAAACGACGATCGCTGCGGGTCACCGTTTTAGCAATCTCGTAGTGCTTCA
Organism: uncultured Paludibacter sp.; assembly: GCA_964559265.1. GTDB lineage: Bacteria > Bacteroidota > Bacteroidia > Bacteroidales > Paludibacteraceae > Paludibacter. The sequence continues at coordinate 81,683 of CAZLHC010000002.1, read as the reverse complement.
CTTCGGCTTCGTCGTTCATCTGAAAGATAACCGAATACGTTAGCTTATCTTCGTCGGGACGAAGCGAACAAATCCCATTCGATAGATGCTCCGGCAACATCGGGATGGTGCGGTCGACCAGATATACCGAAGTAGCGCGTTCGCTCCCTTCCCGGTCGATAATGCTTCCCGGTCGCACATAATGCGTCACGTCGGCAATATGTACCCCCACTTCCCATAAGCCATTCTCCAGCTTCCGAAGCGAAAGTGCATCGTCGAAATCCTTAGCGTCGCGCGGGTCGATGGTGAATGTAGTAATGCCGCGCATATCCACACGTTTCGCAATTTCTTCAGGCGTGATTCCGGCATCCATCTTCGATGCAGCAGCATCCACCTCGGCCGGATAGGTATAGGGCAAGCCATATTCGGCCAGAATTGCATGCATCTCAGCATCGTTGTTGCCTTTATTTCCAAGAATATCAATAACTTCGCCCACCGGATTTTTCATGTTGGGCTCCCATTGCATCAGCTTTACAATCACTTTTTGCCCGTTTTTTGCCCCATTCAGCTTCGATTTAGGGATAAATACATCGGTAGTAAGTACCCGGTTGTCGCAAATAAGGAAAGCGTAATTGTCCGACACATCCAGAATTCCCACAAAAGTATCTTTGGCACGCTCGGTAATGTCCACCACCTCGCCTTCGGGCATTTGCCCTTTCCGACGGGCATATAAAAACACCTTCACCTTATCGTTGAGCAGGGCGTGATTGGTTTTACGCTCCGGAATAAATACCGGTTCGCCTCCATCGTCGGGCAATAAAAAGGTTTTCACCCCCTCGCGGGTGATCGTTCCGGTGATAAATCCTCCTCGCGAATTAAGTCTGAATTTTCCTTTCGAAACTTCAGTAATAAAATCTTCTTCCAGCAGTTCATATAGAATCTGATTCACAAATACTTTCTGTGAGTCGCTTTTAATAGTAAGTAATTTGCTGATTTGCTTATAGTTGAAAATAATTTCAGGGCTGTCTTTGAAAATGTCGATTATGTTGCGAACCAGATCGGTCTTGCGAAGGCGCGTACTGCCTCCCTGCTTTTTGCTTTTGCGTGGCATGGTGTCTGAGTTTTAAAAAGAACTATGAATAACAAAAGTACAACAATCTACACAAGAAATGGTTATACAGATGGTATTTTTTTGTACTTTCGTCATCCGATTGAAACTATTATTGCAGCTATGCGACATAAAATTGCGTTTGTAATTAATCCGAACTCCGGTACGGGCTCCAAAATGGGGATTCCTCAACTTATTCACCAGGAGCTCGATGCCTCTCAGTATATTCCCGAAATAGTTTTTACCGATCATGCCGGCCATGGAAGGGAGTTGGCTAAACGTTTTGCCGACGAAGGTTTTTTTGCCGTGGTAGCGGTGGGGGGCGATGGCACGGTCAACGAAGTGGCTCGTTCGCTCATTCATACCGATACCGCACTGGGCATCGTTCCGGCAGGTTCCGGCAACGGACTGGCCCGCCATCTGAACGTTCCGATGAGTGTTCAATCGGCTATCCGCCAGTTAAATAATTCGGAGAAAATTCTTATTGATTATGGATTGGTAAATGAAAATCCGTTTTTCTGTACCTGTGGAACCGGCTTCGATGCCTATGTGAGTACCGAATTTGCAAAAGGGAAACAGCGCGGCATCATGGCTTATCTTGAAAAAATAATTACCGGTTATTTTAATTATAAATCGATGAGCTACGAGCTAAAGGGCGATGGAATCGATTTTAAATCGAAGGCTTTTGTGCTTACATTTGCCAACGCTTCGCAATGGGGTAACAATGCCTATATAGCGCCCCAGGCCAGTGTGCAGGATGGAAAACTGGATATCTCGGTGATGAGTAATTTTCCGATGATAGCTATTCCTTCGCTGGCCATTGAACTTTTTAGTAAAACTATTGATAAGGGGTTTTTTATGACAACGTTGCGAACCCGCGAGGTGGTGCTGCACCGCGACGCTCCGGGGCCGTTTCACTACGATGGAGAGCCGTATGAAGAAGGTACCGAGATTCATGTTAAAATTGTGGCTGATGGATTAAAGGTACTTACCAGAAAGCGATTCTAAGCGATTCTTTCAGATCGGTCGCCGATAGGTTATCCGGCAGTGTGAAAGTTGTAATCCGGCTACCGGAATAGTTGATGCAGGCTTTCATTTTATTACATAAAGAAGAAAATTTCAAATATTTTCTTCTTTTTCTTGCTCTTTATTGAAAAAGTATTACTTTTGCACCGTAAAACAACGAAAACGAATATGACTCGATTTTTTACATACTTTTATTTTTACTTTTACTTTAAGCAGTAAGGGCAGGTAATCGTGTGATAAAAATTGACCATACAATTGATAGAACAAACGAATCCTGCTCATTCACCTGAGCAGGATTTTTTTTAACAAGTAACGAAACCGAAGTAAGCGATGAAACGAGCATGTAAATACTTCACATCCAAGGTTATGGTAATGTTGGCATGCGAGTTCCATGTGACTTTTTAAAAAATAATTATTTACACATGAAACGAATAGCCATTCAAGGAGTTAGCGGTGCTTTTCACGATATCGCAGCACGACAGTTTTTTAGCGACGAAGAAATAGAGATACTCCCCTGCATTACTTTTAAAGAAGTGTTCGACTCGATTAGCGACGAGCAGGATGTGATGGGCATTGTAGCCATCGAGAATACCATTGCCGGAAGTTTGCTACCCAACTATAATTTACTGCGCGAAAGTGGCGATGTGGTAGTGGGCGAACATAAACTCCGGATTTCGCATTGTATTTGTGCGCTACCCGGACAAGAGTTGAAAGATATCCGGGAAGTGTATTCGCATCCAATTGCACTTCGTCAGTGCGAGGATTTTCTGGAAAAGAATCATCATATTCGAGCAGTGGAGGCCGACGATACTGCACTTTCGGCAAAAGAGATTGCCGATACCGGAGTAACTGGTCGGGCTGCTATTTGTAGCGCTTATGCCGCCCGGATGTACGGTCTGGAGATTCTGGCCGACGAAATAGAAACCAACAAGCGGAACTTTACCCGCTTTCTGATTGTGGCTCATCCCGATACAGCCGAGCGCTTGCGGCCTTCGATTACCAGTAATAAAGCCTCGGTGGTTTTCACCCTGCCTCACGAGGAAGGAAGTTTGGCCAAGGTGTTGTCGATTCTTTCGTTCTACCACATCAATCTTACCAAAATTCAATCGTTGCCTGTTATAGGTCGCGAATGGGAATATCAGTTTTACATCAACCTTACCTTCGATAGTTACGAGCGTTATCGTCAGTCGCTGGATGCGATACGGCCCTTGCTGAAAGATTTTCAGATTTTGGGAGAATACGGAGAAGCAGCTACACCTCTATAATTGTTAATTATTAATTATCAATTAACAGGTGATGAAAAGGTATGCCAAATTAACAATTAACAATTAATTATGATAGTTCCTGCAAGAAGACTGGAGTCGGTCAATGAATATTATTTTTCGAAGAAGCTGCGTGAAGTGGCTGAAATGAATGCTGCTGGTAAACAGGTGATTAATCTGGGTATAGGCAATCCGGATATGCCTCCTTCGGAAGCGACAATAGAGGCATTGTGTGCCGAAGCACGTAAACCGGATACCCACGGTTACCAGAGTTATGTGGGGATCCCCGAGTTGCGGCAGGGTTTTGCCGACTGGTACGCTAAGTGGTATGGAGTTTCGCTGAATGCTGCAACCGAAATTCAGCCCCTGATTGGTTCCAAGGAAGGGATTCTGCATATCACGTTGGCTTTTGTAAATCCGGGCGATGCGGTATTGGTTCCCAATCCGGGCTATCCTACCTATACTTCGGCGAGCCGGTTGTGTGAAGCCGAAATTATGACCTACGATTTGCAGGAAGATGCCAACTGGCAACCCGATTTTGAGGCATTGGAGAAAATGGATTTGAGTCGGGTGAAGCTGATGTGGGTCAACTATCCGAATATGCCTACCGGTGCGAATGGCAGTGTGGAGTTGTTTGAAAAGCTGGTAGCTTTTGGTAAGAAGCATTCGATTGTGATTTGTAACGATAATCCCTATAGTTTTATTTTGAACGATCAGAAAATCAGCATTTTATCGGTTGAGGGAGCGAAAGATACCTGTATTGAACTGAATTCGATGAGTAAGTCGCACAATATGGCCGGTTGGCGTATGGCGATGCTGGCCTCGAATGCTACTTTTATTGGTTGGATTCTGAAGGTGAAGTCGAACGTGGATTCGGGGATGTATCGCCCGTTGATGGTGGGGGCTGTGGCTGCTTTGAAGAATTCGGAGGAATGGCATTCGGAGATGAACCGGGTATATGCTCGTCGGCGCGTGCTGGCTTATGCGATTATGGATGCGATGGAATGTAGTTACGATACCCATCAGGTGGGGATGTTTGTGTGGGCAAAAATTCCTGATCGCTATGTCGATTCGGGGGAGTTGGCCGATGAAGTGCTCTACGGAAAGAATGTATTTATTACTCCGGGATTGATTTTCGGGGATAAGGGAAACCGGTATGTGCGGATTTCGCTGTGTTGTACCGAGGAAATGTTGCGCAAGGCGGGGGAGCGCTTCGCTGCGCTGCGCTAACGGGGCGTTACGCGCTTCGCGCTCCACTAACGGGGCGTTGCGCTTCGCTTCACTAATGAGCGTTACGCGCTTCGCGCTTCACTAACGGGGCGTTACGCTTCGCTTCACTAACGGGGCGTTACGCTTCGCTTCACTAACGGGGCGTTACGCTTCGCTTCACTAACAGGGCGTTGCGCTTCGCTTCACTAACGGGTAGCCCCTGACAATTAATAATTAACAATTAATAATTTAAAATAATGGAACTCGAATCAATTTTATTACCGGGTGTTGACCCGAAACGACCGCTGATTATCGCCGGTCCGTGTTCTGCCGAAACGGAAGAACAAGTGATGGAAACTGCGCGCCAACTGCACGCTAACGGGGTGCAGATTTATCGCGCCGGCATTTGGAAACCACGTACCAAACCAGGTGGCTTCGAAGGTATTGGTGCTGAGGGTCTGCCCTGGTTACAACGGGTGAAAAAGGAACTCGGCATGTATATCTCTACCGAAGTAGCTACGGCTGCTCACGTACGTGCCGCCCTGGCTGCCGATGTCGACATCCTCTGGATCGGTGCGCGAACTACAGCTAACCCTTTTGCGGTGCAGGAAATTGCCGATGCCCTAGAAGGTACCGACATCCCTGTTCTCATCAAAAATCCGGTGAATCCCGATCTCGACCTCTGGATTGGGGCCATCGAACGTGTTTACAACGCGGGGGTTCGTAAAATTGGTGCTATCCACCGTGGTTTCAGTAGCTACGACAAAAAAATCTACCGCAATCTTCCACAATGGCATATTCCTATCGAACTTCATCGCCAAATGCCCGAATTGCCGATTATCTGCGACCCCAGTCATATCGGCGGGAAACGTGAACTGGTGGCTCCACTGTGTCAGCAGGCTATGGACCTGAATTTTGATGGACTTATCGTCGAAACGCATATGAATCCGGAGAAGGCCTGGAGCGATGCTCCTCAGCAGGTTACTCCTGCCGTGCTCGACTTCATTCTTAATGCCCTGGTAATTCGCGATACTACCCAAACTACCGAAAACCTTACGGCTTTGCGCCGCCAGATCGACGACCTCGACAACGATCTGCTCGAACTGCTTGCTAAGCGTATGCGGGTGTCGCGCGAAATTGGGATGTACAAAAAAGAACATAATATGCCTATCCTGCAAGAGCATCGCTACGACGAAATTCTTCAGAAGCGAATTGCTCAGGCAAAGGACATGGGCATGAAGGAGGAGTTTATGAAATCGGTGCTGGTGGCCATTCACGAAGAATCGGTACGCCATCAGATGGAAATAATGAAAGGATAATTTGGTAATATTGCACATTTTGCGTACTTTTGTGCCAAAATTTAAACAGGTATGAACTTTTCGTCTTTAAAAAAGGTTTCATACATCAGTAATCAAATAAGTTAAATCATGGGTAATAATTTATTAAAAGGTAAACGAGGAATTATTTTTGGAGCGCTCAACGACATGTCAATCGCATGGAAAGTAGCCGAACGTTGTGTCGAAGAAGGTGCAATTATCACATTATCAAATACTCCGCTGGCTATACGTATGGGTACTACCAACGAGCTCGCCGAAAAACTCAATGCTAAACTGATTCCTGCCGATGCCACCAGCGTTGAGGATCTGGAGAAGGTTGTTGACGAATCAATGGAATTTTTCGGAGGTAAATTCGATTTTGTACTCCATTCAATTGGCATGTCGCCCAACGTACGTAAAAAACGTCCTTACGACAACCTCGATTATGGTTTACTCAATCAGACACTCGACATCTCAGCTATTTCGTTCCATAAAATTTTGCAGATTTGTAAAGCAAAAGATGCTATCAACGATTGGGGTTCGGTAATCGCTTTGTCGTATGGTGCTGCTCAGCGTACTATGTTTGGTTACAACGATATGGCCGATGCTAAAGCTATGCTGGAGTCAATCGCCCGTAGTTTTGGCTATATTTATGGTCGCGAGAAACATGTGCGTATCAACACCATTTCGCAATCGCCAACTGTAACTACTGCCGGTAGCGGTATCAAAGGGTTCGATAGCCTGGTCGATTTCTCGGAGCGTATGTCGCCGCTGGGAAATGCTACGGCCGACGAATGTGCCGACTATTGCGTGGTGATGTTCAGCGATCTGACAAAGAAAGTGACCATGCAAAACCTGTATCACGATGGTGGTTATTCGAGCATGGGTATGAGCTTCCGCGCGATGGAGCAATACATCAAGAGCTTCGAAGGATTGACCGATGAACAAGGGAATATTATCTACGGATAAAAAACGTGTAGAGCGAATTTGAAGATATTGCAAGTTATGAAGATATCTCGAATTTAGTTAATTTTGAAAAAAGTAGTGCCGGCCTGTGTGCTGGTTATACATCCATAAAAAGCAGTGTCGCCAATGAGAGTAACGCTGCTTTTTTTGGTGCTGTGTGTAGCAGGTGTCGCAGGATTGTGAGCCGCAAGTGTGTCACTGTTGTGCGCATGCCTGATGGGGTTTTGAGTCGCAAATGTCAAACTATTGTGCGCATGCCTGATGGGGTTTTGAGTCACAAGTGTGACACTATTGTGCGCATGCGTGATGGGATTGTGAGCCGCAAGTGACGGGCTGAGTACGTTTAGAAAATCACACTGAATATAATCGTTTCTTATCGAAGATTTTTACGCCATTGCCGCCAGCCTACCACAGCCATAACACCATATACCACAAATAGTAATGCGGTACTGTACAGGCCTTGCATGAAATAAATTCCAACGGCCACACTATCAACTACAATCCAGATGAGCCAATGTTCTACCTGCTTACGAGCCAGCATCCAGGTGGCGGTGATGCTGAATGCCGTGATAAAAGAGTCGGCTCCCGGTACCGGCGAATCAGTTCCCATACTCAAAAGGGCATAGTATACCAACATAATAGCTATCGATACTCCCGAAAGTAAAGGCCATTCGTTGATCCGCGTATGTCGTACCGGCAATTCTTTTCCTGTTGTCTCTCTGTTTTTCTTCCAGCTGTACCAGCCGTATACACTTACCCACAGGTAGTAGAGTTGCAGACTCATTGCAGCATAAAACCTTGCCTGATAAAATACCACAGCATACACCAGCGCACTCAGGAAACCAAACAACCATAAACTGATTTTTTGCTTCACCGAAAGGTAAAGATAAATAAAGCTGAGAAGGGTGCCGATAATTTCCAATGCGTTTATATAATTCATTTTCTATTCAATTTTGTAAGAAAGGATTGTCGAGATTAAATGAGCTTGCGAAATTAGAACTTTTTTTTGATTCACACGATACTCAAAACCCGTGAATCTTGGTTAACTGTCGCGAATTTCCTTGTTTTATACTGTGACCAGGATGATAGTTGCCGTATCTTAATGTGCTAATTTCTTCCTGTACTCATTGGGAGTGTCATGGAACTTCTTCTGAAACTCCCGGTAAAAATAGGCTTTATTGTTAAATCCGCAGGTATACATGATTTCAAGTACGGTTTTGTTGGTCGTTTTCAGGAGTTTCTCAGCATGCTTCAATCGTATTGAGCGAATGTACTCAGTGGGTGTTTGCCCTAAAATCTCTTTCATCTTACGGTAGAGCTGCATTTTGCTGAATGCTACTTCGCCGGCAATGTAATCGAGCGATAGGGACTCGTTGTCGATATGATCATAAATAATGGAAGTAATCTTCACTATCAGTTTTTTGTCTTCTTTCCGGATGAGTTTGCCTTCGAGTTGTTCTACTGCCGAATAGGGCGATTCACTATAATTCAGCACTGCTTTGTTACGGTGCAACAGGCTGTCGATCAGAGCATCCAAGTGACGTGGGTGAAAGGGTTTGCCCAAATAGGCATCGGCACCGGTTTCAAGGCCCTCAATCTGACTTTCCACCGAGCTTTTTGTCGAAAGCAATACTATGGGAATATGTCGTGTCAATTCCTGTTCTTTCATGCTTTTTACGAAGTCAACACCGTTCATCACTGGCATTATGATATCGGAGATAATTAAAACTGGCATTCGTAACTTGATAATTTCAAAGGCTTCATGACCGTTGCCTGCTTCGACAACTTCATAGCGTTCATTCAGTAAATCAGTTAACAATGAGCGAATCTCCGGATCATCATCGACAACTAAAATCAAACCTTCCTTTGTTCGGTCGGGGACCAGAAGGCGCTCTTTTTCTTTGTTTTCTCTGATGAGTTTTGGTTCCTTCGTAACTTTAATTTCAGCAGTTTCAGTTCTGTAGGAAACTTTGGTAGTATCAGTCTCCTGCCTGGGAAGCTGAATGATAAACGATGTAAATGTTGATCCGTCGCTCTCCAGTTTTATATGTCCCCGCAGTAATTCCACCAGACTTTTACACAGGGCGAGGCCGATACCGTTGCGCGTTTCCAATCCCTTCATTACTTGTTTTTCGAATCTTTCCAGTACTTCAAACCGGTCGAAAATACTCAATTGATGTGCCTCCTGAATACCAATGCCTGTATTGCTTATCTGTATCTGTAATTGATTTTCTGTTTCTTTTTTTTCAATTTTTATGATGATAGTCTCTTCCACAGGGGTATACTTGACTGCATTCGACAGTAAGTTGAAAATTATTTTCTCGAGGCTGTCACGGTCGGTATTCCAAGAGAGCCTTTCGGGAGTTATGGTTAATTGAAGCTTGATTTTCTTTTGTTCGAGGATGTCCATGAAATTATCCAGAACGAACTTAACCAGTTCAGTCACGTCGACCTTTTCAATTGTAATGCGCAAATGCCCGGTCTCGGCCTTTCTGAAGTCAATCAGCTGCTGAATCAGAGTTTGCATACGTTCCGAATTCGACTTAATAATATTGATGTATTTACGGGTTTTGCTATCCGAAGAATGGGTTTCCAGCAATTGTTCGCAAGGTCCGTAAATTAATGTCAACGAATTCGAGAACTCATGGGCTATATTGGTGAAGAAGCGTAATTTAGCCTGATGAATTTCCTCGTTTTTTTGTTTCTCCAGTTCTTTGAGCCGTATGTTATTGCGAACTTTTAATTGATATCGCATTAACCGAATCACACCCAGAGTACTCAAAAGTAACAGCAGCGTATACAGGACATAGGCCCAGGCACTGTTCCACCAGGGTGGGCTCATGCGTATCGGGAGAGTGAAGAATTCATCGCTCCAGATTTTATCAGCATTGCTGCATCTGACTTTCAGCACATAGTCTCCTTTGGGAAGATTGGAGAAAACAATGGTATTGGAGGTGCCCAGTTGAATCCAATCCTCCTGAAAGCCTTCCAGCCTATAGGAAATTTCACATTTTGAGCCCGATAGATAATCAAGCGGGATAAATCTGAAGCTGAAGGATTTATTTTTGTAGGATAGCAGCAATTGCCTCCCCCGGGCCGTTTTCCGTAGGTAGTCCTCCAGGTTGCTGTCGAGGTTGTCGATCAGAAAGGCATCCAGCAATAAGCGTGGCATGTAGCTGTTGTGGGTGATTTCTTCCGGATTAAATACAGTAAAACCGCTGATTCCGCCAAAGTAAAGTTTGCTGTTGGAATTGCTTTTGTAAAATGCACCATCGGAAAACTCGTTGTTTTGTAAGCCATCTTTTTTGAAGTAGGAAATAATTCTGAATTCGTCCTTATCCTGAATAAACCGTGCAATTCCCCGGTTTGTACTCAGCCACAAGTTGTGGTTGTTGTCTTCCAATATTCCGTGGATGGTATTGTTGGGCATGCCTTCTTTCTCTGTAAAGCGGGCAAAAACCGGTTTTCCATCCTCAAACCGGAGTAGTTTATTCAGCCCCATACTGGTACCTGCCCATAGATATCCGTTTTTGTCTTTATACAAACAAAGTACATCATCGCTGCTGATAAATCCGGGATTGTCGGACGAAAAACGATAGGTCTGAAACTGCTCCGTTTTCAGATGAAAGCGATTTAATCCTCCTCCGCGTGTACCCACCCATAAATGCTCGTTATCGTCACGTATAATGGAATACACGATATTGTTGCTGAGCGAAGCTGGCTGGTCGTTCCGGTAAATATATTGTTTGTACGTAAGGATGGTGTACGGTTGGGTGGCCCGGTTGATTTCAATTTTATACATTCCATAGCCACTGGTTCCCACCCATATCAGGTTCTCCGATTCTACATATATTGAATATACAGAGGAGAGATTTACTTTCTTTTTGATGCTTTCCGGAATTTTCAGCACATTAATGCTTTTGGAACTGATATCATAATAATTGATGCCATCGCCATCGGTGCCAATCCAGTATTCATTTCCTTTTCCCGGAACTATGGTGTATACGGCATTGTTCAGTAATCCCTCCGCCGTGGTAAAGAGCTTCTTCGTGGTTAACTGTCCTTCAGTTTCCTGTTTCCCGAATACATAAATACCACTGCCTTTTGTGCCTACCCAGAGCATTCCGTTTTCATCCTCAAAAAAGGTTCTTACCGCACTTTTTCCAAAGCCCGGGATATTCTCTGATGAAAAAGTCTGAAAGTTTTCCCGCGGTGGTGTCAGCATCCACACGCCCTGCATGTCGGTGCCTACCCAGATTATTTGCTGTGATCCGGCCTGTAGCGATAATACCGGAACATTGTTAAGAACCGTTTCTACCTGCTTTGTATTCGCATTATAAGAAAATAAACCACTGCCGGAACCCCAAAGTTGAGTGTTGTCTTGAAATACAATGGCATTGAGAGTCCCGATTGCAGGACTCAGGGTCGTATGTTGGTTAAAAACACCTTCCGAAATCCGGTAAGAGGATAGTTTATTGTCAATCGACTGCATCCATATCTCATTGTTTTTATCATAAAAAACCGACAGGATGTTGTTGGCATGCTGAAAATCGACGGTGTTCATCACCTGTATCCGGTCTCCTGTTCCTTTTCTGAAAACAATTTTCCGAAGCATCCCATTTTCCATAAATGTCCAGAGGTTATCATCCAGATCAAAGAAAATCTTTTTAAACAGAAAGGAGTTGTTAACCTGCAAGCGGATAAACTTATTTTCCTCTTCCCGATAATAAAAAATCCCCTGCCCGTAAACAGCGGCAAAAACCTGATTTGAGCTGTTCTTGGCAATCAGAAAAGAGTGTTCATTATATACGGTCTTATTCAGCTCATTGATTAAAAACCGTTCAAAGGTTTTTGTTTTTGTATTCAGCTTGTTTATCCCTAAATCGGTAGCTATCCATTGTGTGTTCTTTTTTCCTTCAACAACATCCCGAATGATGTTATTGCTGATACTTCGAGGATTTCCCGGATCCGGTTTGAATACTTTAAAATCCCGACCGTTGTATACATTCAGTCCGTCCCAGGTGCCAATCCACATCAAGCCGTCAGAATCCTGAAAAATCGTATTGATGGAACTATTCGACAGACCGTCGTTATTCGTCAGGTTCACATAATCATAGTTTTTTGCAGTCGTGTTGAGTACTGTAAGTGAAAACAGTAACAAATACATATGTTTTTTCATGGGAAACGCTGTTCTATCAAATTATACGCAAATATACTATTTTTTAAACGTTCGTTACGGCCCCTGAGTATCTTATTTCGACAATACGGTATATCAGGCTGATTTTGCAAGACGAGTGTACCCTATTGTCGAAATAAGATACCCTGCTCTGTGGAAATGTCTTCTATATTTGCCTCCGTCAAACCTGAAATACTAATTAAATCAAAACATATCATGGATATAGCTAAACGTTCAATCAACAATCCTTTATTATCGCCATCCGATTTAAATCCCGGAATTGAGGGAATGGAAATCACCTGTCTGCTGAATCCCGGCGTTTTCAGACTACATGGTAAAACCTGGCTGTTACTGCGCGTTGCCGAGCGACCCAAACAAATCGAAGGGAAAATCAGTTTCCCGGTTTACAATGAAGCAGGCAATATTGTAGTGCTCAGTTTCGATATGAACGATCCCCGCCTGGATGCATCGGATCCCCGTGTTATTAAGTTTAAGGGACAGAATTATCTTACCACTTTATCCTATCTCAGACTGGTATGCAGCGACGATGATGTTCATTTTTACGAAGATCCTGCCTATCCACCCATTTTCGGAGAAGGCTTTTTAGAATCCTTTGGTATCGAAGACTGCCGAGTGGCTACTATGGAAGATGGTTTCTACCTCACTTTCACAGAGGTTTCGCCCGTAGCCGTGGGTGTTGGACTGATTGTTACCAACGACTTTAAGGAGTACGACCGCCGAGGAATGATTTTTCCGCCGCATAATAAAGACTGTGCTATTTTCGAAGAAAAGATTAACGGGATGTATTACGCCTTGCACCGTCCTAGTAGTCCCGAGCTGGGAGGCAACTACATCTGGCTGGCACAATCGCCCGACCGCATTCACTGGGGGAATCACAAATGCGTAGCGGTAACCCGTGAAGGAAGCTGGGATTCGGCCCGCGTAGGTGCTGGTGGTGCTCCCGTCAAAACTGCTGAAGGCTGGCTTGAAATCTACCACGGCGCGAATCACGAACACCGCTATTGTCTGGGTGCTTTATTACTTGATTTGAACGATCCGTCTAAAGTACTCGCCCGTAGTGAAAAGCCTATTATGGAGCCCATTGCCGAATACGAACAAACCGGATTTTTCGGAAATGTAGTTTTTACCAACGGACATTATGTAGAGGGTGATACACTCCGGATTTTCTACGGAGCCAGTGACGAAGTCATCTGCAGTGCTGATTTTTCGATTAATGAAATCTTACGTTCCTTAAAGAAATAACGATGGCAAAGAACCTGAAAGGCGAACTGACCTTTTTTCAATCGCAACCGCTCAACATGCGTACTCTGTTGGTTACCAACATGCTGTATGCGCTTATCCTTCCCATCATCGAGATCTTCGTGGGAGCCTACATCATGCGTAACACCGGAAGTCCTTCTTTTGTGATTATATACCAGTTGTGCATGTACATCGGCGTGGTCAGTACTTCGGTGCTGAATGGAGCGATGCTGAAAATTTTCAGGGTAAACCTGTTGTATATGTTCGGGATTATTCTGTCGGCTATTTCGCTGATGGTGATGATGTTTGTAGAGTCGATCAGCATCGTGGAGCTCGGTATTGCCGGGTTTATTCTGGGAGCTTCTACCGGATTTTTCTGGACAAATCGTTATTTGCTGACCCTGAATTCAACCAACGATGGTAATCGAAATTATTTCTTTGGACTGGAATCGTTTTTCTTTTCGTTATGGAGCATCGTGGTTCCGCTAATCGTGGGCGTATTCCTGGCCACTATCGATGGTAAAATGATTCTTGGTCATACTCTCGATATTAATGCCGGTTATCAGTTAATCACCGTGGTTGTTTTTATTATCGCAGTGCTGGCAAGTATAGTTTTGTCACGGGGTAAATTCTCCAATCCGGTACAAAAGAAGTTCATTTATTTTCGCTTTCATGTTCTGTGGCAAAAGTTGCTGATGCTGGCAGGACTCAAAGGAATGGTACAGGGATTCCTGGTGACTGCTCCCGCTATTCTGGTGATGAAACTTGTTGGTGATGAAGGTTCTCTCGGTTTGATACAGGGCATCGGTGGTGGTTTGACAGCTATCCTGGTGTACGTGTTAGGCAGAATCAGTAAACCCCAGCACCGCATGTATATTTTCGGATTCGGACTTTTTGTGTTCTTCATCGGAACATTAGTGAACGGTTTGATGTTTTCAGCTTTCGGTGTCATCGTGTTCGTGCTTTGCAAGGTGTTGTTTCAGCCCCTTCACGACCTGGCCTATTTTCCCACGATGATGAAAACCATTGATGCGGTATCTTCCATTGAAAAACGAAATGAATATGCTTATATCATGAGTCACGAAGTAGGGCTTTTTGTGGGACGTGCTTCCGGTATGCTGTTGTTCATCCTCTTGGCATACGTGATTTCCGAAGATTTTGCGTTGAAATATGCCCTGGTTATTGTGGGCGCTATACAACTGATCTCATTGCCGTTGGCACAACACATTATAAAAGAAATTGATACGAAACATACCAAACAAATAACGAACAAATAGTGGTAAATTAAAAGATATGAAACGAGCATGTAAATACTTCACATACAAGGTTATGGTAATGATGACATGCGAGTTCCATACGACCCTTGAAAAAACAATTATTACCGTATGAAACAACTAAAAAACATCTTTCTGATTGTCTTTGCAGGCCTTCTCCTGTTCTCGTGCAACAACAAAGAGGATTTTGGCGCGGCGGTTCTACAAGCCAGTATTCCGCGCATTGACTCCATGCCTGAACTGCCCTCACCCTATAAGATCATCGACTGGAAAGAAAAAGCCAGGAGTTTTGATGCCTATGTCTTTGATTTCAACGCTGAATTGCCTGCGGGAAGTATGATCTGGCTGGATAACAGTCAGCGCAACATTCCACAGATTACATTCGGTCTTTATACTGCCATTAACGATGTAAGACAGGGCTCAGCTAATAACAATGGTGAGTTTCACGAGAGTCTGAATTCTCTCGCAGCCCTTCTTGGAGCCGGACTGATGGGTATTGACAAAACGCAGCAAAACGGATACAATTACGTGAAAATGATCCAGAATTATTTCAATTCGGATAATGGCTGGAACATTGTGATGAATAACACCACTCCTGAAGTAGCATTGTTGGGTGGCGGTTACGGTCGCGACTGGTGGTACGATGTTTTCCCGAATGTATTGTTTTATGCTGTTTCGGATGTGTTTCCCGGAGTAGAAAATGCCGATAATATCCAACGCTCCATTGCAGAGCAATTTGTAAAAGCAGATTCCATCCTGAATGGCAATTACGATTATTCCTTTTTTGATTATGGTCAGATGAAAGGGATGGTCAACCACATTCCATTGCAACAGGATGCTGCCGGTGGTCACGGTTATGTGCTGTATTCCGCTTATCAGAAATACAAGGACGAACGCTACCTGAAGCATGCTAAATCAGCAATTGCTGTGCTCGACAGTCAAAAGGAAAGCCGCTTCTATGAGATTCTGCTGCCGATGGGTATTTACACGGCTGCACGTTTGAATGCCGAACAGGGAACTACCTACGATGTGGAAAAAATGATTAACTGGGTGTTTGATGGATGTAAAAATCCGAAGGGACGTAACGGTTGGGGCATTATTGTAGGCAAATGGGGCAACTACGATGTGAGTGGTTTGCAGGGCAGTCTGATCGATGGGGGCGGTTATGCCTTCCTGATGAACAGTATAAAAACATCCTGGCCATTAGTGCCCCTGGTGAAATATGAACCCCGTTTTGCAAATGCAATTGGAAAGTGGATGCTCAATAACGTGAATGCCAGCCGACTTTTCTATCCGGATCATATGGATGATAAGCATCAGTGGCTTCCTGAACTGAAAGGATATACCAATTCCATAGTGGCCTATGAAGGTCTCCGCTACGAAGATATGTTTAATAAGCCCGAACTGAAGGGGGTTCATCCTGTGGCGTTAGGTGATGGTCCAAACTGGAACCCGAAGAATCCCAAAGAAAGTATGTTCAGTTTGTACAGCACTTCGCCGGTAGGTATTTATGGAGCGATGGTGGATACAACGGATGTAACCGGTATTTTACGACTGAATTGTAATACTACCGATTTCTATGCTGTAAAGCAATATCCGGTTTACCTCTACTACAATCCGCATTCTCAGGCAAAAACTATTACCTATTATCCATCCGGTACTTCAGATGTGTTTGATATCGTTTCGAAAGAATATGTGGCACGCGGCATCAGCGAAGCTACCAAAATTGAACTTCCGGCTAACCAGGCCAGGGTTTTGACAGAACTTCCGGCAGGAACCCGCATTGTTCGTAAGAACAATCAGTTAGTTGCTAATGGAAGTGTGATTGCTTATCAGTAACCAACGTTATACACAATAAATCATGAAAAAAACCTTGTTTTTATTCTTCTTAAGTAGCATCGCTTTGATGATCAATGCTCAGAGCTCCGGCGGGGTGAAGGGTGTGGTGAAAGATGCAAAAACAGGAGAGCCGCTGATTGGCGTAAATATTCTGGTGGAAGGTACGCAAGCCGGTACAGTAACCGGACTGGATGGAGATTTCAGTATCGCGGTTTCACCGAATGCGGCTATCCGTATCTCCTATGTGGGCTACAAAACAAAAATGATTAACTATGCCGGTGAGTCTTTTCTGACTGTTTTGTTGGAACAGGACACGCAGGTCATTGATGAACTGGTGGTAGTAGGATATTCCGTTCAGAAAAAGCGTGATGTGCTGGGTGCCATCGGTAAAGTAGAAGGGACCGATCTTAGCAAAATTCCGGTAGCTTCTACGCAACAAGCCTTACAGGGCCGCGTGGCGGGGGTGAGCGTTTCTGCTCAGACTGGTGCGCCCGGAGCTGCGGTGTCGGTGCGTATCCGCGGTGTCAACTCCATCAGCCTGAGTAACGAACCGCTTTATATTGTCGATGGTATAGCCGTTGAAGGAGCACTCAACAATATCTCTCCAAATGAAATTGAAAGCATGACGGTTTTGAAAGATGCTTCTTCCGCAGCGATTTACGGATCACGTGCAACCAATGGTGTCGTACTAATTACCACCAAAAGCGGAAAATCCGGTGATTCGAAAATCAGCTACAATACCCAACTGGGCTTCCAGAAGCACGGCCGGTTAACTCCAATGGCAACCACCGAGCAATACATTAGTATGTACAACGAGGCTGCAAGGGCTGATAATGCTACTTCGGTTGTAAAACGTTCGCTCATCGAAGGCAGTTGGGCACAGGATTTTGCCAATGTGAGCCATTTGGAGGAAATTTTCCGCACGGCACCTTTTCAGTCGCACGAACTGTCGATCAGCGGCGGGAATGATAAGACCCAATACCTGATTGCCGGAACGATCTACAAACAGGACGGGATTATTCAAAATACCAGTTTTTCACGAACCAGTTTACGTTCCAACATCAACTCGCAGGTGAAGAAATGGCTGAAGGTAGGTCTGAATATCAGTGGTGGTTTGTCGGATAACCAACTAATATCGAGCTCGGGTGATGGTTTCGCCGGCGAAGGGGGTAGCGTGGTACGTTATGCGCTCTTCCGCAATCCGGCCATCCCGGTGTATACTCCCACCGGTAGTCTCGTCGATTTACCCTCCGAATTTTATGGCAATGCAGTGTACAACTCTTTCTTTGGAGATGGCTACAGTCCTGTGGGAATCACTGAGAATACCGACAGAACCCGAAAAATCAAAACTTTACTGGCAACCGGTAATGTGCTGATTACTCTGCCGGCCAACCTGATGCTGAAAACCACTGCGGGGATTGATTACAACAATACGGTGAACCGTGTTTACGACAAGACCTGGGGAACAGCTAACCGCATTAATGCTACCAATGGGCTCTCGGTTTCGACGGTAGATAACTTCAACTGGGTTGTCAATGCCACGCTCAATCATAATATTACGTTGAACGATACACATAATCTGACTACGATGATCGGGGCAGAAGCGATTAAAAACTCAGGCAGCGGTATCTACGGAAGTGAAAGTGATTTTCTGAATACCAATCCTGATTTTCTCTACCTGGGATTGGGTTCCAGCAAAACCAACATCAATCAGTCCGTTTGGGAATCCACTCTGGTTTCTTTCTTTGGAAATGTCAGCTACAACTTTAATCAGAAGTACTACCTTTCCGGAATTCTGCGTCGTGATGGTTCTTCCCGTTTCAGCAAAGGAAACCAATGGGGTACCTTCTATTCACTCTCCGGAGGATGGAATGTGGAAAGCGAAGAGTTCATGCAGGAATTACCCGAAGTTCATAAGCTGAAACTGCGTGCCGGCTACGGTTCCATCGGAAACCAGAACATTCCGTTGTATGCCTATGCCGACCGTTACGGTTACAACAATTACTACACCTTTGGCGGCAATAGTTACAATGGTTATGCACAAACTCAACTCGGCAATGCCAATCTGAAATGGGAAACCAGTAATCAGTTCAATATTGGTACGGACCTGGAACTTATGAAAGGAGCCCTTGGCTTTACGCTGGATTATTACTACAAAGTGACCCGCGACATGTTATTGCCGGCTTCGTTGCCACCTTCCATCGGAAATGCAGCTCCTTTCCAGATCAATAGCACCGGTAATGTGCTAAATAGCGGTGTCGATCTGGAAGTTTTCTATCGCAAAAACTACAGCGCCGGTGGGTTTACTATCTCTCTAAATGCCGGTTATCTGAACAACAAAGTGCTGAAACTCGACTTCCCGTATTTCGCAGGACGCGTGGATACAGGAGTATTTGCTACCCGTACTCAGGAAGGACATCCGATAGGATCCTTCTACCTCTACGAAATGGACGGAATTTTCCAGAACGATGTTGAAGTGTTGACTTCTGCCTATCAGGGAAATAATATCAAGCCCGGTGATGTGAAATATGTGGACCAGAATCAGGATAACGTGATAGATGCGAAAGACCGTACCTTCCTGGGCAGCGCGATTCCAACCTTTACTACCGGATTGAACCTGGCCGGGAACTACAAAAACTTCGATCTTTCAATGTTCTTCCAGGGCGCTTTCGGACAAAAGATTTTCTCTCAGATTAATTTTGATATCGAAGGTTTTTACCGTGGATTTAATGTTACCGAACGTTACTACCGGGAGCACTGGACCGGTGAAGGAACTTCCAACACACAGCCGCGTGCCTCCTGGGCAGCGAAATCTAACAATGTCATCGCTTCTTCCCGATTCCTGGAAGACGGATCGTATTTCCGAATGAAGAATTTACAAGTCGGATACACTATACCGAATACCAAAAAGCTCGGAATCGAAAGCCTGAGATGTTATCTTGCAGGTACTAACCTGTTCACGCTGACCTCTTATTCCGGTCTCGATCCTGAAATGACTGTAAGTACCAACTCCGCTTCCGAAGGCGATATGGCCAACGGTATTGACTGGGGTACCTATCCGGTGGCAATGACGTTTACATTCGGTATTAACTTAACCTTCTAATTTTTACAAGATGAAAGCAAAACTATCTTTATCATTAATCCTGTTGATGGCCTTGTCGTGGACGTCTTGTGATGATTTTCTGACAACCGACCTGAAGGGAGAATATACTTCTGAAAATTATTATACTTCGGCAGAAAATGCGGCTATGGCTGTCAATGCTATTTATAATTCGCTGTACGGAAACACCCTGTGGATTTTCGGCGATGTGGCCTCCGATGATGCGGTGAAGGGCGGCAATGCCGGCGACCAGGCGGATATCAATGCCATCAACGATTTTACAGCAAAATCTGATAACGGTGTTCTGAATACCTATTGGAAGTCAAGCTATGAAACCGTTTCGCGTGCCAATAATGCCATTGCGAATATTCCCGGCATCACCATGGACGAATCACTGAAAAACCGGCTCATCGCTGAAGCAAAATTCCTGCGTGCCTACAGCTATTTCAATCTGACTAATATTTTTGGAAAGGTGCCCCTGAAATTGCAGCCACAGAACAACGTTGAAGCAATTTATGTAGGTCTAAGTGAAGTCAGCGTCATCTATACACAGATTGAAAAGGACCTCAAAGAAGCTATTCCGGCCCTGCCCCTTGTTTATCCTGCTGATAAGGGAAGAGTTACACAAGGTGCTGCCTATGCCTTATTGGCTAAAGTTCAGTTGTACCAGAAGAAATACTCCGAAAGCCTTACCAGCATTCAATTCCTGGAAAATTTTAAGGTGTATAATTTACTGGATAACTACGGCAATTTATTCAAACCAGGAGCAGAAGACAGCGTGGAAGTGATTTTTGGATTACGTTTCCTCAACAATGCCGAAGTTTCGCTGGGCAACAACCTGAATGTGTGGTTTGCTCCTTCACCCGAAGGCGGCTATTATTTCAATGCGCCCACCCAAAACTATGTCGATGCATTTACCGAAAGAACAATTACCAATCAGGATGATCCACGTCTGGATGCTTCCATCGGAAGAGAAGGAAAGCCCTGGTTCAATAATTCAACCTTTAATGCGGCATGGTCTGAAGCAACCGGTTATCTGGTGAAGAAATACAACGAAGAGAAGATTGCGGGCCTGGCTAAAAGTCAGTCTACCGTACCTTACCACGCCATTCGTTATGCCGACATCCTTCTGATGAAAGCGGAAGCTATCAACGAAGCAGGAGGAATAGATGCCGTTACCCGGGCTGCTGCTGAAGTGAATAAAGTCCGCGCCCGTGCCGGTCTTGCCCCAACTACAGCCTCGACTCAGGTCAATTTGAGAACGGTCATCCGCAACGAAAGAAGAAAAGAGCTCGGATTCGAATTTCATCGTTTTTTCGATCTGATGCGTTGGGGCAGGGAAGCCGCCGAAGCAGCACTGGGTGCAGAACTTAAATGGGCCGAACCCCGCTTCTATTTCCCGCTACCACAATCCGAACTCGATACTAATCAAGCTTTACAATAAACAATCCTTTATAAAAACAAACTTAATTTCAATAACAATTTAATTTTAGTAAACATGAAAAAGAACATTTTCAAAAGTACATTGATTGCATTTGCATCGATTCTGTTGGTGTCAACTGTGATGACCAGTTGTGACAAAGAAGAGATTGATCCGGCAGAAACCTCCGCACTCGTAGCGTTAATCGACTCCTGTCAGACACTTGCTAATGCTGCAACGGTTGACGATTATCCGCAGGAAGCTATTAACACCTTTACAGGCGTGTTGACAACCGCAAAAACAGCACTCGACAACGACGCAATTACTCAGGCTGCCGTTGATAACCTGGTAGTTCAGTTACGTGCTGCCCGCGAAACATTCCTTGCAGCTGCATACGATGCTATTCCTGCCAGTGATCTGGTTATGGGATTAAGCTTCGAAGAAGGAACAGGAACCCAGTTGACTACCGCAGGTAAAAAATGGACAGCAGTATTGAAACAAGGTCCTTCGGAAATCTTTGGTACAGCTACCAATCTTCCGGGTTTTGTAGCCGGGAAAATTGGTAAAGCCATGTATTTCAACAAAGGTTCACATCTGCAGATCAGTGACTATGCTGCCAGTGATTTAATGGGAAGCCAATTGTCAGTAGCTGTTTGGGTAAAACCTGAAGTAACCCGTCCCGGTAACTACATCATTTCGTACAACTACTGGAATTCCTGGAAATTCCAGTTACAAGAGCAAAACAAACCTTTCTTCACCGTTCACACCAATGCCGACGGGTGGGTAGATGCCGACAATCAGGCTGACTTCTCTGCGCCGAATAACGAATGGACACATTTGGTTGTTACCCTTAACCTGAACACCAAAGTGTTAACCTTCTACGTGAATGGTGTAAGCACCATGGAGTGGACTGCTACGACCAAACCGGGCTTAACAGGAACAGGATCGTGGCAGTATAAAAACACTCTGCCTTTGATGATTGGAGCGTGTACAACCTATGCTGAAGCCAAAGCCGAATGGAACTGGGCCTGGGCTGAAACTCCCGAAGCATGGGATTATTTCGTTGGTGCAATGGATGAACTCAAAGTTTACAAAGTTGCGTTGACCGACGGACAGGTAGCTAAATTGTATAGTGAGGAGAAATGAACTAACTAAACGTATAAACCTGGTAAATTAGTGTTTTACGTTTAAAATGATGTCAGTATTGCCATGCGAATTTCAATCGATCTTTACTGCTTATTTCATTATCGTATGAAATTCGCATGAGCAATAAACTGTTCACTATGGATGTTAATTTAATAAATGGTATCTACCCGCTTAGGAATAACCAAAAAGTCATAATCTACAATAAAATGGGTCGTATTTATTGCGCTATAGTTTTTTCCTTTCTTTTTGTAAATATAGTGGGACAACAGATTGCCGTTCCTCGTATCGACTTGATGCCCGATAAGCCATCGCCCTATCTAATGCGCGACTGGAAAAAAGTGACAGTGGATTACGATAATTTTGTTTTTAATACGACCAAAACAGGAACCTATCTTCCCCTCACCACCATCAATCCGGCCGAAGGTATCAATTACAGTAATATTCTGAATATTCGCATGGATACTTATGTCGGACAAAAAAATCATGGTCAGGTAGCCGAAGCTATTAATATACTACCTGCAGTGGTAGGCGCTTCCCTGGTGGGAGTTGATAAGACCAATCACCTTCAAACCAACTGGGTACGAAAGGTGAAGGATTTTTTTAATCTTAAAAATGGCCAAAACGTTTATCTCAACGGGTATAGCAGCACAACGGGCCACGACTGGTGGTATGAAATCATGCCCAACGTTTTTTTCTATCAGCTCTACGCCTTGTATCCTGCAGCCGATCCCGATTTTCATGGGCAGTTTGTCACAATTGCTGAACGACAGCTGGAGGTGCTTTTCAAACTGGGGGCAAAGTTGCAACCCTGGACTGCTCCGTTTATGAATTACCGCGCTTTTAATCTGTTGACTGGTTTACCTGATTCAAGTAGCGTTCCTGAGCCCGAATCGGCTGGTTCTATCGCCTGGATACTTTATCAGGCCTATATCGAAACGAAAGACATTAAATATTTGCAGGGTGCTGAACTGGCACTCGATTTTCTGCAAAACTTTTCCGGTAATCCTTCCTATGAACTTCAGCTGCCCTATGGGATTGCTGCTGCAGCCCGTATGAATGCTGTGGAAGGAACCAATTACAATATTGATAAGATGCTGAACTGGGCCTTTTCGTCGGGTGCCGCCACCCTGAGATCCTGGGGCGCTATTGTGGGTAAGTGGAACGGTTATGATGTTTCCGGTCTCATTGGTGAGGCCAACGACAAAGGCAACGACTATGCTTTTGTAATGAATGGATTTCAGCATGCTGCAGCCCTGGCTCCGGTAGCCAAATACGACAAGCGGTATGCACGGGCGATAGCAAAATGGATACTGAATCTCGCCAATGCCAGCCGTCTGTTTTATGCCAATGGCTTGCCCGATGCCAACCAGCACCCTGCAGGAAATTCCTGGGCTAAACAATACGATACGGGCTTTACCATTCCTTTTGAAGCAATGAAACAGGTGGCCGAAGGAAAATCACCCTATGCGGTGGGCGATGCGGTTAAAGGCGGGTGGGCGACTACCGATTTGTCGCTATACAGCGGTTCCAGTGTTGGTTATCTGGCATCCATCATCAACACAACCAATGTGGAAGGAATTCTGCAGATTGACCTGAATAAAACTGATTTCAGAGGCGAAAATACCTATCCCACCTATTTATATTACAATCCTGAAGCAACTACACAGACGGTTGATCTGAATCTGCCCACCGGAACCTACGATATTTATGATGCTATTTCCGAAACAATACTGAGAACCAATGTGAGCGGCACAGTGAGTTTTTCAATAAATGCCAAAGCAACCCGTATACTGGTAATTCTGCCACCGGCGCAAAGTAAACAAACGGTAGGACGCATCCGTAAGATTTACGAAGGCGGTGTAATGGATTATCATTTTGGCTACAACTATACGAATCCACTAAGGATTAAAGCTTTTACATCGGATGTTAATCGTATTGTGGCTCCCGGCAGTGTTATTTTTAATTGTCTGGTAGAGAATGCGGCAGGACCAGTTACATTCACATGGTATCAAAACGATGTGTTAATTAGTGGAGCAACGGGTTCCAGTCTGAGTTGGACAGCTCCTGCCACAAGCGGTACTTACTCAATCCGATGTGAAGTTACTTCCAACTTCAAGACTGTTAAAAGTCTCGCACTTCGGATTCTTGTTGCTCCTGAGGGCGAAGTGCCTCCGCAAATTGCTATCTTATCTTTTTCAGGGTCAAGTCCGT
Source organism: uncultured Paludibacter sp. (assembly GCA_964559265.1). Taxonomy (GTDB): domain Bacteria; phylum Bacteroidota; class Bacteroidia; order Bacteroidales; family Paludibacteraceae; genus Paludibacter. The sequence goes on along the minus strand of CAZLHC010000002.1, from coordinate 57,391 downwards.
ATCCTACCTCAGGAGTTCTGACTCCGCAAGTTTCCATTTTTCCTCCAACGGCTACTTTTAGCTGGTCGGTAAGCGATGGGACTTTGCAGAACAGTGAAACCCTTACTCCTTCGTGGCAATTACCCGCGGTACCTGGTGTTTACTCGCTGACGCTAACAGTTAGTAACCTGCTAGGTACGGTGACCAAAGCGCAACAGATCCTGGTAAAAGACATGCAACAACCAGCTATATCTGAAGGACTGGTTGCGTATTATCCATTTAATGGCAGCACCAACAATGCTGCAGGAGATCGTTTTCATGCAGTTTCGCAGGGAGCTGTGCCAGCGTCGGATCAGCGCGGTAATACCGGCAGTGCCTATTCGTTTTCCAGCAGTAGTCAGTATATTTCCATTCCTAACGATCCTGTCCTGAATTTTACGGATAAGTTAGCCGTTTCGCTTTGGGTAAAACCTGATGAGTTACCCGATTACGAGCAGTTTGTTATTTCACATGGTAGCTATGAGGAACGATATAAGATGTCGGTTACTCCCAACAAGATAATGCGCTGGACACTCAAAACGTCTAACGGGATTGTGGATGTGGACGATGATACCGCCCTTCAAAAGAGTACTTTTGTTCATTATACCGGACAATATACAGGTTATTCCCTCGAATTGTACCGCAACGGCACCCTCATATCCTGGAAACCCCTTAGCGGAACTATAGGAAGCTCTTCGAAAAGTATTACCCTGGCCCGCAAAGACGCATCGGAAACCAATTACACCTTCAGTGGTACCATCGATGAAGTACGCATTTTCAACGCAGAACTCCCCATTCGTTACGTTGAAAAAGTTCCTTCGATGTGGGATTTAGCATCAGAAATTAGTCAGCCGGATTTTTCCGGAAACATTTCAGTCTATCCCAATCCGTTTCAATCGTTTTTTACTATTCGTTTTGATGAAACACAATCGACTTTTTCAGTAGCACTCTACACGCTTCATGGACAGAAAGTGTTTGAAGGTAGCCATCTCAGCAGAAGCGACACTGTTACTCCGGATGGGGCGTTGCCACCCGGAATGTATGTTCTTCAATTAACATTAGCAAGTGGGGAGACAAGAACCCAATTGCTCAGGAAATATTGATGCCTGATTCAAAAAAAAGCTGCTTCAGTTTCTGAGGCAGCTTTTTTGACTCGATTTATAAACAAGTAGACGACAATAACACTCCCACCTGTAATCAAATGCAACTTATAAGTTTTAACTTCACCAGATCAGATTACTTTAAATGCCGCTCATATTGACCCGGTGTGTTCAATATTTTCAGCGCCGCCTGCAGAGCTTCATTGTCGCTGTCGATAATCCGGTAATATTCATTCACCGACCATAAGTCGCGGGCTATTAGCGCTTTTAGCTGCAAAGCCATGAGCTCTTTCGATTTTTCGTATTGCTGTTCATCGAAGGCTATTTTCTCGGTTCCGGCGGCATCCAGTATCAGCTTCATCATTTTGTCGTCGACCTTAAACTGATGGAGGAATTTGTCGAATGCCGGATACTGACGCTTCAGATTCGCGCGGTTCTTTTCAATATATTGCACCGATACTTTGTTCATAATGCCCTGTGCCACCACTTTCCGGTGATACATCGTAAATCGGGTGGTATCGATAGGAATGAATACATCCGGCATAATTCCCCCTCCGCCATATACGGTGCGGCCCAGTTTTAAAGTCTTGTATTTCAGCGAATCGGGAAACTGAATCGAATCGGCCGTCAGCATCTCACCATGTTTAAACCGCTCTTCCAGATCCTTTTGGTATTTTTCAACGCCGTCTTTGTAGGGTTTCTGAATGCTCCGCCCCGTAGGGGTGTGGTAGCGCGAAGTGGTAAGGCGCAACATCGACCCATCGCTCAGGGGTATCTGGCGCTGTACCAATCCCTTACCAAAACTGCGGCGACCCACAATGAGGCCACGGTCCCAGTCCTGAACGGCTCCCGATACAATCTCACTCGCCGAAGCCGAATATTCATCTACTAAAATTATCAGCTTGCCGGTTTCGAAATCACCCCGCGAACTAGCGTTGGCCACACTCTTTGGCTGACGGGCTCCCTCGGTATACACAATCAGCTGACCGGCACTCAAAAATTCGTCGGCCAACTCAATGGCTGCATTCATATATCCTCCACCATTGCCCTGCAAACTCAATATGAGGTTTTTCATTCCCTGCTCCCGCAATTTCGAAAAAGCCTCTTTGTACTCAAGTATGGTTTTACTTCCAAAATTATTAATTCGAATGTAGCCCGTCTGTTTATCAATCATGTAGGATGCGTCGATGCTGTTCACCGGAATCTTATCGCGCGTAATCTTAAACAACATCAATTCTTTCACTCCCCGGCGCTGAATTTTTACTTCGACTACCGAACCGCGTGCCCCGCGCAAGCGCTTCGTTACATCCGAATTCTGAAATTTTACACCCGCCACCAGTTCTCCATCGATATACACAATCCGGTCGCCGGGCATTACGCCCACTTTTTCGGCCGGGGTTCCCGATATGGTTTGCACCACCAAAATGGTATCTTCAAACAACTGAAACTGAATGCCAACGCCTTCAAAACTGCCTTCCAGCGGCTCGTTTACCCGGTCGACCTCAGCTTTCGGTATATACGATGAGTGTGGGTCGAGCTCTTTCAATGCGCCTACAATGGCTGCTTCCACAATTTTGTTTTCGTTGATGGTATCGACATACATATTCGAAATAATGCTGAAAACATTATTGAGCTTCAGGGCCTGTGCGTTGATTTTAAGTTGAGAATTGGCAGGGGAAATCAATACGAATGCGAATAATACTGCTGTAAGAAGTAATTTTGTTGATGGTGCCATCGCAAAGCCTTTCAGGGTTAACTGACCTTGCGGTACGCCCACTGGTTTATTGGAATTTTTGGTTGTCATATGGTTGTTAGAAATCAGGGGATTTATGTTATCTGTTACTTAATTCTGAATAATTTTTCGGCTGCTGTGAGTTCTTCCGGAGCATACTTACATACCGCGACTACCGCTGCCGCCACTTCTTCCAGTTCTTTTCCGCTATCGTCGGTTTCCATCAGTATGCGGTCGGGTGGGGTAAGTACTATACTTTCGGAATTGTGCTTTTCGCCATACGAAAGATAAAAACCGGCCTTCAAAAGTTGTAGCGCCAATTCGGGCTTCCCGCGAAAACCGTGAATGATCCAGGCTTGCGAGGGCGAATGTTTCCCGCGGAGCTCCATTACTTCGTTGAAGCAGCCCACGCAATGTATAATCAGGGGTTTAAAAGCAATTTCAGAAAGAATGATCTGTCGCTCAAAAACTTCCACTTGGTTGTTCATGGGGATATCGCTGGTTTTATCGAGTCCGCATTCGCCTATTGCCACCACTTGCTGGTAATTCAGCAGCATATTCAATTTGTCGAGCCAGGCGGGCTGAAACCGATCGGCATCCCAGGGATGGATACCCACCGAAAAATACAAACGTGGCCCGTGAGGCAGGCTCATCGGGTCATCGTTGATCCGCACGTTGTAAACCGTGTTTACTTCGCCGGTGTTCACTCTGTGACTGTGCGCGTCGGTTAGCATCTATGAAAATTGGAAAACAAAGGTAGGAAAATTGAGTGAAATCTAATTCAGTTGTATCATTTATTGCGGTTTTTTTAGTTTCAAAAAGTTATCCGGCTTACAACGATCCGAATATCAATCCCGCAACCGTCGACAGAACGATTACAATCGCCACATAGACCACCGTTTTCTGAGTTCCCAGTACGCCCCGTATTACCAGCATATTGGGTAGCGACAACGATGGCCCGGCCAGCAGCAATGCCAGTGCCGGACCTTTGCCCATGCCGGAGGCCAGCAAGCCCTGAATAATAGGCACTTCGGTAAGGGTGGCGAAATACATAAAGGCTCCTACAAAAGAGGCCAGGAAGTTGGATAACAGCGAGTTTCCTCCTACTGCCCGGGCTATCCACGAGTTGGGTACGACGCCCGCAATGGAGGTGTCGTCGTGGGTCGAACCCAGCAGAAATCCGGCAATTACCACTCCTATGGCCAGCAATGGCATAATTTGTTTGGCAAAGCCCCAGCTCGAGAGTATCCACTCGCGGTTTTCGCCTTCCTCCGAAGTGTCTATCAGGGCTATGGAGCTGATTGCTGCTATGGCAACCACCACACTTACAAGCGGATTTCCGATAAACAGGGCACTGGCTGTGGTAGCCACTGCTCCCAGTAATACCTGCCAGGCTTTTAGTTTCAAGATGGATATCATGGAATAGACCAATCCCAGTCCGAAAAATCCGGTGATGTGCCATTTATACGCCCACAGGTAATACCAGATGCTGCTCACATCGCCTTCGCCGGGCTTGCCCCAGTTGGCAAAAACAAGGATGAATACCAGGGTGAAAAAGTGTATAGCCGTCTGCCAGAGGGGACGGGTTTCGGGGATGTCCGGAAAGTTCAGTTGCTCTTCAGCTCTTGCTTTTTCTTCTTTCCGATAGATAAAGGCCATAATAAGTCCGATGAGAATGCTGAATACTACTGCACCCACAAAACGGGCTACCCCGAGTTCAACTCCCAGTATGCGGGCTGTAAGTATTATTGCTAAAATATTAATGGCCGGTCCGGAGTACAAAAATGCAATGGCGGGCCCCAGTCCGGCTCCCCTTTTGTGAATACTTGAAAAGAGCGGCAGAATGGTGCACGAACACACGGCCAGAATGGTACCCGAAACCGCAGCTACGGTATAGGCTACCCAGCGTTTGGCTTTGGCTCCGAAATATTTAATTACCGAGCCCTGACTTACAAATACCGAAATTACTCCGGCTATCAGGAAAGCGGGTAACAGACAGAGAATTACGTGTTCGCGGGCATACCACTTGGCCAGGTCGAGGGTGGCTGCCAGTGCTGTTGTAAATACCGGACTTTCGGTAGGCAGGAAATAAATTCCCAGAAAAATAGCTGCAATCCAAAAAAGGAGTTGAAATTCTTTTTTTGTTTCCATATTTTTAGTAGTTCGTTATTATACGAACAAGTTGAGTGAAAAATTAGCCACTTCCTTTTGAAGAGGTGGCTATTCTGATTTTTTATAAGAAGAAAATTATCACATAATAAATGCCGATGCCGATAAATGCTACCGATACCACCCGGCGAAACCACAATTCAAAGCTTTTAATCTGATTGTAGAGTTTTCCTACATTGCCCACCGCATAGGCCAGCAGCCAGGCGAAAATGATGATGGGCAGTGCAGTGGCAATGGCAAACAGAACTGGCAGATACAATCCGCTGGCACTGGCCACACTTATAGGGATAAGCATCACAAAATACAACACCCCGCTATACGGACAAAAGGCCAGGGCAAATACCATCCCCAGCAGCAAGGTGCTCCAGTAACTTCCTTTGCTTCGCTCGCTAATTTTATCGGTCAGCCCGCTTAATCCGGGAAGCTTCAGTTTGATAATATCGAGCATAAACAGGCCAATCAGGATCATCAGCGGCCCGAGAATTTTCTCACCCCATCCCTGAAACAGCATCGATACATTCATCTTACTGGCTCCGAAAAAGATGATAAGAGCCAGTCCGGTGTAGCTTATCACTCTGCCGAGCGTATACACCAACCCATTGGTAAACACCCGCCGGGGATCTTTCAGGTCGCGGCTGATGAAGCCAACTGCCGAAATGTTGGTGGCCAGAGGGCAGGGACTGATGGCGGTCATCAGTCCTAGTACAATGGCGGTGATAAATGAATATTGGGTGCTGTCGAGTATGTTTTGTAATACTTCCATCAGCTTAGAGTAAGGGGTCGATCGTCTTTTTAATATCTTCCTTCAATGCCTCGGGCTTGCTGCGGGCATTCATAAAGCCGCTTTGCGTCAGATCGGTGCGCTTTCCTTTCCCCATGATGATAAGTGCTTGTCCTTCAGCATTACATTTTTTAGCTATGGACTTGCTGCTTTTTTCGTCCAGATTCACACTGGTAAATACAATTTTGCCCTGTTTCGATTGCTCCGGATAGATTTCAGCTAAAGTTTTCTTTGTAACTTCTTCTACCGCATTGCAGGTAAGGCACCGGCGGGTATAATGAAAATAGAATACTTCGATTTTATCGGTCGCTGCCGATACGGTTTTCTTTTTGTCGTTGCTGGTTTGGGCGTTGCAGGCTACTGTGCTCAACATCAGGCCGACTAGTAATGTCAGATAGGTGAGTTTGTTCATTTTTTTTAGAATAAAGAATCAAGAGTCAAGAATCAAGAGTCAAGAATCAAGAATCAAGAGTCAAGAGTCAAGACCGGGTGGTTTGTAAATTGGTGAGTTCCGAAATATTGTTTACGGATCTGATTATTTAGTAGCAGTTAATGCGTTTAATACTTCCTGAGAAGAAGGAACCCTCCCTTTTATCAGTACTTTTCCATCCACCACCAGGGCCGGAGTCGACATTACCTTGTACTGCATAATCTCCATAATGTCATCTACCTTGGTGATGGTAGCCTCTATTCCATTGTTGGCAACCACTTCGCGGGTCATGTTTTCCAGCGCTTTACATTTGGGGCATCCGGTGCCCAGAATTTTTATATCCATATTCTTTATGTATTAATTGGTACAACAAGTTGTTTTTACTTTTATCGATTCGAAAAATTCGGCGAAATACGCCTGTGCTTTTTCCCAGTTTTCGCGGTTAATGCAATATTTTACCTTAGGTGTTTCAATTTCACCCTGTATCAGTCCGGCCTCTTTCAATTCTTTCAGATGCTGCGAAACTGTTGCTTTGGCAATGGGCAGCTCGTTGTGAATATCGCCGAAATAACAGCAGTCGAGTGAAGCAAGGTATTCGAGAATAGTAATACGTGCCGGATGCCCCATGGCCTTTGCAAAACGGGCCAGTTGCTCGTTGTCGATGGTGTATTTCTTTGAGTTCATTTTTGAGGGTTGTTCGTTGTTCGCAAAATTACGGCGAATAAATAAGCGCACCAAATTAATTGTGTTAAAAAATCGGGTGTATTTAAAGTAAGTGGGAAAATAAACTTTTTCGATTTTTTCAAAAGAACAATTTACAAACACAAAATTGCAATTTGGAATTGAATCTTATTTAAAAAGTTGTAAATTTGTCGGGAGTTGAAAAATTAATCAAAAATGCTGAAAAATAAAGCTGTTTAAAGAAGAAAATATGATAGATTTTAAAGAAAAGGCAAACTTGATTTGGAAAGTTGCAGACTTATTACGAGGAGATTATAAACAATCGGATCAAGAGTACTTCAAACTTGATGTTTTACTACACGTACCCGATGCATGGATTGACGAAAGTAAAACTAAAACCGGTTATGAAATAAACTTTACCAAATACTTTTACGAATTCAAAAAGTTACGTTCACTCAGTGATATTAAAGCTGATATTTTGGCGTTGGAAGAAGAAACTATTGAACTCGATAATATGGTACTCGAGTAAATATAACCGCTTCCTTAGACATAAATGCGACACTGTCGCAACAATTCAGCATTTCACAAACTTAATTAAACTTGTTGTTTTTTTCGAAAAATGGTAGTCAACAATAAATTCATAAATAAATTAAGTTTCATTGTTTGCAAATATGCAAAGAATGAATTACTTCTGCACACTGTTTCGGTAAAACATTCTACTCGAAAGTTATCTAACTCAATGATAATAAGTCTCTTGGTCTTACCTTATGAGCAGCATGCCTGGGTGCGTTTTCTATTTTTACCCCTCGTGTTTTATTCAGTAATTCCAGCCCAATCTTATGAATAATTACGAACAAAATATTTTAATATACCAAAACAACGAAGGCAACATACAACTTGACGTTCGTTTGCAAAATGAAACTGTGTGGATAAACCGCCAGCAAATGGCAAGTCTTTTTGGTCGTGATATTAAAACCATAGGCAAGCACATTAACAATTTATTTGATGAGGGTGAATTAGACAAAAATTCAGTTGTCGCAAATTTTGCGACAACTGCTAACGATGGGAAAACATATCAGGTAGAGTATTATAATCTTGATGTAATTATTTCTGTTGGTTATCGTGTAAAATCGGTTCAGGGAACACAATTTCGTATATGGGCTACCAAGCGAATCCACGAGTACATAGTGAAAGGTTTTACCCTGGACGACGACCGAATGAAGCAAGAAGGTGCCCGCAGCCGATACTTCGAGGAACTGTTGCAACGGGTTCGCGATATACGCAGCAGCGAACGAAATTTCTACCAAAAAATTACCGACATTTACGCTACAAGTATCGACTATAAAAACGACGCCGACATAACAAAGCTGTTTTTTGCAACCGTGCAAAATAAAATGCATTATGCCATACACGGTTATACAGCAGCTGAACTAATACAAAACAGGGTAAATGCCGATAAACCATTTCTGGGATTAACCAATTTCAAAGGGAACTACATTACGCATCGCGATATTGGTGTGGCAAAAAAATATCTTTCGGAGGATGAACTAAAACAGCTAAATCTGATTGTATCGATGTATCTTGACTTTGCCGAACTACAAGCCACAAATGGTCGCCCAATGAAAATGCAGGATTGGATAAGCAAATTAGACGATTTTTTGCGCATTAGCGAGAAAGAACTTCTGCACCATGCCGGTACTGTGAGCCACCAGCAAGCCCTGGAAAAAGCCAGTTCAGAATTCGAAAAATACCGCAAAGTCGAAGACAAACAGTATATTTCCGATTTCGACCGAGAGATGAAAAAACTGGAACAGACCCTCAAGCAAAAGAAATAATAACACGAAACGAAAAATTAAAAGATTCAGGTGTCGAATGGATAGAAAAATCCCGTAATCGCTGCCTTATTAAATTGAATAAGATTATTTGCTTGAAGAGAGAGGTGTTTTATTTGCATACCTCACCAGCGCCAGCATCACCGGAACTTCCACCAGCACTCCTACCACAGTTACTAAGGTCGCTCCGGAATTCAATCCGAACAGAATAATCGCTACCGCTACCGACAGCTCAAAGAAATTGCTGGCGCCAATCAGCGAAGCCGGGGCTGCAATATCGTGTGGTAGTTTCCACCTTTTCGCCCATTTATAAGCCACAAAAAAGATGAAGAAGGTCTGGATGATTAGCGGCACTGCTATCAGCAGGATGTTAAACGGATTTTGAAGAATCACATCGCCCTGGAAGGAGAAAATCAGAATCAGCGTAAGCAGTAATCCACTGATCGTAATTCCGGTGAACTTCTTCAGGAAGGTGTTTTCAAAATAGGCAAGTCCTTTTTTGCCAATCACGGCATTGCGGGTGACCACTGCAAGTGCCAGCGGAATCACCACAAACAAAAGTACCGACATCAACAGGGTATTCCACGGAATGGCGATACCTGATACACCCAGCAATAAACTCACGATGGGTACAAAGGCGATGATGATTATTAAATCGTTGATGGCTACCTGCACCAGGGTGTAGGCCGGGTTGCCTTTGGTGAGGTGACTCCACACAAATACCATAGCCGTACAGGGTGCGGCGCCCAACAGCACGGCTCCGGCCAGGTACTCCCGTGCCAGTTCTTCGGGTATCAGGGCTTTGTAAATTACAAAGAAAAACAACCAGGCAATGCCAAACATGGTAAATGGTTTTATCAGCCAGTTGGTTACCAGGGTTACGGTGAGGCCTTTCGGCATCTTTACGGCATCTACCACGCTGCGGAAATCAATCTTCAGCATCATCGGGAAAATCATAATCCAGATGAGTACCGCGATGGGGATCGATACATTGGCATACTCCAGTTTGCCCAGGGTTTCGGGTACGATGGGCAGCAGTTTGCCCACGGCGATGCCGGCAATAATACACAGTGCCACCCACAGGGTGAGGTAGCGGTCGAAAAACGACATATTGGCTGATACTTTACTCATTGTTTTGTTGCTGATAAGGTGATGCTGAAAATCCCGGATCCGTTGCTGCCATACGCTTGTGCTTCTTCTTCCGTAAGATAGTTAAGAAGCACGTTTTCCGGGATTTGAATGGCTTTTTCTTTGTGAATAGTGATGTCGGAAAATCCTGCTGCGCGAACGATGGCCAGGTATTCTTCCTTGTCGAGCGCACCCGACACACAGCCGGCATACATCGTGGCATCGTTTTTTAGTCCTTCGGGAAGTTTCCCTGCTGTTACTACATCGGAGATGCAAAAATGACCTCCCTGTTTTAATACCCGAACCATTTCGGCAAAGGCTTTTTGTTTGTCGGGCACAAGGTTTAACACACAATTCGACAAAATTACATCAAATTCATGATCTTCAAAAGGCATCGACTCGATGTCGCCCTGCACAAACTGCACATTGGTATAGCCCAGTTTGCTGTTGTTGGCCGTTGCTTTTTCTACCATGGCCGGGGTGAAGTCCAGCCCGGTAACCGATCCGCTTTCGCCCACCGCAGTTCGGGCCACAAAGCAGTCGTTGCCGGCACCGCTTCCCAGGTCAAGCACGCTTTGTCCGGGGCGCAGGTTAGCAAATTGGGTGGGAATACCGCAGCCCAGTCCCAGGTCGGCTTCGCTGAAGTGGCCCTCCACGGCAGTGTATTCGTCGCCTATCATGCTGAATTCCAGTTCGCCACAACAGCCGGTGTCGTCGCAATAACTGGTGTCACCACAACAGCCTGTGTCGCCACAACAACCGGTGGAGGTGCCTGCAGCGGCACGGGCAATCTGGCCGTATTTCTCCTGAACGATTAATTTCAGGTCGGGTGGGTTGGCGGTGCTGACCCCCACCGGCTGATAACTCAGGTTGCTGCCGGTTTGCTTAGAAGGCTTGCCATTCGTATCGGTGCAACTCATAACTGCGGTTTAATGTCTTCTTCGTACAGTTTCCAAAAACCGGCTTTGATTTCATCGCGCACCCGGATAAATTCGCTGTGGATGAACTCTTCGGTTCCCACGGCATGGCTCGGATCGTCGAATCCAATGTGCAGACGGTGCTTTACCTTACCCAGAAAAGCCGGGCAGTTTTCGTTGGCTCCCCCGCAAACGGTGATTACATACTCCCATTCGTCGTTGAGGTATTTCTCTACCGAATCGGAGGTGTGGTGACTGATGTCGATCCCGATTTCGTTCATTACTGCCACCGCTTTTTGGTTGAGACGGCCCGATGCCTCGGTTCCGGCCGAGCAAACGGTGATGCGAGGGTCGAACGATTGCAGAAAGCCATGGGCCATCTGACTGCGGCACGAATTGCCGGTGCAAAGAATAAGTACTTTCATTTTTTTTTGAATTTAGAGTCAAGAGTCAAGAGTCAAGAATCAAGAATCAAGAATCAAGAACCGAGAATCAAGAGTCAAGAGTCAAGAACCAAGACTGTTTTGATGATTGATGTTTTTTTTACAGGGCCGAAGACCTTTGATATTCGTAATACCATGAAAGCATTTGTACTACTGGTTTTCATTCTCACAACTCTCAGATGTGCAACACACCTCCACTGAAATTTTGTTGAAAAAGAAATCGAACTGCTTCAACTTTTCGGTGATGCACGGATTACACAGGCAGTAATTTATTTTTACACCATCAATGGTTCCCTGTATCAGGCCCGCATCGCGAAGTTCTTTCAGGTGCTGCGATACGGTGGTTCGGCTCAGGGGTAGCTGATCCGATATGTCGCCCGAAATGCAGGTCTTCGTTTCAGCTAAATATTGTAGTATCGCCAGTCGTGCCGGATGCGATATCACCCGGGCAAAGTCCGACAGCTCCTGAAGTTCTTTGTCAAATTTATCGGCTCGTTTCATCGTCTTACCTTCTTTTTTTATTGTCAGACCTCGCTCACACACTGCGTTTCTCCTTATAGGTCGGGATGAAGTTGATGTGCTCGTTTTATTCTGCTTTGTTTTATGTCGCAAACATACGACATATTTTTGAATTGAACAAGTCGAACCTTAAATTTGTTCAATAGGCTCAAAAATGTAAGCTATACTCTTGTGGTAGCTATTCGAAATTTTTGTAACTTTGCAGCCCGTTTTTCGACAACAATTAAAACAAGTATATGACTACACCAGAATTATTTAGCAATCTGCCTTACAAAGTGGCAGATATATCCTTAGCCGACTTTGGCCGCAAGGAAATGGAACTGGCCGAAAAGGAGATGCCGGGTTTGATGGCGCTTCGTGCCCGCTATGGCAACGAAAAGCCGCTGAAAGGCGCTCGTATTATGGGTTCGCTCCACATGACCATACAAACTGCCGTGCTCATCGAAACCCTGGTCGAACTGGGTGCCGAAGTGCGCTGGGCCAGCTGTAATATCTATTCCACGCAGGATCATGCTGCTGCGGCTATTGCTGCGGCAGGTGTGCCGGTGTTTGCCTGGAAAGGCGAAACCCTCGAGGAATACTGGTGGTGTACGCTTCAGGCCCTGGTATTCGAAGGCCACAAGGGTCCGAATGTAATTGTGGACGATGGTGGCGATGCTACCATGATGATTCATGTTGGGGTGGATGCTGAAAAAGACGCTTCGGTGCTCGATAAAGTAGTGGAAGGTGAAGACGAAATGGAACTGTACGCCATCCTCAAAAAGGTATTGAAAGAAGACAACGGTATCTGGTCGCGCATGGCTCCCGAAATCCGGGGTGTGTCGGAAGAAACCACTACCGGTGTTCACCGTCTCTATCAAATGATGGAAGAAGGTAAATTGCTGTTCCCGGCTTTCAATGTCAACGACTCGGTAACCAAGTCGAAATTCGATAATCTCTACGGATGTCGCGAATCGCTGGCCGATGGTATCAAACGTGCTACCGACCTCATGCTGGCTGGTAAAGTGGTGGTGGTGTGCGGTTATGGCGATGTGGGCAAAGGTTCGGCTAAATCGATGCGTGCCTATGGTGCACGGGTAATTGTTACCGAAATCGACCCGATTTGTGCGCTGCAGGCTGCCATGGAAGGTTTTGAAGTAGCTACTGTCGAAGATGCGCTTCCCGTTGGTAATGTGTTTGTTACCACTACCGGAAACAAAGATATCATCCGCATCGAACACATGGCTCAGATGAAAGACAGTGCTATCGTATGTAATATCGGTCACTTCGACAACGAAATTCAGGTGGATAAGCTGAAGAAGTATCCGGGTATCGAAAAAGTGAACATCAAACCACAGGTCGACAAGTACATCTTCCCTGATGGTCACAGCATTTTGTTGCTGGCCGATGGACGCCTGGTGAACCTGGGTTGTGCTACCGGTCACCCCTCCTTCGTGATGAGTAACTCCTTTACCAACCAAACCCTGGCGCAAATCGAACTCTTCACCAAAGAATACGCGGTGGATGTGTACCGTCTGCCCAAGCACCTCGACGAGGAAGTAGCCCGTCTGCACCTCGACCAGCTGGGCGTGAGACTTACGAAACTTACACCCGATCAGGCTGCCTATATCGGTGTAGCGCAGGAAGGTCCGTACAAACCGGAGCATTACCGCTACTAAAAATTGACTTCCTGTAATTGGCAGGTTGTTTAATCTGCTTTCCAAAAATGAATAGGCTGCAACCCGAATTTCCCGGGTTGCAGCTTTTTTTTTGGGGGAAAAATAGTGTTTTGTTTATAAATAGTCGGATAGATATATCAATTATTTATATATAGTGAGTATATTTGCTGAAATATTTATTAAGTAGCAGGCCTGTCCGGCTCCTTTTGTTTAATTACGATAGCTGTATATCATGAAAAAAACACTTCTCTTTCTCGTATTTGTTGTTATCTCGCAAGTGGCTGTGTTGGGTCAAAAGTCACTACTATTTACAGGTTCAACCTCCGGCTATGCCACAGTAGCCAATCATGCGGCGCTCAATGTAGCTGCCGGTGAAAGTGCAACAATAATTACCTGGGTGAAAACAACCTATTCGGCCGGAATACAGGTTTTTCTGGCCAAACGACTGAATGCCGCCGGTCCGGGATATGAGTTTTTTCAGTTAAATGGATTTTTAGCGGTCAACTGTACGCATACCAATGGTTCGTCGTCGGGACTTCCCGGAGGAAGTAAGTACCGGATTAATGATGGAAAATGGCATCAGCTTGCATTTGTGGTCGACCATGCCGGAGGTAATTATTATATGTATGTTGATGGGAAGCTGGATGTGAAAAAGGCCCTGGTATCGACCTCCGGAATTTCGAATACCGATAAACTGTATATTGGCATACGGGGCAATCTGCAAATGCCCACCAACGGGGCGATCGACGAAGTGCGCATCTATAATAAAGCGCTGACTCCTGCCGAGTTGTTGATTGATATGGCTGCAACTGTGACTTCCGCGACTCCCGGTTTGTCGGCAGCCTGGAATTTTGAAGAAGGGGCTGGTACGCTGGCGGCCGATGTGAAGGGTGTTTGTACGGCCAGCCTGGTGGGAACTCCGGTGTGGGAAATGCTTAACACTCCTGGTTCACAGGTAATCACCATGAACGGACCAATTACAGTTGCTAACGGTGCTCCTGCTTTTAGACCGGCCACCAGTACCTCTCCCATGCCAATTCAGTACTCCAGCTCTAATCCCGAAGTGGCTGTTGTGGTTGACGGCGAAATTAAAGTGGTAGGGCAGGGAACTACCACCCTCACTGCCAGTCAGCAGGCAAATTTGTTTTATGCCGCTGCAGAGCCGGTTACGCAAACGCTCAATGTATCCAAAACGGTTGTCACCTTTGGATTTCCACTTAGTTCAAACGCGGTTATACAGCGCGACCAGCCTGTTGTAGTTACCGGTACCGCGGAGCCCGGCGATGTGCTCACAGTGGTTCTGGATGAAGAAAGCAAAATAGTAACGGTAGACGCGGCCGGTAACTGGACGGTCGAATTTACAGCAATGCCAGCTAAAAATACAGCCTTTACGTTTTCGGCCGAAGGGACAAAATCACAACTAACTACGCTCACCAACCTCTTGTGTGGCGATGTGTGGGTTGCTTCGGGACAGTCGAATATGCTGATGCCCATTGGTCCGGGCTATAGTTTGGGTGGTATAGCTAACTATTCGTCGGTGGTAGCGGCGGCGACCTTTCCTACGATCCGTTTTATTCAGCCCATCGACTTGTGGCAACAGGCATCCACTCCTCAATTAAAACTGAGTACCTCCGGCAATGGCTGGACGGTTTGTTCCCCGTCGACTGCCGCCGGTTATTCGGCTGTAGCCTATTTCTTTGCCAGACAAATCCAGCTCGATCAGAATATCCCCATCGGGATTATTCAAAATGCCATCGGCGGCACCCGGGTGGAAGCCTGGACTCCTCTCGCAGCTCTTCAGGCAGTTCCTGAATATGCTTCGTGGTACACCAAAGCCACTACTACAACTTTGCCAACGGGACAAGTCTACGACCGCAAAAATTTCCCCGCAGCCAATTTCAATGGCATGCTGGCGCCCTTCACCCGCTATCCGGTGAAAGGTATTATCTGGTACCAGGGAGAAGAAAATCTGGGGATTGATGGAATTCCGGCGACTAACGAATATGGAAATAAGATGAAAGCAACCATTCAGGGGTGGAGAGCTGCCTGGGGGATTGCCGACTTGCCGGTGATTTTCACCGAACTGGCCAATTATAAGTACAGCGCTATGTATTCGGTGTTGGGTGGTTCGCGCGAGGCGCTTCCGCGTTTTATTGCTCAACAGCAAAAGGCTACGCAATTGCCGGGGGTGTATGGCATTACGATTACGGATGTAAGTAATTACAACGACATTCACCCGACCGAAAAAGCCACGGTGGGTATACGAATGGGGAATACGGCGCTGGGCTATGTGTACGGAAAAGAGATTGTTCCCACGGCTGCTACTTTTAAAGAAATGAAAAGTGACGGTTCCTCCTTGCGGGTGAGTTTCAATAATGCTAAGGGATTTCGGCTTTCGACCGGAACAGCTATCAATGAGTTTAAAATTGCAGGTCCCAATAAAGTGTTTAAAACAGCCACTGCTGTAATCGACGGTGACGATATCCTGCTAAGCGAAGCCACGATACAGCAACCCGTGGCAGTCAAATTTGCCTGGGACGAAAATTCAACTCCGAATTTAGTGAATGGTTCCGGTAGTCCTACTGCCCGATTCACCGATAGTTTGAAGGTAAACCGCATCAATTTTGAAACCTTGCCCCAGCTGCTCACTCCGGGCATGCCCGACCTGCAACTTCAGGCTATGGCAACTTCGGGAGCACCGGTGGTGTTTACGAGTTCCAATCCGGAGGTGGCCGAAATTGTAAATGGTAACCAGCTGCGTATTAAGTTGGTTGGTACTGCTGTAATTACGGCATCGGAACCAGGCTCCACGGTTTATGCCGCCGCACTTCCTGTTCAGCAGGAAATTTCGGCTATTTATTCCGGTCTGGCTGCCATCGATGCCCGAAATATTCACATTCAACCGGTGGGAAATCGTACGGTTATCGTGTTGAACGGAATGCTGCCCGATACGGTTGTTGAAGTGCGCAGTGCCGATGGAAAGCTGGTGTTGTCGCGGAAGGCTGGTTCGGAAAGCTGCAAGCTGGAATTGGAAAATTTATCCGGTCTACATATCCTGACGCTTACCGATGCGCATCGGCAGCAGCAATTGAAATTTATTCCCTGAATTTGCAGTTAAAAGCAACTTTCGAAAGGTGAATTGCATCTGAGGCATATCGTGAACAAAACAATCGGATTTCTGACATAAACAACAGAAAATCCGATTGTTTTGGTACCATGAAAATTGATAATTTCTAAATTTCAGTGCATATGAAAACCTTAGTGTCGCTTATTGTATCTTCATTTCTGCTAACTTCTTTTACCGGAATATTTTCTTCCTGTACTGATCCCGATGTCACTGCTACCGCCGGCGATATTCCCCTGAAGGTGGGAATGGAAAAGAAAGTGGTGCAGGACAACGATTTCACGTTCGACCTGCTGCGGCAAACAATCGCTCACAACGAGGAGCCAAACGTGTTTATCTCGCCCCTGAGTATGAGCATTGCGCTGGGGATGGTGCGCAACGGTGCAGCCGGTACCACTCTGCAGGAAATCGAACAGGCATTACGACTCAGCGGAATGAGCAATGATGAAATTAATGAATACTACAAAATTATGCGCGAGGGCTTGTTATCGGTCGACCCCAAAACAAAGCTCAATATTGCCAACTCCATTTGGTACCGCACCGGTTTTCCTGTTAAGAGCGATTTTCTCACAATAAACAAAAATTACTTCAACGCCGAAGTCCGCGCTCTCGATTTTACTGCCCCCGGAGCCGTGGATATTATCAATAGCTGGTGCGCCAACGCCACCAACGACCTTATCAAAAAACCACTCGATCGTATATCGGCCGATGCCATGCTGTATCTTATCAATGCCGTCTATTTTAAAGGAATCTGGGTAAAACAGTTTGATTCCAAAAAAACCTATAAAACTGATTTTCTGGCCGAAAATGGTTTGCGTACGCAGGTCGATATGATGATGCAAAAAGATACTTTCCTTTATGCTGAAGATGAAAAGGCCCAATACCTCGATATGCCTTATGGTAACAAAGCTTTTTCGATGACCGTACTCTTACCGAAAGATGGTGTTACTACCGGTCAGTTGCTCGAAGATCTCACGGCCGATAAATTTTCAGGTTTATATCAATCGATGCAACGGCAGGAGGTTAACGTGTATTTTCCTAAATTCAAAATGGAAAACAAGTACGAAATGAAGGACCCGATGAGAGCCCTGGGGATGCAGCTGGCCTTTGCCGATGAGGCCGATTTCTCGCCCATCTCCGATATCAAATTGCTTATCTCCCGCATTATACACAGTACCTATGTCGAGGTTGATGAGGTAGGTACCGAGGCTGCTGCGGTAACCATCGTCGAATTTGAAAATACCTCGATGCCTGTGACTCCTTACTTTGTGGCCAACAAACCTTTTATCTTTCTGATTCGGGAAAAAAGTACCGGAGTGATATTGTTTGCGGGGAAAAAAGGCGAATAGAACGGTTAAGAATGAGCGGTACGGACGCAGCAGGGGAGTATGTCCTCCTCCCGCCGGCTAGCCGCTCACCCTCAGTTACTCACCATTAAAATCATGTTTATGGGTAGAAAATGGTTACGGAATATTGTAAAAGGTGTGAGTTTAACCTCGGCCTTGTTCGTTTTTCAGGCATGTTATGGTACTCCCCAGGATCTGGGTTTCGATTTCTGGATCGAAGGACAGGTGAAATCGAAGACTACCGGCCTGCCGATTCGCGGAATAAAAGTTTCGGTTGCCGATGGCGTTCAGTACGAATACACCGACGAAAACGGCCGGTTTGGCTTTTTTACCGAAAAGGTGGAAGGAGTGAAACTGCAGTTTCAGGATGTGGATTCCACCGAAAACGGATGGTATCAGCATCGCGATACCTTGCTGAGCGTGGCTAAAGAACAGGTGTTTCTGAATATTGAATTGGAAGAAAAGAAATGATGGAGGCCTTTCGCCGCTATGCATTCCGGAAATTCAAAGCTTCGGAACAAAAGATTCATGAACTGAATTATCTGTTCTGGGAATGTACCACGCGCTGCAACCTGAATTGTATCCAT
This sequence comes from uncultured Paludibacter sp., assembly GCA_964559265.1. GTDB lineage: Bacteria > Bacteroidota > Bacteroidia > Bacteroidales > Paludibacteraceae > Paludibacter. Next base: position 38,926 of record CAZLHC010000002.1, on the reverse strand, counting down.
TGTGGCAGCGACTGTTCGCGGGATAGCAGCCACAAGGATATGCCTGTAGCCGATTTCCTGGCCGCAGTGGATACCATCGGATCCAGGCCGCCCGGCTTGATGGTGGTGTTTACCGGCGGCGAACCGTTGCTGCGGCCCGATATCGAGTTGTGTGGCCGCGAACTGCGCAAGCGGGGAGTGAGGTGGTCGATCGTAACCAACGGCCATCTTTACGATGCCCGAAGGCATGTGTCGTTGTTGAATGCCGGTATGGGGGCGCTTACCATCAGCCTCGACGGACTGGAGGCATCGCATAACTGGATGAGGAACGATTCCCGCAGTTTTCAGAAAGCAATCAGTGCCATCGAATTGGCGGCCTCTTCGTCGCGACTCAATTTTGATGTGGTAACTTGCGTTCATCAAAAAAATATCAGCGAATTGCCCCGGTTAATGACCTTGCTGGTGATGAAGCAGGTAAAAGCGTGGCGCTTATTCACCATTATTCCCATAGGCAGGGCCGTTCGCCATCCCGAGTTGTCGTTGACCGGCAGCCAGTTTGTCGAATTGATGGAATTTATCAAACAACAGCGCACATCGGGCCCGATCGATCTCAAATTCAGTTGCGAAGGCTATGTAGGAAGCTACGAGCCCCACGTAAGAGATTCCCGTTTCTTCTGCAGGGCCGGGATCAATATCGGTTCGGTGCTGATCGATGGTTCCATTTCGGCCTGCCCCAATATCGACCGGTCGTTTGCACAGGGAAATATATACACCGATAATTTTTATGAAGTATGGCAAAGCCGCTTCCAGCCTTTCCGCAACCGGGAATGGACCCAAAAAGGGCAATGCGCCGACTGTCCGGCGTATAAGGACTGCGAAGGCAATGGATTTCATAACTGGCACGGCGATAAAAACAATGTGCTGGTGTGTCACCTCTCCAAAATCAACCAGGGCGCTGTCCGGTAAGCTCCTATTGCTTGTTAAATTCGCTCCTCTCGCTGTTAACCACTGACCGTTCATCGTTATATTCATCTTTTTTTGTAAATTTGCAGCCGAAATCTGCGAATAAATAACAAATCGTTGTTTTTTCGTATATAAATACAGCGCAAACAATAAAACCAGACTAGCAGATGAACAAAATTGTAAGTAAAGAGTACTTTTCCGAAAACGTCATCAAATTTGAAGTGGAAGCTCCGCTTATCGCGCGTTCGCGCAAGGCGGGCCACTTTGTAATGGTGAAGGTGGGTGCAAAAGGCGAGCGAATTCCGCTCACCATCGCCGATGCCGATACCTCGAAAGGTACCATTACGCTTGTAGTGCAGCGCATGGGAGTGTCGTCGACCAAACTGGCGCAATTGAACGAAGGTGATGAAATTACCGACCTGGTGGGGCCGCTTGGACAAGCTACCCACATCGAAAATTTTGGTACCGTAGTGTGCGCCTGTGGTGGCGTGGGTACTGCTCCCATGTTGCCCATCGTGGCGGCATTGAAGGCTGCCGGCAACCGGGTAATTACCGTGCTCGGAGCTCGTTCACAAAATCTAATCATCCTCGAGGAGCAAATGAAAAGGCTTTCGGATGAGGTGATCGTGATGACCGACGATGGTTCGTATGGAAATAAAGGCCTCATCACCAAAGGAGTTGAAGAAGTGATTAACCGCGAAAAGGTGGATTTGTGTGTAACCATCGGTCCCGCGGTAATGATGAAGTTCGTAAGTGAACTTACCCGTAAGTACGAAGTCCCTACCGTAGCCTCGCTCAATACCATTATGGTAGATGGCACCGGCATGTGTGGCGCCTGTCGCGTGAGTGTGGGCGGAAAAACCAAATTCGTATGTGTCGATGGTCCGGAGTTCGATGCTCATCAGGTCGATTTCGACGAAATGCTGATGCGCCTCGGTGGTTACCGCGATATCGAACGGGAAGAGATGGAACGATTCACTTGTAAAACTGATTCAAACGACTGAAATGCGGAATATTAAGGAAGAAAGAAACGAAGCCTGGCGTGCCGACCTGCGCACGCAGATCAAAGTAAAAGAACGTATGATGGCTGAGCGTATCCACATGCCCGAACAGGACGCACTGGAACGCAGCCGCAACAATAAAGAAGTAAACCTCGGGCTCACTGCCGAACAGGCTATCGTGGAAGCACGCCGGTGCATCGACTGCCCCGATCCTACCTGTATGAAGGGTTGTCCGGTGAGTATTTATATCCCGGGTTTTATTAAGCAAATCGAAACCGGAAACTTTCTGGAAGCAGCTAAAGTGCTGAAAGAAACTTCGGCGTTGCCAGCTGTGTGTGGACGGGTTTGTCCGCAGGAAAAGCAGTGCGAAGCCGAATGTATTTACGTGCGCAGTGGCAAAGAGCCGGTGGCCATCGGTCACCTCGAGCGCTTTGCGGCCGACTACGAGCGCGAGAGCGGTCAGATTTCGGTGCCCGAAGTGGCTCCGGCTAATGGAATAAAAATAGCGGTGGTTGGTTCAGGTCCGGCCGGATTGTCGTTTGCCGGCGATATGGCTAAGCGCGGCTATGATGTTACCGTATTTGAGGCTTTGCACGAAATTGGCGGGGTGTTGAAATATGGAATCCCTGAGTTCCGTTTGCCGAATAATATTGTGGATGTGGAGATCGATAACCTCCGTGCCATGGGCGTAAAGTTTATCACTAATTGCATTATTGGTAAAACCCTTACCATCGACGATTTAAAAGAAGATGGTTTCAAAGGGGTGTTTGTGGGCAGTGGAGCCGGTTTGCCCCGTTTTATGAGCATCAAAGGCGAAAATCTGGTGGGCGTAATGTCGTCGAACGAGTACCTCACCCGCGTAAACCTGATGGATGCTGCCAGCGACGATTCGGATACGCCGGTATTCCTGGGCAAGCGGGTAGCCGTGATTGGAGGCGGAAATACGGCTATGGACTCGGTGCGCACCGCTACACGCCTGGGTGCTGAGCGTGCCATGATCGTGTACCGAAGGTCGGAAGAGGAAATGCCTGCCCGCAAGGAAGAAATTAAGCATGCCAAAGAAGAAGGTATCGAATTTATGAACCTGCGCAGCCCCATCGAATTTATTGGAAGTCCGCAGGGACGGGTTACTCACATGGTACTACAGGTGATGGAGCTGGGCGAACCCGATGCTTCGGGCCGTCGCTCGCCGGTGGAAGTACCGGGCCAGACCGAAACGATCGAAGTGGATGAGGTAATCGTAAGCGTGGGTGTTTCGCCCAACCCACTCATTCCTTCCACCGTCGGTGGATTGAAAATAAGCAAGTGGGGTACCATTGAAGTGAACCAGGATACCATGCAGAGCGATATTCCGATGCTTTTTGCCGGTGGCGATATCGTTCGTGGTGGAGCCACGGTGATTTTGGCGATGGGCGATGGGAGGAAGGCTGCGGCGAGTATGGATGAGTGGCTTCACTAATTTGCGTTTCGCTTCGCTTCGCTATTTGGCGTTTCGCTTCGCTGCACTAGTTGGCGTTTCGCTTCGCTGCACTAGGTGGCGTTACGCTTCGCTTCGCTAAATATGGATCAGTTTTGCATGAAAATGGTTTTTTTTTCATGCAAAACTGATTTTTTTTCTTTTTAACGTATGTTTAACGCGTTTTTTTTCATTTTTTTGTGCACAAAACCTGCAATTTTTGTTCTATTTCTGTCCCGATTCCAATAACTGTATTGAAAATGTCGAAAAAAATGAATCATGGGCTCCAGGATTACGAGAGGTGATTCATTTTGATAATTGGACTTTAAAACTGTTCATTATTTGTATTAATTATAAAAAAGAGTTTGTTTATCTTTGTGCTCCTTTTTTGATGGTTTGGTTATCAGGTTATTAAATATGTTGAGTATGTTGACAACTGATTTAGTTAATAAAATCGTAGTGAATAGTCCTTTTGGCTTTGCCCTGCATTCGCTAATTCTGGATGAAGATGGTCGGGAAATCGACTTGGTGTTCAGGGAAGTCAATGCAGCCTTTGAAGCGCTTACAGGCTATAGCCGCGATGAATTGATGGGTGAAAGTGCCCTTCAGTTGTTTAAAACTACTTCGCCGGTGTTGGATGAGACCTACCACGAACAAATATTCCGGAAAGGGGATGTGATGGTTGATTTCTACAACCCCGATACCGACAGTTGGTATAATGTGCGGTCGTTTCGTGTGGAATCTTCGATGGTAGTGAGCTTGTTTGTGGATGTCACTGCTCACAAAGGCAAGGCCGAAGAACTGGAGCATTTTTTTCAGGTTAACCTGGATATGTTTAGTGTTTCCGATGTTCACGGGAATTTTATAAAGTTGAATAAGCGATGGGAACAAACGCTGGGGTATTCCATCCAGCAGCTGGAACAAATATGTTACCTCGATTTAATTCATCCCGACGACCTGGAGTCTACCCGTAAAATACTTGCCGACCTCGACCAACAGAAAGAAGTGCGGAGTTTTGTCAACCGTTGCCGCACCATTAACGGTGAATACCGGTTTATTGAATGGCATTGTATGCCCAACGGTTCGTTAGTGTTTTCTTCCTCACGCGATATTACTGACCAATTGATGGTTACCCGTCAATTGGCTTACAACGAACAGTTGTACCGGGGTTTGCTCGAATCGCAAAATGATCTTATCATTCGTGTCGATAAGGAGTATTGCATTACCTACCTCAATGATGTTTATTGCAGCACTTTTGGGGTAAATAAGGATGAACTTACCGGTTCGCATATGTTAGTGCAGATCGACGAAAAGGACAGGCCGAATGCATTGAAATTTCTTGCTCAGCTTGCCGATCCACCCCACCGCCTGCAATTAGTGCAACATGCATCTACTTTTACAGGATTACGGTGGATCTCGTGGGCCATTAGTGCCATCTACGACGAAAATCATTCGCTCATGGAAATCATGGCGGTGGGACGTGATATTACCGACATCAAGCTAAAGGAAGAAAAACTGGAAAGTCAGGAAAAGTTCAGGCAGATTGTTGATAATATCGGTGGCGTTTTTTGGCTGTTGTCGGCTGATAAAAAGAACTTGTTGTTTGTGAATTCTGAATTTAAACGGTTTTACGGCCATGATTTTGAGTTTGCCGACGATCCGGTGCAGCTGCTTAGAGCAATGGTGTATGCTTCTGATCTGAACAGGTTCGAAAAATCCGTGAGCCAGTTTATGGAAAAAGGGAAAGTTAACGCTGAGTTCAGGATTAATCACCCCGATCGAAAGATTCACTGGTTGAATGTCTCCGTTTTTCCGGTACTGGATGAGAAAGGGATAGTACAAAGTTATGCCGGACATTTTCAGGATATTACCGAACGAAAAAATATTGAATGGTCGGAGGCTGAAAAAAGTCGCCGTATCAGTGCCATCGTGCAGGCAATGCCCGATTTGATGTTTGTTATCAAAGCCGATGGAGAATACCTGGATGTAATTACGAATGACCCTGCTGATATGATTATGCCTCCAGAGCAGATTATTGGTAAAAATATTCGTGATATTTTTCTTGATAAGGCCGATAATTTATTAGCGTGCATTCAGGAAAGTATCTCATTAAAAAAGGTAGTTACAACAACCTATCAGCTTGAAGTGGAGGGTCGTATGATGCATTTTGAAGCGCGGATTACTCCCCTTGGCGAGGATTCCATACTGTCGGTAGTGCGAAATGTAACTGAGCTTCATTCCACTGCCGAGCGCCTTCGTTTTCAAACCCGCATGCAGCAATTGTTGATAAAAATCTCGAATACGTATATCAACCTGCCTGTCGACGATCTTGATTCCACACTGAACGCATCGCTTCAAGAGCTGGGTGAATTTATCGGCGCCGACCGATTTTATGTGTTCGATTACCTTAGCGAAAAATATGCATTCTACAATACCCACGAATGGTGTTCGCCGGCTGTGATTCCGCAAATTGAGTACTTGCAGGGTACACCGGCCGATGAAATGGAACCGTTTTTAAGTAACCACATGAAGGGGGAAATGATGGTGATTTATGATGTACTGGCGTTGCCTGCTGATAGCACTGTAAGGGCTGTTCTGGAGCCTCAGGATATAAAAAGCATGATTACCGTTCCCCTGATTGATAATGGTGAGTATGTTGGTTTTATCGGTATTGATTCGGTGCACACACATAAACATTTCGACGAAGATGAAAAACAATTGTTGCAGGTTTTTGCACAAACCCTTACCGCTGCCCGCCAGCGTATTCGTTCGCAAAAGGAACTCGAAGCGGCACTCGAGAAATCGAAAGAAAGTGATCGGCTGAAATCGGCATTCCTGGCAACCATGAGTCATGAGTTGCGTACTCCGCTGAATCATATTATGGGCTTTAGCGAACTTATCAGGATGGTTTCGCAGGAAGATACCATTCGCGATTATGCCAACGATATCAATGCCAGCGGACGGGGATTGCTCGAAATGATCGAAGATGTTTTTTCGATAGCCCTGGCCGAAAAAAGTGTGATGAAACTTCGACTTTCAAGTATGAAAGGGGTTGAATTGTTTTTATCGTCGAAAAATATACTGCAGGAAATGTTGATGAATACCGGCAAAAGTGAAACAATCCGACTTGTTTTTAAACCGGATCCGGAGCTGATGTCGCTGTTTTTTGTTTCCGACCGGCAGAAAATTCAACAGGTGTTGTCGAATTTGTTTAGTAATGCAGTGAAGTTTACCGAAAATGGGAGTATCGAATTTGGAATGACCGGGGTAGGGACTTTCATTGAATTTTATGTGCGCGATACAGGTATTGGTATCGACCCCGGGAATCAGGACTATATATTTGAACTTTTCCGCCAGCTCGACGACAGTTACAGCCGTCGCTACGAAGGCCTGGGTATTGGCTTGTCCATTGCTCAGAAACTGGCCGAAGTGCTGGGTGCCACCATTCGGATGGAATCGGCTCCGGGTCAGGGTTCCTGCTTCTTTTTTAAAGTGCCGGTGGAAATCGTGTGAAAATTATTTTCAACCAACTGCCCAAATAAAAACTATTTGTAGTTGGTATACCGATTTAATAACTACCTTTACCGGTTATCAGCAATGCCGGGGATGAGTCGATTGTAAGTATGCCCTGCTTGCAAATCACAGCCTTATGAAACACACATGCAACCATTTCACTCCCGGGAGGTAGTGGTTGAGCAGGTGAGTTCCATACGACCGTTAACTAAAACACCATTACTGTCGTATGAAAATTTATGTAAAGTATATGGTCAGTCTTCGCTGCAAGATGGTTGTGAAAGAGGAACTTAAAAAACTCGGACTTCATTTCATCGTGGTCGATTTGGGCGAAATTGAAATTATGGAGGACATGTCGGAGTTGCAACACGATGAACTAAAGGAAGCTTTGTTGGCCTCCGGTCTCGAACTCATGGATGATAAACGCGCCGTATTGATTGAAAAAATTAAAACGGTAATCATCGAGATGGTGCATTTTTCCGACGAGCTGCCCAAAACTAATTATTCCGACTATATCAGCGAAAAACTTCATTATGACTACACCTACCTATCGAATTTATTTTCCGAAGTAAAAGGAATTACCATTCAGCAATTCATTATTATTCATAAAATAGAGCGGGTCAAAGAATTATTGTTATACGATGAATTAAGTCTTACCGAAATATCGTACAGAATGCAATATAGCTCGGTAGCACATTTGTCGAACCAGTTTAAAAAAGTAACCGGGCTTACACCTTCGGTGTTCAAACAGCTGAAGTACAAACACCGGAGTCCAATTGAAGATATTGGAAATTAATAAATTACATTATGAAAAAACATTCATCCGGCTACGCCCGAAGTCTGATAGAAGCGAGTCTCGACCCCCTTATTACCATAAGCTCCACGGGTAAAATAATGGATATGAACCAGGCCACAGCCGATATTATTGGCTTGTCGAAGGAAGAGATTACCGACAGCGACTTTTTCGATTATTTTACCGAGCCGCACGAAGCACGTAATGTATACAAAGAGGTATTTGAACGAGGCTCGGTTGCTAATTCTCCACTTACATTACGACATGTCGATGGAAAGCTTACCGACGTATTATTCAACGGTTCGGTATTTAAAAGCAATACAGGAAAGGTGCTCGGGGTAGTGATTGTGGCCCGCGACGTAACCGGCCAGAAACGCGTAGCCACCGAGCTTCTGCAAACCAAAGAAGCAGCGATAAAGGCCAACGACGAAGCCCAGGAGGCAAAAAGCACTGCGCAGGCCGCCATGCGAAAAGCCGAAGAGGCAGTGAGGGCCAAACAGCAGTTTTTGTCGAATATGAGTCACGAAATCCGCACACCAATGAATGCCATCATCGGTTTTACCAAGGTTGTGCTTCGCACTGAGCTTACGGCCCGGCAAAAGGAATACCTTACGGCCATCAAAATGAGTGGCGACGCGTTGATTGTATTAATCAACGATATTTTAGATCTGGCCAAGGTGGATGCCGGTAAGATGACATTTGAGCAGGTTCCTTTTAAAATGGAGTTGTCGATTTCTGCGATGCTACATCTGTTCGAAACAAAAATTCAGGAGAAAAATTTACGACTCGAGATTGAATACGATTCCAGGATTCCAAAAGTTGTGCTGGGTGATCCGGTGCGTTTGCACCAAATTATTCTCAACCTGGTAAGCAATGCGGTAAAATTCACCACCGAAGGGTTTATTACCGTGAGTGTGAAATTAATTGAGGAGGACGACCAGCAGGCCACGGTTCAGTTTAGTGTAAGCGATACCGGAATCGGAATTGCCGAAAATAAACTGGAGCGGATTTTTGAAAATTTTCAACAGGCTTCCAGTGGTACTTCGCGCCTGTATGGTGGTACGGGCCTGGGTTTGGCTATTGTGAAGCAATTGGTCGAACCTCAGGGTGGAACTATTACGGTCGAAAGTGTGGTATCGCAAGGTTCAACCTTTAGTTTTACGCTCAGTTTTCTGAAAACGAAGGAAATTCCCGACTCGGATATTGAAATTCCTGAACCTGACCTGGAGATGAAAAACATTAAGGTACTGGTGGCCGAAGATATTCCACTCAACCAATTGCTGATGAAGACCATTCTGGATGATTTTGGGTACGAAAGGGATGTGGCATCCAACGGGAAAATTGCGATTGAAAAGCTCAAATCGGCCTCTTTCGACATCGTGTTGATGGATTTGCAAATGCCTGAAATGAACGGTTTTGAAGCTACCGAGTACATTCGTAAGGTGTTGAAAGTCAATATTCCGATAATCGCTCTTACTGCTGATGTTACAACGGTCGACCTGGCTAAATGTAAAGCGGTGGGCATGAACGATTATATTGCTAAGCCGGTGGATGAGCGGCTATTGCATAGTAAGATAGTGAGTCTGGTGAAAAAGAATCAGCCTGCCGGAGTTTTGATGGATAAAGAGGAGTTAAGAGTAAAGTGTATCGACCTGAATTACCTTAATAAACGTACGAAGTCGAATCCGGTGTTGATGATGGAAATGATTGCGTTGTACCTGGAGCAAACCATTCCCCTGGTAAATATCATGAAACAAAGTTTGAATGATAAAGATTGGGATACCTTGTATTCGGCAGCTCACAAAATGATTCCTTCCTTTGCAATTGTAGGAATCAACCACGATTTTGAAAATATTACCAAAAGAATACAGGGTTGCTGGTAACACAAACAGCTTTTGGTGCAGTTCCGGGTTTGGGAACAACGGCCGATTTTGTGCTTTTTTCAACCAACGGTAGTTTAGTAAACACGGGCAACACCCTGTTAACAGGAAATGTAGGAACCAACAATGGTTCGATAGGAGGATTCGGAAATGTAAATGGGGGCATGCACAATGCCGATGGGGTTACAGCTTCAGCAGCCGGCGATTTGCTGAATGCTTATAATAATTTAAATGCATCGATACCCGCTTTCTTTCCGGCTCCACTGCTGGGAAATGGCCAGACGCTTACCGCTGGTATCTACTCGATAAGCGAAAGTGCTTCTTTAAATAATGTCTTATATTTAGATGCGCAGGGTAACGAATCGGCAGAATTTATAGTGAAAATTAATGGAGCTTTTTCAACCGCATCGCTTTCGGAAGTTGTGTTGCTGAATAAGGCATGCGCCTGTAATGTGTTCTGGATGGTGGAAGGATTAGTGGATATGGCTTCGGGTACCAAAATGAAGGGTAATCTGGTTGTCAACAATGCCGCCATTGTGATGGGTTCGGAGGTTGAGCTCGAAGGCCGTGCGCTAACCACTACCGGAGCTATAACGGTCGACGGTGTTTCGGCTTTTACTCCAATTGGTTGTGGAAGTCCGGTTCTGTCTGGTCCTCTTGCTCCCGATCTGCGATCGATTTCGTGTTACGCTCTTTTTAGTGCCAACGGAGGCCTTACCAATAGCGGCGTCACCCTGGTTAAGGGCGATGTGGGTACTAATGTTGGTCTTACGGCTGGCTTCCAGGAACTCAATGTTACCGGGACTATTCACCCCATTCCTGATGTATTTACAGCTGCGGCTGCTGCCGATTTAATTGGGGTACATACTTATCTTACTACACTCACGCACGATATCGAATTACTTTATCCGGCACAATTCGGGAATAATCTGGAGCTTACTCCGCATGTGTATTTGTTGAATTCGGCAACCGTATTTACCGGTAATGTGTACCTGAATGCGCTGGGCAATGCAAACGCGGTGTTTGTAATTAAAGTTACAGGAGCACTTTCGACCGGTACCTATTCAAAAGTGATTCTTACCAACGGAGCTCAGGCGAAAAATGTATACTGGGTAGTATCGGGCGCAGTTGAGATAAACGACTATTCCGAATTCGCAGGCGTTGTTGTTGTCGATAATGGTGCTATTAATATAATGACCGGGACTACCTTATTGGGACGTGCCTTAACTACCAGCGGAGCGTTGGGTGTCAATGCAGCTACCATTACGATGCAGTCGCCCTGTTCGGATCCGATTTCCGGATTGATAAATCTACAGGCCGAAAATCAGGCTGTTGTTTATTCCAATGCCGATGGTCAAACCATTGAGGTTCGAATAAACGAGTTTTTGAATCGCCAGACAGCTCAATTCGCCGTATACGATGCAATGGGTCGTTCGGTACTAAATACTACGCTGACCCGGGCCCAAAGCTCGCTACCTGTATCGTTAGCTGCCGGAATTTATTTCTATCAACTGAGCGGCGAGCGCGGTGTTCAGAAAGGGAAACTACGTATTTACTAAGCTCTTAACAATATTCTACCATTAATTAGTATTCAAAAAAAACATATAATGATAAACATGAATTTCTTATCTGCGCAATTAAAATCGTCAACGCTAAAGCGTAATCGGTTTTCGGGCCTGTTGGGCACCAGCTTCCTTCTGATGTTGGTGGCCCTTACCACCTGGCAATGTCGCGACGACGACTTTACCGGCGAAGTAATCGGGGTGTGCCCGGAAGTAATCACAACCAGTCCTGCTTATGGTGCATTGAATGTGGTTAGCGACAAGCTCATTACCGCCACTTTCAACGAAGCCATGGATCCTGCTTCCATCAACGAAAACACCTTCTTTCTGATGAGAGCCGGAGTGCGTGTTGCTGGTATTGTGACCTACAGTGGTACTACTGCTACCTTCAGCCCTGCCGGTTTGCTGCATCCCAATTCGGTGTACACAGCTACTGTAAAGCGCGAAAGTAAAGATTTAATGGGAAGCTATATGGCCAAAGATACCACCTGGATGTTCAATACAGGTTCGGCTCCGGCAGTTATTCTTACCGACCCTGCCGAAGGGGCATCGGATGTGATGCTGAGCAAGGCAGTTACAGCCGTATTTAGTACAGCCATGAATCCGGCAACTATCAATGCCGCTTCGTTTAAACTGATGCAGGGAGCTACGCCTGTGGCTGGTGCAGTTAGCTATGCAGGAACTACCGCGACCTTTACTCCCGCCGCAGCTTTTCTTCCCAATACGGTTTATTCGGCTACTATCGCCACACTGGCCAAAGATATGGCCGGAAATGCGATGATAAAAGATACCACCTGGAGTTTTGCTACCGGGGTGTTACCCCTGATTACCATCACCAATCCCATCAACGGAAGTGTGAATGTGTCAATTGATGCCATCGTTAGTGCAACCTTTAGTAAAAAAATGAACCCTCTCACCATCAGCCCGCTGACTTTTATGCTCAAGCGAGGTACAACTGCTGTTGCAGGAGCCGTTTCGTACAAGGATATGACTGCTACCTTTACCCCTGCAGCTCCGTTGCTCAATGGTGTTGAATACACAGCCACGATAAGTGCAGGTGTAAAAGATGTGTCAGGGAAATCTATTCCTTCCGATTCAACCTGGAAATTCTCAACAGCTGTGGAAGTGATAATTTCGGGACCAATGGGTATTGATTTAGGCTCAGCTGCCAATTTTGCGGTCCTTGCCGGATCAGGTGTGTCGAATACCGGCGTTACCACCCAGATTACCGGCGATGTAGGTGCCTTTCCCACTGCTACCATCAATGGCTTGCTGGCAGGCAATGTAATCGGTACACTGTACGTAGTGGCCGACCCGATTGTTGGCCTGGCCAAGACCGACTTAACAACAGCTTACAACGATGCACAGGGACGCTCGGTGAATGCCATTTCATTACCCGGTCAGCTGGGTGGGCTCACCTTAGCTCCGGGCTTGTATGTGAACTCGTCGACGAGTGGAATTTCGGGAACCGGTGCTAATGGTATCCTTACGCTCGACGCAGGCGGAAATCCCAACGCGGTGTGGATTTTCAGAATGGGCTCCACGCTGATTACCGATGCCGGTACCAGCATTGTGCTGGCAGGCGGGGCTCAGGCTAAAAATATCTATTGGTCGGTAGGTACGTCGGCCACCCTGGGTACAAATTCGGCATTTTTCGGGAATATCCTTGCCGATCAATCCATTACCCTTACAACGGGTGCAACCCTCATAGGTCGTGCATTAACGCGTATCGGTGCTGTTACCCTGGATACCAATACGGTTATAAAACCTTAATTACAGATGATTCCGGAGCTTGTTTCTCCAAAGTAGAGGCAAGTTCCGGATGACTGTACTAACAAAGCTCACAAAAATGAAACTATTTTTTACTCAACAGACTAATACCATGATGCAGAAATTGATTTTCTCTTCAATACTATTGCTTGCCATAGCGGCAACAGTACCGGCACAGGAAGTGCAACGTACCCAACCTACGTTTTGGTGGGGGATTTCGGGAGCTGCCAACGTAAACATGTACACAGGAACTACCCAGACGCTTAACGCACAGCTCATGGTTCCGGCAGCATTTCATTCCGGCTTTGGCGTAGGTGGCTTTGGGTCACTTTTGCTCGAATACCGGCCCACTTCGTTTCTCGGATTTATGCTTAACCTGGGTTACGACAATCGCGGGGGCTCGTTCGATCAGGTGCTTTCGCCCTGTAATTGTCCTGAAGACCTGGAGACCAATCTCAGTTATGCCACTTTTCAGCCAGGTATCCGTATTTCGCCGTTCGGTCGTAATTTTCACCTGTTCTTCGGAGGTGCCTATAGCTACAATATTGATAAATCGTTTGCCTATACCTTCGATCAGAACACCGGAACGCTTTATAATACAACCCTGGGCGATTTTAGCAACATCCGTCGCGATGTGTTTTCAACGCATGTAGGCCTTGGCTACGATATTCAACTGGCCGATGCCGGTAGTCGCCGTCAGATTGCCCTTTCGCCTTTTGTGTCGTATCATCCCTATTTCGGACAGGCGCCCCGCGATGTTGAAAGCTGGTCGGTGTCGACAGTAAGGGTAGGTATGGCATTGAAATTCGGAAAAGCAAAGGAGATTCCCTTCGTTGAGCCCGTTTACGAAGAAAAACTTCCTATGAAACCTTCTGAGATTAAAGTGGTAAACACTGTCCCTACGGCGGCCTTTGCAATAAGAGCTCCTCTTTCGGTGCCTGCCAAACGAATTATTAATGAATCGTTTCCGCTCCGTAACTATGTGTTTTTCGAAAAAGGAAGCTCGATGTTACCCAGCCGGTATGTGAAGTTAAGCTCCGCAAAAGCTATGAGTTTTACTCCCGAGCAACTGCGTACCTCAAGTCCTACCGATCAGACAGGACGGTCGGCCCGCCAACTCACCGTATATTATAATCTGCTGAATGTGTTAGGTTACCGCATGAACGAAAATCCGACCAGTACCGTGTTGCTTACAGGTGCATCGGCCGGCGATGGTGAGGTTATGGGTAAAGAATATGCCGAAACAGTAAAGAAATATTTGGTAGATGTGTTTGGGATTAACAGTTTGCGCATCACAACGGTAGGGCGCAATCAGCCCCTGTCGCCATCCGAATTGCCGGGAGGTAAAAATTACCTGGTAATGTTGCGCGAAGGCGATCGCCGGGTGGATGTGGTGACTAGTCCGATCGATTTACTGGTGCCTTTGCAGATTGTAGCCGAACAGGTTGATCCGCTGGATAGCCGGATATTGATGAATGTGAATTCGGCCGATGAAATACCTTTTAAATCGTGGAATGTAGAGGTGACCGACGAAAAAGGGATCACCAAAAAGTATGGTCCGTACACCCGGAAACAGGAAAGTATTTCAGCCAACACTATTCTGGGCGATAATGCAAAAGGCACTTATAAATTTGTTCTTTCGGGACAAACTCCTTATGGCCAAATGGTAAAAAAAGAAAGTACCCTGCGGTTGGTGCGTAATGTTGTTCCGGTGGAAGAAGCACTACGTTACAGCATATTATTCGATTTTGATCAATCGAGTGCAGTAGCCAACTACGAACAGTTTCTTACCAAAGTGGTGGCGCCCAATATCCCAAACAACGGAACCGTAATTATACACGGGCATACCGATATTGTTGGTAGTCAGGAGTATAATTTGCAGCTATCGGAGCGACGGGCAATGGATATCAGAGAAATACTCGGAAAAGCCGTTTTGGATGCCGGCAAAACCGGAGTCCGATTCGAAACCCTTGCGTTCGGAATGGATGCCGATACGGCTCCTTTTGAAAACAAGTTGCCGGAGGAACGATTTTACAACCGAACGGTAATCATTGATATTGTTAAACCAAACTAAGTAATCACCCAAAAAGTAACGTCCCGGAGCTGGTTTCACGGGACGTTGTTTTACAGAAAAACTACGAATATGAAGGTTAAAAAGGAAGGGATTCTTCTTGAAAAACGAGATTTCGAATTCGAAAATGCAGGAGTGTTGAATCCGGCCATTATCAAGGATGGCGACAGTGTTCATATTTTTTACCGTGCCGTAAGCCAGGGAAATCATTCCACCATCGGCTATGCCCGGTTGGATGGGCCTTTGCATGTAGCCGAAAGGTGGGATATGCCGTTTATGGTACCTGAAAATGATTACGAAACACAGGGCGTAGAAGATGCCCGTATCGTGAAAATTGAAGATACTTACTATATGACCTATACCGGTTACGATGGTACGAATGCCCGGGGCGCACTCGCAGTTTCGAAGGATTTGAAGAAGTTTAAAAAACATGGATTAGTAGTTCCGCCTATTAGCTATTCAAAGTTTGTATACTGGGCCGAAAAGAATGGCCGGGTCAACGAAAACTACTACCACAATCATAAATTCTATTACCAGGATGCCGACCCCGAAAAAAAAATGATGCTCTGGGATAAGAATGTGATTTTTTTTCCTCGTCGTATCGACGGAAAGCTGGTTTTTCTACATCGCATTCGTCCCGGTATTCAAATTGCGTTTATTGATAGTCTCGACGAACTTACCAAAGAATACTGGAAAGCATATTTTCCTGATTTTCATAAGTATGTTGTTATGGATCCGCTGTATCAGCACGAATCCGACTATATTGGGGGTGGATGTCCGCCTATTGAAACGAAAGAGGGATGGGTGCTTATTTATCATGGTGTGGAACAGACGCCCCGTGGCTTGGTGTATTCGGCCTGCGCCGCCTTACTCGATTTGAAAAATCCGGCAAAAGTACTGGCCCGACTCCCTTATGCGCTGTTTTCGCCCGAATATATGTGGGAACGCCGCGGCGAAGTAAACAATGTGGTGTTCCCTACTGGTACGGCTTTGTTTGGCGATAGGCTCTTTATTTACTACGGCGCAGCCGATGAGCGCATTGGTTGCGCTTCTGTGCGCCTATCCGAATTACTTATGGAACTAACGAATTCTATAAAATCATGAAACGAGCATGTAAATACGTCACAACCAAGGTTATGATAATACTTCCATGCGAGTTCCATACGACCGTTAAAAAATAAATTATTATCGTATGAAAACCAATGGTACGCAACAAAATCTCCCGATCATTCTTGTAATCACTTCTTACCCTCCCCGTGAGTGTGGAATTGCAACTTACTCCAGCGATCTTATAAAAGCGTTGAATATTAAATTTGGCACTTCGTTTTCAATTCGAATTTGCGCCCTCGAATCGGGCGGGGTGCCATACCACTATTGCAGCGAAGTCGACTATGTACTCGATACTACCAATGTAGTGGCTTTTAATGAAGTTACCCGTAAAATAAATGCCGACGATCAGATTCGAATCGTGCTCATTCAACATGAATTTGGATTTTTTAGTGTTCAGGAGAACGCCTTTCTGACGATGTTGCATGCTATAAATAAGCCGTTAGTAGTAGTATTTCACACGGTGTTGCCTCATCCCGCCAAATTGTTGAAGCTTAAGGTTCAGGAAATTGCCCGTGCCAGTGGCGCTTTAGTGGTAATGACTAACAATGCTTCCGAAATTCTGATTTCCGATTATAATATTCCGGCCGCAAAAATAACTGTTATTGCCCACGGAACGCATTTAGTTCCTCATTTAGATAAGAATGAATTAAAAGAGAAATACGGACTGACCGGGAAAAAAGTGCTCACCACTTTTGGGTTGTTAAGTTCGGGTAAAAGTATTGAAACTACGCTGAAGGCGCTGCCAGCTATTGTAAAGGAAGTGCCCGATGTTATTTTTCTGGTGATTGGGAAAACACACCCCGAAGTGCTTAAAAATGAAGGAGAGAGCTATCGCGATTTGCTTCAGAAAACGGTTGTTGAGTCAGGAATGACACAGCATGTGAGGTTTATAAATAAATACCTCAACCTTCCCGATTTACTGGAGTACCTGCAGCTTACCGATATTTACCTGTTCACCACCAACGACCCGAACCAGGCCGTAAGCGGCACTTTTGTGTATGCCATGAGTTGTGGATGTCCCATCATCTCTACCCCTATTCCTCATGCCCGCGAAGTGTTGACCCCTACTACCGGTATTATTATCGATTTTCAAAATTCAGAACAACTGGTCGATGGGGTAGTGTTGTTACTCAACAACGAGCCCTTGCGCCACGATATCAGCAATAATACACTTCAAAAAATAATCTTTACAGCCAGGGAAAATTCGGCGGTAGCACATATGAATTTGTTTTCAAAACAGTTGGGCAACAGTCTTAAAATCACCTATAACCTACCGGCGATTAAAACAGATCATTTGCGTAAAATGACTACCGGTTTCGGGATGATACAGTTTTGCAAAATTAATCATCCCGATCTGAAATCGGGCTATACGCTCGACGACAATGCCCGCGCATTGATTGCCTTGTGTATGCATTATGAACTCGCCCACAACGAATCGGATCTTGAACTTATGGCCGTTTACCTCGATTTTATTCGGTTTTGCCAGCAGCCATCGGGTATGTTTTTGAATTATGTTGATGTCAATGAGAATTTTACCGATCAAAACCAACTTGTAAATCTCGACGACTCCAATGGACGAACGATGTGGGCGTTAGGTTTTCTGATTGCCAATAAATCGATTTTGCCCCCTGAATTTATTGTTTCTGCAACTGCGTTGTTTCAAAAAGCTCTTCCTCATTGCGAATCTATTCATTCTACCAGGGCCTTGTCGTTTGTGATTAAAGGCTTGTATTATTACCAGTCGGCAACCGATTCACCCGAAATACCCGAACTGACCGAAAGGTTGGCCAGCCGGATTGCCAATATGTATCTTCACGAATCGGGCGATGGGTGGAAGTGGTTTGAAAGTTACCTTACCTACGCCAACAGTATTCTACCGGAAGCCATGCTGTGTGCTTCCATTGTAACCGGCAACGACACGTATAAAACGATAGCTGTCGACTCCATGGATTTTCTGATTGCAGAAATTTTCAACGAACGGGGAATCGAAGTGATTTCCAATAAAGGTAGGTACAACAGGGGCGAAAAAGCGCGGAGCTATGGCGAACAGCCCATTGATGTGGCCTACACAATTATTACGCTGGCAAAGTTCTACGATAGCACCGGCGACGAAAAGTACCTCTCGCACCTTATTGTTGCTTTCGAATGGTTCCTCGGAAAGAACCGTCTTAACCAGACAGTCTACAACCCTTGTACGGGTGGTTGCTACGACGGTCTGGAAGAGTTCAATGTCAACATGAACCAGGGTGCCGAATCCACTGTAAGTTATTTAATGGCACGCCATACCATTCAGAAATATAAACATTTGAAATATTAATACATCAACGAATATGATCTCCAAAATTTTATTCCTGGCAGCCCTGGTAATGATTGTGGTTTGGATAGTGATTTTTTCATTCTTCTCCAATTCCAGCGTTGTTCATTCTATCGCAGTGATTGCTGTTTTCGTTTTTATTGTCAGCTACTTTTCCCGCAATCGAACCCGCTAACCACTAACCACTAATCACTAATCACTAATCACTAATCACTAATCACTAACCACTAACCACTAACCACTAACCACTAATCACTAACCACTAACCGCTAACCACTTTATTTGTACATTTTTTCGCGCTGAAGTGCGATATCTTCTGCCACAATGTAGTCGTCGTAGGTCATTTGCTTATCGATGATGCCGCGCGGAGTTAGTTCGATGATGCGGTTACACACCGTATCCATAAACTCACGGTCGTGCGAACTCATCAGGATATTACCTTTGAAGGCCGAAAGGGTGTTGTTGAAGGCCTGGATCGACTCCAGGTCGAGGTGGTTGGTGGGTGAGTCGAGCACCATCACGTTGGCGTTGCGCAACATCATACGCGAAATCATACAGCGCATTTTTTCTCCTCCCGATAATACACTCGCTTTTTTAAAAATTTCTTCGCCCGAAAACAACATCTTACCCAGGTATCCCCGCAGGAAAAATTCGGTGGTATCCGACGAGTATTGTGCCAGCCAATCTACCAGACTCATCTCGGTATTGAAAAATTCCGAATTGTCGAGCGGCAGATAAGCATGCGTAATGGTTTGTCCCCAGTTAAACCGGCCTTCGTGGTTCTTGTCGTGGTCGTTGATGATCTCGAAGAAGGCGGTCATTGCCCGCGGATCTTTCGATATAAAGGCAATCTTGTCATCTTTCTCCACATTGAAGTTCACATCGCGGAAAAGTATTGTTCCATCTTCCAGGGTTTTACCCAGGCCCTGCACTTCCAGCACCATATTTCCCGGTTCCCGCTCGGGGGTGAAAATAATAGCCGGATACTTACGGGTCGAAGGCTGAATCTCGTCGACGTTCAGTTTCTCCAACATCTTTCGGCGACTGGTAGCTTGTTTCGATTTTGCCACGTTGGCACTAAACCGGCGAATAAATTCTTCCAGCTCTTTCCGCTTTTCGTCGGCTTTCTTGTTCTGATTCTGCTGTTGCTTTAATGCCAGCTGACTCGACTCGTACCAGAACGAATAGTTGCCTGCAAACTGCTGAATCTTGCCGAAGTCGATATCCACCGTATGTGTACTCACCGCGTCGAGGAAGTGACGGTCGTGCGATACCACCAGTACCGTGTTTTCGTAATTGGCCAGGTAGTTTTCGAGCCACATTACCGTCTCCACATCCAGGTCGTTGGTAGGCTCATCGAGCAACAGGTTGTCGGGCTTCCCAAACAATGCGCGGGCCAGCAATACACGCACTTTCTCCTGGCCGCTGATGTCGCCCATCATCTGGTAATGCAAGTCTTCTTTTACTCCCAGTCCGCTCAGCAACGAGGCAGCATCGCTTTCGGCATTCCATCCGTTCAGCTCTGCAAAGCGTTCTTCCAGTTCCGACGCACGAATTCCATCGGCATCCGAGAAATCTTCTTTCAGATAGATCGCATCTTTTTCGTCCTTAATCTTCCAAAGTACTGAATGGCCCATCATCACCGTGTCGAGCACCGTGTAGGCATCGTAGGCAAAGTGGTCCTGCTCGAGCACCGATAGCCGTTCGCCCGGACCAAAATGTATCGTGCCGCGGGTAGGGTCGAGCTGTCCGCTCAACATACGTATCAGGGTCGATTTTCCGGCACCATTGGCACCAATCACCCCATAACAGTTGCCCGGTGTAAACTTTAGGTTGACATCGGAAAACAATACCCTTTTCCCAAACTGAATCGCTAAATCTGAAACTGTAATCATTCTTTTTTATCCTTTTTATAAATGCAGAATAGAACTCCGGATGAGGACCATCGCGAAGCTCTATCCTATATGTCAATTTTTTGTTGTCCGGCTATTCTCCGGAACTTCGTAATCATCCAATC
>CAZLHC010000002.1:15908-18397 GCA_964559265.1 uncultured Paludibacter sp. | reverse complement strand
CAATCATCCAATCACCCCTAATTCCCGGGCAATTGCCGATATTTTTTCAACCGACTCATCAATCTGATCGAAGGTGTGGGTAGCCATGAGCGAGTAACGGATGAGGGTATCTTCCGAACGAACTGCCGGCGAAACCACCGGGTTCACAAATACCCCGGCATCCATCAATTTGCGGGTCATTATAAAGGTCTTTTCATTATCGCGCACATACAGCGGTATAATCGGTGTTTCCGAAACACCTGTCTCGAAACCGGCCTTTACAAAAGCTTCTTTTGCATGATGCGTATTGTTCCACAACGCATCCATCCGCCACCGTTCGTCTTCCATTACGTTAAGCGCTTCTATCACACAGGCAGTTGATGCGGGGGTAATCGAAGCACTGAAAATAAGTGTGCGCGAATTGTGCTTCAGGTAGTTGATTATGTTTTCGTCGGCTGCAATAAATCCACCTATCGTGCCCAGCGATTTGCTGAAGGTGCCCATTATAAGGTCTACATCGTCGGTAGCGCCGAAATGCTCGCAGATTCCTGCCCCTGTTTTGCCGAAAACACCCAGCGAGTGGGCTTCGTCGACAAATATGGAGGCATTGTATTTTTTTGCAAGCGCCACAATTTCAGGAAGTTTAGCCACGTCGCCTTCCATACTGAAAACACCGTCGATAACTATAACTTTTACTTTGTCGATTTCACACCGTTGAAGTATTTTTTCGAGCGAGTCCATGTCGTTGTGACGGTACTTGAACTGCTTCGAAAACGAAAGTCGTTTGCCTTCGATGATGGAGGCATGGTCGAATTCGTCGAATATCAGGTAGTCCTCACGGCCTGTAATGCACGATACAACCCCGGCATTTACCGAGAAGCCGGTGGCGTATACCAGTGCCGATTCTTTACCTACCAGCTGAGCCAGCCGGGTTTCTAACTCCAGATGAATGTCAAGTGTTCCGTTCAGAAATCGTGAACCGGCACATCCGGTTCCGTATTTTTCGATCGCCTTAATGGCAGCCTCTTTCAACCGGGGGTGATTGGTTAGCCCCAGATAACTGTTAGAGCCAAACATGAGTACCCGTTTCCCCTGAATGGTTACTACTGTATCCTGATCTGACTCGATGGGGCGGAAGTAGGGGTATATACCTGCTGCCTTGGCTTTTTGTGGGGCGTCGTATTGTCCCAATACATTACTTAACAGACTCATACTTATGTTATTTTTTAAATTTTAGAAATGGGTGCAAAGATACAAATTTTTGTTGGAATTCCGCTTATGTTCATTGGAGGTGACTTTCGATCTTGCTGTTGTAAGGTAGGAATGTTTTTCGACTTTCGATCTCGTTCTTGTAAGGCATGAATGTTTTTCGACTTTCGATCTCGTTCTTGTAAGGCATGAATGGTTATCGACTTTCGATCTCGCTGTTGTAAGGCATGAATGGTTTTCGACTTTCGATCTCGCTGTTGTAAGGCATGAATGGTTTTCGACTTTCGATCTTGCTGTTGTAAGGTAGGAATGTTTTTCGACTTTCGATCTCGCTTCGCGATCTCTGAGGTCGAAAACCATTCATGCCTTACACCTTATCGCAATCTCTGAGGTCGAAAACCATTTCTGCCTTACCCCTCATCACAATCTCTGAGGTCGAAAACCATTTATGCCTTACACTTCATCGCATTCTCTGAGGTCGAAAACCATTCATGCCTTACACCTCATCGCATTCTCTGATGTCAGCTCATGAATATTCGCTTCACGAGGGAGCGTTACGTGCTTCGCACTCCACTAACGGGGCGTTGCGCTATGCTTCACCAGGGAAAGTTGGGGGATACCGCTCAATTTTGTAATTTTGTGGAATTAAATTCGATTAAAATGTCCCGTTTGGGATAGTAAGCAAATGAAGTATAAGAAGTACGACCTGGTGAAGTTGCGGGCGGATGCGCTGAAAATGGCACCGACATGGAATAGTTATTTCAAACATAACAAAAAGAAGTTAGAAAAAATGGACTTGGAGGTGCATCGACTCCACGATAAATGGTCGGCAAGAATCGATTGTTTGTCGTGTGGAAATTGTTGCCGATCGTTGGGGCCACGCCTTATCGATAAGGATGTGGAGCGACTGGCAAAAGCATTGCGAATGAAGTCGGCAGCAGTGATCGATAAATACCTGAAAGTGGATGAGGATGGTGACCTGATTTTTAACTCGATGCCTTGTCCGTTTCTTGGAGCCGATAATTTTTGCTCTGTTTATGAAGCCAGGCCTAAAGCTTGCCGCGAGTATCCGCATACCGATCGGAAGAAGTTTGTTCAAATATTTAAATTGTCGGTAACCAATGCCGAAACTTGTCCAATCGTTTATGAAGTGCTGAACGAGCTGGTTCCTGCAACTGAGTCGGAAAAAGCAGGTTCGAAATCAGGACGTTGATTGAAGCGCTCAACTATGAAGTGCTGAACGAGTTGGTTCCTGCAACTGAGTCGGAAAAAGCAGGTTCGAAATCAGGACGTTGATTGAA
>CAZLHC010000002.1:0-15808 GCA_964559265.1 uncultured Paludibacter sp. | reverse complement strand
GCGCTCAAAAAGAGCTCCGGGATATGATTCCCGACCTCAGAGATCGCGAAGCGAGATCGTTAGTCGGGAATCATAACCCGGAGCGACACCAATTAAAAGAGCGACACCAATTAAAAGAGCGACACCAATTAAATGAGCGATACCAGTTAAGAAAGCGATGCTGGTTCTTACTTCGCTTTTTCCTTCGCCCAGCTATCTTTCAACGACACCGTACGGTTGAAAATCAACCGATCAGCAGTCGAATCCGGATCAATATTGAAATATCCGGTGCGCTGAAACTGATAATGCGATAAAGCCGGCTCATTCTTCAACCAGGGCTCAACAAAGCAACCCGTCACCACTTTCAGCGAATCAGGATTTATCAACTCGCGGAAATCGCGCTCGTCGGCCGAAGGATTTTCAACACTGAACAAGCGATCGTATAAACGCACTTCGGCTTCAACTGCATGCTGAGTCGACAGCCAATGCAACGTTCCCTTTACCTTGCGGTTGGCATCAGGCATTCCACTCTTTGTATTAACATCGTACTCGCAGTAAATCTCCTCAATATTACCGTCGGCATCTTTTTTCACACCGGTACACTTCACAATGTAAGCGCTTTTCAGTCGAACTTCCTGACCAGGGGTCATCCGGAAAAATTTCTTGGGAGCATCTTCCATAAAGTCGTCGCGTTCCATGTACAATTCGCGGCTGAAAATAAGTTCGCGCATTCCTGCTGCCTCATCTTCCGGATTGTTCTCGGTCAACAAAACTTCAGTCTGCCCTTCCGGATAATTGGTAACCACCAGTTTCACCGGATTCAACACTGCATTCACACGTTTCGCACTCTTGTTAAGCGTTTCACGAGCCGAATGTTCCAGCAATCCCAGGTCGATGATACCATCGTATTTCGTATAGCCAATCTTGTCGATAAAGTTGTGAATAGCATCGGGCGAATAACCACGCCTGCGCAAACCGCAAAGTGTTGGCATGCGCGGATCGTCCCAGCCCGAAACCAATCCTTCGGTCACCAGCTGCAACATCTTACGCTTGCTCATTACGGTATACGTGATGTTCAGGCGGTTGAACTCCGTCTGCCGCGGGCGGTAGCTGCTGTCCTGAAACTGGTCGATAAACCAATCGTAGAGCGGCCGATGCACCTCAAACTCAAGGGTACAGAGCGAATGTGTCACCCCTTCGAAATAATCCGACTGCCCATGAGCATAATCGTACATCGGGTAGGCCTTCCAGGTCCAGCCGGTGCGATGGTGCGGGTGGTCGGTAATAATCCGGTACATAATCGGGTCGCGGAAGTGCATGTTCGACGAAGCCATATCAATTTTAGCCCGCAGCACCATAGCACCTTCGGCAATCTCGCCGGTATTCATCTTTTCGAACAAAGCCAGACTTTCCTCCACCGGACGATTGCGATAGGGACTCTCCACCCCGGGAACCGTAGGTGTGCCTTTCTGCCTGGCAATGGTTTCCGCCGACTGTTCGTCGATATACGCTTTCCCGTCCTTTATTAGTCGTACGGCCAGATCCCACAATTGCTGGAAATAGTCCGACGCGTAATACACGTTTTTCCACTGGTAACCCAACCATTGAATATCTTCCTGAATCGAGTCGACATATTCAACATCCTCTTTCACCGGATTCGTGTCGTCGAAACGCAGGTTGCACGTGCCATTGTATTTTTCGGCGATACCGAAATCCATGCAAATGGCCTTGGCATGGCCGATGTGCAGGTAACCATTCGGCTCCGGCGGGAAACGAGTCTGAATGCGCCCGTCGTTACGCCCCTCGCGTAGGTCCTGTTCAACCATGGCCTCAATAAAGTTGAGACTCTTTTTCGGTGTTTCTGTAGGAGTTTCCATATTATTTGTGGTTCCCTTTTATAGGATTTTTTTTTAATGATGTTCTGAAAATTCGTAGATCACCCAACACAACCCACTAGCAATTAACAATTAACAATTACTCAAAGTATCCTTTAATAATACCTCGTGCCGAACTACGCACAAATGCTACCAGTTCATCGCGATGGGCACTGGCAGGGATCGTTTCTTCAATTCTCGACAAGGCATTGGTAGTATTCAGTTTTTCCTGATAGATGATGCGATAGGCATTGTGAATCTCGCCAATTTCATCGTTCGAAAATCCCCTGCGGCGCAGACCAATGCTGTTGATGCCCGCGAAAGTAAGCGGATCGCGACCAGCAGTCACAAACGGAGGAACATCTTTCGTTACTTTGCAACCACCCTGAATCATCACGTGTTTACCTACGCGGGTAAACTGATGAATCAAGGTTCCACCACCCAGAATGGCATGATGATCGATTTCCACTTCGCCGGCCAACTGACAGGAATTGGCAATTATAACATGGTCGCCGATAACGCAATCGTGAGCCACGTGCGAATAAGCCATCAACAAACAATGACTTCCCACTTCCGTTTTACCTTTAGCCACCGTTCCGCGATTCACGGTAACGCATTCGCGAATGGTGGTGTGGTCGCCAATAACAGCCAACGATTCTTCACCCTTGAATTTTAAGTCCTGTGGGATAGCTCCAATGACAGCACCCGGGAAAATATTACAGTTCTTACCTATACGCGAGCCCTCGAGTATGGTGGCATTCGCAGCTATTTTAGTGCCTTCGCCAATTTCAACATTTTTATCGATAAAAACAAAAGGTCCGATTTCCACTCCCGGTCCGATAATAGCATCGGGATGTATGGAAGCTAAGGGTTGATTGATCATTCTTCTTAGATAGTATATTTTGTTCGTAATATATGTGCAAATTCAGTGTTCACTTTATGTCCGGGATACTTTGCCACTATGCGCCCTTTTATTGGATGACCTGTAAGTGCCAGATCGCCGATTACATCCAGTAATTTATGTCGGGCTGGTTCGTTTTCGAAATGCAACGGTCCCGAAAGATATCCTAATTGCGAAGCATCGATAGCCGGTTGCTGCAGTTTTTCGGTGAGTGCATCCATTTTTTCCTGAGGCATGATGCGATCGTAGATTACAATGGCATTCTTTAAATCGCCTCCCCGTATCAGGTTCATATTCAACAACGGCTCTATTTCGCGCACAAACACAAAGGTTCGGGCACTGGCCACCGCCGATGGAAAATCGTTCATGTCGCTCAGTTTAGCAGTCTGGTGTGGTAACACCGGCGAGCTGAAACCGATTTCAACTTCTACTTCAAATCGATCGCTGGGATATGCTTTCAACGACGAACCGCTTTCCGAACTGTATTCGATAAGGTCGTCGATAACTATATATTCTTTTTCTGCTTCCTGTTCCACAATGCCAACACGAGCCAGTGCGTCGGTATACAACAAAGCACTTCCGTCGAGAATCGGAAACTCCGGACCGTCGACTTCAAAAATGCAGTTGTCGATGCCCGCAGCATAAAATGCTGCCATCGCATGCTCTACGGTACTCACCTGCAAGTGCTCGTTGCGCAATACAGTACCCCGAACGGTGTCGCGAACATTCCCGGCCAGCAGTTCGATGGTTGGCTGTCCCTCCAAATCGGTGCGCCTGATGATCATCCCGGTTCCCGCCGGAGCCGGATTAGCCTTCAGATGTAAATAAATACCAGTATGAAGTCCTTTGCCTTCCAACTCAAAACTACCCCCGATCGTTCGTTCTCTCATTTAATTGTAAATTATTAATTGTAAATTATTAATGGCCGTTGAACTTGCTGATTGCTGATTAACAATTAACAATTAATCATTAACAATTCTCTCCAATGCTTCCACTTTCTTCATCAACGCATTGATGGTTTTCTGCAATTCGGGTAGATTCTTGTTCACTACATAGGCCCTGCGGAAGGTGTTCATCGGCACTGCCGGATAACCCGACCACACCTGACCCGGCTCCTTTATCGTCGCTGCCAGACCAGCCTTCGCTCCCAATATCGTTCCGTCGGCTACCTGAATATGACCGGCTATCCCTACCTGACCCCCGAACATCACCTTACGGCCAATTTTCGTCGAACCTGCAATGCCCGTTTGAGAGGCAATCACCGAATCTTCGCCAATTTCAACATTGTGAGCAATCTGTACCAGGTTGTCGATTTTTACTCCACGACCAATTACCGTGCTCCCCATCGTTGCCCTGTCGATAGTCGAACAGGCACCTATCTCAACATCATCTTCCATCACCACATTCCCCAACTGCGGAATCTTACGGTAGCTGCCGTCGTCGGTTGGCGCAAAGCCAAACCCGTCGGAACCTATTACCGCGTTGGCATGAATGACACAGTTCCGGCCAATCCTGGTGTCGCGGTAAATCACAGCTCCTGCATATATAATCGTACCTTCACCTACGGTAACGTTTTCTTCAATGGTTACCTTGCTATGCAATTGTACATTGTCGCCGATGGTCGACCCCGCTCCAACGCTCACAAAACTGTCGGCGTAAACTCCCTGACCCAGGGTAGCACTGGTATCGATCGATGCAAGCGACGAAATTCCGCTCTTACGAAGGTTACTGCCCGAAGCTAAAGTCATCAGCCTGGCCAATGATTCGTAAGCATTGTCGACCCGGATAAGCGTGGTCGGTACTTCTTTCGAAGGCACAAAGTCTTTATTAACCAAAACAATCGACGCCTTGCTCTCGTAGATGTGTGGTTCGTATCGTGGATTGGCCAGAAAACTGATGGTTCCGGGACGTCCTTCTTCTATTTTAGCAAATTCGTTCACCAGTACCGAAGGGTCTCCTTCCACTTCTCCGTGTAAAAAATCAGCAATTTGTCGGGCAGAAAATTCCATAAAAAATATTTGGGCGCAAAATTAATAAACAAATTCTATAGATGTAACCTAAATGTCACTTTATTTTGTGCTAAATTTTGCAAAATGTTTATTGTTGTTAATATTGTTGTAATTTGTAATAACAAAAGTAATGTTTCTGAACCTTTCGGGTCAAAACGGAGATGTTTAACATATCCGACGCCTCGGCAATGTCGCGTATTGTTCCGTCTTTCATTAAGATGTTTATCGTATCGTCCGACGATGAATAGGTATCGGTAGTTACTGTTTCATCGGCCATAAAGTAGCGCGCTTCTTCTGTCGTTATGCCAAAATGGTCGCAATACCGTTGTTCCCACATTTTCAACTCTCCTTCGGTGCTGTTTTCGGCTTTAATCTCAACTTTAAATAGTTTACGATTGGTAAATGCTGTACACAGTACACTCAACACGGTGTCGGGATGACTCATCCATACCTTGATGGCCGAAATAAAATCGGAATCATCGAGCATCACAAAATGGTTCAACGCGGCTCCTTTTTGCAAAAACTCGTTTTTTTCGGCATTATTGTATAAGAAGTAGCGTAACGAGGGCGATCCGAACAAGTCGACACCCCGCGAGGCCAACTCTTTGGCTCTCCGCAATATGTTTACCAACATCTTTTCGGCTGCAACCGATGTCTTATGCAGGTACACCTGCCAGTACATCAACCGGCGGGCTACCAGAAATTTTTCGATCGAGTAAATTCCCTTGGCCTCTACTACCAGTTGCCCTTCGTGAAGATTTAACATCTTAATAATGCGCGACGAACCTATAATTCCCTCGCTTACTCCACTGAAAAAACTGTCGCGACTCAGGTAATCGAGCCGGTCCATGTCGAGCTGCCCCGACACCAGCTGGTGCAAAAAGCGCTTCGGATATTCGTTGCGGAATATCTGAATGGCCATGTTCAGCTGTCCGCCAAACTGCCGGTTCATTTCTTCCATCAGTATTACCGACAACTCCTCGTGGCTCACTCCCGGAACCAAACTATGCTCAAGAGCATGCGAAAAGGGCCCGTGTCCTATGTCGTGCAACAGGATACAGGCTTTTGCGCTGGTTTCTTCATCATTGCTGATGGCATGACCGGCCTCGCGAAGCTGCGTGATCGCTTCGCCCATCAGATGCATCGCTCCCAACGAATGTTGCAAGCGGGTGTGTTGTGCCCCGGGATAAACATACATCGATAAACCTAATTGCTTGATTCGGTGCAAGCGCTGGAAGTAAGGATGCTGAATGATGTCGTACACCACCCCGTCGGGAATATTAATAAACCCGAACACCGGATCGTTGATTATCTTCCGCTTGTTCATCCCCCCACTCAGCAATTCTTCAGTATCTCAACCAGCCACGACCAGCTTTTTTGTGTCGATGCAATACTCAGTTTTTCGTCGGGCGAGTGTACGCCATACATTTGCGGACCTACCGATACCATGTCCAGTTGAGGATATTTTTCGAGGAAAAGTCCGCATTCCAGTCCGGCATGGATGGCTTTGATTGCCGGATCCACTCCGTAAAGGGTTTTGTAGGCCTCCCGGGTAATGGTAAGTATGCGCGAATCGAGGTTGGGTTTCCAGCCGGGATATCCGTCGGTTTGTTCTACTTTGGCTCCGGCTTGTTTCCATACCTGATATACCGTGGCAGCTATGTCTTTTTTGCCTGCTTCTCCCATGCTGCGCTGACTGGTAACGATGTTGATGCTCTTGTCGGTCATCTTTACCGAAGCCAGGTTGGTCGATGTTTCTACCAGGCCGGGCATGTCGACGCTCATGGCCATCACGCCGTGCGGACAGGCGTTCAATGCATCAATCAGCCGATCGGTGGTATTCTTGTCGATCAGTTCGGCCGGTACTTCGGTCGAGGCAAGTGTTAGTTTTAATCCGGGTTCACTGTCTTTGTATTGAGCTTCTGTTTCAGCAAGATATACGTTGAGCAATACGCGGATGGTTTCTTTTTCGGCATACGGCACTGCCACTACGGCACCTGCCTCGCGGGGAATGGCATTGTGAAGGTTACCACCCTGGATGCGTGCCAGTCGTACCGGCATTTGTGCTTTCAGATTGCCCAGGTAGCCTGCCAGTAATTTCAATGCGTTAGCCAGGCCGAGGTGAATGTCGCCGCCCGAATGCCCCCCTTTCAACCCACTCACTTCGATGCTGAAGGCAAATAGTCCGGCTGGAGTGGCTTCGTTCTTAAATTCAAAGGCTGCCTTGGTTCCAATTCCTCCGGCACAGCCGATAAATACTTCGCCATCGTCTTCCGAATCGAGGTTGATCAATATTTCGCCTTTCAGAAGTCCGGTTTCTAACGCAAAAGCCCCGGTGAGTCCGGTTTCTTCGTCCACGGTGAACAAGCATTCGATGGCCGGATGCTGAAGGTTGGTGGCTGTAAGTACCGAAAGCGCCATGGCAACTCCAATGCCATTGTCGGCTCCCAGCGTGGTTCCACGGGCTTTCACCCAGTCACCATCAATATAGGCCTCGATAGGGTCGGTGTCGAAATTGAATTCGGTATCGGTGTTTTTTTCGCACACCATGTCGACGTGCGACTGAAGTATTACCCCCGGGTGGTTTTCGTAACCCGGAGTTGCAGCTTTACGAATCACCAGGTTTCCGGCTTTATCTTGTTCGTATTCAAGTTGATGGCTGGCAGCTGTCCCTTTCAGGAAGTCCAATATACGTTCTTCCTTCTTCGAAGGGCGGGGGATTTGAGTGATCTGGTGGAAAAAATTCCACAGCATCCGTGGTTCTAAGTTTTTCATAACTGTTCAAAAAATATTAGTCTGCAAAGATAGTTAATTTTACGCTAATCAGGAAATTAATCGTGCGCGTGCGCCAATGCTCTTTCCTCAGTCAAAAATTTTCAGTAAGTTTGCGGTTTTAAACATTCAAACGAAGGTTAAAGTTTATGTTGTTCGCGCATATTATCGGCCAGCAGGCTGTGAAAGATCGTCTGATCCGCACCGTTGCGGAACAGCGTATTCCGCACGCGCAGTTGTTTCGGGGCCCCGAAGGGGTAGGTAAACTGGCCTTAGCCATCGCCTATGCTCAGTATATTTGTTGCGAAAACCGCTCTGCTACCGACTCCTGCGGAACTTGTCCTTCTTGTGTTAAATTTGCCAAACTGGCACATCCCGACCTTCATTTGGTATTTCCCATCATCAAACCGGCCAATAAACAAACCGTTGTGTGCGACGATTTTGTAGCCGATTTTCGGAAGCAGGTTATTTCGTCGTCGTATTTCGGAGTCGACGAATGGTTTGCCCGTATCTCCGACGACGCCAAGCAGGGGGTGATCTATGCCAACGAAAGTCAGGAAATCATTCGTAAGTTGAGTTTGAAGACCTACGAATCGGAATACAAAGTGATGATTATCTGGTTGCCTGAAAAGATGAATAACCAGTGCTCCAATAAATTACTCAAAATTCTGGAGGAACCTCCCGCAAAAACGGTTTTTCTGATGGTGTCCAATCGTCCCGACGAAATTATTACCACCATTTTGTCGCGAACGCAGCACATCAATATCCCGCGGCTCGAAACGGGCGAAATTGTGACGGCCCTGCTCACGCGGCCCGGGATGGAAATTACCCAGCACGATGCCCTCAATACGGCCCGCATAGCCAACGGAAGCTTTTTGGCAGCCCTTAATTTGCTGAAAGAAGGCGACGAGAAAAAACAAAACTTCGATCGTTTTGTTACGGTGATGCGTCTGGCCTGGAAAGTAGGCAATCAGAAAGACCACGCATCGCTCAAAACCCTGAAGCGGTGGTCCGACGAGATGGCTGCTTCAGCCGTAGGCCGCGAGCGCCAGAAGGGATTTTTGTCGTATGGCCAACACCTTATCCGCGAGAATTTTATCTATAATTTACAAAACGAAGAACTGAATTACCTGAATACCGACGAGATGGCTTTTTCGCGCAATTTTTCGCCCTACATCAACGAAAAGAATGTAGAGGCGCTCGTGGAAGAGTTTTCACTCGCCGAGCGACATATTGAACAAAATGTAAACGCGAAGATGGTTTTTTTCGATTTAATGCTGAAAATCATTCTTCTTTTAAAAAAGTAACGATCCATGGATACCATACCCACACCAACAAAAAGCTGCGGAGGATGCAGCGGCTGCGGCTACTCGTCGCATCAAAAACTAAGTACTTTCGACTGGCTCTGCGATTTACCCGAAACGCATGCCGATACCGACTACGTCGAAGTACAGTTTAAAAATACCCGCAAGGCTTTTTTTGTTAATTCGGCACAAGTGCCTTTGGCTAAGGGCGATATTGTTGCGGTGGAAGCATCGCCGGGACACGATATCGGCGAAGTAACCCTCACGGGCAGGCTGGTGCTGCTTCAGATGAATAAAAATAAAGTTCACCCCGATAAATACGAAATCCGAAAGATTTACCGTAAAGCCAAGGAAACGGACCTCGAAAAATACCGGGAGGCTAAGGCCCGCGAACAGGAAACGATGATAAAAGCCCGCCAGATTGCCGAAAGTTTAAAGCTCGATATGAAAATCGGCGATGTTGAATTTCAGGGCGATGGAAATAAAGCTATTTTTTATTATATCGCCGACGACAGGGTCGATTTTCGCCAGTTGATTAAGGTGTTTGCCGAAACCTTCCGCGTTCGTATCGAGATGAAACAAATCGGTGCCCGTCAGGAAGCCGGACGTATTGGCGGTATTGGCCCTTGTGGCCGCGAATTGTGCTGCTCGGGCTGGATGACCAACTTCAATTCGGTGTCGACCGCTTCGGCCCGTTACCAGGACATCTCGCTCAATCCGCAAAAACTGGCCGGACAATGCGGAAAGCTGAAGTGCTGTATGAATTTCGAGCTCGATACCTATGTGGATGCGCTCAAGGATTTTCCTTCGAAAGATATTCCGCTCGAAACCCTCGATGGTACCTATTATCATTTCAAAACCGATACTTTCAAGGGAATGATGTCGTATTCTACTTCGCAGAGTTTCGGAGCCAATGTGGTGACGATCAGTTCGGAGAGGGCCCGCGAAATTATCCTGATGAATAAAAAGGGGCAAAAGCCGGGAGCGCTCGACGAGGCCGACAAGAACGACGAAAAGAAAATTGATTATAATAATGTGGTGGGCGAAGATAGCCTTACACGTTTCGACCGCGATAAAAAGCGTCCGGCTAAAAAAGCACGCAATGCGGATGGACAGTCCCGCTCTTATGGACAGTCCCGCTCTGATGGTTCGTCGCGTCCCGATGGTTCATCGCGCTCCGAAGGTCAGTCGCGCTCCGAAGGACAGCCGTTGGCCCGTCCGCAGCAACGCCAGGGAGGCAAACCCCAAACCGATCCGGCTCAGTCGCGCCCGGCCGCACAGCTACCGGGTGGTGCCGATCCACAGCGCGCCAGCGGTAAACCGCAGGGTCGCCCCGGATCACCCCGACCGGGCAATCAGGCACAGGGCGATCAGCCCCGCTCTGCCAATCAGGCACAGGGCGGTGGCCAGGGCCCGAAACGCCCGGGTGGTAACACGCTCCAACGTCCTGCTAACCTCAACAAACGTAATGATCAGGAGTCGCCAACTACCGAATGACGTTCAACTGAATTGGATCACTCAGATTGAAGCGGGAGGTGCACCAGCGGGTGCCCGGGAGTCGTATGTGCCAGCCTGCAAGCAACACAAAAAGGCTTACGGTGCTAACGGATGGAGACCTTCATGGCAGGCTTTCGTAGTTTCCGGATGGAGACTTTCGCGGCTGGCTACCGTAACTTCGGTCTCAAAACTTTTGCTTCTCCCCGTGTTGCTCCTGCTGCACTCCTGCAATTCGGCCGATGTGTTCAACGAATACCACCCGGTGGGTGCGGGGGGCTGGAACCGCGATAGCCTGGTCTGCTTCACCCCGGCGATTACCGATTCGGTGTCGCCCTTTACCGTGTTTTTGCACCTGCGCCACACCGGCCGGTTTGCCTTGCGCGATGTGTGGACGGCTATCGAAGCCTACGCTCCCGATAGCAACCTTCTTTGGATTGATACGGTGCGCATACAGCTGGCCGATAACCGGGGCGATTGGCTGGGCGCTGGCAGCGGACAGTTGCTCGACAGGGAAATGCCCTACGAACGAAGCCTCAGGTTCGCCCCCCCGGGTACCTACCGGTTCGTGCTCAGGCATTGCATGACCGATACAGTGCTTCCCGAAATTACTCACGTTGGATTACGAATTTCTTATCAGAATGGGAAAAAATAAACTCTCGAAATTCGCGGAAATGGAACAGTTTCCGCATGTGGTTCAGGTTTCGTCGCACGATGTGCGGCTCGGACAGCCTTTCGCTATGAAAGGGCGATGGAACGAATTGTTTTTCAAAAACGATAACCCTATCGTGCTCGAACTGGGCTGCGGTAAAGGCGAGTACACCGTGGCGCTGGCCGAACGAAATCCGGATTTCAATTACATCGGTATCGATATTAAAGGGGCTCGCATGTGGACCGGTGCTAAACTATCGCACCAAAAGGGCCTCACCAATGTGGGTTTCCTGCGTACCAATATCGAAATGATCGCGCATTTCTTCGCTCCGGGCGAGGTGCACGAAATCTGGATCACCTTCCCCGATCCGCAAATGAAAAAAGTGACCAAACGACTCACTGCTACCAACTTTATGGCCAGCTACGGCCGGTTTCTTAAGCCGGGCGGACTCATCCACCTCAAAACCGATAGCCCGTTCCTGTTTACTTACACCTGCGCCATGGTGGAGCTCAACCGCTTCCCCGTGCAGTCGCTTATCACCGATGTTCATGCCCTCACGCCGCCCGATCCGGTGTTGGCTATCCAAACCTATTACGAACAGCAATGGATAGGCAGAGGTCTGACTATTAAGTACATCCGCTTCGAACTCGATCATATCAGCGAATTAAAGGAGCCTGATATTGAAATCGAACACGACGCATACCGCAGTTTTGGAAGAAACAAATATCAAAATTGTTAATTGTCAATTGTTAATTATTAATGGGTGAGATCATCCCCCGATAATTAACAATTAACAATTAACAATTAACAATTAACAATTAACAAAAATGAATACACAAACAATTTTAGATGCACTGGCGCATGTGCGCTATCCGGGTACCGGAAAAGATATAGTTTCTTCGGGAATGATACACGGCGATATCACCATCGAAGGTAAAAAAGTATCGCTGGGGCTGGTTTTCGAGAAACCAAACGATCCGTTTATCAAGTCGGTAGTGAAGGCCGCCGAAACGGCCATTCTTACCTATGTAGGCGAAGATGTTGAAATTAAGGGCAATATTATTCCTTATCACAAAGAAGTGCAGGCGCCCAAGGTGACTTCTATTCTTCCGGATGTAAAGAATATTATAGCAGTTTTTTCGGGAAAAGGCGGGGTAGGGAAGTCTACTGTGTCGTCGAACTTAGCCATTTCGCTGGCCAAACTCGGGTATAAGGTAGGTTTGCTCGATGCCGATATTCACGGACCGTCGATGCCCAAAATGTTTGGGGTGGAAGACGAGCGCCCGTATATGGAAGACGTGAACGGCAAGGAAATGATCGTTCCCATCGAAAAATACGGGGTGAAGTTGCTGTCGATCGGCTTTTTTGTCGACCCGGCCAACGCGCTCATCTGGCGGGGTTCCATGGCCAGCAACGCACTGAAGCAGCTTATTACCGATGCCCACTGGGGCGAACTCGATTATTTTGTGATGGACCTGCCACCGGGAACGGGCGATATTCACCTTACCCTGGTGCAAACCATGGGAATTACCGGGGCTGTGGCAGTTACTACTCCGCAGGACGTAGCGCTGGCCGATGCCCGCAAAGGGATAAACATGTTCCTGGGCGATAAAATCAACGTGCCGGTACTTGGTCTGGTCGAAAATATGGCCTGGTTTACGCCGGCCGAACTTCCCGAGAATAAATATTATATCTTCGGAAAAGATGGAGGTAAGAAGTTGTGCGAAGAGCTCAATATTCCGCTTCTCGGACAAATCCCAATCGTGCAAAGCATTCGCGAAGGCGGCGACGAAGGCCGCCCGGTAGCCTTTAGTGGCGATACAATTACTTCACAGGCCTTTATCGAACTGGCCCGAAAGGTAGTGGAGCGGGTAGAAGAGCGCAATAAATGGATGGATCCGACGCAGAAAGTAGAAATTACGCGCAAGTAAGGAAAGTAGCAATGTTCAAGATATTGGTTCATCTAAAAATTGTTATTTGAATAGTATCAATTATTTTTGTTGTCAAACCAATAAAATTTAAAAAATATGAATCCAAACGAATTACTAATAAATCGTATTGTGAGTGTAGTTAATAAAACTGCACCTCATTCTCAGGTGTTTTTGTTTGGTTCGAGAGCCAGGGGAACAGCCAGGAAATCATCTGATTGGGATTTGCTTATTTTGATGAATAAAAATAAAATAACATTTACAGATGAGACTAACTTTATGAATGCGTTTTACGAATTAGAATTAGAAACCGGTGAAGTACTATCTCCACTCATTTATTCGAAAAATGAATGGAAAGAGAAATATTTACATACACCCTTATTCGAAAATATCAAGCGCGATGGAATTCAAATTTTATAAATGAATTAAAAATGACTGGTTCAAAAAATGATTTAATTAATTACAGACTTGTAAGGGCCAAAGAAACTTTAAAAGATGCTCAAATATTAGCTGATAATGGAAGATGGAATTCATGTATAAATCGACTGTATTATGCAGCCTATTATGCTGTAATGGCAATATTGTTAAATTCTGACTTAAATCCAACAACTCATACAGGGGCAAAGTCAAATTTTTCGGAACACTTTATTTTAACAAATAAAATCTCATTAGATTTTGGTAAAATGTACTCCCAGCTCTTTACCTGGCGTCAAAAAGGTGATTACGATGATTTTTACGATTTTGATAAAGAAAAGGTATTACCCTATTTTGAACCTGTGAATAAGCTAATAACTCTTGTTGAAGAATTGATTGATAAATAAATGTCAACCTTTACTTGATTATTGCTCTTTGCTGTTTATTCATCATTGCCATTTCTAATCGGTTTAGTATGCAAGGCATTTGTGTTTTTATGATAATTATCAACTGTACGTGCAACTTTCCAACCCGGGTACTCATCTATGCAGCGTGACTTCTGATTTGATATAGTAAGTAGTACTGTAGGTAACGAACAGCTTACTACCTCCTGGTAAAAGGAGATTACTTATGTCCCTTAAAAAAATAATGAGTATCGTATGAAACGAGCCTGTACAAAATGGATGAATACCCTTCTGGCAGCCTTGCTGGCCTTGCTGGGTTTTAGTAGCTGCGAAGAACCCAGGGTGGAATATGGCACCCCGAATGCCGATTATACTGTAAAGGGAAAGGTGGTAAACAAAGTAAATCAACAGCCGGTGAAGGGGATCAGGGTGGGCTACAGTGTGTACCAGGGTCCGCTGCTCATGTACGGGGTGTTGCCAACTCCGTTCCGACCGCTGGCGGCCGATACTACCGAAACCGCGGGGACCTATAAATTGACCAACCGGTTTTCAGCCGGCGAACTTCGCGAAAGTGAAGTGCCGGTGTTCGTACAGGATGTGGATGGCGAAGCCAATGGTTTGTTTCGCGATACGGTAATCATCGTCGATTTCGATAAAGCTGTTAAGAGTGGAAAGTCGAAAGGCTGGTACGATGGCGAACTGACTGTCGAACTTAACGTGGAAATGCAACCAGGCAAGAAAGCAGATGAATAACCGGGTTAGCTCTGATGCCGGAACTGCTGTAAAAAAGCCGGTTAGCTCTGATGCCGGAACTGCTGTAAATAAACCGGTTAGCTCAGTATTTGCCGATCCTGCCTTGTCGGATAATGGCATTTCCTTCAGGGTTCGTAAGTTCCCTTCGCTCCGCAAACTCCTGGGGCTCGAACTGTACCGCAAGTTGCATCGCAACAGGGTGAAACAACACCAGCTCACTACTCTTTTCTGGGAATGTACCCTGCGTTGCAATTTATCCTGCCTGCATTGTGGCAGCGATTGCCGGGTGCTTTCCAATCAAAAAGATATGCCGGTGGCCGATTTTCTAAGGGTGATCGACGAAATTACACCTCATGTCGATCCCCATCATACCATGATTATTTTCACCGGAGGTGAAGCGCTCCTGCGGCGCGACCTTGAGGAGTGCGGGCGCGAATTGTACCGCCGGGGTTTTCCCTGGGGACTGGTTTCCAACGGCATGGCGCTCAGTCGCAGCCGACTCGATTCTTTACTTGCCGCCGGAATGCATTCCATTACCATCAGTTTCGATGGTTTCAGCGAAGCCCACAACTGGTTGCGCAATAATCCACGTAGTTTCGATAAAGCCCTGAATGCCATCCGGATGCTAACCGCCGAAACCTCCATCGCCTGGGATGTCGTTACCTGTGTCAATAAACGGAACATCGACGATCTCGAAGCGCTGCGCGAATTTCTGTTCGAAACCGGAGTCAAGGACTGGCGCATTTTCACCATCTTCCCGGTGGGCAGGGCGGCCCAACATCCCGAACTTCAGCTCTCCAACGAAGAGTTTACCCGCGTACTCAATTTTATACGCGATACCCGCCGGCAAAATCGCATTCGCCTGAGTTATGGCTGCGAGGGTTTTCTGGGAAATTACGAACACGAGGTGCGCGACCATTTTTATACCTGCCATGCCGGGGTCAATGTGGCTTCGGTGCTGGCCGATGGCTCTATCTCGGCCTGTCCCAGCATCCGCGCCAATTTTCACCAGGGAAATATCTATACCGATAACTTTATGGATGTGTGGAACAATCGCTTCCAACCCTTTCGCGATCGCTCGTGGGCCCGCCGCGGTAAATGTGCCGATTGCAAGCTGTGGCGCTATTGCGAGGGCAACGGTATGCACCTCCACGACGACCAGGGACAATTGCTCGTGTGCCATTACGAACGTATCTGCTAGACTTATATGCTCTTTTAAGTCTTATATGGTTCAAAATTAATTACCATAGTAGTCCTATAAGTATATGCACGTAACTACTCAGCACCCCCTCTGAAATTATCAAAACACCCAATTTTGATTTTT
>CAZLHC010000001.1:13191-197917 GCA_964559265.1 uncultured Paludibacter sp. | reverse complement strand
AGTTAGTGAAGCGAAGCGCAACGCCCAGTTAGTGAAGTGCGAAGCACGTAACGCTCATTAGTGAAGCGAAGCGCAACGCCCCGTTAGTGGAGTGCGAAGCACGCAACGCCCAGTTAGTGAAGCGAAGCGCAACGCTCATTAGTGAAGCGAAGCGCAACGCCCCGTTAGTGAAACGCCCCGCCCTTTCCAACCTTTCCCCCCTCTTTTCCTACTTATAGTCAGAACATGAATAGCAGACAGGTAGTGACGCAATCGTATGATGAATTGGTGCAGGGTTGTTGCAAAAACTCCCGAAAGCATCAAAAAACGCTGTACGACAATTTTGCTACTCCCATGTATTCACTGGTCTTCAGGATGCTCAACGACCGCGAACTGGCCAACGATGCGCTTCAGGATGCCTTCATCAGCATTTTTAAATCGATGACTGAACTCCGGAATCCAAATCAGTTGCCGGGGTGGATCCGAACAATTGTTGTACGATCTGCTATTCAAAAGATCAGAGAACGTAGTAAAATCAGCTTCAACGATACTTCTGAAATTACTGAAACTGTTCTTCCCGATGATAACTTTACGGCCATCCAGCTCGATGAAGCGATCCGTTCGCTTCCCAAAGGAAACCGACTGGTGTTTATGCTCGTGGAAGTGGAAGGTTATAAACATCGTGAAGTAGCCGAAATGCTCAATATTTCGGAGGGGACTTCGAAATCGC
The DNA here is from genome assembly GCA_964559265.1 of uncultured Paludibacter sp. Lineage (GTDB taxonomy): Bacteria > Bacteroidota > Bacteroidia > Bacteroidales > Paludibacteraceae > Paludibacter. The sequence continues at coordinate 197,208 of CAZLHC010000001.1, read as the reverse complement.
AGTTGAATTACGCTAAAAAGCTGTTGCGACAAATATTAAAAGAATACGAAAAAGAATATGCCACAAAATAGTAATCCCATAGACTGGAAAAGCCGATTGCTGGTTCATCATCCCGATGATGGACTTTGGTCTGCAATTGAAGCTGAGCTCGATTTCGATGAAATGTTGGTAAAGCAACTTCCGCATCTGCCTTTATATGAGCCCAATAAGGAAATCCAAAATGGAGTTTTCAATCAACTGCCGAACGAAAACCGGGAACAGTTAGATGGAGTTTTCCAAAGTTTTCCGAACGAAAACCGGAAACGGTTTGATGAAAATATCGATAAACTGCCGAACGAAAACCGGGAACAGTTAGATGGAGTTTTCAAAAGTTTTCCGAACGGAAACAGGGCCGGATTTATTCGTTTGTTTACAACCATCGCTGCTTCGGTTGCAGTATTTTTTGTTCTTTCGTTCGTTTTGATTCAGTTGCACCGCAACTCGTTGGAACCTGAATCGAAACTCTCATTTTCAACCTTAACCGGCAACGACATGGAGCAGGAGGCAATTGCTGAAATCAGACAGTATTGCAACCTGCACATGCCGGCCTGCCATCAACCGGAATTTAAAGAATTGATGCAATTATACGAAGAACTGACTACCGAGCAATCGGAGCTCAACAAGGCTATCCTTCAGTTGGGCGATTCTCCCGAAATGATTAAAGCAATGATAAAAATTGAAAATCTGAAATCGAAAACGCTACAGGAATTGCTGCTGATGACTCAATCCTGAAAAATGTTCGATGACTCAATTCTGAAAAAATGTTCGATGACTCAATCAGGAAACCTGTTCGATGACTCAATCCTGAAACTTGTTCTCCGGGTTGTTACAAACCAAATGTGCGGTGTGAGTCTGGTGGCACATTTTTCCGGGTAGTAAACAAATGAAACAAATGAAAATCAACTTGATCATATCGCTGATTCTGAGCCTGATCGTGTGGACGACTGCTTCACAGGAGCTGGTTTTACGGGCAACAAAATCCATGGACTATCGTTTCGTGGACTGTTCATCGTTGATGATTCAGGGCGAAAAAGCAACCATCCGGATTATCGGAAAAGCGCAACAATCGGTCGACCTGAAGGTTTCGTTGGTAGCTATGCACAAAAATCAGTCGACTGCTGTGAATGATTTGAATTACATCAGGATAGAAACCAAAAAAAACGGAACGCAACTGGTGATCAAAAATTATTATGAAAGTAAAAATCGTAAAATTGAAAGTAATTTAAGTGTGGTATACGAACTTACTGTGCCCGAGCATCTTGCCATTCAACTATACAATTTATACGGAAGTGTAACGCTGCAAAACCTGCGTGGCACTAAATCGGTAGAGCTGGCTTTTGGTCGTCTTGAGCTGCAATCGATCAGCGAAGTGACTCAAATTCAGCTGAAATACTCTAACCTGAGTGCCGGCGATGTAGCTGGACAACTTACCGGAACGCTTGCGAAATCGGATGCTGTTCTCACAAAACACAGTGCTTCAACCGAACTTTCGATGAGTTACGGAGCCCTGACTGCCAGCATACTACCCGACTCCAAAACGTTTCGCGTTGTGGGAAATCGCACTGAAATTACGGTTGAGCTTCCATCTGCTGAATATGCAATGGATTTACAAACCCTTCACAGTCAGGTAGAAATCAACGGCAAAAAAGCAGGATCCCGCTATCGATCAACTTCAACAACTTCAAATAAACTTATAGTATCAACCAGCTATTGCCCGATAAAAATTCAATCACAATGATGAAGCGGGGACGAACAGGCTTTGAGTCATTGCGACCGTACTTCTCCCGGGTGGTTCGTTTCGGAAAATCAAAGACGAACTGGCTTCTAATCAACGAATCTATTAAAAATCAAATTATTGCCGTATGAAACAAGCATGTAAACACTTCACATCCAAGGTTATGGTAATGTTGGCATGCGAGTTCCATACGACCGTTGAAAAAACAATAATTACCGTATGAAAAAAAATCTCTCACACAGTATTGTATGCTTTGCCCTCTTACTATCGCATAGCCTGAGTGCCGGCGACTTTGCAAACAGCCCCTACAACAAAGGAATTGTTTCGATCAATCAGGGTTATGTTTTCTCGGGATCGGGCGATTGCTGGGGAATATCGAATGAAATTTCCTTCCTCAAATCGATCAATCAAAGGTTCTTTCACATGGAAAGTCTCTCGGGATGGATTATTAACGGCAATAGCTGGATCGACGGAGGATTTGAAAATCAAACCGGAATAAGTTTAGCCGCCAATATTGGATTTGCCCCGTTTAAAACCGGGAATCGGATTTTTTACCTGGCAGGAGGTGGCACGCTTGGTTATCTATCGAATGTATCGCCCGGTTACGGAGCAGTGTACAACTACACTTACAAAGGTCAAACCCAGACTTTAAGCTGGGCTTTTTATGATGCCGGGGGATATTTTACTCCCGGATTTACCCTATCGGCGGGCTACATTACCCGGGTAAATTCAAGGATTTACCTGAACATACGTGCTCAAACACAAGCTTACCATTCGGGAGAAATTGTATCAACCATATCGGTTGGAATCGGATTAAACGCATTAAACAACTAATCATACTATGTACAGAAATTTAATCAATAAACTGCTCACAACACTGGTAGTGCTCATTTCTTCGATAAGTATAGTTGCGCAGAACGACACGATAGTAGTGGAAACCCTACCCACACAGGGTCTGACCGAGTTGCACCATCGACCGGACAGTATATTCATCGAAAGTCAGACCGCCACCGACTCGTATTACAAGCTGAAATACGAATACCTCGACATGTTGCTTCGCGACGAAACCCGCTTGTTTAAACTGGCCATTTCGCCTTTCAAACCGAACGAAAAATACGATTTCAGTATAATATTGTCGCAACTGGGGTACGAACGAAAAATAAACGCTACTTTTTCGGGGATCGCTGAGCTCAATCAGGAGTTGATGTTATTGAATCAGGGAAACATCTTTATTAATTCGTTCGATGTGGGATTTCGGGCCTACATCAGCAAGGAAAAACAAATTGATCGGGGAGTAAGCGGAGATAATTGCAACGGGATTTACATTGGCGCAAAAGCGTCGGGCATCATACAAGGCATAACTCAGTTTTCCAAAACAGGTAACGATAGGTATGTATCGTTTAACCCTATGCCCGAACTGAATATCGGCATTCAGCAACGTATCAGCAATTTGTTTTATGTTGATGCAACTACTTTTGTAAATTATAACTTTTCCAGCAGCGAAGCTGGTTTTGGAATCAAATTACTTATAGGATTGGCAATAGATGCCGGAGAATAAGTATGATTACTAATGATTGTAACGCATAAACACCCAACATCAACAAACTCCCGTCTCCGGACTCATGATTCTTGATTCCTGACTCTTGATTCTTGACTCTTGCTTCTTGATTCCAGACTCTTGATTCTTGCTTCTTGACTCTTGACTCATACTTCTAAAATCAAAAAAAAATGAAACAACTACTCATTCTACTTATTTCGGCCCTGGTTTTCACTTCCTGTTACGAAGATGAACTACGCCCGGCCGCTACCTTTACGACCACCGGATTTGTGCCTGGTTTCAAATGGAAACTAGATGCTTCGGGCTCCATTTCGGCGAATGGAAAAATCGTTAGCTACCGGTGGGATTACGACGAGGATCAATCGCAGTACGACACCCCCTGGCTCACCGACCCGGTGTATATCGCCGGTGCCGAACCATCGGACAACGATGTTAAAATTGTAAGCTTACAGATAAAAGACGAGGCCGGATTTTACGGAACAATCAGCCAACGGGTTACAACCAGTCGCATTGTATATGGTATGCACACATCGACAATTCAGGATGGAAATGTGAAAGTGAGTTACAACCGATATCACCGTTTCGAAGGTGAAAAATCGGTTTATTCCAACTGGATGCTCCAAAATGTATATTTAAGAAATAATGCATCGGCAATCAACCTTCCCGATTCGCTTCAACAAGGTTCCTACCTCGACTGGCAGGGAGCCGATACACTTCAAATGCTGGGTTTTACCTTGCCTTCCAAAGAAGAATGGCAACAGATCATCGATCTTTTCTTTGGAAATGAGTTGGCCGGATTTAATTTACAGGTCGATAATACGTACAGCATCGGCTTAGATACCGACGGGTACATCCGCAACGATCAGCTGTTGGAACAAGGAGAAAAAGGATATTTCTGGACCTCAGCTGAAGAAGATGAAAACAATGCGTGGGCAGTAGAAGTAAGCAATAATTCGGATAGTGTACGATTTGTATCCTTACCTAAATCGGCAAGATGTAAAACCAGGCTAGTAAAAATAATAACTCCGTGAACAAGTAACAGATAGCCGGCCAACTACCAGAACAGATAATTGGCTGTTAGCTATCACGAATAATCTTCCGGATAAATTCTATAAACAATTAATTAACAACAGGCATTATGACCATATTGACCAACGCACTGTGCAACATAAAAAGCAACCGGCTTTCTAAATCCAACTTATTCAGCAGCGTACCAGGCAAGCATTTGGCACAAACTATCGAATTTCGCAGCATAACCCGCAAGCGGTTTATCAGGCCTTGCATAGCGCTACTCGTAGTCCTGCTTTTCGGAACAGCAAAAGCTCAGGATACGAACGAAATCTACGGCAGGCTGAATTACACCTTTGTGCCCCATAACCTGTTGAACGGAGTTGGTTATACAGTAGGATATCATTGGAACACCACCCGCCCGGTTTCGTACAAAGCAGAAATGGGCATGATGACTTCGTATCGCGAACGAAAAATGAACGATGTGGTAGGCGACATTCGCTACCTCGATTTGTATTACAACCTGGCTCAACTCAATTTTGCCTTCATCCCCACCCTGCGGTTAGCAGAAACTCAGCAGTGGCGACTTACTTCGGGTTTGGGAGTATCGGGGGCCTATCAGAGCAAATTATTCACCGAGTCGCATTACGATTACAAGAACCCCAATACCTACGGGGGCTGGGAAGAAGCAATGACGATGAATGCCTCGAACCGTTTACATGCCGGATTGATAGGAGCAATTGATCTTAGTTATAAACTACCACGCAAGCGCACCTTGAATTTATCGGCCACCTACCAACTGTATTACCAGGGCGAGTCGGTGGCAGGTGTAGGAATCGGCCTCGGATTTTGACTGTATTACCAAAGGCGAGACGGTGGCAGGTGTAGGTCTCTGACTCGGATTTTGAAGCAGTTGGCCAGTTAACCGTGATGGTTCTTACAAGCACCCATCATTGGGTTGTAACTAAAAATACTGGAAAAAATTTAAACTTTCGCGAAGAAATCAGTTGTGAAGAAATTTATTTGCATCAATAGAGTGATAGGTTCGCAGATCATTCACAAAGAGCCGGGCAAATTCAGCAGCTCCATAATGACTAACGTGAGTTGAATCCTGAACAGACTCAGTAAACGTGTAGTACTTCTTCGAACCCTCAGGTCCCGACTTTGTAACTAATGTACGGGTCGATGCCTCCATATCAACACAGGGCGTATGAGTAGCCAACGCTACCTCCCAGGCACCTTTAATATAGTCGCCATGCGTATCTTTTAAATTACCCTTGCCATCGAAATGCCGGCGTACAATGGAAGTACATACAATGGGAGTAGCTCCTTTTTTACGGGCCGACTCAATAAACATTCGGATATTATCCTGAAACGAACCGAAGGGATCGGTATGCAGCTTCGGATTTTCTTTTTGGTCGTTATGCCCAAACTGAATTATCAGGTAATCGCCCGGTTTGATGCTGTCGATCACCGTCTTCCAACGTCCTTCGTTGATATAACTTAAGGTACTACGGCCACTCGCGGCCCGGTTTTTAACCACCACACCCGGCTTTACAAAAGCTTTTAACCCTTCGCCCCAACCCGACTCCGGCGAACGGTCGGCCGACTTTGCAGCCATGGTCGAATCACCAATCATCCATACTGTAACTTTTGTCGCCTTTTGAGAGGCAATAAGTGCGAAAATTGTAAGCAGCACTGCTGTGATGTATGCAAGTTTTTTCATACGGTAATTATTTGTTTTTTAACAGTCGTGTGGAACTCGCATGCCAACATTACCATAACCTTGGATGTGAAGTAGTTACATGCTCGTTTCATACTGTAAATATAGTTTATCATTTCATTACTACCCGACAAAAATACCTCTTTTTTTGCAGAAAAAGGTATTGAAGTCTTTCCGGCTATCAAATTTCTGAAAGCACTGTGGAACTTTGAAATACTCAAATTCCTTTTCAGTGTAAAAATCTCACAACCCCTCCGTCAACGCCCTCCGTATCATCGCCTTTATCTCCAGCTGCTTACGGTCAATTTCCCGCCGCTGAGCCGGACGATACAGTCGGCCATAGCGCGGAGCCACCGGCCTGTACTTCATATCTTCCATATTCCCGGTCACATCAACCCCCAACATAAATGGCAACGGACTATCGGTGAGCGAAATGTGGTAATTAAAATTCATATCCAGGTTGTGTTTGCCCGAAACTACCGCCTTGTATTTATCCATCACAATCTGGAAGGGATAAATTTCAACTTCTGTTTTGAAGATGGTAAATTCTGCTTCCAGACTATCGACCTTATTCACCGTCTTTTTATTGAACATCAGCGTCTTGGCTATTTCCGAAAAAGTCTCACCATCCATCAACACTAAATCCGCGCCACTTACCGATGCTACTCCGCGCAGAGTGGACGGCTTAAAGGTATAGGTCGAATCGAGATAGGTTTCGGCTGCCAGGTGAAACTCGCCCCTGCCTCCAAACGACCGCAGCATCGGCATAATGGTATCGATATCGGGTATCATCGTCAGCAACTCGGCAATTTCGATGTGGGTAAGATGGAAATCGATCCCCAAAAATAAATGGTTACGGCGGGGGGTGTGATACAGGGCGTTGAGCTGCATACGTGCGGCCGAAGAGGTAAACAGCACACTCTCAAGCCCCAACATACCATCTTTCACCGTAATAGTTCCCCGCACATCGCTCAGCACATCGGTCGAAACAAAAGCTTCGTTGACCCACACATTCAGAGTAAAATCGATACCTTTTGGCACCATAAAGGGTCCGGATGTGGATCTGGCTGTAGTTGCCGGTAATGACGGGTTTGCAGCAGATGTAATTTCATTTACCGGTTCCTGCTGTGGTAAACCATCAGATCCCGGCTTTTGCACAGCCGTAGTATCTTCGTACCCAAACCCATTCATTAGCTCCATCAGGTAATTCACATCCGTAGTCGACGATACAAAGTTGAAATCGCCCTTCAGTAAACCTGTCTTATTCAGATAGGCATTCAGGTTCGATAATTTTCCGATCAACTGAAAATCAGACTTATCAATCACCAGCCTGCTATCGCGAATATACAACTCATCGGGCGTAAAATCAAACTCAATGGCAGGAATTTTCAACTCCGGAACTTCTCCACCCAATTCCACTTCTCCATCCTTAAAACTTATATAGCCCTCAGGTACCCATTTCAGCGCATCGCCCACTGCATGCTTATCTTCCCTTATATCGGCTACCAGATGAAAAGCACCCGATTGTAGGTTTTGTTCACCCATCGTTGCATCCAATGCATCTACAAATCCATCCACATCCAACACCATGGCTAAGGTCGAATCCATCAGATTGGAAGTAGCCGCTGTGAGGTTTACTCCCCTCAGATTCGCGGCGATCGAGTTGCCCATTTTCACATCCAGGTAATCCGACACTACATGCAGGTTTACAAAATCAGCCTTTTTTGAAGCCGGTTCAGAAAAACCTCCTGAAACAGCACCGCCGGCTACGGAATTTTTTGAAGCCGATTCAGAATTTGTTGATACAGCATTCAGCAATGCTCCCGTAAACCCTTTCTTATTCGGAAGTTGAAAAGCAAGTTCTGCCGATTGGGTCGATGCAGTTATCGTATCGTAAACCACCTGAAAATCGCTTACCTTGAACCTGCCGCTGGCCGAAATTTTATCAAACGCAAACGCCATCATCTGCGAAAGCCGGAATTTTAAATTCAGCGAACCACGGGCTATCCCTCTGAGGTCCATATTCATATCGTCGGGCATCATCGAATTGGCATCAGCCAGACTCAAAACTCCATTCGTTTTCAAATCGAAACGCATATCGCCCATCAAATCGTCCACCCTGCCATCGCCCCGGATACGCGAATTCATCGTGCGGGCATCAAAATCGTCGACTATAATATGCCAGTTTTTTTCGTTGTTTAAATCCAGAATTACATCCGCCTTGCCACTCATATCGCGAAGCTGATAAGCCAGCCCTTCGTAGGCAAACGAACTCTTATCCAGATCGACCGACATTTCAAAAAGCGGCAACGAGTTTTCGTTCACCATTCCGTGCAACCTGCCTTTCATAGCAGCCCGTCCATTGAGCGAAATTCCCTTAAGATAACCCGCATAATTGGCAGGAATCATTGCCAGTACTTGCTTTACTGGTAGTTTTCCATCGGATGAAAATTCAATATCGAGCAATAAATTACCGGTAGAAGATTGGTTTTCGACCATCACCGCCAACTCCAGCGGCAACTCATTAAGTACCACTTCCGCTTCGGGCAATTTCAACAAAAACCGGTTCAGTTCAAAAGAGTATGCTGTTGAAAATCGGACAGGTATCGAGTCGAGATAAGCCACCGAATCGTATACCACCTTCATACTTCCTGCTTGTAAATGGAGCTTTCCGTCGAACAGATCTTTCACTCCTTCCACCGTCATCCGCGCCTTCACATCTTCCAGATCGGCAGTAAGTTTCATCGGAATATCGTAATAGCCAATCCGCGAATTTTCGAGTTCAATTTTTTCAATCGCCAGCCGGCTTACGGGTAATTCGAAGGCAGCTGTATCAACAACTTCTTCTTCCGAAGGAGGCATTACCTGGTAGTTAGCCTTTCCGTTGGCATCCACATAGGCCATTATCAGCGCATCTTTCAGCAATAATTCGCGCACCACAATGGCATTATTGTCGAGAAATTCACGCACATCCACTGTTGCACAAGCCGTGGAAGCCCGTAGCAGCGTATCCGACGGAGCTCCCTCCATGGGCTGCACCATCGAAAACTCATGCAGATGAAGTGTAAATTCAGGAAATGTGCTGAAAAAAGTAAGCTCTACCCGGTCGACTTTTGTCTCGCAGGTGAGCAGGGTGCTAAGTTGTTTCTGCACAACCGGCGTTATTTTTTCGGGAGTAAACACCCACCAAACAGCTACGGCAATCGTGATAAGTAACAAAAGCAGTAGCGATGTGAGCGTCCAGGCAATAATCTTGAGTGTAGTCTTCATGTCTATGAAATTTTAAATAGGCGAAAGTATACAGCACAGATACTATAAAACTTTAATCTTAAACGCTTTAGGGTGTATAGCTTTTCACTTTAACAAACGAGTACGTTATATTGAAATCATTTTTATACTTCAACGAACTTTCGGTAAGTTCAACCACCTTATAAAACTTCGGCACCTTATTCCCACCCATCTGCATAAGATGAAAATGAGTGAGATCGTCCTTTACCAGTGTCCATTCAAACGGCAGGCCTTCTTCTTCCGACACATCGTCGGCCGTATCCCAGTGTACGCCGGTGTAGTCGGCATCGTAACGGTAATATTCAGTTTGCTTGCCATCGAGCGACAGCCATTTGCCAATAAGCAGGCCTTCGTCGAATGCTGGTTCATCTTCTTCACAGGAAGTGAAAACAACAGCCAGTGCAATCGTAATCAGCAAGATAAAGCGTGAAGGTTTCATATTCGTTGTAAATTAATATGGATTTGAAATGCTACAAATTTACAACTTTTTTCACTACCTTTGCATCCGACAAACAGAAGTTTTTAATTTAATGTAATTTTTTGTATGAACGTAGTTACAAAAACCATCGCATTGGGTGATGGTAGAGAAATTACCATCGAAACCGGAAAGCTGGCCAAACAGGCCGACGGATCGGTGATGGTACGCATGGGCAACACCATGCTGCTGGCAACAGTTTGCTCAGCAAAAGATGCCGCTCCCGGCACCGACTTTATGCCACTTTCAGTGGATTATAAAGAAAAATTCGCTGCTTTCGGACGTTTCCCCGGCGGTTTCCTCCGTCGTGAAGGACGCGCTTCGGACTATGAAATTCTGGTATCGCGCCTCGTGGACCGCGCTCTGCGTCCGCTTTTCCCCGACGATTACCACGCTGAAACCTTTGTAAATGTGATCCTGTTCTCCTCCGATGGAGAAGATATGCCCGATGCATTGGCCGGCCTGGCTGCGTCGGCTGCCCTCGCGGTTTCGGATGTGCCGTTCAACGGACCCATCTCGGAAGTTCGCGTTGCCCGTATCAATGGCAAATTCATGGTAAATCCTACTTTCAAGCAATTGGAAGAAGCCGACATGGAAATCATCGTTGCTGCTACCCTCGACAACATCATGATGGTGGAAGGCGAGATGAAAGAAGTGAGCGAAGATGATTTGCTTGCCGCAATGAAAGTGGCTCACGAAGCTATCAAGGTTCATTGCCAGGCGCAGATTGAACTGATGGAAGCCGTGGGTAAAACTAAAAAACGCGAGTATTGCCACGAAGAAAACGACGAAGACCTGAAGAAAGACATCTGGGCTAAAACCTACGATAAAGTGTACGCCGTTGCCAGCTCGTGCAATACCGACAAGCATTCGCGCATCGAAAATTTCGAAGCGGTGAAAGCTGAATACATTGCTGCCCTGGAGCCTGAAGTAGCCGAAGAAAAGAAAGGTCTGATCAGTCGCTACTACCACGATGTGGAAAAAGAAGCGATGCGTCGTTCGATTCTCGACGAAGGCAAACGTCTCGATGGTCGTAAAACTACCGAGATCCGTCCGATCTGGTCGGAAGTGGATTACCTTCCGGGAGCACACGGTTCGGCCGTATTTACCCGTGGCGAAACTCAGTCGATTACTACCGTTACGCTGGGTACCAAACAAGACGAGAAAATCGTTGACGAAGCCCTCAATCAGGGTAAGGAACGTTTCCTGTTGCATTATAACTTCCCGCCGTTCTCGACCGGTGAAGCCCGTCCGTCGCGTGGGGTTGGCCGTCGCGAAGTAGGACACGGTAATCTTGCTTTCCGTGCATTGAAACCGATGCTTCCCGATAATTATCCCTATGTGGTACGTGTAGTTTCCGACATCCTCGAATCGAACGGTTCGTCGTCGATGGCTACCGTATGTGCCGGAACCCTGGCGCTGATGGATGCCGGTGTTACCATTAAGAAACCGGTTTCGGGTATTGCCATGGGACTAATTTCGGAAAACAAAGGCAAGAACTTCGCAGTACTTTCCGATATTCTCGGCGACGAAGACCACTTAGGCGATATGGACTTCAAGGTAACGGGTACCAAAGACGGTATCACCGCAACACAGATGGACATTAAGGTAGATGGTTTGTCGTACGAAATTCTGGAAACAGCACTTCGTCAGGCCAAAGAAGGTCGCCTTCACATCCTGGGCAAAATTCAGGAAACGCTGGCTGAGCCACGTGCCGATCTGAAACCACATGCACCGCGCATCGTGGTAATGTTCATCCCGAAAGAGATGATTGGTGCGGTAATCGGACCTGGTGGAAAAATTATTCAGGGCATGCAGGCTGAAACAGGCGCTGTGATTTCGATTGAAGAAATCGGCGATCAGGGTCGTGTGGAAATTGCGGCCAACAACAAAGCCGCTATCGACGCAGCTGTTGGTAAAATCAAAGGTATCACTTCGATTCCTGAAGTAGGTGAAATTTATCCTGCCAAAGTAAAATCGGTTATGCCTTATGGTTGTTTCGTTGAATTCCTTCCCGGAAAAGAAGGTTTACTCCACATCTCCGAAATCGACTGGAAACGCATCGAAAAGATGGAAGATTCAGGCATTAAGGAAAACGATATGCTGGAAGTAAAACTGCTCGATGTGGATGCTAAAACCGGCAAGTTTAAATTGTCGCGCAAAGCGTTGATGCCTCGTCCGCCGAGAGAAGACAAACCACAGGCGTAATTTCGAACTTCAAACCGAAGCTTGAACACAGCATTATGGGAGAATCATCCTCCGTGTTTGCTCAGTAAAAAGCTTCAGGTATGAATCATGCTTTTAGAACTGTCCCGGGAAATTTCCGGGGCAGTTTTTTTATGTGCAAAAAATTAATTCTAATAACCTATATTTGCATTCTGATATCATAAAACAAAATGGAATGCAAAAAAAAGGTTTTATCGCCGCAGGATTTCTTGTATCGTTTGCTATCGGGTTTCTGCTGAGTATGCTGGTTTTGAAAAAGCCTGCCGACGCAGCCAATCAACACCATAAATCATTAACAACAAACACCATGAAATTAGGAGCATTTTCTGTTAGTCTGAGTGTAAAAGATTTAAACGCATCAAAATCTTTTTACGAAAAACTTGGTTTTTCTATTTTTGCAGGAAGTATGGACCAGCAAGTTTGATGCTGACCGATCCCGATGGAAATATGATTTTACTGGATCAACACCGATAATCTGATGAAAGCAACAGGTACAACCGTAATCGAAATTCTGAACAATGTTCCGGAAGATAGGGCTGATGCATTTTATAAGCTTCACGAGGTTATTATCGACAATTTGCCTGAAGGTTTTGAAGCAGCCATCAGTTATGGCGGCCTCGGTTATGTGGTTCCCCATTCGGTTTATCCGGCCGGGTATCATTGCAAACCCGCCGAACCACTTCCATTTGCAGGTATTGCATCACAAAAAAACTCCATCAACTTTTACCATATGGGCATTTATGCCAATCCGGAATTACTGGAATGGTTCGTTGCCGAATACCCAAAGCATAGCCAACAAAAGCTGGATATGGGAAAAAGTTGCATCCGTTTCAAAAAAATGAACGAGATTCCGTATGCGTTGATTGGTGAGCTGATGCAGAAAATTAGTGTAAAAGAATGGATCAAAATCTATGAGGCGACCATGAAAAAGTAAACAGGGAGCTATTCCAGGTCCAAAAAATCAGTTTATCTTTGCAGAAATGAACGCAACAGTTCTATTTCATGAAGACATGTCACATCTATGAGTCGACAGACCGGGCATGTGTGTTCCATTCGACTTTTTTTAAGAAACAATTTATGAAGCAGATTTCAATATTACTACTTTCCATTTTCACCCTGAACCTTGCTTATTCTCAGGATGCGCTTACCAAATTTGTGAACCACAACGCTTTGCGAACAGCCAACATCAGTGTTTACATAAAGGATATGCGCACCGGAAAAGTGGTAGCAGATCATCGTTCCGGTCAGGCTGCCATTCCGGCCTCTACCATGAAAGTAGTAACGACGGCCACTGCACTGGAATTACTGGGCAAGGACTTTCGGTACGAGACGGTATTAAGCTACGACGGAAATCCCGACAAAGAGGGAACGCTCAACGGTAATTTGTACATTGTAGGAAGTGGCGATCCCACCCTGGGGTCGTCGAAAATGGGCGATACACAGTTTCTGAAAATATGGGTACAAGTACTACGCGATGCCGGCATACGCAAAATCAACGGAAATATTGTGGGCGACGACAGCAGGTTCGATAATGAAGGATCAAATCCGAAGTGGACCTGGGACGATATTGGGAACTATTACGCCCCCGGGATCTGGGGAATAGCCTATCGCGACAATATGGTAGCCGTCACCTTTCAATCAGGGGCTGCAGGTACTACTCCGACCATTACCCGGCAGTTTCCACAGGTACCCGGTATGACAATCGAAAATTATGTTACGAGCACTAAAACCACCTCCGACAATGCATACTTTTACGGCGCCCCGAAAAGCATGAACCGGGTGGTAAGGGGCGAAATTCCATCCAACCGACCTTCGTTTGTAGTTCGCGCCGAGCTCCCTAATCCGGCACTGTTGCTGGCTCAGGATCTTCGGGCCGCTTTGATACGCGATGGAGTGGACGTTAACGGCCAGGCCCTTGATCAGGAAATGCATCAACGGGGAAAAACCACTACCCCTGTAACCCGAACAACGCTCTACACCCATTTGTCGGTACCTTTGAGCGAAATTGTAAAAGAAGCCAACCAGAAAAGCAATAACTTCTACACCGAACAAATTTTCAAATCAATCAGTCTCAGTAAATTCCCGGTCGCCACCAACCAACGCTCCATCGAACTTGTTCGTCAGTACTGGCGTTCGAAAGGATTGGACATCAACGAATTGTTTATGGAAGATGGATCCGGACTAAGCCCGGCTAATGCCGTTAGTGCGCGCTTCTTCACCGAACTAATGCAGTACATGTATCAACAAAGCGCTTACAAAGAGGAATTTGTAAGCAGCCTGGCTGTGGCAGGAAAAGTGGGTACCCTGGCGGGATTTCTCAAAAACACACAGCTGGATGGCAAATTAACCGGAAAAAGCGGAACCATTTCGAGGGTAAGGGCCTACACCGGCTACATCACCAACAACAACCGGGAATGGGCTTTTGCCGTATTGGTCAACAATTCGGCTACCAATTCGTGGCAAACACTGAGTATTATCGAAGACTTTTTGAAAGATATCAGCAAATAAATCAGCTGCCTGATATTTTCCAAAAAAATGTTTTTCCTTTTTTTAAGGATAATATTGTAACATCTTGTCATAATTCTTGCATAAAAAGTAAAAGATTTGTATCTTTGTGGTCAATTCAATTTTAATCTTTTATTTATTATCATGCAAGAAATAAAATTCTACAGTGGATCAACTATCCCTCTGGAATTGCACAAGACCCGTATTGTGCAGAAGCTCCATCTCGTTCCTATCGAGCGCAGGCTCGAAGCCCTTTACGAAGGCGGATTCAACACCTTTCAGTTAAGTACGAAAGATGTGTTCCTCGACATGCTCACCGACTCGGGCACCAATGCCATGAGCGACAATCAGTTGGCTGCCATGATGCAAGCCGACGATGCCTATGCTGGTTCGCAAAGTTTCGTGCGCCTGCAGAAAGCGGTAGAAGATGTGTTGGGCAAGAAACTCTTGTTGCCGGTTCACCAGGGACGTGCCGCTGAAAATATAATTGCGCTGGCCTATGTTCGCAAAGGAAGTCTGGTTCCGATGAACTACCACTTTACAACCGCTATGGCCCACATTACCGACAAGGGCGGACAAATTGCCGAATTGTTGTACGATGAGGCCTATGTAGTGAATTCCGACCATCCTTTCAAGGGCAATATGAACATTGAAAAGCTGGAAGAAGTAATTAAATACCACACTCCAAAAAATATTCCGTTCATCCGCATGGAAGCTTCGACCAACCTCATTGGTGGTCAGCCCTTTTCGGTACAAAACCTGCGCGATGTACGCACCCTTGCCAACAAATACGGCATTCGTCTGGTACTCGATTGTAGTCTGATCGGCGAAAACGCTTATTTGGTACTTCAGCGTGAAGATGAATTCAAAGGCTCGGATATGGGCACCGTTATTCGTGCAATGACTTCGCTGGCCGATATTTGTTATTTCTCGGCCCGCAAACTGAGTTCATCGCGCGGTGGAGGTATTGCTACCGACAGCCTGGAAATTTTCAAGGAAATGGAGGCGTTGGTTCCGCTATACGAAGGATTCCTTACCTACGGTGGGATGTCGGTGCGCGAAATCGAAGCTATGGCCGTTGGTTTGTACGAAACACTCGACGAGACCGTTATCAGCCAGAGTCCGTCGTTTATTAAATACTTAGTAAATGCGCTCGACAAAAAAGGGATACCGGTGATTAAGCCCGCCGGCGTACTGGGAGCACATGTGGATGCCATGCAGATTTGTGCACATATTCCTCAGACCCAGTACCCTGCAGGAGCGCTGGCAGCAGCATTATTTTTGATTTCCGGAGTCAGGGGTATGGAACGCGGATCGATTTCGAACCAGCGCGACGAATACGGCAACGAAACCTATGCCGACATGGAGCTGTTGCGCTTAGCCGTTCCACGCAGGGTATTCACCCTTTCGCAAATCATGTATGTAGAAGATCGCCTCAACTGGCTGTACGACAACCGCAGCCTTATCGGAGGTTTAAAATTTATATACGAGCCTCCCGTGTTGCGCTTCTTCATGGGTAAACTCGAACCGGTAAACGACTGGCCTCAGAAACTGGTTGCTAAATTTAAAGAAGATTTTGGAGATAGTCTTTAACTTCAAGGTTGATAGTTGATTTCACAATCGAAGCAGGCGACTCGTTCACCTGCTTCGATTTTTTATAGTTCATCCCTGTTAAATTTCTCAGCATCCGGCTTAGCTGGTTTCTGTTTCGATTTTTTGATTTAACTTTGCGGGAAATTTGCACGAACAACACTATATGGAAACTGATAATCTGCTTTTTGCATTTGGATTAACCCTATTCGCAGGACTTGCAACGGGTGTTGGAAGTATTATCGGGTTATTGCATAAAAAATTTAATCCGAAATTTTTAGCTGCCTCCCTTGGTTTTTCGGCTGGCGTTATGATTTACGTGTCGTTGGTTGAAATTTTCGCAAAAGCCAAAGATTCGCTGACGCTCGAATACGGATCAACTCCCGGCTATTGGATGACCATAGCAGGATTTTTTACAGGAATTGCGGTGATTGGCATCATCGATAAATTGATTCCATCGGGCGAAAACCCTCACGAAATTAACAAAACGAAGGACTATGATGTAGGCAGCAAACAAGGAAAGACGAAGCTGATGCGGCTCGGCCTTTTTTCGGCGTTGGCCATTGGAATTCACAATTTCCCCGAAGGATTAGCTACTTTTTTGGCGGCTATCGAAAATCCAACCTTAGGAATCAGTATTGCGGTGGCCATTGCCATTCACAACGTTCCGGAGGGACTTGCCATCTCTGTTCCCATCTATTATGCCACCAAAAGCAAGAAAAAAGCATTTATTCTCTCTTTTTTATCGGGTTTGGCCGAACCAATAGGTGCACTTGTTGGTTATTTCATATTAATGCATTTCTTTGGCGATGCTACTTTCGGCTTTGTATTTGCCGCAGTAGCCGGAATTATGGTGTATATTTCGCTCGACGAACTGTTGCCCACTGCCGAAGAATATGGTGAACACCACGTTGCCATTTACGGACTGATTGCCGGCATGGCGGTCATGTCGGTGAGTCTGGTACTGATGGCCTGATTTTTAAAAAAAATATGATTTTCACACCCAACCAACCCGGGGCCCATCGGATAATGGGCGTTCCGGTAACCGAGATAGCGCCTTTTATCCATTGGTCGTTTTTTTTCAGAGCCTGGAATCTTTCGGGCAAGTACGATGGTATTGAAACGGTATGCGATTGCGCATCGTGCCATACCAGCTGGATGCAGCGATTTTCGCCGGCTGAACGCGAAGAAGCCGAAGAAGCCGTAAAACTCTATAAAGATGCGCAGGAACTATTGCGCAGGTTTCGCGACGAAAACATTATATCACTCAATGTGTCGTTTGGGTTTTACAAGGCTCATTCCGACGACGATGATATTGTAATAGAAGGAGAAGATGGAGTAGTGCGGGTACCAACCCTTCGCCAGCAACAACCCTCGCGCGATGGCTATTGTTATGCGCTTTCAGATTTCGTTCATCCTCAGGAAGATTATGTGGGTGTTTTTGCCAACACTGTTGCGGGAGGCGAAGATTTTGCGGCACACTACGAAGCGAAAGACGATTTGTATACTTCTATTTTGATAAAAACACTTTGCGACCGGTTGGCCGAAGCAACGGCCGAGTGGCTGCATTATAAAGTTCGCAAGGAATACTGGGGCTATAAAGCCGATGAGGACATCAGTATTGAGGAAATGTTCAAGGTTCATTACCAGGGAATCAGGCCTGCAATCGGCTATCCTTCGCTGCCCGACCAATCGATTATTTTTGAGCTCGATCCGCTGTTAAAATTTGCGGAAACGGGGATTATGCTCACCGAAAACGGGGCAATGTATCCTACGGCGTCGGTGTGCGGATTGTATTTTGCACATCCTCAATCGAAATACTTTGGAATTGGCAGGATCGATGAAGTGCAACTGGAAGATTATGCACGTCGCAGGGGCCGGAGTTCGGCTGAATTGCGCAAATGGCTGGCGGCAAACCTGTAATGCTACGTAAACGGTCTAATAAAAAAAGGCCTGGCTGATACGATAGTTGTTCTCAAGGTAAAATGCTGTAAGTTTATGTGTAAGCAACCTGGTATCGCCTACCGACGGGATGTGTAAAGTTCTCAGGTATGCTGTATTTTTTGTACCTTTGTGCCAAAATATTTTGAGTAAATGCGAATCGACATAATATCTGCCGTACCCGAATTACTGTACAGTGTGCTGAACCATTCCATCCTTAAACGAGCACAGGACAAAAAGCTTGTTGAGATAGTTGTGCATAACCTGCGCGATTACTCCACCGACAAGCACCGACGGGTAGATGATTATGCGTATGGATTTGGAGCCGGGATGGTGTTGCAGATAGAGCCGGTCGACCGTATTATCACTCAGCTTAAAAGCGAACGTAGCTACGACGAAATAATTTACACCTCACCCGATGGCGATTTATTCGACCAGCCGATGGCCAACCGGTATTCGCTTGCAGGCAATCTGATGATACTGTGCGGGCATTACAAGGGAATTGATCACCGGATTCGTGAGCACCTCATCACCAAAGAGATAAGTGTTGGAGATGTAGTACTTACCGGAGGTGAAATACCGGCTGCAATGATGACAGATGCAATTGTACGATTAATTCCAGGTGCTATGAGCGACGAAACATCGGCTTTATCCGATTCGTTCCAGGATAATTTACTGGCACCACCGGTGTATACCCGTCCGGCTGATTATAAAGGATGGAAAGTACCGGAGATTTTACTCTCGGGCCATCAGGCAAAAGTGGAAGAATGGAATCATGAGCAGGCGGTGGAGCGAACAAAACGGCTGAGGCCAAAACTGGGAAAAGAGTGATTAGTGATTAGTAGATATGAAGAAAATAAGAGTGGGCGTTATTGGCGGCGCCGGATATACCGCCGGAGAGTTATTGCGGATTCTGGTTCATCATCCGCAGGTTGAAATTATATTCATCAACAGCAGCAGTAATGCCGGTAATGCAATTGAGGAGGTACACAGTGGATTGACTGGCGAAACCGACCTGGTATTTACCGACGAACTTCCGCTAAATTCGGTGGATGTATTGTTCTTATGTTCGGCTCATGGCGACAGCAAAAAGTTCATGGAAGCCAACGAGATACCGGCTTTTGTAAAGATAGTCGATTTATCGACCGACTACCGCGAAGCCCGTCCCGACCACGATTTTGTATACGGCTTGCCCGAGCTAAACCGCGAAGCGATACGGAAAGCACAACGCATCGCCAATCCGGGATGTTTTGCCACAGCAATTCAGTTGGCTTTACTTCCACTGGCGGCCAATGGTTTGCTAACCGACGAAATACACGTTAACGCCATTACCGGATCTACAGGCGCTGGAGTCAAACCTTCATCTACTTCGCATTTCAGCTGGAGAAACAACAATATTTCCATCTACAAAGCGTTCGGACATCAGCATTTGCAGGAAATTGGTCAGTCGCTCCGTCAACTTCAGCCGGGAATGGACAAGGCTGTTAATTTTATCCCGGTACGGGGAAATTTCACTCGTGGAATATACGTGACTTCTTATACAAAATTCGAAGGAACTATCGATGACGCATTGAAATTATTCACCGATTTTTATTGCGATGCTGCATTTACTTTTGTGGTGCGTAAAAATCCCGATCTGAAACAGGTTGTTAATACCAATAAAGGAATTGTGTACCTTGAAAAGCACGACGACAAATTATTGGTAATTTCAATGATCGATAATTTACTTAAAGGAGCATCAGGACAGGCAGTTCAAAACATGAACCTGATGATGGGTCTCGACGAAAAAACAGGACTCAACCTAAAGTCGACCGGATTTTGAAAAGCAGGTAAAAAAGCTCACAGGAATCTGAATATTTAAAAAAAATCATTACATTTGCTGTTCTAAATTTTAAAATTCAGCTAAACAACAACCATATGAAGTTCAAAGCATCCAGTACCGTATTATTAAGCCACTTACAGGCCATCAGCCGGGTAATTAACAGCAAGAATTCGCTGCCAATTCTCGATAATTTTCTGTTGGATCTGAAAGGCGACACCTTGACAATGACAGCCTCAGATACCGAAACGACGCTTATCACCTCGATGGAAGTCGAGAACGTGGAAGGAAACGGAAAAGTGGCTGTAGCATCGCGGTTGCTACTTGATACCCTTCGTGAATTTTCGGAACAGCCGCTGAATTTCGAAATAAACGACTCGAATTTAGCCATGGTAATTACTTCGGCTAATGGTAAATATAATTTTATTGGTCAGAATGGCGACGAGTATCCCCGCTTACCCGAACTGCAGGAAGAAGCCCGTATGATGGTGGTTCCGGTGGATACATTGGCAGCAGGTATTTCAAAAACAATATTTTGTACTGCCGACGACGAATTACGTCCGGTAATGAATGGAATTTATTTCGATATTTTCCATGATGGACTGACGCTCGTGGCGACCGATGCGCACAAGCTGGTTCGCTACAAAACTCACCACACAACCGTTACACTCAACGACGACGAAGATCGTACCAGCTTCATTCTGCCCAAAAAACCGGCTACAATGCTTAAGAATATTCTTCCGAAAGAAAGTGGTGATGTAGAAATAAAGTTTGATTCAAAGAATGCTTATTTTAAACTTTCGAACTACACGATGATCTGCCGTCAGGTGGAAGGCCGTTATCCGAACTACAACGGGGTAATTCCGAAAGAAAACCCCTACAAAGTGATTGTCGACCGGGTTACCTTGCTCAATGCCCTGAAACGCGTATCGGTATTCTCCAACCAGGCCAGCAATTTGATTAAGCTGGATGTAAACAACAATAACATAACTATATCGGCTCAGGATATTGATTTTTCGATTTCAGCAGAAGAATCCATCAGCTGCCAGTATGCCGATGCTCCAATTAAAATTGGTTTTAAATCTGCTTTTCTGATTGAAATTGTGAACACTATCAGTTCGTCGGATATGATTCTGGAGCTTACCGATCCCTCGCGTGCCGGTATTCTACTTCCTTTCGAAAACGAAGATAACGAAGATGTGCTGATGTTGTTGATGCCCATGTTGCTCAACGATTGATGAGATGTGAATAATCTATCCCGGGCAGAGAAATGAGTTGCATTTTTCTGCTCGTATTTTTTTAATAAGTTACTTTTAATCAACAGGGCCGGTGAGGCACAATTAACAAAACAAAACGTTCGTATGAAACTGAATTTAAAGAATCCCATTGTGTTTTTTGATCTGGAAACCACGGGAACCAACATTGTATCGGACCGGATTGTGCAAATGGCTTTTCATAAAATATCGCCCAACGGTCGTGAAGAGACTAAATGCTTGTTGATAAATCCGGAGCGGCCCATTCCGGCCGAATCGACTGCAGTTCATAAAATCACAGATGCCGACGTTGCCGGTGCTCCTACCTTCAGAATGGTTGCGAAAGAAATTGCGCGCGATATCGAAGGTTGCGACCTGGCAGGCTATAACTCGAACCGTTTCGACATTCCGATGCTTGCTGAAGAGCTGCTGAGGGCTGAGGTCGATATCGACTTATCGAAGCGTAAATTTGTCGATGTGCAGGTTATTTTTCATAAGATGGAGGCTCGTACCTTGTCGGCAGCATATAAATTCTTCTGTAACAAAGAACTGGAAGGTGCCCACGATGCCCAGGCCGATACCATCGCCACTTACGAAGTATTGCAGGCACAGCTCGACAGGTATCCTGAACTACAAAACGACATTGAGTTTTTGTCGAAATTCACTACACAGAACGACAATGTCGATTTTGCAGGAAAGTTCATTTATAACGCAAAGGGTGAAGAAATATTTAATTTTGGCAAATACAAGGGACAGCGGGTTGAAGATGTTTTGAAGAATGACCCGGGTTACTATGGCTGGATGTTGAACGGTGATTTTGCATTACACACTAAAAAAGTATTATCGAACATTAAACTGAGGGGATTTAACAAATAGCCGCTTAGTGATTCACTCCCGGGACGAAGCTCCTTATGGATAAAAATGCTCCGAAGGTACTATATCCCGGGATATTAACTAAATGGAGTGGAGAAGAGGTAAAACTATCCTGTTTTCACTCTTTCTGGCATAAAGCTTGATAAGCCAGCAGGTTGCAATCCAACTGATGAGAAGAACGATATCCATATTTTTATTCATTTTCCAGCTGAGTGTATTTCAGGCCGAAGCTCAGGAAAATGCAGTGGCTCCTCCCCGTACACCCGAGCAGGAGGCATCGTTGCAGACTACTAAAATGCGTCAGGAATTGGGCTTATCGGCCGGGCAGGCTCAGGAAGTTTATGAAATCAACTTACGCCATGCCCGTGAACGCCAAGCCTCTACATCGCGAAGCGAGGCCTTAAAAAGGGTAAAAAATAAAGAACAGGAGTTACAGCGTGTATTATCACCACGTCAATACAACAGGCTACAAGAAATGCGTTACGATCATCCGGCTGCAACATCGATAGATGCCTCTGTTAACGCCAGAACCCGCCCTATAACAAATCCTCAACGAGTCGAAAGCGGACGGGTTATACCTTCCCGTGAAGGCAATCAACCATCAACTTCAACCCGGCGCCCAATCAATACCAATCCTTCCGATAGTCGAAATACACCGACCTACCAACGGGGACGTGAAGTCTCTCCTGCAACCAGAAACTCCGACAGCCGCCGTTCAGTACCTGAAGGTACCCGATACATTCCAAACTCTACTGAACGAAGCACTACGTCACGCACTTCTGAACGAAGTACTACGTCACGCTCTATGGAACCTAGTTCTTCGTCACGCACTTCTGAACGCAGTTCTCCGTCACGTACTTCTGAGCAAAGTTCTTCAGGTCGTTCATCCTCCTCTGGTTCAACCCGCCGTTAAATTTTATGCCTGCCCCCTTTTTTCGCTTTAAGCAATTTACAGTATGGCACAATCAGTGTGCTATGAAAGTAGGCACGGATGGTGTTTTGCTGGGTGCCTGGACGCCGGTAAACCCTTCGGTAAAACAAGTACTTGATATTGGATGCGGAAGCGGCCTTGTAGCCTTAATGATTGCACAACGCTGCAACGAAGCCGTTATTACCGGCATCGACATCGATGAAGGTGCTTTCCTTCAATCTGACTTCAATTTTCGACAATCGCCCTGGAGTAACCGGCTGCGAGCCCTCCATTTGTCGCTGCAAGAACTCGAACAATCGGCCACTTTACCGAACCACAATTCCGGAACTGTCCTCCATTCGTCGCTGCAAGAACTGAAATCCGGGCATACAGCTTTCGATCTTATAGTATCCAATCCTCCATTTTTCAGCAATTCGCTAAAAAATCCGAATCAGTCGAGAACAACTGCACGTCACAACGATTCACTTCCGTTAAACGAACTTTTCGAACATTCCAACCGGCTTCTAAATGAAACGGGAAGCATCGTATTGATACTTCCCGTAACCGACTACCAGAAATGTGTGAAGTTAGCTGAGAGTCATGGATTTCACTGTACTGCTTCCGTTGTGATTATCCCTAAACCTAATGCCGAACCTAAGCGAATCTTGCTGTCCTTCGGCCGAATTAAAGCTCCTGAAATAAAAAGTGAGCTACTACTTGAATCGGGAACCAGAGGCGAATACTCTGTTGAGTTTGCTAAGCTGGTGCGCGATTTCTATCTGAAATTATAAAAGTGATTGTACTTTTGCTTCTAAAACTGATTTAGGAGCAGCACCAATTTGTTTATCCACCACTTTTCCATCTTTTATAAAAAGAATAGTAGGAATATTACGAATACCATATTCGCTTGGTGTTTCTACATTATCGTCGACATTTAACTTGCCAATTTCAACTTTTCCTTCGTACTCCTTCGATAATTCTTCAATACTTGGGCCCACCATGCGGCAAGGACCACACCATTCTGCCCAAAAATCAATTACTACCGGTTTTCCACTGCTAATAATGCCTTTGATGTTTTCATCCGTAAATTCTTTAGCCATAACTTATATTTTTTAATTTTTTAATTTCGTTCTTTAAAAACTGCTGCAAAGTTACACGATTTTCTTTAGCTACAAAAACATTCTTTTATCGAATGCCTGTATATAAGTATTGATACTATCAATCAACTAGTTAATCTGAAAATCGAGTTTCCCATCGTCTTTGTATTTGCGAAGCATCCGGTAGAACTGTCGGTCGAGTTTCACGCGGTATTGTCGGGCAAATAATCGGATTTTACTCTGCGTCAGATTATCAACTACGTTAAAGTAAATATTTACCGTTCCTTTGTTGGCAAGTACCATATCGGTCATATCAGTTACAAATTCCTCGTCGAGATGATCCAGTGGCATGTTCAGGGTGAGATTGTTAACCAACTTATCGCGCACATCATTAAGAATGTCAATTTTTTGAATTTTGAGCTCATATTCTTTAGAAGCACCCTCTTCGGCCGGCTTAAAATATTTACGATCCTGGCCTCTTTCCTGAACAGTTGCCACAATAAGTAAATACAAATCTTTGAGCATATACTTACTAAATTCGATATAATTTTGCCCAAACAGTGGAAATTCAAAAGCACCTTCGTAGTCTTCTATAGTCAGAATTCCGTAGGGATTTCCGGCTTTAGAGGTCCCGTGCCTGATGGCTGTCACCATTCCTCCAATGCGTAGAGTTTTCCCATAAAGCGGTGGCAACTCTTTCAAATCAGTAGTTCGGGTATTACAAATATAATTGATTTCAAATTCGTAATCATCCAGTGGATGAGCCGAAAGGTACATCCCGATATATTCCCGCTCTTTGTTTAGCTTTTCGAGCCGCGACCAATCGTGTGCAAACGGAATCTCCGGCTTGGATATCTCTACTGTATCCAGTCCGCCAAACAATGAATTCTGATTCTGAGCGCTATCTACCTGGTATTTATTCCCATACCTGATTATGCTGTCCAACACCAGCTCTCCCTTTGAATTTTCAACAAAAAACTGTTCCCGTTTAAGGTCACTAAAGTTATCAAATGCTCCGGCCAACACCAAACTTTCGACGGCTTTTTTGTTGCAGGCATTCAAATTTACCCGCTCCACGAAATCGAACATACTTTTAAATTTTCCGTTTCGTTTTCGTTCGTCGACAATTGCCAACACAGCACCTTCGCCAACTCCTTTAATTCCACCCAATCCAAAACGGATATTACCTTCCATGTTTACAGTAAAGTTCAGATCACTTTCGTTTACATCCGGGCCCAAAACTTTCATGCCCAGGTTTTTGCATTCGTCCATGAACTTTCCAACTTCCCCGATATCGTCTTTATTCCGGGTTAAGTTGGCCGCCATAAACTCAGCCGGATAATGGGCTTTCAGGAAAGCAGTTTGGTAGGCAATCCACGAATAGCAGGTAGCATGCGATTTATTGAAGGCATACTTGGCAAATTCGGCCCAGTCGGCCCAAATCTTTTCGATCTTGTCGACAGGTCCGTATCCGTTTTTCTTGCAACCCTCCATAAATTTCACTTTGAGCGCTGCCATTTTATCTACGAGCTTCTTACCCATAGCTTTACGAAGTTCGTCGCTCTGCCCGCGAGTGAATCCGGCAAGGTCGCGACTTAAAAGCATGACCTGCTCCTGATACACGGTAATTCCGTAAGTATCTTTCAAACGATTTTCCATCACCGGAAACGGATACTCGATTGGTTCCCGACCGTGTTTGCGATTCACAAACTGAGGGATATACTGCATCGGGCCTGGTCGATACAAGGCGTTCATGGCAATAAGATCCTCAAATTGTGTGGGTTGCAGTTCTTTTAGATATTTTTGCATCCCGTTGGATTCAAACTGAAAAGTACCTACAGTGAGTCCCTTACTAAAAAGTTCATAGGTTTTTTCGTCGTTGATAGGAATGGCATCAATATCAATTTCGACACCTTTCGATTTTTTGATATTAGAAAGCGCTTCCTTTAATATCGACAAAGTTTTGAGACCCAGGAAGTCCATTTTAATAAGTCCAACCTCTTCAATCAACGACCCTTCGTATTGTGTAACCAACATTTCCTCGTTGGTTTCCTTGTCGACCGCTGTACTGAGCGGCACATAATTGGTAAGGTCGTCGGCACCGATAATTACCCCACACGCATGCACACCCGTCTGGCGCACAGTGCCCTCCAACATTTCGGCATACCGAAGGGTGTTAGCCAGATTCTGGTCGTATGAGTTGCGGGCAGCCTGAAGTTCTGGCACATACCTCAAACAATTGGCAATATTTACCTTGGGAGCCTTTCCACTTGAATCTTCCGGAAATTTATCGGGAATCAGTTTAGTAAGTCGATCGGCTTCGGCAAGGGGTAATTTCTGAACTCGCGCCACGTCTTTTATCGACGATTTGGTAGCCATAGTACCATACGTGATAATATGAGCTACTTTTTCTTTACCATATTTCTCAGTTACCCATCGCAGCACCTGACCACGGCCGTCGTCGTCGAAATCAATGTCGATATCGGGCATGGAGATACGATCGGGATTGAGAAAACGCTCGAAAAGAAGATCGTACTTCAACGGATCGATGTCGGTTATTCGCAAACAATAAGCTACCACAGAACCTGCTGCTGAACCACGCCCCGGCCCTACTGAAACACCCATTTCACGAGCAGCACGAATAAAGTCCTGAACAATGAGAAAGTAGCCCGGAAAACCCATAGTCTTCATCACATTCAACTCAAAATCAATCCGTTCGGCTGTATCCGGATCCAACACTTCGCCATAACGCTGTCTGGCACCCTTCATGGTAAGCTCCCCTAAGTAGTCGGCCTCAAGTTTTACGCGCACTACTTTTTCGTAGCTCCCCAGCCGATCGAAGCCATCTCCAAACTCCTCCCTCAACATTTGCTCTGAAAAACGCTTAGCGTAGATTTCTTCCGTACCAAACTCCTCGGGAATCGGGAACACTGGCATCATGGGAGCCGAGTCGATATCATAAAATTCAACTTTATTGGCGACTTCCAGAGTATTTTCTAGCGCATCAGGAAGATCGGCAAAAATGTCCCACATCTGCTCGGGAGTTTTGAGGTATTCCTGTTTTGAATAGCGCATTCGCGAAGGATCATCAAGGTCCTTCCCGGTGCTCAAACAGATTAGTCGTTCGTGTGCTTCGCCATGATCTTCGTCGATAAAATGCACGTCGTTGGTAACCAGCAATTTGGTATTTGTCTTACGTGCAAGAGCAATCAAATCTTCGTTCTGACGCTTTTGCTTTTCGTAAACCTCGTAATCGGCATTTGGTTTATCTGTTTTGTGAAGTTGTAGTTCGATATAAAAATCATCGCCGAAAACTTTTTTATACCATAAAATCGACTGCTCTGCATCGTCGAGATTTCCTGACTCTACCTTTTTGTGGATTTCGCCACCCAGACAAGCTGAGGAAGCAATGATCCCCTCGCTGTACTTTTCGAGGAGTTCGTGGTCGATACGCGGACGATAATAAAAACCTTCCATCCAGCCCAGCGATACCAATTTACATAAATTCTGGTACCCTTTTTTATTTTTGGCCAGCAACACCAAATGGTAACCACTTCGATCGCCCGGATTATCTTTTTCTTTCAACAACCTACTCCGGCGGGCAACATAAGCCTCACATCCCAAAATCGGTTTAAACAATTTCGACTTAGCCAATTGAAGTTGATCGTTCAGTTGGATACGTTGCTCATCGGCAAGATCGGTTTGGTTCAGCTGCTTTTCGATTGATTTTATATCAGCAAAATGAGCCGAATTCTTCTTTTTGGCATAATTATAAAATTCCTTTACACCAAACATATTGCCATGATCGGTAAGAGCTATGGCTTTCATATTGCTTGCCAATGCCTTTTCGATAAGTCCGGGTATGGTCGACATTCCATCGAGAATGGAATAGTAAGAATGGACGTGAAGATGTACAAAGGATTTCATACGGTAATAATTGTTTTTTCAACGGTCGTATGGAACTCGCATAGAATCATTATCATAACCTTGGATATGAAGTAGTTATATGCTCGTTTCATACGGTATTATATTTCAAATGAAGTAACCTGGTCAATAATTTCGCTATCGTTACCCTGGATGACATGGCGGGATTTTTCGTAGTAAACTGTTCTTTTTTGAAGCATCGTAGTAATGAAGTCGAGTAATTCCTCTGGTGTTTTATTTGTAAGAAGTGGTCGTACTCCGGCTTTACCTTTCAACAACCGGGTTACTAACTGCCCGGGGCTTAGCTTCAGGTAAATTGTAACACCCTGTTGGTTCATATACTCCATACTATCGAAAAAACATGGCGCACCACCACCAGTTGCAATAACTGTATTTTCAAACTCTCCCACTTCGCGAAGACACAACTTTTCTTTTTCACGGAATGCCGATTCGCCTTCTTCCTGAAAAAGTTGTGCAATCGTTTTGTGATATTTCCCCTCAATGTAATGATCTAAATCGACAAAGCTGTAACCGAGCCGTTTGGCCAGCAAACGCCCCATGGCCGATTTGCCCGACCCCATATATCCTACAAGAAAAATCCGGTTCATAATGTCGTTTTTTATTCCTTTTATAACTGTCGTGTGAAAATTGGAAGGTATGATTACTCTTTTAAACTTTAACAGGTACTGTTTTTGTCTAAAATTTCAACTTGATTCCAGTGTTAACATTAATTCCGGGCATGGGATAACCGTCATTGATCTCATAGCGCCGATTCAGCAGATTCTGCCCCGAAACAAACACTTCGGCACGTTGGTGAACAGATGCTGAAAGCCGCGCATTTAAAAGAAAATAATTCTGGCTATCAGAGGGTACTATCGATGTGTACAGCCCACTTACCTGCTGCGCAGACACATTCAGGTTGAATATTGTATACTCGTAATTAACTGTCAGATGCGCCTGATGTCGCGGGGCAGCCAACAATACCCGATCGGTGTAAAGATAACTATAATTGGCGATCAACGATAGAGCCTTAGTTATTCGGTAACGAGCCATGAATTCGATGCCCTTGTTGTTGAATTCTCCCACATTTTGTCGTTTTGCAGCCTGACCTACACCTACTACCTGTATGAGATTGTTACCTTCGGAAAGGAAAACAGTGAGTTCGGTGGAGAGTTGATTATTGATAAACGATTGCAACCAACTGAGTTCATAATTCATCATCCGTTCAGGTTTCAAATCGGGATTGGGTGCATAGGTAAACAATTCCATCACGGTAGGGCTACGAAAACCTTTTGAAACTGAAAAGCGTAAATCCGTATCGGGACTCAATCGCGACGACAATCCAGCCATTGGCACCCACTCGGCTCCAAACATAGAATGATGTTCCATCCGCAACCCAGCTGTAGCGGTGAACAATTGTAAAAACTTTTGCTGATACAATGCATAAGCAGCAAGTTCATTAACAGTTATCAGTTGATTAGCCGACAGCCCTTTATTCCCTTTTCCTCCATACTGTTTAAGTTCCAAACCTCCGGTGAGTTTATTATTATCTGAAAGATAAAAAGTTTGATATGCCATCAGACCTGTATTCGTATCATCAGAGATCCATCCATCCGATAAATCGTGATGACCAAAGTTATGATATAGTTTTATCGAGCCTTCGGTATTCTCGTAGCGGTTATCGACCGATAGAGCTGTTTTCCCCCGTAAAATATCGATATGAAACAGAGCAGGCTTATACACAGGACCGTTGTCGTTGGCAGTATAATTGGCAAGACTAATATCGGCAATCGCTTTCCAATGAGCAGTAAAATCGTATCCTGCTTTTACATACCTGTTAGAAATGCTAAAGTCGGTATTGGTGCGGGTTCCATCGGTTCGTCCATGGTTGGCCGCGACAAAAATATTAAACTTACGGAGTCGATAGGCAGCAGTTAGCGCGTACTTCTCGGTATTGTAGGAGCCTAACGCCACCATTGCATCACCACTAAGCCCTTCTTTTGTAGCTTTCTTTGTAATTATATTAACGACTCCCGCCATGGCATTGGAACCATAAAGCACCGAAGCAGGCCCCCGAATTACTTCCACTTTCTGAACGTCGGACGAAACGTAAGCATCACCCAGCGGATGACCGAAAATCCCCTGGTACTGCGGATGACCATCAATCAACACCAACACCTGGGTGTTGGGAGTGCTACCCACCCCACGAATATTAATTGCTCCCGAACCGCCTACCGCAACTCCAAAACCCAGCACATTTCGTTCGGTTACAAAAAATCCGGGTACGTGAGCCGCCAACATGGTAAGCACATTATATTGCCCGTTCCGATTAATTTCGGTTGAATTTATTCCCGATACTGAGAAGGGTACTCCCGTCCGGTTTGTTTCACTCCTGGTCCCTGTCACTACTTGTTCATCAAGCACCACCGAATCTTTTACGCCATCAAAGGCATAAAAAGGTATACTACCCACAATAAGAATGAATAAGCAACAAAGATTTTTGTTCATCAATATAAAATTTTTAGTCGGCAAAAATAACCATTATAACTATATTTTGCCTTATCTTTGCATGTTAAATAACAAAATTTACAAGGAGTGGAAAAACAAAGTGCAGTCCTGTTGATATTTACAGGAGGAACCATTTCGATGTCGGAAGATCCGCTAAACGGAGCTCTCCGGCCGATCGATTTTGAGCGATTGCAGGAACTGTTGCCTGAACTGCGACAAATTGGCATTAGGGTCGAAAGTGTCCCTTTTCTGCCCCTGATCGACTCCTCCGATGTTCACCCCGTAACCTGGGAAAAGATGGCATGGTGCATTGCCGAAAATTATGATAAATTCGATGGTTTTGTTATATTACACGGAACCGACACCATGGCTTATTCGGCTTCGGCGCTCAGCTTTATGCTGGAGAACCTGGGCAAGCCGGTTATTTTTACCGGCGCACAATTACCCATTGGCACAATGCGGTCGGATGGTAAAGAAAATTTACTTTCGGCAATTGAAATTGCAGCCGCAAAAGAGAACGGACACCCGATGGTACCCGAAGTGTGTATTTTTTTTGAAGATAATTTATTCAGGGGAAATCGTACAACAAAGAAAAACGCCGAACATTTCAACGCATTTAACTCGTACAACTATCCTCCTTTAGCAAAAGCGGGTGTACATATAAAATATTTCAGATCGTATATTCATTATCCCGACCCGGATAGCCGACTTAGGCTTCGACTTAACACGAATCCCAATATTGCTGTTCTGAAGATATTTCCCGGCATTTCGGAAAAAGTAGTGCGATCGATACTGGAAACCGATGGTTTACGGGCTGTGGTACTCGAAAGTTTTGGTGCCGGCAATGCACCCCGCCACCAATGGCTGTATGATGCGTTGAAAGAAGCTGTTGACCGGGGTGTGATTGTGGTAAACAAAACCCAGTGCAGTACAGGCAGTGTTGAAATGGGACGTTACGAGACCAGTTTGAATCTGATGAGTGCCGGGGTAATCGGAGCTTACGACATAACAACAGAAGCGTTAGTTACCAAACTGATGTATCTGTTGGGAGAATATGAATCAACCGCTGAAGTTAAGAGATGGATTTCGGTGAGTATATGTGGAGAAATGACAATTCAATAGAACATATGGGAAATTTTGCAAAATGGATAGGAGGTGGTTTAGGTTGGGCTTTTGGCGGACCAATAGGTGCCATAATCGGGTTTGCTCTAGGGTCGTTTTTAGGGGGACAGGAACCAACTCCGACCACTGAACATCGACCCCACACGGCAGGTCGTCGCACCAGCGAACAGGATTTTAAAGCAAGCTTGCTGGTGATGATTGCTTGCATTATGAAAGCCGACGGGACCGCTCAAAAAGCAGAGCTTACTGTGGTGAAGAAGTTTCTGGTGGCTAATTTTGGTGAACAGGGAGCACTTGAAGCGTTACAACTGCTCAAAAAGCTACTCGAACAACCTATCAACGAAATAGAGGTGGCCCGACAAATAAATCAGTACATGAATTATTCGTCGAAACTACAATTAGTTCGTTTGCTTTTTGACATTGCATATGCCGATGGAGAAGTAAACGCTGCCGAATTGAGTATGATTCAGCGAATTTCGGTTGTTTTTAGTCTGTCACAAGCCGATTTTGAGTCGTTGAAGGCTCCTTTTGTGAAGAATGTTGATCAGAATTGGGCATACAAAGCCCTGGAAATTGAGCCTGTAGCAACTATCGATGAGATCAAAAAGGCGTATCGTCGGATGGCTATGAAATATCACCCCGACAAAGTGCAAAATCTGGGAGAAGATATTAAAAAGTCGGCTACCGATAAGTTCAGGGCGGTGAACGAAGCCTATGAGCATCTGAAAAAACAACGGGGTTTCGTTTAATAATACCAATACTATGGCTGAAAAGCAATTGCAAAGTCTTGCCAAGGACACAGCTATCTACGGGACAAGCAGCATTCTGGGTAAATTCCTGAATTGGCTGCTGGTGCCTATGTATACTTATGTGCTAACCGAATCGGCCGATTATGGCCAGGTAGCAAATTTATATGCCTGGTCGGCTTTACTGTTGGTAATTATGACCTATGGAATGGAAACCGGATTTTTCAGGTTTGCAAATAAAAACAAGGAAGCGGCCGAAAAGGTATACGGGAACACATTGCTTGCGGTAGGATTTACGTCGCTGGTGTTTGCACTTCTAACCCTATCGTTTGCAAGCCCTATCGCATCGGCAATAGGCTACGAACAGCATCCGGAATACATAGCAATGCTCGGGGTTATAATTGCTATGGATGCCTTTGGATCCATTCCATTTGCATGGTTACGCTTTAGTAACCGTCCCCTTAAATTTGCCAGTCTGAAATTGATGATGATTATCACCAATATTGCTTTCAACCTCTTTTTCCTGGTTGTATGTCCCTGGATTGAAGCCACATCACCCGAACTAATTAGCTGGTTTTACCGGCCCGATTATGGTGTGGGATATGTACTGGTAGCAAATGTAATTCAGACAGTAGTGGTAACTCTCGCACTTATTCCTGAAATTCGAAAAGCTAAGTTCAGCTTTGATAGTGTGTTGCTAAAACGAATCCTGGGCTACTCACTGCCTCTGATGATTTTAGGGATTGCCGGAATAATGAATCAGACACTCGACAAGATAATTTTTCCTTATTTAATGGAAGATAAAGAGTTGGCCATTTCGGAACTTGGAATCTATTCGGCTTGTTTTAAAATTTCAATGGTAATGATGATGTTCACACAAGCATTCCGCTATGCCTACGAACCTTTTATTTTTGCTCAACACAAAAATAAGAATAGCTATGCAGCCTATGCTGATGCTATGAAATATTTCGTTATTTTTTCGTGGATCATTTTTCTCGGAATCGTTTTCTATCTTGATATCATTCAGTACCTGGTAAGAAGCGATTACCGTGTTGGCCTACGAATTATTCCCATAGTTCTGCTTTCGTATATATTTCAGGGTGTATTTTTCAACTTATCATTGTGGTATAAATTAACCGATAAGACTCATTATGGGGCATGGATTTCTATTATCGGTACAATTATAACACTGACAATAAATGTGATTTTTGTGCCGATATTCAGCTACATGGCCTCTGCCTGGGCGTCGTTTGCCTGTTATCTTGTAATGATGATACTTTCATATTTCCTGGGTCAAAAACATATGCCGGTGAACTATAATCTTAAAAAACTGGGTTATTACAGTTTTCTGGCAATGGCACTTTTTTCAATAAGTATATTGATAAAAACGCCTTATTTGGCACTGAATATTGCGCTTAAAACGGTATTACTGTCGTTTTTCATAGTAGTAGTGATCAAAAAGGACTTTCCGTTACGACATATACCCTATTTATCGCGTTTTTTTAAATCGTAAGTATCATGCATCCGGAACTCTCACTTATTTTCTGCTCACGAACGAAACAACTGCCCGATTTATTACTCCGTAATATTGAAGCCACAATTGGATGTGATTACGAATTAATTGTTGTTGATAATTCGCAACAAGAATACTCCATATTTGAGGCTTACCAGCTAGGATCAAGCAGAAGTAAAGGCAAGTATCTGGCTTTTTTACACGATGATCTGTATTTTCACACACAGAACTGGGGAGAACTACTGAAGGAGCATTTAGAGGTGCCGGGTGTAGGAATTGTGGGGATTGGCGGTAGGGATACACTGGTACGAGTTCCTTCTTCGTGGAAAGTGAGCCTGCCATACATTCACCTTACTCAATCCGATAAAAACGGTAAAAAAAGAAAAATAAAACACCGTCCTGCTGATTTCAGCGGTCTTAGGGCTAAAGTTGTTATGCTCGATGGCGTTATGCTATGTATGCAGAGCAAGCTTATGGAAACGATAGGGTTTGACACCCGAATGGCGGGATTTCACGGCTACGATTTTGACATATGTATAAAATCTGCTGCTGCAGGATTTCAAAACTACGTTATGTATAACATTGAAATAGAACACTTTTCGAGAGGAAACGCAGATAAAAACTACTACAGAAATCTAATGCTCGTCTTCGAAAATAATTCAGCACTTTTGCCTCAAAGCACTCTACCTCTAAGTCTGGTTGAACAAGAAGTGCTCGAAATACAAGGAATGAATCGTTTGGCTCGTAAGATGATCGTTAAAGGCTTTAGTTTCGGTGAAATCAGAGCAAGTTACAAACTATTTTGCACGATAACCGAAATGCAATCCCTCACTACTCCTTTTAATCAACTGTTGTTGGGCTTACAATTTATACTGATACGATTACTGTATAAACCATTTATCAAACGTTAACAAACATGTCTAAAATCCACATAATCACACCTGTAAAGAATTCTATTGAAACAGCATTACAAACCATTGAGTCTGTTTTAGCATCGGATTGTTCTGATTTTAAGTACACGGTATACGATGATTTCAGCACCAGCGACACACAACGCCAACTACGGTTAGCTGCCGAAGAAAAGGGATTTAATTTAATTCATTTACACGATCTGACTGATCATCCATCGCCAAACTACCTACTGGTACTTCAACATGCTCAGAAACAGGCGATTGCAGAAAACTGTCCGTTATTGATTATCGAATCGGATGTTCTAATTGAAAAATACACTGTATATCAACTACTTAAATTAAACAATTCGTTGCAACAGCCGGGTATGATTGCATCCGTTACAGTACAGGAAACCGGCGAAATAAACTTTCCTTACTTATATGCGAAACGATACAAGCGAGTTACCCAACCAACGTTGAAAAGGCTTAGTTTCTGCTGCACATTGCTGAACCAGGACTTTCTGAAGAAGTATAATTTCAGGGAATTAAATCCCGAAAAAAACTGGTATGATGTATTTATATCTCGTCAATCCATTGCTTTAGGATACATCAACTACCTTGCTATGGATTTACCGGTCATTCATAAACCACATAGCAGCCGTCCCTGGAAGCTAGAAAAATATAAAAATCCACTAAAATATTATTGGAAAAAAATCACACAACAAAGAGATAAGATTTAACATTAAAACCGTTAAGCTACTACAGTATGGTTTAAACTTTCCAACAAGTATAAACGGTGATTAATTACCACATACAGTAACGCTTCAACTTCCGAATAAGAATACTGATACAATTTCATTGGCGTAATGCCACATACAACAAGGCTGAAAACCGGTAGCTCCGTGTGTATACACGTTTCTTTCAGTTAAACTAACAGTAGATGGCATAATTACTTTCGTCCAAAGTCTGCGGGAATTTCACCCCAGGCTTCGGTTTGCCATTTAAGAATTCGTGTTGAAAATTTATTATCGGACAACCACTTTTCAGCTCTTTCGATTAAGTCAAACAATACTGCATTTTCGGGTGTTTGTACCAGCTTTGTCTTGGCCTTACCAGCTTTAACCCAGCCCATGGCATTCACACTATCGGTATACAAGGGTAAGTTCGAATTTTGTTGTTTTAGAAAGGCAAGTCCATGAACCAGTGCTAAAAATTCGCCCACATTATTAGTCCCTTGTTTAAAAGGTCCTTTGCGAAAAATCTCCTGCCCGGTACGGGTGTACACTCCACGGTATTCCATTAAGCCCGGATTTCCACTGCAAGCGGCATCCACCGACAAACTTTCGAAGTCTGGCATTCCAACTTTAGCAAGTAAAGCCTCTTTATCGGGAAAAATCTTTTGTTTAGAGCTTGCATTCTTACCTACATAGTCCCAATAGGGCGAATTGTATGCCTCAACAGCCTCCTGGTGCGCTTCAAACCCCTTATACTTAGCTCCGGCATATCCATGAATTTGTTGCTTACATTTCTCCCAGGAGTCGTAGATCCCAGGATTTTTCCCATCCCATACAACAAAAAAATTATTTTTGGATTTTCCCATAAAAACACTACTTTTGCATTTCCTAAAAAAACAACCACCGGCCCTGTAGTTCAATGGATAGAACGGAAGTTTCCTAAACTTTAGATTCGGGTTCGATTCCCGGCGGGGCTACTCTACCATCTTTCATTTCAATAATCCGATCCGACAAGGCTGCCAATTCCTTGTCGTGAGTAACTAGTATTACTGTCAAACTAAATTTATCGCGTAACTCGAACAGCAACCGGTGTAATTCTTCTTTATTTTTCGAATCCAAACTCCCCGAAGGTTCATCGGCAAGAATTATCTGAGGATCATTTATAAGCGCACGCGCCACCGCAACACGCTGTTTTTCACCCCCCGACAACTCCGATGGCTTATGACTTAACCGGTCCGACAATTGCAAATACTGCAATAGTTCACGGGCTTTCTTATCAGCCACCCCTTCATCAACACCTGCTATTAAGGCCGGAATCATCACGTTCTCCAGCGCTGTGAACTCTGGCAAAAGCTGATGAAACTGAAATATAAATCCTAACCTGCGATTTCGGAACGAGGCTTTCTCCTTCTCATTTAGCGTTACCACATCCACCCCATCAACCATTACTGAGCCTTCATGTGGTTCATCAAGTGTACCCAAAATCTGCAACAAGGTAGTTTTTCCGGCACCACTCGGACCAACAATCGACACAATTTCTCCCCTGCCAACGGTCAGGTCGACACCTTTCAAAACTTCTAATTCGTCAAATTTCCGATGAATATTGATGGCTTCTATCATTATTGATCCTTTTTTAGACTGCAAATTTACTGAATAAACCGCAAATTCTATTATTTTTGCAGAAAAAACAAGATGTCGCCCAATCTTCATCAATTTGGAACCATAAGCTATAAAAGAAGTCTGAGAGCCAGTCGAATTGCAGTTAAAATACTGCCCGAAGGTCTTCTGGTTACCCTTCCTGTAAGTAAATCGCCAGCCGAAGCAAATGCCTTTATTATTTCCATACAAGACCGGATTCTTCAAAAACAGCGACACATCCAGTTGCGTAATCAATCAACCCTGTTAAACGAGGAACAAGGTTATAAAACGCTTACTTTCAACGTAAGTATCACAAAAGCAACCAGAAAAGACCTTTTCTTTCAATTTCAACCTGACCTTTTACACATCGAATATCCGCACGAGGCTGATTTAAACTCTGAAAAAGTTCAACAGGCATGCTGGAAAGGAATTCATTATTTTATGAAAAAAGAAGCTAAACGAATACTTCCTGCCCGGGTTGAGCAATTAGCTGCTAAGCATGGATTTAGCTATAAAGATGTGAAAATTCAATCGGGAAAAACACGCTGGGGAAGTTGTTCGAGCCAGAAAAACATCAATCTAAGTTTCTACCTCATGATGCTTAGCTCTGAATTAGTGGATTATGTGATTTTGCATGAATTGTGTCATACTGTAGAAATGAACCATGGTGAACGGTTTTGGAAACTTATGGACAAGGTAACTGAAGGGAAAACAGAACGATATCGGCGCGAACTAAAGAAATATCCTATTCCGGAATAAAATGCTATCATTACTATTTAGAATAGTTAGCTAATGCTATAAAACGCGAAAGGTTGGCACGCTTGCCAACCAATCTTTGTTAACCTTAAATCTAATACTATGAAAAAATCACTCTGCAAAGATAAGTGGTTTTACTTTTTTGAGCAAGCATTTTCTACTGAAAACATGTTTTATAACACGATTTTAGCGCTTTTTATCAAAACAGCCTTGTTTTTAATGCTATTTTGAATGTATTTAGTTAATTTTATTTATCAAAAAATCACTCTATCAGGCTGCTAATGCCTTAAGAGCTTCATAAACCAGAAACGCCGGCCATACCAAAGCTTTCAGAAAACCAAGAACACCAGCCCAAAAACTGGTGGCAACAGAAATGTAATACACGGCGGCTCCAATTAAACCTAATCCATACACTGCACCTCCGGTAGCTGTTGCCTGGTTACTGTTGCAACTACAGTTTTGATTGTTTTCCATGTACCACAAGTATATAGTTGTTTGTTAGTTGTCAATTTCATCTGCGATGGCCGGCCGGAATTAAGCCCGGTTCGGAGTCTAAAGTAATAGTTACATGATTTTAAGAATGAATATTGACACTACAAAAATAGATAAATATTCGATTCGACAGACAACTATAAAAAGTTTAAGTCAATTTTTATTTGTGTAAGTCAAACAGTTAAGTTCTTATTTCAAATTAATCAATTTAGCAAGCCTGTGTAATATCAATTCATTATCACTGTTTATCTGTGTATTTTTTGTATTTTTGCGGTTTAAAAATAAGATTATTTATGAAGTCCTACAAACGTACAACTATTACGTCGGCCCTGCCCTATGCCAACGGGCCGGTACACATTGGTCATCTTGCCGGAGTATACGTTCCTGCTGATATTTACGCACGCTACCTTCGATTGAAAGGCGAAGAAGTACTCTTTATCGGAGGTTCGGATGAGCATGGAGTGCCGATTACGATAAAAGCCAAAAAAGAAGGAGTTACTCCCCAGGCAATTGTCGATCGATACCACACGATTATCAAAAAGTCGTTTGAAGATTTCGGGATTACATTCGACATCTATTCGCGTACTACCTCAACAGTTCATCGCGAACTGGCTTCAGATATTTTCAGGACTATTGATCAAAAAGGAGGATTTATCCAACAGAGTTCGGAGCAGTATTACGACGAAACTGCACAGCAATTTCTGGCCGACCGTTATATTACCGGGAAATGTCCGCATTGCGGCAACGAAAATGCATACGGCGATCAGTGCGAAGCATGTGGTACGTCGCTGAGTCCTACTGATCTTATACATCCAAAATCGGCTATCAGCGGATCGGTGCCTGTGATGCGTGAAACCAAGCATTGGTACCTGCCACTCGACAAACACGAAGCCTGGCTCCGTGAGTGGATTTTGGAGGGACACAAGGAATGGAAACCAAACGTTTACGGACAATGTAAAAGCTGGCTCGATATGGGACTTCAGCCACGGGCAGTGAGTCGCGATCTCGACTGGGGAATTCCGGTTCCTGCCGATGATGCACAGGGAAAAGTATTATATGTTTGGTTTGATGCACCAATTGGCTACATTTCGAACACGAAGGAACTACTTCCTGAGAGCTGGGAAACCTGGTGGAAAGACGAAGAAACCCGCTTAATTCATTTTATAGGAAAAGATAATATTGTGTTTCACTGCATAGTATTCCCGGCAATGTTGAAGGCGGAAGGAAGTTATATTTTGCCCGAAAATGTTCCGGCCAACGAATTTCTCAACCTCGAAGGAGATAAAATTTCCACTTCACGCAACTGGGCAGTGTGGCTACACGAGTACCTGGAAGAATTCCCGGGTAAGCAGGATGTATTACGATATGTTTTGACTGCTAATGCACCGGAAACCAAGGATAACGATTTTACCTGGAAAGATTTTCAGGCACGTAATAACAACGAATTGGTTGCTATTTATGGCAACTTTGTGAACCGTGCGTTGGTACTGACTCAAAAATACTACGATGGGAAAGTGCCAGCTTGTGGCGTACTAACCGATTATGACCATCAAACTCTGGAAGAGTTCAAGCACGTAAAAGCAGATGTTGAGAAGTTGCTCAATAATTACCGCTTCAGGGATGCTCAAAAAGAAGCGATGAACCTGGCACGTATCGGTAATAAATACCTGGCCGATACTGAGCCCTGGAAATTGGCAAAAACCGACATGGGGAGGGTGGCTACCATTATGCACCTCAGCTTGCAAATTGCCGCTAACCTGGCCATTGCCTTTGAACCATTCCTTCCGTTTTCGTCGGAAAAGCTTCGCAAGATGCTTAATATGAACGAGTTTAGCTGGACCAATCTGGGTAAAACCGACTTACTTCCTGCAGGTTTACAACTAGGAACTCCCGAACTACTTTTCGAGAAAATTGAAGATGAAGTTATTGAAGCACAGGTTCAAAAATTATTGGACACTAAAAAAGCCAACGAGGCTGCAGCATGGAAACCTGCTGAAGTGAAACCAACCGTCAGCTTTGATGATTTTCTAAAAACTGATATTCGGGTTGGAACGGTGCTGGATTGCCAAAAAGTACCCAAATCGGACAAATTACTACAGTTCAGAATAGCTGATGGAATGAACGAGCGTACCATTCTATCCGGCATAGCAGCCTATTATCCCGAACCATCGGCACTAATAGGAACCCAGGTGTGCTTTATTGCCAATTTTGAACCCCGAAAACTGCGCGGTATCTTCAGTGAAGGTATGATTTTATCGGCCGAAGATGCCGATGGTAAGCTGGTATTGATTCAACCTTCTGCAGCGGTTGAAAATGGAGTTGAAGTAAAATAATCAGGTAGACAAACCGTACAACGAAGAGTAGGAATTTTCAGCTACACCAAATGACACGAGCATGTAACTAACTGTCAATCGTGCAGATGATAGTAGTTTCAACCTATGAGTTTCAATAGCCCCGAAATAAAACTATCGTAAGATATGAATATTGAAGAACTACGTGAATATTGCCTGAGTAAAAAAGGAGCTACCGAATGTTTCCCTTTCGACGAAGTAACCTTAGTTTTCAAGGTAATGGGGAAAATGTTTGCATTGATTCCATTGGACGAGCCAGCGCTTCAAATCGCCTTAAAATGTGATCCTGAAAAGGCATTACAATTACGCGAAGAATATAGTTCGATAAGTCCGGCGTTTCACTTCAATAAGAAATACTGGAATTCGGTGCGCATAAACCCGACTCTATCAAGTAGTTTACTGGAAGAATTGATCAATCATTCCTATGAGGAGGTGGTAGCAAAACTGCCCCGAAAATTAAAAGATGAATTATGCGACTTGTAATACAACGTGTAAAAACAGCATCTGTCAGAATTGGTGATCGAATTTCGGGAGCGATTGATACTGGTTTGTTGATACTGATTGGAATAGAGCATGATGACACTTCAGACGACTGCGGGTGGCTATGTAGCAAAGTAGTTCAACTACGAATATTCGACGACGGGAAAGGAGTAATGAACCGTTCAGTAATCGACATCGAAGGGAGTATATTGGTTGTGAGCCAGTTTACCCTACATGCATCCACCCGAAAAGGTAATCGCCCGTCGTATATCAGGGCAGCACGACCCGAAATTGCCATTCCCTTGTACGAAGAATTTTGTCTTTGTCTGGAAAACAGAATTGGCAAAAAAGTGGCTACGGGTGAATTTGGAGCCGAAATGCAGGTATCGCTTAGTAATGATGGTCCTGTGACCATACTGATGGATAGTAAAATGAGGGAATAGGGAGTCCTGAATTCTATTTTATACAAAAAACAAACTTTTTAAACACCGATTAGACATGAAAATAACCCGTCATATTCCGAATTTCATCACCACCCTCAATCTATTTTCGGGAAGTGTGGCAACTGTATATGCATTTCTGGGAAATTTTGAAATCGCATTCTTTGCCATCTTATTAGCAGCGTTGTTCGATTTCCTCGATGGATTTGCTGCTCGTATGTTTAAAGCCTATTCACCCATGGGAAAAGAACTCGACTCGCTGGCTGATGTTATCAGTTTTGGGTTGGCACCGGGAGCAATTGCATTTTCGCTTCTTGAACAAAGCGCACTACCCTCCTGGGTTCGATTTGCAGGACTGATAATACCGGCTTTTTCGGCGCTGCGATTAGCAAAATTCAATATTGATGAGCGCCAATCCAATACCTTTTTAGGAATGCCAACACCGGCAAATGCGATTTTTTGGATTGGCATTAGTTATTCCTTTTCGTCCTTTTTTATAGCTAATCCATGGATGATCTTGTTAGCGATAGTAGTATTTTCCGGATTACTAGTTTCTGAAATTCCAATGATTGCACTAAAATTCAAAGGCCTAAGCTGGCGAGCTAACGCCAGAAAGTACATTTTTCTGGCGGGTTGTCTGGCTTTAATCCTGATTTTTGGTCTCGACGCTTTTAGTTTTATTATTGTGTGGTACGTAGCTAACGCACTGATCAAAAGCAAATAACAATAACTACTGCAGCGAATTCCATCCTTGAGCCTGCAATTCAATTTCTTCACCCTCACGGCCAATCAGGTGCAATCCCAATTCGGGCTTCGTCATATGGCCGATAATATTAATTCCTTCAAGGGGGATTATTTTTTCGTAATCGCTTATGGAAACCGTAAACAGCAATTCATAATCTTCACCACCGTTTAACGCTGCTGTAACTATACTCATATTGAGCTCTTCGGCCATAACCGCTGCCTGATAGCTAATCGGAATTTTATCTTCATAAATCCTGCATCCGGTTGAACTCTGCGAACAGATATGCATCAATTCTGAAGATAAACCATCCGATATATCCATCATCGACGTTGGAATTATTCCTGCTTTATCGAGCATTTCAATGATATCTTTTCGAGCTTCAGGCTTCAACTGACGCTGAAGAATGTAATCCATTCCCTCAAAATCGGGTTGAACATTTTCATTTCCTGAAAAAGCAATTTTTTCGCGCTCCAATAACTGTAAACCCATATAAGCCGAACCTAAATCACCCGTCACACACACCAGATCGGTAGGTTTTGCTCCGTTCCTATACACTATTTTATCCTTTTCAGCTTCTCCGATACACGTAATACTAATCGTCAGACCAGTGAGAGAAGCAGAAGTATCGCCTCCTACCAGGTCGACCCCATATTGCTTACATGCCAAAGCTAAACCCTCGTATATCAACTCTAACTCCTCTACCGAGAAACGTTTTGAAACTCCGAGTGAAACGGTAATTTGCTTTGGTCGACCATTCATCGCATATATATCCGAAAAATTTACAACCGCAGCTTTATACCCTAAATGTTTAAGCGGCACATACACTAAATCGAAATGCACTCCTTCGAGCAGCAAGTCGGTAGTCACCAACACCTGTTTAGCACTGTAATCAAGCACTGCAGCATCGTCACCCACACCTTTCAGTGTGGAAGTGTTGGTAATTGGAAATTTTTCGGTGAGCCGGCGAATTAACCCAAACTCCCCCAAAGCAGCTATTTCAGTTCTGGACATAGTTATACTGGTATTTTATCAATTCGATGTTGATGCCGACCTCCTTCAAAATCGGTAGAGAAGAATACATCAACCATTTCATAAGCTTCTTTTTCAGTAACAAAGCGAGCGGGAAGTGATAGCACATTCGCATTATTGTGCAATCGCGCCAATCGTGCAATTTCAGGGTTCCAGCACAAACCGGCCCGAATACCTGCATGTTTATTCACTGTCATACTGATCCCATTTCCACTTCCACAAATTGAAATTCCAAAATCGAACTCCCCGCTTTCGACGGCAGAAGCCATTGGATGAGCAAAATCGGGATAATCGGAACTTTCGGAAGTGAAAGCGCCAAAATCCTTCAATGCCTTTATAGATTTACTATGCAGATAGTCAACCACTTTCTGTTTAAGCTCATAGCCTGCATGATCGCTGCATATAGCGATGGTGATTTCTTTCAAATGATTCATATATTTAATTTATGCAAACAGTCGTACATCATCCGATGAAATAACGGAGCCGCTGAGAATTATCAAACGCTCAACCACATTGCGAAGTTCACGAATATTACCTGTCCATTCGTTACTCTTCAACAATTCGATAGCATCCCTGTCGATTTTTTTTACCGGAATACCTTGTTCCGAACAGATTAGTGAAGTAAAATGTTCGACAAGAAGAGGAATATCTTCCTTACGATCACGCAAGGGTGGAACGTAAATCGGAATAACGTTTAAGCGATGAAAAAGGTCTTCCCGAAAATTCCCTTTTTCAATTTCCTCTTTAATATTTTTATTTGTTGCCGCAAAAACTCTAACATTTACTTTAATACTTTTATCGCTGCCAACCCTTGTTAGCTCACTTTCCTGAAGTACACGAAGCACTTTAGTTTGAGCCGACAAACTCATATCGCCAATTTCATCCAGAAATATAGTTCCTCCGTCGGCTTGTTCAAATTTGCCTATCCGCTGTTTGATAGCCGAGGTAAACGAACCTTTCTCGTGACCAAACAATTCACTT
Organism: uncultured Paludibacter sp.; assembly: GCA_964559265.1. Lineage (GTDB taxonomy): Bacteria > Bacteroidota > Bacteroidia > Bacteroidales > Paludibacteraceae > Paludibacter. The sequence continues at coordinate 152,819 of CAZLHC010000001.1, read as the reverse complement.
TCGATGAGTTCAGAAGGAATGGCGGCACAATTTACCTCCACAAAAGGGGCATTAAAGCGATTACTCTGCTCATATAGCATACGCGCCACCACCTCTTTCCCGGTTCCGTTCTCACCCGTAATCAGAACCCTGGCATCGGTAGGTGCAACTTTATCAATCATTTCGCGCACCTTTTCAATAACCGGCGATTCGCCAATCATTTTATACTTTCCCAACACCTTTTTGCGCAGTACTTTTGTTTCAGTAACCAATACCGACTTATCAAGTGCATTTCGAACGGTTATTAGCAACCGATTAAGATCGATTGGTTTCTCTATAAAATCAAACGCACCTTTTTTTATCGATTCAACAGCGGTTTCAATCGACCCATGTCCCGAAATCATTACCACCGGCACATCAACTTCCTTTTCCTTCAATTGCTGAAGCAATTCCATCCCATCCATTTCGGGCATCTTTATATCTGAAAAAATTAAATCAAAAGGCTTCGAAACTGCCATTTCTAATCCTTCACGACCATTTTCAGCCAATGAAATAGTATGCTTCTCAAACTCCAGAATATCCTTCATTGTGTTTCGGATACTTCTTTCATCGTCAATTATAAGTATTTTTGCCATTATCCGGGCTTTTTAAAGATCAAAACCAATATCAGACCGGTAGTATTGACCGTCGAACGTGATTTTTTCAACATTTGCATACGAAACTGTAAGAGCTTCGTTCATCGTAGTTCCATATGAACTAACGGCAAGCACCCGACCTCCGTTGCTTACCAGCCGGCCATTGAGTATACTTGTTCCGGCATGAAAAACGATACTCTCCGAAACCGTTTCAATTCCTGTAATCACTTTCGCTTTTTCGTAGTCACCCGGATATCCACCCGATACCTGCATCACGGTTACAGCTGCCCGATCATCAAACTCCACTTCTTTAGAGTCCAACGTTCCCTCGGCAACCCCTTTCAGCAACTCCACCAGGTCCGACTTCAACCGCAGCATTACCACCTCGGTTTCCGGATCCCCCATCCGCGCGTTGTATTCAATTACAACGGGTTCGTTACCTACTTTTATCAATCCAAAAAAGATGAACCCCTTGTAAACAATACCTTCGCTGAACAAGCCCTCAACGGTTGGACGAATAATTCGCTCTTCAACTTTCTGCATAAAAACTGAATCGGCAAATGGCACCGGTGATACGGCGCCCATACCTCCGGTATTAAGCCCCGTATCTCCTTTTCCCACGCGTTTGTAATCCTTGGCTTCAGGCAAAATCTTATAATTTCTACCATCTGTAATCACAAACACCGAACATTCTAACCCCGACAGAAATTCTTCGATAACTACCGTATTTCCGGCAACACCAAATTTTCCTCCCAACATCGATTTTAACTCCGACACAGCTTCGTCCAACTCCTGAAGTATAAGTACACCTTTGCCAGCAGCCAAACCATCGGCTTTCAACACATAAGGGGGTGTCATTGTCGATAAAAATGAAACTCCCTCTTCCAGCGTATCAGCAGTAACACTTTTGTAAGCTGCTGTAGGAATCGAATGACGCAACATAAACTGTTTCGAGAAATCTTTACTTCCTTCCAGTTGCGCTGCAATACGGTCGGGTCCGATAACCGGTAATGTACTTAACTGATCATCCTGTTTGAAAAAATCAACGATACCCTTTACTAATGGATCTTCCGGCCCTACTACTACCATATCGATACCGTGTTGTAGAATTTTTGATTTTAGTCCTTCAAAATCATCGGCTGACACCGAAAGATTTGTTCCCAGCAAAGCAGTTCCGGGATTACCCGGAGCACAATAGAGTTGGGTAAGCAACGGACTTTGTTTCATTTTCCACGCCAGAGCATGCTCGCGGCCTCCCGAGCCAATAAGTAGTATATTCATCTTGTATTGCATTGATTACGATTGCAAAAGTAATATATTATCCCTATTTCTGCAATTTAACAATCAACACTATTGAAATTAACCCTTAATCAATCATTTCTCAACAAAGTAGAAAAACAACTCCGGCGATAATCAGGTACTACGTTCGATACGTGCTACTGCAAACTAATCCTCCATTCCCGATAATTAAGCCCGGTTTTATGCTTTATTACACGCATCATGGTTGTAATAGAATTAAAACCGCTTCGAAATGCGTATTCGTCCCGCGTCAACCGGGGAAATTCCTTTACTATTTTACACAACAACATGTATCGATGATTATTAATCAGGGAGCTGAAGTTCTGATTGTACTCTTCATTAATTGCTCTTGAAACATACGATCGATTGAATCCCACCTCATTTGCACAATCGATTAATGAAAAGTTGGGGTCGATGTATCGCTTACGGTACACAACAACTTCATTAATCTTTTCGGCTAACAGGTACTTTACATACTCATACTTTTCACCGTAGGAGGATCGATACCTGGCTGGTTGACTATCATCAGGCTTATCCTGATCCTTGTCGTTATCCTTCAATAAATCTCGTTGGATACCCGATTCCGGATCTAACACAGGTCTGTCGAACGGATGAAAACCACTCATTCCTGAAAGTTGAAACGCAGGAAAATAAGCTTCCCCTTTACCAATTAAAAGCAAAAAAATGCCGATAAGAAGTGTAATAAAAATGATGCTGTACATAATTAAAAATTTAAATTGTTAATAAATAGAATTGTTGTTTTATGGCAGTATATTTTTAAAATCAAAACAGTATGCATTATATTCTCCAAACAAAAACAGTTTATCGTTTGAGACTCCCGGCTTACAACTATACGAAAATCCATGTCGATCGGCTTTTGAGGTAACACTGAGCCGGGTGATTTCCTTCCCTGTATTGTGATGAATTACCGAAACCTTTCCATCGCTACGCAAAACGATAAAGCCGTGAGTGCTCCCGCTCACACTTACACAAGCTAACTCATTTTCATAAAGCCGGTTACCGCTTGTAAGATCGAGCGCCGAATATCCAGAATGTCCCCAAACAAGTACAATTGAATCCTGAACGAATAAACCGGGGATAATCCGATCGACAGAACCTCCCGCATCATGTTGCCACAGCTCCTGGTTACCGGGTATGGTAACACATCCCGCAAATCGTCCACAGGTGTATAGCAACTGTTTACCCCGCATTACAACTGCATTAATTATAAAATTCTGGTCTCGATTCACTACTCTTCGGAAAATGATTTCACCGGTGTCAGCATTTATTACCAATAGCTGCAATTCAGCGTGTTCAACCTGATTATCAAGCACTCCCACACTTAACACCCGTTGCCCTTCGTAAAAACCAACTTGTAATTCCCTACTGGTCACTTCCAATCGTCCATCTTCAGCAGCCGATCGCAAGCTCACAATTCGGGCCGTATCGCCCGATGGTAATGTAATCTTGAAAAGATGTGAACTATGGTCGTCTTCCTGGAAAAACCAGGCATTCGTACCCAAACCAACTACATCCCGACAGCTAAACCTCGACATAGAACGAGGCATATGAATTATTTTTTGTTTTAAACCACTGTTCACATTCATCAACAAAATGCGATCGTGGTAGGAGTAGGGTTCAAATGTCGACATTTTTGTCACCAAAACATCTTCGTTTATGTATGGACGACCTTCAAAATAATACGGTTCCTCCGGATTGAATTCTGAGGGAAAGGTCCATTCCAGTTTGCCCGTAGATATGTCGAGCGCATGTATCCGGTTGTCTTCATGTGTTTCATTGGTAAACATGGTAGAATGAAATAGCACCCGATCGTTTACAACAGGTAAACCAATTAATCCTTCGTTATAAATTCCTGCATTTCCGGGCAACCTAACCGACCATCGAACATGCTGACCGGCCACTTCCTTGTCGTTGGAAGGCGGTGCAATATCGGCGGTGCACGAAGCACCGCCTGTTACTACCACCATTGCCAGCAAACTCCACCCATTACTTCGCAAAAGCTTGCCCATATATCTTTTGATTTAATATTTCGTTCATCAGCCTACGTACCGACATATGATTACCCATCTCCTGGTGATTAACTCCCTGCACTCTCACATTAAAAACCGGATGTTTTGTAACTCCCGATTGTATATAAACATCTTGCCGGGAAAGGATACCGTCGTTTTCGGTTACAACGGGTAAATAAGCACTCTTACAGGTTAATTTTTTCAAGTCAACTCCTTTAGGAATACAGTAATTTTGCAATTTGTAGGAAGTTGCACCCATAACACCAGCTAAATCAGTATGAATACCCGTTTCCAGGTAACGATATATGGCATCCCATTCGTACCGGGCTTTCATAACTAATTCGCGGGTAATCCAAATCCAGGGCATAAAAATAGCAGCAATACCCAGAGTATTGTATACTACGTTATGTATATTCTGAATCTGGTATACATAAGCCATCCCCGTTTGCAGCGCCGGAAAAAACTCTTTGTCGTAGGAAACATCAATATTCCTCGCATCTTTTACCAAATCGACCTTCGATAAACTTCCCAAGGCTCTTACTACCTGCCAATGATCCTCAACACCATACACATTCACAATCGGAACTACATGTTCTGACTCATTCAATTGCTTCAAATAGGTACTACCGGGAATCATATCGCGAACACAAGCGTGACCAAACTGGTAAATCCCGACACCAGAATTCATGGCATGTTTCAGTAAAAATAAGGTTGAATTGACAGTTCTGTTCTTAAAAACGGTTACCGGCAATACCAATGGTGCTGCCAGGGTCGTAACGGGTGGCGCCGAAAAAACTCCCGACCATAAAGATGCGTCTATGGCTGTATTGGCCATAGTTACAGCATTCGCAAAAAAATTATATACCCGACCGTCGAAAACGCTCTTCAACAAACCTGAACCATTATGAGCCGCTCCCACCGTGACCAGGCCTGAAATAGAGTTCGTATGATCGAGTAACGAACGGGCAACCAACCCACCCATAGAATGGCCGATTACTACTATTGTTCCCCCTTTGTCGATCGGCCGAATCTGATTCCTATATAAATCAGATGCAATTCCGTTGATCGAATTATTCGATTTATACTCCAACACATATCCGTTGTTGGGCGTATACATCGCTTTGTAAATATCCCAGGTATTTAAACCGGGATCTCCCTCCAGGCCATGCAGCCACACATACGTATCGGCTGAAAACGATACCCAACTTACAGCCAGCATCGTCATCAATAACACACACTTTTTCATAATCTTACAATTTATTCTGTTCAATTCCCTCTTTAGTAACTGTAAACCGGATTTGATTCCGGTGATACACCGTAGTGGTGGTATAAACTACAGGTATTCCCTCGCCCGACAGCTGAATAGTTTCGGATTCGATTCGGTGCGGATTTGCCGAAACTTCCTTTCCATCAATAAAATTCTTTAATAAAACAGTATCGTCATACTCAAATTTCTTTCTGTGAATCAATTGATGACCGCTGTACAATTCAAATTTAAGTGTCTTGTTCATTGCCTCATTCATCTGCGCAACAGCTTTTATGGGTTCTAAGCCAGCAATAGCATAGGCTACCGTAGGCATTGAACTCAAATACTGCTCGAATTGCACCGAGCCATCCGACAACCGTGTAGTAGTAATACCTGGTAGGGATGCATCGGCAGCGACTCCGATTTTTTGAGGATTGTTTGTGTTGGAAACCAAATTCAATACCGAATCGACAAAACTTCTCATGTTTTCTTCCGGATACGACTCGTCCACCAGTAGAGCGTTATTCCTGTCGTAAACTTTCAACCTACCCTCCTTTAGGTGGGTGCGCGAAAGTATCATATCGTCGCCTGGTGGCGTTTCAGTTAATGTGTACAAAGGATTTATGCCGTCAGGTGTAATATCCTCGTGCAACATCTCACTGCTACCATCTTCAAAAATCAAAAAATTCGTTCTGGTTTCTTTTAGTAAAGGGATTTCGTGATAGCTAAAAATGGTGTCAGATTCATTAAAGGCACGAACCTTATCCCCTGAAATTCCCTTTTTTTTCATTAGTGATCGTAATTCAGCACTCATGAATGCTGCATGTTGCTCTTCGTTTAGCAATACATACTCATCGACCGTTGTCTGATGTAGCTCCATTTCCATAATCACTGCCGATAATGGAGGATCCCCCGCGGTGGGATCCAGTCCATCCTCATTCTGACACGACCACTGAAGCATCAGAATTATAATGGCAAATAATTTAATTATATTTTTCATAATCAGGCTATTAGGTTGGTTAAAACAAATGATTTTCTTTCTGTTGTCTGGTCTGGTTTATGGTATCTTCATACTTCCCTCCTTTCTTTAATATTTTGGTGCTAATATATTTAAATATCTTATTCAAAAAGTAAAACATTAAAAATATTTACCAAATGGGACATTATTTAACACTGTATATCCATAAAAAATACACAAATTGCTAATTATCAGCAACAATATAACAATTTCCAGGCATGCACTTTACCAATGATTTGAACTCCAAACTCAACAAAAGGGTGCATAAATATTGATAAGGAAGTTTAATTTGTACCAACAACTCGTTAACCTGAACAGCCTTTCCATTCGATTGCAGGGTGGTATACACCAACAACTCATCCTCCGTTAATTCGGGGAAGAGTGTCGATTGTTGATTTTTGGGGGAAGGTTGAGAACTTACCCAGTTTAAACTGTGAAGTAAATCGTCGGCCGATTCGATTAGTCCGGCCCTGTTGTTTTTAATCAGAAAATTGCATCCTTTCGACCATTCGTCGCCCGAACGGCCCGGAAATGCAAAAACATCGCGATTGTAATCACTTCCCAGATCGGCCGTTATTAACGCTCCGCCTTTAAGACCCGATTCAACCACAACAACAGTATCGGACATTCCGGCAATAATTCGGTTGCGTTGAATGAAATTCTGACGATCGGGATTAGTAGCACTCAGGTATTCGGTTACCAACCCACCCTGTTCGAGCATCTGAATAGCCGTAGAGCGATGATGTCCGGGATAAATCCGGTCGAGACCGTGAGCAACTACACCTACAGTAGGAATGCCTGCATCAAGTGCTGTTTTATGTGCACAAATATCGATTCCATAGGCGAGGCCACTTACAATAATCAACGAAGGTACACCCGAAAGCCCTTTTACTAACTCACGACACATCTTTTTGCCGTAGTCGGTTACATTTCGGGTACCAACAATGGAAACAACATGTTGAGAATTAAAATCGGCTACACATCTCGAATACAAAAGCAACGGAGCATCGTTACACTCCCGCAGTCGCGATGGATACGATTCATCGGTGTAATAATGTACAGCAATTTTGTTCTTGAGAATAAAACTAATTTCTTCGTCGGCACGCTTCAGCGCATCCTGATGGTTAACTATTTCACGTGCCAAAGTTTCACCAATACCCGGAATTTTCATTAACAAGGGCTTCTTTTCGGAGAAAACAGCTTCTTCGCTTCCCAGATAAGCGATAAGATTACGTGCAATACTATTTCCAACACCATTAATAAGTGTCAGGGCAATGCGAAATTGTAATTGTTCAGTGTTCATAGGTTAAGGTATTATAGGTTCAATCAATTCATCAGGTTAGTAAGGGGCGCCACTTTCGCCAGCCATAAAACAACAACCAGCCTACAGCCACTCCGGCAGAGTCGCTGTAAAAATCGCCCCATTCAGCTGCACGCGGAGCAAAAAGTATGGTTTGAAGTACTTCGGTAAGCGCCCCAACAAAAACCGGCACAAGAATACCTGCCACCACATACAATCGGCGACTTCTTTTATATCCCTTTACCAGCGAGGTATCCAGCAACAAAACAACGGTAAATCCGGCATACATTACCAAATGTGCCACTTTGTCGAACGAGAAAATTTCCTTCATCGACGGAATCGAGGGAGGATTCATAAAACTAAGAACAAGTATAGAAATCAGCACCAAAACCGATTTCCAGTAGGCTTTAAAAAAGTGTACCATAAGCTGCTTAATTTAATACCTGAAACTACTTCCCCCCATAAACTCACGCAACAAAGAGGTAGGCGGTATTTCCCGATCGGGGATGGGAACAAAGAAATTCAGGAATTTAAGCAAGCGGTGCGTTTCAGTATATTCATCGCAATACTTTGGCACCTCTGCCAAAATAGGTTCAGCATATTTTTTCAGTACAGCCAGCTCAAATACCAGTGCCGAGTTAAACATTACATCGGCCTCTTCCTGGTAGGGGAAAATCCACTTTTCTTCGCCCCGGCGAACACTGGGCCAGCGGGCTATTGTTTCCTGGGCCGAATAATTACGGAACCTGAAGTCGCGGATAATACGCCTCAACAATCGCGTATCGGTAGTCGGTATCCAGTTGTGGTTATCGATCGATATAGTTGTTAACGCCGATACGTAAATTTTAAATTTCACCTCCGGAGCTATATCGGTAAGTAAACGGGGATTTAAGGCATGAATACCTTCCAGTATCACCACCGTATCGTGGTCGAGTACCAGCTTTTCGCCCCGGAAGGTTCGTTTGCCGATTTCGAAATCGAAAAATGGTAATTCAACTTCTTCGCCACTGAGCAACGATTTCATTTGCTGGTTGAAATAAGGCAAATCCAGCGCTTCCAGCGTCTCGAAATCGTATTCGCCATTTTCGTCGAGCGGAGTATCAACCCGGTCGACGAAATAATTATCCATCGATATAATCACCGGCTTCAGGCCACTTACCATCAACTGAACCGACAATCGTTTGCTGAACGTAGTTTTACCCGACGAAGAAGGTCCCGAAACTAATACGAACCGAATATTCTCGCGCGCTTCAATCTGGTCGGCAATGTAGGCTACCTTTTTTTCGTGGAGAGCTTCAGCAACTTTAATCAGGTCGAACGATTGCTTATTCCGGCAGGCGATATTGAATTCGCCAATGGTATTAAGTTTCATAATCTTATTCCAACTGATAAACTCATTGAAAATTTCATAGAGCTTGGGCATCATATCAAAATCTTCCAGATGATCGGGCTGTTCGCGATTGGGAACTCGCAACAACATACCATCGTAGTAAGGAACCAGATCGAATAAAGTAAGATAAGAAGTATCGGGGAGCAGTACACCATTGTAATAATCAACATAGTCGCCGATACGGAAATAGCGCATATACGGAGTATTTATGGTCTCGAAAAGCGACAAATTTTCGTGTTCGTTCATTTGATCTCCGAACAGAGCCTTTGCTTCACGAACCTGTTTTTCTTCTGTAACAATGGGAAGCCTTTGTTGAATCAACTCCTGCATGCGTATTTTAATAGCTGCGATATCGGCTGGTGAGAGATAGACCCCGAGGTGATCGATTCGACAATAATAGCCTTTGGAAATGGAGTGCATTATTCGAAGCACTGCATGTGGAAAAAGCTGGCGAACTGCGAGTGCAAACACCATACTGAGCGAACGCACATACACGCGCATGCCCGAGGAGCAGCTCATATCGATAAACTCAATATCTTTTGGTTTGTAAATAAAAAAATTAAGATCTTCCACTTTGTAATTAACCCGCGCCGCAACGACAGGATATTTCAGGCTGATGTTCAGACGGCTAAGGATCTCCATCAACGAAATTCCCCGTTGAAATTCGTGGTACTGGCGTGTGTTTTTGCAGTAAATAGTTACCGTGTTGCTCATAGAGTATGCACTAATGGTTAAAAAATTTTGGTAAAAGTAGCGAATTACATTGATAAATGATTTGTGATTTTGCTAATTTAAAGTATTTTTGCATCGACTTCGGGTTGATTTCAGAAAAAATTCAATAATACAACACAATGAGTTATTCATTTTACGATTTTCTTACACTGATTGGATCGCTTGGATTATTCCTTTACGGAATGAAAATAATGAGCGAGGGACTTCAAAAAGCAGCAGGTAATAAGCTAAGGTCGATTTTAACAGCGATGACCCGTAACCGGGTTACGGGTGTACTAACCGGTGTTTTAATCACTGCACTCATTCAATCCTCATCGGCAACCACTGTGATGGTAGTTAGTTTTGTAAACGCAGGCCTTCTTAATCTGTTACAATCGGTAACCGTAATTATGGGAGCCAATATAGGAACTACCGTCACTGCCTGGATTATTTCCTTTTTTGGTTTTAAATTCAGCATCGCAGCCTATTCCTTACCGATGATAGCGGTGGCGATACCGTTTATTTTTTCAGCAAAAAGCAAACGCAAATCCTACGGAGAATTAATTCTTGGATTTGCGTTGTTGTTTATGGGCCTCGAATTGCTGAAAAACTCGGTTCCCGACCTGAAGAGTAATCCTGAAATGCTCGGGTTCCTGACTCAGTATACCCAATCGGGTTTTGTATCTGTAATCATCTTCCTGATTATTGGAACTTTACTCACTATAGTTGTGCAATCGTCGAGTGCAACCATGGCCATTACCCTTATTATGGTTTCGAAAGGATGGATTTCGTATGAACTTGGGGCCGCTATGGTACTGGGAGAAAATATAGGAACCACAATTACAGCTAATATTGCAGCCATTCCTGCCAATGTATCGGCCAAACGGGCCGCATTAGCTCACACCATGTTCAACATCTTTGGGGTATTCTGGATGTTATTCCTGTTTTACCCCTTCCTGAATATGATTACTTCTCTTGCGGGATCTATGGGCCTTGGAAACCCTACCGAATTTTCCAATATTCTGAACACTAACCCCGATGCTATCCGTATTTTATCGGCCGATGCAGCCAGTCTGACTCCTGCCGAGCTGGCCCTTCAATCGAAACTGGTTAGTTACCAAACTTCAACATCCTACGGATTGTCGTTGTTTCACACCATGTTCAACCTGATCAATACCTTTATAATGGTCTGGTTTGCCAGTCTGATATCAAAAGCGGTGACTTTTGTTATTAAAAAGAGAGAAAACGACGAAGAATTTCAGCTGCAATACATTTCAACCGGTTTGCTTTCTACCTCCGAACTTTCGCTCATTCAGGCCTGGAACGAAATCAAATCCTACGGACACCGGACACATAAGATGTTTGATCTCACGCGTGATATGGTAAAAGAATCGAACGAAAACGAACTGGTAAAAATTTACTCGCGCATTCAGAAATACGAAAGTATCAGCGACCGAATGGAGGTGGAAATCGCAAAATACCTTACTAAAGTGGGCGACGGAAGGCTTAGTAACGAAAGTAAACACCGTATTCAGAAAATGCTACGCGTTGTTTCCGAGATCGAGAGTGTAAGTGATGGTTGCCACAACATTGCCCGTACTATAATGCGTAAACACGACAATAAATCGGTGTATACCAAAGGGATGGACGATAATATTGAGCTGATGATGAATTTGGTGGATAAAGCTATCAATCAGATGAACGAATCGCTGGAAAACGACGATGTGAGCGATGAAGAACTGAATCGTTCGATGAATACCGAAAATGAAATCAACAACTTCAGAAATCAGATCAGAAACCAGAATATAGCTGATGTGAACGATAAAAAGTATGAATATCAGGCAAGTGTGACGTATATGGACATTATCACCGAATGCGAAAAAATGGGTGATTATATCATCAATATTGTCGAGGCACTAAACGAAACCAATGGCAATTAACTAAAAACTTTGTTGCAGCATTTTTTTGAATCCGGACAAATGAGTAATTTTGTCCGGATTTTTTAATTAATACATCCAATGGATTATCTATTTATTGTTGCCGGATTTGTGTTGCTGATAGCAGGTGCTAATTATTTAGTCGACGGAGCCAGTGGGTTGGCAAAGCGTTTTAACGTACCAAATCTGATTATCGGGCTTACGGTGGTAGCCTTCGGGACATCGGCACCCGAGCTGGTTGTAAACCTGGTGGCTGCTTTCGACCCTGCCACTACCGATATAGCACTTACCAATATTATTGGCAGCAATATGATAAATACTTATATTATACTGGGTGCTGCTGCCGCTGTTTACCCGATTATTTCACAACGGAGTTCGCGCAGGTTCGATATCCCTTTAAGTATTTTAGGCCCGGTCATCGTTTTATTAATGACACTTACCGGCGAATTATCACGCATCGACGGGATAATTCTATTGCTGTTCTTTGCTGGTTTTATGTATTCTACGTTCAGTCGCTCTGTAAAAAGTCCGGATGTTCAGGCCGATGATTACAAGCCCATGAAAATATGGAAAAGCGCACTAATGATTACCGGAGGATTAGCTGCATTGGTGGGAGGAGCTCAATTGATAGTGCCTGCCGCTACGAATATTGCTGCCAGTTTTGGTGTTAGTTCGGCTGTAATAGGTCTAACCGTGGTTGCCCTTGGAACTTCGCTGCCCGAATTAGCCACTTCGGTTATTGCGGCCCTGAAAAAAAATTCGGACATTGCGCTCGGAAATGTCGTAGGTTCCAATATTTTCAACATATTCATGGTTCTGGCAAGTAGTGCCATTATTCGTCCGTTGCCTTCTTACGAAGGAATGTATCCCGATCTTATTGTAACTGCTTTGGGCGGAATTCTGATTATGTTTTTCATGTACACCAACCAAGAGCGTAGTATCCGACGATGGGGAGGAATTTCGTTTTTGCTCTTATACACTCTCTTTTTGGTGTGGAAAATCACGACACTCTGAGAGCTTCGATCAATTAAAATTAACTTATTGTACTTTTCGGAATACGCCCGGGAAGTTTGAGCTTTGGTACATTTTCCGAACTTTTAAAAAAACTACACAATGAAACTATTCGATGTATATCCTTTGTTCAATATTGAAATTGACAAAGGAATAGGGTGCAGAACCTATGATAAAAACGGTGTTGAATACCTCGACCTGTATGGAGGGCATGCTGTGATTTCGATAGGACATTCGCATCCCTATTTTGTTCAGAAATTAACTCATCAGGCCGAAAAACTATTGTTTTATTCCAACTCGGTGGTTAATAAACTTCAGGAAGAACTGGCTGAAAAACTGGGAAAATTATCGGGATACGAAGATTACAGTTTGTTTTTGGTGAATTCGGGGGCCGAAGCTAACGAAAACGCGCTCAAGCTGGCTTCTTTTCACAATGGCAGGAGCAAGGTGTTGGCATTTAAAAAGAGTTTTCACGGACGAACATCTGCGGCAGTAAAAGTAACCGACAATCCATCGATTGTAGCTCCGGTAAACGACGGCCTTGAAGTTGTTTTTGCTCCGCTCAACGACCTCGAATCAGTACGGTCGTTGCTGGCAACCAACGAATTCAGCTCAGTAATTATTGAAGGAATTCAGGGAGTGGGAGGAATTCAGATTCCGGATCCGGATTTTATGCGAGGGCTGGAAGCAATTTGTAAAACTACCGGTACCATCCTCATTCTCGACGAAATACAATCGGGTTACGGCCGTAGCGGAAAATTTTTCGCTCATCAACATGCCGGTATTCGCCCCGATCTGATTACTACTGCCAAGGGAATGGGAAATGGCTATCCCATTGGTGGATTACTGATAAGTCCTCAATTTACACCCTCTTATGGATTATTAGGAACTACCTTTGGCGGTAATCACCTGGCATCTGTGGCTGGTAGTGCTGTTCTTGATATTATGAAAGTAGAGCGACTGATCGAGAATGCAGCTAAAGTGGGCGACTATCTGATAGAAGAACTAAAAAAAATAGATAACATCAAAGAAGTACGTGGATTGGGACTTATGATCGGAATTGAGTTTGACGGGCCGGTTAAAGAAATACGTAACAAACTCCTGTTCGACCAAAAAGTATTTACCGGAGCATCGGGCAGCAATATTATCCGTTTACTGCCTCCGCTCAGCCTCACTCTGGCCGATGCCAACCTGTTTATCGAACGATTTAAAAAAGTGCTCGACTAAACCTCACACCGGCTTCATCGCGCTGCAAACTTCCTCAATCACCGTCTGTACAGGAGTAAATTCCAGTTGTAGACGGTTTTTTATTTTTTCCGACGAAAAAAAGCTTCGTTTAGCAGATGCGATTGCCGATGACGCATTCAACGGTGGGTTAAACCCAAACAACTTCCCGGCAGCACTCAATAAATGTCCTGTTGCTACCAGTAAAGGCAACCCCACCCTGATGCGTGGAGCCCGCTTCCCAAAACCATGCGCCATCCAACTCAGAATTTCTTTATTTGTATTATTTTCGGCCACCAACACAAACCGTTCCCCTATCACTTCGTGCCGACGGAGCAACACTAAAGCAGTTACCACATCCTTCACTCCAACATAGCCCGATCCTCCGTCGATATAAACCGGTAACCCTTTCTTAACCTGGTGGAATAGCATGGAGCTGCCAGTATTAACTCCCGAAAAACCAAGAATAACTCCCGGATTCACAATTACCGCTTTTAAACCGCGCTCCATTGCTTTCCATACTTCCTGTTCGGCCAGGTACTTGGTTTGTGCATAGAGCGACTTTTGCTCCATCCCGTTCCAGGGAGCATCTTCATCCACCGGCTTCCCATCGGAATACATACCACAGGCAGCGATTGAACTCACATAGAAAAACCGGTTAATTCCAAGTTCGAGGCACAATTGAGTCATGGTACGGGTTCCCTGTACATTTACATCGCGTATTGTATCGCTGCTGCCTCCGAGCGAAACCACAGCAGCACAATGAAAAACTTCGTCGATATCATTGAATGCGCAGCGCAATGCTTCGGCATCGTTGACCGACGCCACCCGCCAGTCGATTCGGCTAAGGTAACGATCGGGCACATCGGTGTAGGTGGCAAACACTTCCCTGATGGGGCGTAAACTGCTGGAATAGCGCATGAGTGCTGCAACCCGATCGTTTTCCTGCAAAAGCTGCCACAACAAATGGCTCCCCACCAATCCGGTGGCTCCGGTTACCAATATCATAGGTTTAAAAATCTGAATAGTTTGCACAAAAATACGGAAAGAAAATGTACTTTTGCACTTTAATTAAGATAAAAGCATGCAAAATATTTGTGTATACTGTGCCTCGAGCTCGCAGGTAAGAGATGAATACTATGCCGCGGCGGCTCAAATGGGCCAATTGCTGGCAGGTGAAGGAATGCGCCTGGTATATGGAGGTGGTCACCGTGGACTGATGGGAAAAATTGCCGACTCCATACTCGAATCGGGTGGTGAGGTGACAGGGATTATGCCCCGATTTATGACCGAAGTGGAATGGAATCACACAGGAGTTACAGAAATGATTCTGGTAGATTCGATGCACGAACGAAAAGAAAAGATGGCAACCATGGCCGATGCGGTGGTGGCATTGCCCGGTGGATGCGGAACCATGGAGGAATTGTTGGAAGTGATTACCTGGAAGCGACTTGGGATTTTTACAAAACCAATCATTATATGCAATACCAACGGATATTTCGATCCGTTGATTGAAATGCTGAACCGGTCGGTTGACGAAAATTTTATGCGCGAACAACACCGGTACATGTGGCAGGTAGCCAAAACCCCCGAAGAAGTAATGAGTGCATTACGTAATCCGGTGAAGTGGGACGAAAACGCCCGAAATTTCGCAGCCCTCTGAGTTTATGCGCGATTCGGTGCTACATACAATTAGTCGATATTCAACTACCGAAATCCCCGATTTTTTTCACCGGGAAGATTGGGTAGCTGCTGTATTATTTCTGCTTTTTCTGCTTATAGTCATTGCCCAATTAAGCTCCCGCAACCTGATCGTAGGTAGTTTCACCGATTTAATGAAACATCCCGGCAAAAAAGACAGTACTATTAAAAACACCTTTGCCGATTATCTCTCAAGGAACCTTTTAATTTTAATTTCCATCTCCGTTTTCAGTTTGATAATCTGTACCGGCTTAACTCAACAACCATCTGTCGAATTCGACCAATACTTCCGTATCTGGGCAGCTACTCTGGGTTTTGTTTTGCTTAAATACATCAGCATGCGATTGGTGGGATATATATTTTTAGGCCAGGAAAAAACCCGGGTAGGAATTAACACTTATTTTTCAATACTTAGTGTTGCCGGCTTACTTTTATACCCGGTAATTGGATTGAAAATCTATTTTTTAAACGGTGCACACTCCTCAGTTTTCGATACTATATCGCTGATTATAAGCACTCTAATCATCTTACTTATTGCTGTAAAAATATTTCAGATTTTTTACCATAAAATGTTAGATATTTTTTACATTATGTTGTATCTTTGCACCCTGGAATTTATCCCTTTAACAATCATGTTTCAGGTGTATAATTTATTCATCCGGGATTTTAATTTTTAAAGTTGTAAGGTCTTGAAGATTAAGAAGATATTAGTATCACAGCCCCAGCCACAGGGTGAGAAATCTCCCTATTTCGATATCAGCGAGAAGCATGGTGTAAAGATTGATTTTCGTCCCTTTATTAAAGTTGAAGGGTTATCGGCTAAGGAATTCCGGGCTCAACGAATTTCAATTCTTGATTATACAGCCATTGTATTCATTGCCAAACAAGGTATCGATCATTTCTTCAAACTATGCGAAGAGATGCGGATTACGATACCTGAAACCATGAAATATTTTTGCGTTACCGAGGCAGTTGCAGTGTATCTTCAACACTACATCCATTATCGGAAACGAAAGGTGTTTTTTGGCACTTCCACCAGGATGAACGATTTGGTTCCTGTGTTAAATAAACACGCCTCCGAAAAATACTTGTTTGTAGCACCTGAATTGGTTAACGACGAAACTGTTATGGCACTCGACAGTTCAAAAATCAAGTACACCAAGGCTGTTATGTACCGTACAGTGAGCAATGATTTTGGAGCCGACGAAGAGTTCAACTACGATATGTTGCTGTTTTTCAGCCCTCTGGGCGTTCAATCCTTATTGAAAAACTTCCCCGGATTCAAACAGGAAGAGATCCAGATCGGATGCTTTGGTTCGACCACTGCTGCTGCCGTAAAGGAACTGGGGCTTCGCCTCGACCTCGAAGCACCTAGTCCTCAGTACCCATCGATGACTATGGCGCTCGATGCTTTCTTAAGAGAATACGCCAAAAAAAAGAAATAAAAAACGTGCTCCCGGGCACATCAACCCATGGATGTACCTCTAACCGACAGGCATTTCCGAAAAGAAGAACGACTGTGCGGTGAGATTCGCACTACAAAACTCTTTGCCAATGGCAAAGGGTTTATTGTGTATCCGCTACGGGTTGTGTATCGAAAAAGCGAAATTGCCGAAAAAGCTCCGGTGCGGATCCTGGTCAGTGTGCCCAAAAAAAAACTGAAACATGCCACCGACCGTAATCGCGTTAAGCGACTGATGCGGGAGGCCTACCGACTCCACAAAGAGAACCTGGTTCAGGCCACCCTCCAAAAAGGAGTGTTTTTGCATGTTGGTTTTATATACTTAGATTCGAAACCCTGCGATTACCGAATCATAGAAGAAAAAATTAAAATCGCCCTTTCAAAACTTGTTGTTAGTAGTTAAGCTATGAACATTCGACGATTATTGCGACATATTGTATTGACTCCGGTATATATTTACCGCTACAGCATTTCGCCTCTGAAGCACCCCAGTTGTCGCTATACTCCTACTTGTTCGGTTTATACAATTGAAGCTATACTCAAACATGGTATTTTTAAAGGTGGCTGGCTGGCCATCCAGCGAATAAGCAGTTGTCATCCCTGGGGGGGAAGCGGATACGATCCCGTCCCCTGATATAGTGTTAAATCTCCCCACTTAGTCGCCATGAACAGGAAAGCACGCTACTTTTTACTTCTCCCCTTTTCAACCCTGTACGGATGCATCACCAGCATTCGCAACCGGCTATACGATAACGAATTGTTGACATCGGCAAAAAAAAACATCCCCATAGTGGTGGTTGGTAATATAACGGTAGGAGGAACAGGTAAAACTCCTCATACCGAATTTATTATCGAAAAATTAAGTGAAAACTTTAACCTTGCTGTATTAAGCAGGGGTTACAAACGGCATTCAACGGGATTTGTTGCCGCAACGCCCCTACTTACAGCGCGCGAATTGGGCGACGAACCGAAACAAATGGCACTCAGGTTTCCTTCAATTCCTATTGCAGTATGTGAAAACCGAAGTAAAGGAATTGACCGGTTACAGGAACTTCATCCTGAACTGGATTGTGTAGTTCTCGACGACGCCTTTCAGCACCGGCGTATTAAACCCGGCTATTCGATCGTACTTACCGACTACAACCGACTTCACACGCGCGATTCCTTACTTCCGGGGGGAAATTTGCGCGAATCAGCAAAAGGAAGTCAACGGGCCCATTCGATAATCGTAACCAAATGCAGACCCAACCTGAGCAGCCTCGAAATGGATGCTATTGCGAAAGAATTAAAGATTTTACCTCATCAACAACTGTTCTTTTCGTCGTTCGTCTACGGTGAATTACGTCCGTTATTTCCGGCTGTTGCTTTATCAGTTACGGAAGTCAATGGATCCGACAAACCGTTGGCACTGAACCAACAGGCAATTCTGGTAGTAACGGGTATTGTTTCGCCCCAATTGCTTACCGATGAGTTTAAAACCCGGTGCAACCAGCTGCATACGCTTCATTTCCCCGATCATCACGACTTCAGCCTACGTGACTTCGCCCGAATCGAGCAGAAATTCAAGTCCATTGTGCATCCTCATAAACTCATACTTACCACCGAAAAAGATGCTGCCCGGTTAATAAATAATCCAATGCTTCCGGATTCCATAAAAAAATATATCTTTGTAGTTCCGGTGAAGGTTCAAATATTGAACGACCGTGAAAAGGTATTAATTCAAAATATAACCGATTATGTTAGAGAAAATTCAGGAAACCGCCGCATACCTGCAACAGCGGATACCGTCGGCACCTAAAACAGCCATCATCCTGGGAACAGGACTTGGAAATTTAGTCACCCATCTTACCGAAACCACCGAAATACCTTACGAAACAATTCCGAATTTCCCTGTTTCGACTGTCGAAGGTCATAGCGGTAAACTAATAATTGGGAAATTAGGAGGCAAAGATGTATTGGCTATGCAAGGCCGTTTTCACTATTACGAAGGATACGATATGAAACAGGTAACCTTTCCTGTAAGGGTAATGTATGCACTCGGAATTCGTACTCTTTTGGTCTCTAATGCTTCCGGAGGAATGAATCCCGAATTTGAAATCGGCGATCTGATGTTGATTACCGATCATATCAATCTTTTCCCGGAACATCCGCTGCGCGGAAAAAATCACAACGAGCTGGGAACCCGTTTTCCTGATATGAGCGAAGCCTACTCGAAGGAGTTGCTTGCTAAAGCAAAGGAAATAGCCGCCCGCAACTCGATAAAAGTAGTGGAAGGGGTATATGTAGGTACTACCGGACCTACCTTTGAAACACCTGCCGAATACCGGTATTTTCGCATCATCGGTGGCGATGCTGTAGGCATGAGCACCGTTCCGGAAGTGATAGTTGCTAACCATGCCGGAATGAAGGTATTTGGCATGTCGATAATTACAGACCTGGGAGTTCCCGGAAAAATTGTTGAAGTTTCGCACGAGGAGGTACAGGAAATTGGAAACAAGGTACAGCCGCTTATGACAAAAATAATGATGGAAATGGTGGAATAAGCACCGCTCATCTGAAAGCAGCACGAGTCTGTCCGATAATCGGACAGACTCGTGCTGCTTTCAGGGTGTTGCCGGGTGTTGTTTCGAACGGTATTCGGAGGGCGTCATCCCGAATTTCAGTTTAAAGCAACGACTGAAATAGCGCGGGTCTTCAATTCCAACCCTGAATGAAATTTCGGAAACAGTAAACGAAGTATTCCTGATATAATCGGCGGCACGTTCAATGCGCATTTCGCGTACAAATTCGACGGGCGAAAAACCGGTAAGACTCTTTAGCTTATTGAAAAAAACGGTTCGACTCATCCCCATTTCCGAAGCCAGAAAATCAATATTCAGATCATAATTATCGATATGTTCGTTCATTAATTCAATAAGATTTTTCATAAATTGCTCTTCCTGCGATTGCACCTCAATCGGAGGCAATTTAAGTACCGTAGCCCCCTGCGATATTTGCGACCGATAATATTGTTGCAACTGAACTCGTTGCTTAATAAGATTTTCGATGCGGGCATGCAGAAATGCTGAACTAAAGGGCTTAGTAATATAGTCGTCGGCACCGGCCCTCATTCCGGCCAGTTTATTTTCCATATCGGTAACAGCTGTGAGCATGATAACCGGGATGTGGGAGGTACGTTTATCCGTTTTCACCTTTTCGAGCAGCTGAAGTCCATTCATTTCGGGCATGCGCAGGTCGGCAATTAGTATATCGGGCATCAGGTGTTCCGTCTTTTCCCAGCCTACCAGTCCATTTTCGGCTTCTTCGACCCGGTAATTATTTTTCAAGCTAGTTCTCAAAAACTGTCGTAATTCATCGTTGTCTTCCACAACTAAAATTAATGGTATTACGGTGTGGCCATGTTCCGTATGATCATCCTCCTCTTCTCGTACTTCTACGGCAGTATGCGTCTGTTCGGAAATGATGATATCATCATCGCCCGAAAAGTGCTCCATCCCGGGTTGTAATTCAATTTCAAAGGTCGACCCTTTTCCGGGTTGACTTTCGACGTGAATGGAAGCCCGGTGCAGATCAACCAGCTTTTTAACTAAATCGAGTCCTATTCCTGTACTTTTCTGGGCTATATTCCGCAATGCAGGTACCGTAAAAAACCGATCGAAAATAAAGCTTATTTTATCACGTGCAATTCCTACCCCCTCATCGGCAACTGATAAAACTACTTTATTTTGACGCAGAAAAGTTCGTACCGTAATTTTTTTGCCCGGATCAGTAAATTTGAAGGCATTCGATAGCAGGTTGTAAATTATTGAATCAAACCGGTCGGTGTCGATCCAAACATGCGTATGGTTTGTTTCATCAATCAATTGGAAGTCGATGTTGCGCGAATGAGCTATCTCGTTGAAGTTACTGCTCGAATTTTTTACAAATTCGCCGAAGTTTATTTCTTCAACTGTAAGTCTCATTTTATTATTTTGCAGTTTACGGAAGTCAAGTATTTGATTGATAAGCGTCAGCACACGGTCGAGGTTACGGCGCATCAATTGAAGCTGTTCTCTCACGGCTCCATCCAGCTTCTCGTTCAGTAAATTATCTACCGGTAAGGATATCAGCGTAAGCGGCGTTCGTAATTCATGTGAAATATCGGTAAAAAACCGCAACTTCATCTCCGTCATCTGCTTTTCAATTTCTACACTGTTTTTAAGTTTAAAAATGGTAAGGAAGATATAAAGTGTCAGGGTAAAAACCAATACAATGAACAACAGGTATAAGAATTTGGCAAATGAAGATTGCCAGAACGAAGGCATAATCTTCAACAAAATAGTTCGTTCGTTATCGAGCCAGAAACCTTCGCTGTCGGTCGATTTAACATGAAAAACGTATTCTCCGGGCGGGAGGGTTGTGTAGGTTGCAAAATGCTTGTTCTCAACATAATTCCAATCTTCTTCGAACCCTTCCAGGCGATAGGCATACTGAATTTTTTCAGGTGCGCGCATGTCGAGCGTTGCAAACTCGATTGTAAATACATTTTGATGGTGCGAAAACCGAATTTCGGAAGTTTCATCGAGTTGTTTAGTTAGTAAGGCTTTTTTACCATCGCCAATGGCAACTTCTTTGTTAAAAAGCAACAAACGGGTAAAAACCAACGGAGCATTGAACCGTTTTCGCTGTACCGTTTCCGGGTTAAACGAATAAAAACCCGATTTTGCTCCAAAACAAATTTCACCCGACTCACGGCGAAAAGCAGCAGCTTCCGAAAATTCGACATTTTCGAGTTCATTTCCTTTTCCGAAAACCTCTATGGTCCGATTTGCTTTTGCAAACCGCACAATAGAATTATCGGTAGTAAGCCATAAGTTTCCTTTTTTATCGTCGATTATAGAATATACTACATTGTTGGGCATTCCCGAACTTCGATCAAAGACTTCAAATCGTGGGTTAGCATCGGAACCGGGAATCATTCGATTGAGGCCACCCCCAAAAGTACCCATCCATAGAGTCTGCTGATCATCTTCAAAAATTGCATGTACGTCGTTGGCTCCAAGCCCTTCAGGCTGATTATCGGTGGTGTGGTAGGTAAAGTACTTAATCTCTTTAAGTGTTTTAAAATCAGTATTAATACGCACAAATCCTTCGGTGGTAGCTACCCAAAGTTGCTTTTTTGAATCAACCATTACCTGTCGTACCTTCGAAAAACGATCCATCGGATACGATTTCAACTCATTACCCGCATGGATAAAGCGTACTTTTCCCCCCGTTTCGTCGATCAAATGAAGTCCCGAACCATAACTTCCTGCCCAAATACGACCCTGCTGGTCCTGCGTTACCGAATAAAAATCGTTGTTGCCGGGAGAATACAGATCAGAGGGAGTATGGCTGAAGTTTTCGATGGTGTACTGTAAAGAATTGGCTTTAGCGCTTAGCCTGTAAAGCCCTCTTCGTTTGGAAGCCATCCAGATTTTCCCGCTTCGATCCTGAAAAAAGTTGTATACAAAAAACTCACTGCTGTTGCCTTTACGAATACTCCCATCACTTCCCAGGGTACCGATCAATTGCTTGTTACGATCGAAAATGTGAACCTGACGATCTTTTGAAGCTACCCACAAACGCTTTTGGTCGTCCTCAAAAATTGCCCGGACTTCGTTGGACAGACTGTAAATGGTTTCATTTTTCAACAAATGATGTTCAAAATATCCAGGAAGAAATACACATCGGTAAAATCCGTTTCCGCGATTGGTACTCAGCCAGATCACCCCCTGCTGATCGGTAAGCGCATGATTAACCCCATACGAAAACAGCACATTGATATCCTGATGATAGGCACTATGGAATCGCTCTAACTGCGAAGCGGATCGGTTATACGACGAAAATGTTCCATAATAGGGCTGAATCCACAAAATATCCCTGTTATCTTCAAATATCAGATAGTTTGGATTGATAAGCTGCCCTTCGTTGACCGACGACGAAATGTAGTTGAGCTCTCCGGTTTGAGGCTGAAAATGCAATACTCCGGCATCGGCTATCCCTAACCAAACTTCTTCCGAACGGTCGATATAAATGTTTCGTATCTCGTTGGTTTTCATCTCAGGATGCGTAGCTGTAGAATAGTGCCGCCATTCATTGCGCCCTGCATCATAGGTCATAAACCCTTTACCTTCAACACCCATCACGTATTTACCTGAACCAATCGAATAGATGAGACGAACAGATCCCGACACCGGTAGTTGAGCCTGCGAAAAGCTCACATTCTGCTTATCGTAAATTATCAATTGATCCCGGGCACCAAAAACAATTCGACGCGTATTTTCAACCATCGAGTAAATCGGAACCGACTCATAATAACAGGTGTTTCTTCCGGTGCTATCGATGGCACAAAGTCCACCTCCCGAGAAAATCCAGGTCGTTTTTTGCGAATCTTCTACTACACCATTCACATCTTTGGTTTGTGGGCTTTTACCAGGATGACTGAATTTTCGAAAACTAAGTGCATGGGAAACCGGATCGGTATCAACAACCAACAATTCCTTGCGAAAGGTGGTTAACCAAACTTCACCCGATGGTAAAACGTACATTTCTTCGATTTTTTCTTCCAACACCGAACCATCCGGATTCACTATTTGTTGTAACTCTTCAGTAGAGGGATTCACCCGATACACCATTTCGTCGTAGGTTTTAACCCAGATATAACCCCATTTGTCTTCACGAATAGTTAAAATGCGGTTGCTTAAGCCCGACTTTTTTTTCTGAGGCTTGGAGTTGTAAATGGTAAAATTATAACCATCGAATTTGTTTAGCCCGTCGCGGGTGCCTAACCAAATATACCCTTTACTATCTTTCATAATGGCAGTGATACTGTTTTGCGAAAGTCCATTATCGGAAGTATAGTGAGTAAATGAAAATCGGTGCTGCGAATAGTTATACGCTGCGCTGAGCAGGAACACAAAAACGAAAAGAATCCGGTGTCTCATGATGGGTTACATTTTGCTGAAAAGCGAAAATACAAAAATAAACTGAATGCCCGGGTTTTTTGTCAAATAAAGCATGCTATGCAACATACGGTCAATTATTGCACGTTAAAAAATAAATATTCCACCTCAAACGCATCGAGAAAGCATATATTTGCATTTTACTATTGTTAATCACCTTTAAATTGTAAAAGAACATGAAGAAAACACTACTCATTTCTGCCTTGGTATTAGCAGCTTTTGCTACCGTAACTGCTCAAAATGAAAAGGTTTGGACATTTGAAAAAGCGCCGTTTGAAGTTAAAAGCTATATTGCGAATTCCGATTTGGATGGTCTTACCATTCTTGCGGCCAGCGGAAAAAATGTCGACATTGATGCCAACAGCAAAAAAAACGGGGAGTATTCCTTTACTCACCGGTTAAAACTGGGTGGTTCGGCTACTATCGACAAAGCGAATGCTCCCTGGTTACCCACCGAACGGGCGATAAAATTCAATGTATCAGGACCTGGAACGATTAAAGTGGCTGCACTGTCATCATCTTCATCCACCGATCGAAGACTTATTCTTTCAAACGGTACCGACTCGCTGTCCAATTTCAGCGCACCGGGTTCTTATTCGGCCGATGGCAATACAGTTCCGCTGACAAGTTTTGAATACACCGGCGGAGCTGCAACTTTATATCTTTGGTCGCCAAGTAGTGGAGTAAACATCTACCTGATTGCTGCTCCAACAACACATACTTCGGTTGAGAAAGTAATAATTCCGGGCATTAGCTACAAAAACCTCGAAATTATCAACTCCAACAAAGTGCGCATCGAAGTGTATAATCTGTTGGGCAACAAAGTAGCCGAAAGCACTTCTAACATTTCGATGGTTCGATTCGAACGTGGGATCTATTTCCTTAAAGCCGAAGGCGCGAAACAAGTTATGAAATTCAACCGCTAAGCGGATTGTACAAAATTAAAACACCCTGTCGGAATCAGATTCTGCAGGGTGTTTTTTTATGTAAATGCTTTAGCGGTTCAACAATAAACTTACCATTATAAACGGCCCTATTGCCTTGGGATCGTTGTCGCGCACCGGTTCCGAAAGGTAATAATCGTAACTTCCATCACGGTATACCTTTTCGCCTCCCAACCCGGCCACTGCGCAACAATCGGTTATCGACACCGTACCATCGGCATTCTCGCGTACAAATCGCTTCACAAACTGATTGTATGCAATTTTTCCCTTTTCGAGGTACCCAACCGGCAAAACACCCAACTGAGCTCCTTTCACCCACGAATACACAAACATTGCCGATGAGGTGGATTCGAGGTAGTTGCCCGGTGCAGCCATTTTATCGGTCACCTGGTACCACATTCCTGTAGTCGTATCTCGGAATTTTTCGAGTGATTGGCTCAGATTGGTGAAGATACCAATCACTTCCGGGCGCTTGGGATGGTTAGCAGGCATATGCTCCAACACATCCACCAACGCCATCATATACCAGCCCAGACTTCGGCTCCAAAAGTTGGGCGAAGTACCTGTTTCCTTATTAGCCCAGCGTTGCTGGCGGCTTTCGTCCCATCCGTGATAATACAATCCGGTGACGGGGTCGTAACTGTGTTTGGCCATCAGAATCAACTGATGGGCCACTTCATCAAACAACGCCGGCTCGTTGAACCGTACTCCATATTCGGCCAAAAAAGGCGAAGCCATATACAATCCATCGAGCCACATCTGATGAGGATATACTTTTTTATGCCAGAATCCACCCTCCGAAGTTCGGGGATGTGTTCGCATTTGATCGCGAAGCAGATGAATCGCCTTCAGGTATTTTTCGTCCTTTGTGCGGTCGTAAACCACATACAGCATTTTGCCCGGGTTCACACGGTCGATATTATACTCCTCTGGCTTATACCCCTTGATGTTTCCGTCGGTCGATACCATAGTAGTGGCGTAATCGAGTGCGTAGTTGAAATAATCAGGATTATCGTAAGTCGAACCAACCATCGCCATGGCCTGCAACTGCAGTCCATGCGTATAGTCCCATTTGGGAGTTTTTGCAAAATCGACCATCCAGCTTTCGGGATTCCGTTTCATTTCCGATTCAACCATGCGAACAGAGAGCTTTTTTTGAAAACCAGGAATCACTATTCCGGTTGATGAACCATCCATCCTGACTCCTTCATTACCCTCAGGATACCTGAAATCGCCTGAAACCGTCAGGTTAGTTACATTGTTAATAGTAAGTGCCGCACCTTCAAGTGGAACGATCTGTACATTTTTAAGTTGAATATTTTTAGATTCGGAGAAATAGCCTCCATATCGAGCCGAAAAAGTTGCATTTTCGACGTGTATGTTCTCAATATTCATTTCCGGAAGGCCATTGAAAAACATTGCACGACGGGCATTGCGGGATACTAAATTTTTTACGTAGATGTTACGGAAAGCAGGTGTTTCGTCGGTAACGGGCATTGCATCGGAAGCTTTGGGCGAATCTTCGCCGGCAGCCAGGGCTTCCGATGCCGATTTTCCACCATAGAACAGATCAAACAGAAACGAATCGGTAACTATATCGAACATGTAAATATTGTTGATATAAATATTTTCGACAACCCCACCACGGCCACGTGTACTTTTAAAACGAAGACCTACATCAGTACCCAGGAACTGACAATTCGAAACCTGAATATTACGAACACTGCCCGACATCTCGCTACCTACCACAAAACCACCATGCCCTTTAAATACTTTGCAATTATCTACAATTACGTTTTCGGTGGGACGATTGCGACGGCGACCATCGGCATCTTTTCCCGATTTAATACAGATTGCATCGTCGCCTACATCAAAATAACTGTTTATAAGCAACACATTACGGGTTGATTCGATATCCAGTCCATCTCCATTTTGCGAGTAAGAAGGATTTCGTACCGTGATATTATCAATAATTACATTTTCGCACATCAGCGGGTGTATATTCCAGGCCGGCGAATTTTCGAACAACACTCCTTGTAGCAATACGTTTTTGCATTCGGTAAGACTTATCATTACCGGGCGAAGGAAGTCGCGCACTTCCATCCACTCTTCATCGGTGGTAAGTCCCTGAGGAACATTCATATTGCTCATTTCATGAGCCTTAAGCGATTTTTCCGACGGAAACCAATAGTCGCCATCGCGCAGCACACCTCCCGAACTTACCACTTGTTTCCAATGCGATTCGGTAACCTTCGATCGTTTTAGCGGACGCCAGGCATGGCCCGAACCATTGATGGAGCCATCGCCGGTAATGGCAATGTTCTCGAGACCGTAGCCTGAAATGGGCGATTGACAACGACGCGTATCCAACCCTTCAAATACGGTATTCACGAGCGGATACAAGTCGAAATCGGGAGAAAAAAGAATAAGTGCCCCTTTTTCGAGATGAAAGTTGATGTTCGACTTCAGTACAATAGGGCCGGTAAACCACACTCCCGGAGGAACAATCAGCTTCCCTCCACCTTTGGCTGCCAACGCATCGATACTCGCGCGAAAAGCCTCCGTGTTGAGGGTCATTCCATCTCCTACTGCACCGAAATCGGTAATACGCACGGTGGTTTTTTTAAACACCGGCGCCTTCAGTTCTTTCATCGGAAAAGGCACATTTTTAAAATACGAACGGTAAGGATTAGTGGCGTTTACACTTACCGCCTGCAGCATTAAACTGCTTACTAACAACACAATCAATTTAAACCTGTTAACTAACATATCTTTATTCTTGATTCTTGATTCTTGATTCTTGATTCTTGATTCTAATATAATTCTTCTACCAACGAAAATAAATAGGTTTCCAACCAGGTATAAGCTGTCGCACCTGCAATCCTTGCTCCGTCGGTACTATCATTGGGATTGAGTTTGTTTTTGGTTTCCCATTCATCCGGTATACCATCGGCATCGGTATCAACAGCCACTTCACCGGGAGTAAACGCATATTCCGGCCAACCACCTGCATCCAGTTGCGAATCGATTAAACCGTTTTTACTTCCCTTCGATCCTGAGTTGGTAAAAGTACCAGATTCTACCTCTTTTACGATACGCTGATCGACCCTGTCGCGAACTTTACTGGCACCAGCTTTTTGCAATACCTGATTGTAAGCTTCGGTGGCTGAGTGAGTCGGCATTGGAGTGATAGTGAATTCGGAAGTTGAAGTAATATCACTGAGCGATGTTGTTTCACCTGCTCTTAAGTCGGGATGAACGCCCAGGCTATTTTCAGCGGTAACATCGTCACGTCCGTGCATTACATTACCAGCCACATAAAACCTGCCCCAAACGCCCTTGGCTTGCTGGTTGGAGCCTGCATCGGAATTGGGTGCTATAAACCTATAGGTAAGTTTTCCACTCCGTGAAAGCGTTGCCGGACCGGGCTTGTAGTAATTATTAATAATATTGAACGAACCTCCTTCGCCGGCATACGCACTATTGCTTCCCCAGTTATAAATAACATTATTGCGAAAATCAACCTTTTCCGCAGCCGGATTATTACTGTATCGGGAACCGCAAAAGCGTGGGTTTCGACTATCGTGATGAGCCAGTAAATTGTGATGAAAGGTAGCTTTGTTTCCTCCCCAAATACCTCCATAGCCGTGTTCGCCTTTGTTATGCACCGAATTACGAAGGCTTTCGGCAAGAATACACCATTGCATGGTAAAGTTTTCGTTGTCGTAAAACGATGAACATTCATCAGTACTCCAACTCATGGAACAATGATCGATGAGTAAATTTTTCCGACCCATACCTTTCAGCGCATCGTCCTGAAGCGCTGTTTCGTCGCCCATTCTGAAGCGTATAAACTGAATAATAACATTATCGGAACTCACCGTAACCGGATAATCGCGTATGGTAATTCCATCACCCGGAGCCGATTGCCCTGCAATAGTGAGATCGCCTTTGTTAATTTTAAGAATTGATTTTAGTTGAATGATGCCTGCTACTTTAAATAAAATAGTACGTGGACCCGGTTGATTGATGGCCCAGCGTAGCGTACCGGGTAGCTTTGCATCATCTTCCAGCGATGTAACATACAAGGCCTTACCACCTTTGCCTCCGGTAACTACCGAACCACCCCCTAATGCCCCCGGATAGTGTCCAAATGGGGTTGATCCGGGATCGGAAATATTGAGCGCTTTGCAGGAAGTTGCAACTATAAAAAGAAGTATAACAGTAAATACGGGTACAATGTGTTTCATGATAAACAAGTTAAAAAATCACGAAACAAAAATAGAGAAGATTACTGGCTTATATGTGTAAAAAATGACTCTTTTCCGTAGATGATTTGACAAACTGCATTCTGTAGGTAGGGATAAGCTAAAAAAAAGTTCAGCAACCGGTTGATTGCTGAACTTTTTTTAGTTGTTTTCTGATGAATTTAATACATATTGAGCTGGTAGGGCAAACGAGCTTGAATGCCGTTCATATGCTGAATTGTACGAATGTGCTGCAGCAACTGATATTGCTCACCTAATCTCATTTTAAGTAAACGGGTTTCGGCTTCTTCACCCAGGCTTTTCAACAAACGGGTTTGGAAATCTTCTTTCACCGGGAATTCTTTAATGTTGTATTCTGTAAGACCTGCTTTTTCGGCTGCAATTTCAATGGCCTCATCCAACCCGGCTAACACATCTACCAAGCCCAGTTTCAAAGCTTCTTCACCAGTCCACACTCGGCCTTCGGCTATAGCTTTGATCTCGTCGGTAGTTTTTGATCGTCCATCGGCGCAACGTTTTACAAACAATTCGTATCCCCTGTCAACATACGCTTGCATCATCGCCCGTTCCTCGGGACGGAAGGCCCTGTTCACCGAAGGAGCATCACTTAAGGCATTTGTTTTCACTACATCGTAGCTTAATCCCAGCTTCTTGTTTAAGCCATCAATATTAGGAATCAAACCGAAAATACCAATCGAACCGGTAATTGTATTAGGTTGAGCAACAATAGTATCGGCTGGAGCCGAAATATAATACCCTCCCGATGCAGCATAATCGCCCATCGATACGATAAGTGGCTTCGATTTCTTCAACTCCATAAGCGCATGCCAGATTTGTTCCGATCCATATGCACTTCCACCCGGCGAACTTACACGGAAAACTACCGATTTCACCAATTTATCCTTAGCTGCTTCGTTGATCGATTTAACAATCCTTTCCGATACAATTCCACTACCCGAACCATCGTCGATAGCACCTACAGCATAAATTACAGCCACTTTATCTTTGCTGAACTTACTGTTATCGGCCACTTTGTTCATTTTACCGTGCGACAAGGTCTTGTAATCTTTAACGTACGAATTCAGCACGCTGTCGGCCTCGTTAGCATACACCAGTGAATCGACCATCTTATAGGCAACCAGCTTTCCGGCAGGTTGAAAGGTCATCATTTCGTCGGCATAGGCGTTTAATTGCTCCACACTTATAGCACGCGACACCGACAATTCAGCCAACATCGTATTCCAGATCGAACGGGTATACGCTGTTACCTGCTCGCGGTTGGCATCGCTCATTTTAGTCTCGATATAAGGCTCAACGGCCGATTTATAAGTACCGACCTTCACTACCTGCATCTCGATTCCCAGTTTGTCGAAGGTGTTTTTCAGGAAAAGCAATTCTGAAGCAATACCCCTGAAATCGACCATTCCTTGTGGATTCAGTAATACTTTATCAGCAACCGAAGCTAAATAATAGTTCGACTGCGTATAATTATCGGCATAAGCCACAATAAACTTACCTGTCGTTTTAAAATCAACCAACGCATCGCGGATTTCTTTGATGGAGGCCATTCCTCCCATCAATTGACCTCCTTTAAGGTAAATCCCTTTTACAAGCGAATCGTTTTTAGCTTTCTGGATGTTAGATAAAACATCATCCAGGCCTATGATTTGAACCGCCTCTTGCCCCATAGCACTTACCAGGGCAGCTGTAAACGGATCATCTTCCGAGCGATCGACCAACTGACCTTTTAATTCCAATTCGTAAACTGAGGGTGATTTAATCTTAACGGGTGCGTCGGAAGAGCTGGCTATTGCTCCAAAAATTCCCATCATAATAAAAAACCCAACTATAGAAATAATAACTACACCGGTGATTGTCGCCAGGGTGTATTTCCAAAAATGTTTCATAAGGTAATAATTTGATGTTGATAGTCTTTATAGATAAACTTCGCAAAAGTAATAAAAAAAAATACAGTTGCACAATCAGGTTCTTTTTTATTAATTTGCAATCTTTTTATTTTTAACTTTATATAAACATTTTCCGATGCAACTTACAAGACGATTATTGTTAAGTATACTATTTTATTTGTCAGGCTTTATTCATCTTCTGTCGATTCCGGCCTTTCCAACTCCTGTTCGGCACGTTCAACCCGATGGAACAAGTTTGATGGTTCGCATTTTCGGCGACGAATTCAAAAAAGCCCGCACAACGATAGATGGTATCCCTGTCCGCTACAGTGCATCCGGTTTTTACGTCTACGATTTACCACTTCGATCCGCAGCAACCGAGGTTATTGCCCGCGATCCAGGGAAGAGATCTGATTCTGAAAGCGTTTTAGTATCGTCGTATCAGGTTGCAGAGCCAACAACACTTTTAAAAGCTAAATCGATTAAAAAAGCTCCGGTTTCTATTCAATCAACCGCTTTTCCCACCACAGGCACACCCCGTTCGCTGGTAATCATGGTTAATTTCACCGACAAAGAGTTTAGCAATTCGGCTCAGGCCTTTACGCGATTGCTCAACGAACAGGGCTATTCCGATAATGGAGCAACCGGTTCGGCACGCGATTATTTCAGGGCTTCGAGTCAGGGGGCTTTCAATCCACAATTCGATGTGGTAGGCCCCTACAACTTATCGAATCCGATAACTTATTACGGAGCAAACGACGAGGACGACTACGATATTCGTCCGGCTCATATGGTAGTGGAAGCCTGCAGTTTAGCCAACAAAGACGTAAACTTTGCCGATTACGATGCCGATAACGATGGGTATGTTGATAATATATTTATTTATTATGCAGGCTATAATGAGGCTGAGGGTGGTCCGGATAATACCGTGTGGCCACACCGATGGTGGGTCTATTCGGGCAACTACCCGGGTTCGGTTAGCTTCGATGGAAAAAGAGTTTCGGATTATGCCTGCACTTCTGAATTGAGAGGAAATTCAGGCAGTCAGATGTGTGGTATCGGCACCTTTACTCACGAATTTGGGCATGTAATAGGATTGCCCGATCACTATCATACTGAGGATCCGGATAAAAACACACTCGACTATTGGAGCATAATGGATTTAGGAGCCTATTTGAACGAAGGCAGGACTCCTCCGGCTTATTCGTCATACGACCGCTTTTACCTGGGATGGGTAACTCCCGAAGAATTGAAATCTCCGTCGCAACAAGCTTTATATCCGTTGTCTCAATCGACTAATTCGACAGGAAGTACAAGTGGGCAAACATTTTTGCTATCGGCATCTGCACACAATCTTAGTGGCATAAATCCCTCTCCCGGGGAGTTTTTCATGTTCGAATACCGTAAAAAAACAGGTTGGGATAAGTATCTCCCGGGCGAAGGTATGCTGATTTGGCACATCGATTACGATCCAATAGCCTGGAACAATAACGGACCAAACAATTACACAGGTACTTCTCAAACCTTGAGTAGTCATATGCGTATCTATCTTCAGCCGTTGACAGGCAACAGCACTACTCCGGGAGCTGCATTTACAAGTGGCTCGTTTCAACCCACTACCTGGAAAGGGGTGAAACTGGACCAATCGATTACGAATATTACCAAAACTTCGGATAGTATTCAGTTTAGGGTATCATTGGGAACGGCTACAAGCAAACCGGTAATAAAGGTTGGTGAGGTAAAAAACGAGTTGAAATTCGGTGAAATTAAGTTGGGAGGATTTTCGGTTAAACTGCTAAATCTAAAGACTACTGCAGCCACCGGTGTTTTGCAAATAAGCATCGCAGGTTTACATCCGGAGCAATTTGCCATTTCGGCTACATCGCTCACTGCTGCCGACACCGAAAATGCGGAAGGAAAAACAGTGGAAATAACGTATAAGCCAGGCTCGGTGGGGCAACATCAGGCGACTTTAACCATAAAATCGGAAAAGCTGCCCGACCGAACTGTTGAACTCAAAGGTGAAGCTCGGGAGTAACCTTTTTACAGTTTAGTTCCGAATGCAAGATCGCCTGCATCACCTAATCCCGGCACTATATACGAATGTTCGTTTAACTGAGGATCAATAGCAGCGGTCCATAGTGACACATCGCTCCCTTCAAAATATTTGGAAAGATAATCAACAGATTGTTGACTTGAAATAACGGAGGCTACAATAACACGTGCGGGCTTACCTTTGGTGAGCAGTGCTCCGTGAGCCAATTCCAACGATCCTCCGGTTGCCAGCATCGGATCGGTGATAATTAACGTTTTACCTGTAAGATCGGGGGAGGCGATATATTCTATAAAAATTTCAAACTTCAATGCATCTTTGTATTTACGATAAGCTGATACAAAAGCATTTTCGGCCCGGTCGAAATAACTCAGGAAACCCTGATGAAACGGCAGCCCGGCCCTCAGGATGGTTGAAATAACCAACTGTTCGGAAATAGTATTCACGGGAGCTACGCCCAAGGGAGTAGTTACCTCTTCGGCTTTAAAATGGAGTGTCTTGCTAATCTCGTAGGCAACAATTTCACCTATACGTTCGAGGTTTCGACGAAACCGAAGTGGGTCGCCCTGAATTTCGACGGAGCGTATTTCTTTGATAAACTGATTGAGAACTGAATTTTTACTGGATAAATTAATTATTTCCATATGATTATTTGATATTTGATGCTTTTAGTCCCTTAATAACTGCATTTGAAAATCCATTTGCCTCCATTTCGTTCAATCCTTTAATTGTAATTCCACCAGGTGTAGTTACTTTATCAATTTCAGCTTCCGGATGTGCACCAGTCGCTTCAAGTAATTCAACAGCTCCGCGGAGCGTTTGTAAAATTACTTCTTTTGCTACCCCCGGATTTATTCCCATTTCCACACCGCCCTCCATTGCCGCCCGAATGTACCGAAACGCATAGGCAATGCCACAAGACGATAAGGAGGTAAAGGCTCCTAATTGATTTTCGGGCACAAAAAACACCTTTCCCGACTCGCTGAAAAGAGAACCTATCAGCGCTTCCTGCTGCTTGCTCGCTTTGAATGATGAAACAACCGAAACGCTTTGCATTACTTCGATAGCTGTGTTCGGAATTACTCTGAAAATTACCGCTTCATCGCTAAATAGACCTGATAAAGTCTTAAAATCAACCCCTGCAGCGATGGAAACTAATATCTGCTTCTTGTAATTTACCTTTTTTCTGATTTCGTCTGCAACAACCGACACCAACCAGGGCTTTACAGCTAATATAATAACATCGGCTTTTTCAATCGCAACAAGGTTGGATGAAGTGGTTGCCAACTCAGGGGCAAACTCCTTAAGTTGCATCAGGATCGTCTCATTTATGTCGCTTACCGATATATGTTCGGAATTCAGTAACTTTCCCTGTACCATCCCCCGTACTATAGCACCCCCCATATTTCCACCGCCAATAACGGCCACCCGAATCGAAGTTGTATCCATATTGTTGTAATTTTCAGCAAAGATAATTAAAGTTTGAAAAAGCTAAAAACTAAATCGCACTCCAACAACAATTCCCCACGGGCTGACTCCCGGTTTATACCGGTCGGTCAATCTCCAGACCGACTGTATCGACCCGATTTTAAAAATATTGGTGATTCCCGCTCCCACCTCAACATAAGGTTTGTCAGGAACCGAAAGGGTAGTTGGAAACTGATAGGGTCGGCCCCGATGCGTCGACAATCCTCCGTATAGTGCTTTCAGCGTGATAAGTTCCCGTAAGTTAAGATTTCGAACACCCGGAATTGAATTAAACAAAATACCATTGAATTGTATTTCCTGATGAGTGGATATATACTTGTCGACAGCATATTCCATAAATCCCATTAAATTAAAATGTAACCTGCGGTGCATAAATGCTTTTCCACTTCCTTGAATAAAAAGTAAATTATAGGGTAATTCGCCCAGTAACCAACCGGCATCCACGCTATACATCCATTGTCCATGCGGAAACAGCACTTTCTGTTTTAACTTGAGCATCAATTTGGCATAGCCATTTTTCTGATCCAACCCGTTGGTCTGTCCTGCTTCGGCAATGGCATAGAGCACCGGGTGTTCATTTTGAACGTATATTCGTTCCAGGTGATCTTCGTAGGTGCGTTCGCGGTGTGAAAACCGGGTTACAAATGTTAAGGATTGATGCAAGTAATCGGTTTCCATTCCCGACTCACCTGCAAAAATTAATCGATCGGCAGCAAAATAAGTATTCGACCGAAAATGAAGGCTACTTTCGACATCATCGCTCCAGTCGTGCGACAAAGTAGCATACCACTCGCGGCGGCGGTTTAACCGGTCGGTCGACGTAAGGCTTATCAAAGTGTTAGCAATATCGACATCGCCCGACAAGAGCGGGTTTTCTTTTACCATATAGTCATTGTACTCGTAATCAACCCTCCGAAGATCGTCGGTAAATCCGGCTTTCAACACTGTTTTTCGATAAAAAGGGAGCTTATATCCCGAATTCACCGAAAAATAATGGCTTTTTGAGACCATTCCATACCCCCAATATCCACCCAGCGAAAACACAGGGGAGAGTTGTTCGTTGGTTCGAAGTGGCACATTTAATCGCAAACCTTCCTGATCGGTCAACCGTGCAAACTGATACACTTTTCCAAAATCAATTTTGCCCACCTGAGCATAACCGGTAATCACCACATCGGCAATCCAACGGGCAGCCTTCATGAGTGGTATATTGTTTAGTTCTGCTAATTTATATTCCAGCTCTTCTTTCTGAAACTCTGAGCCTGCAAATCCCTCCGGTATCAGAACGGCACTATCTTCGGGCGTTGTATGTACACTTCTAAGCAAATATAACTCTGGTATCCGTCGCGTGCTATCCAGTTGTAGCTTATAATCCAGAATTACCTTCAACTCCGTTTCAGATGGAATCCACACTTCTCCTGCTTTCTTAAAAGATTGCCGGATGGTTAACTTTTCAATATAATTCAAATTTGCAGTACCCGGCAACTGCAGATCGATAGAAGTGAGTGCCAGTGATGCAGAATCGATATACATATCACCGTTAAAAGCCAGATTCTTGGCATTTCGTGATTTAAATCGAAGTTGATAGGTTTTTCCATCATCCCTACGAATGCTATCCATCAGAAAATACTGATAAAATGAATTTCCGGCTGTAGAAAGCGGACTTACCAAATTCTTTCCGAACATAACCAGGTTGTTATTATAAAAATTAATCTCCGGCTTTAAACTACCGGCCAGGTTTTCGAGAATCACCATCAGATTTTCAGGATTCGAACTCGACGAAAAACTTAGTTGCTGACGAGCACTCCTTCCCTGGTGAATGTAACTTTCGTTTGCGATGAAAAGGGGAAGAAAAACCGATGAATCGGCCGATGAATGGATACTACGGGTCCACTTTTGATACCGTACACGCGACGACTCATCACCAACCGGCATGAGTATTAAATCCTGCTCCTCTGTACGTAGAGCCTTTCCCGAATTGTGAACATCGTTGACCACCGCTGCCTCCCGAACCTTTTTCAATAATAAGGTAGCCGGATTCGATCCCGGAAAAACAAACAATTCCTGCAATGCCCTGATATCCTCTCTCAATTCAATATTTACACTCACGGGTTCGCCGGGCCGGAGTGTTACCACATGGGACTTGTATCCAATACTTGAAATTACCAATTTTGTTTCGGGGCCGTAATGTCGGAGAATAAAAAAACCTTCATCGTCGGTTTGAGTACCCACTCTGGTGCCTTCTATATAAATATTGGCTGCAACAATTGGCGATTTATCGGTTTTACTACGTACATAACCTACCACCAAGGTCTCTCCCGGCTCAGCCTTCAAGTACAAACTACTCATAATTAACACAATAATTATAATTAATCTACCTGGACCCGATATTAAAAAAAGTAGTTTACGTGTCATGAATTGAGCAAAGGATGAAATTTTTCGATTGTTTTTTTAAGAAAATGAATATCTATGTGCGTATACAATTCGGTGGTAGTAATCGATTCGTGTCCCAACAATTGCTGTATTGCCCTGAGATTAGCTCCGTTTTCCAATAAATGAGTTGCAAACGAATGACGAAGAGTATGCGGACTCACCGACTTTCTGATGCCGGCCAATTCGGCCATTTGCTTTATAATTGTAAAAATCATTGCCCGTGTTAACTGATGACCTCTCCGGTTTAAAAAAACAAAATCTTCCTGACCTCTTTCTATTGTTAGTAAATTCCGGTCAATATACCATAGCTTCAGTTCCTGTAATGCTTTTTTCGACACAGGCACCAACCGCTGCTTACTTCCTTTTCCTTCAACCAGCATATACCCTTCGTCGAAATAAAGGTTCGATAACTTCAAATTTACCAGCTCCGAAACCCGTAATCCCGATCCGTACAACATTTCAATAATCGTTTTATTGCGTTGTCCTTCCGGTTTCGACAAATCGATGGCTGCAACCATAGCATCTATTTCTTTAATCGTCAACACCTCAGGAAGATGCAACCCGATCTTTGGAGTCCCCAATAGTTCGGTCGGATCGTCGATCCTGCGATCGCGGTAAATCAAAAAACGATAAAACGATTTAATTCCCGATAAAATCCGGGCCTGTGTTCGTATCTGAATTCCAAGCGAAGCTATTTCAACTAAAAAATCGCTCAGGTGCTCACGCTTTGCCAACAGTGGATCAATATGAGCTTCCTTCAAAAAAAACAATAATTTTTCTAAATCCCGACGATATGCTTCAACCGAGTTTCCGGAAAGTCCTTTTTCAACCTTCAAATAATATAAATATTCTCTTATAACAGCATTCATACCCACTTCATCTGTGTTTCGTCAAGCCATGGGCAAAGATACAAAATAATCATGGTTCAAAATTCTCACGCAAAGTATGATAATATTTTAATTGAAATGAATACCTTTGCAGGTAACTAACATTTATACAGGTGAAACGAAGAGTTTACTACCCTTCAATAAAGTTAGCCTAAGAGTTACATTCAACCGATAAAACATTTTTTTACATATGAAGAATATAGTTCTCCTCCTCGTTGTTGCACTGCTTTCATCAGCTATAGTGCAGGCTTACGGACCTACCGGTCACCGGGTTATCGCTTCTATTGCTCAGGATGAACTTTCGGCGGGTGCCCGAAAAAAAATTGATAAACTATTAGGAACCAACGGAATCATCTACTCATCAACCTGGGCCGATGAAGTCCGGAGCGATCCTTCGTATAGCTACAGCTATCCCTGGCATTATCAAAATCTGAATACGTCGATGTCGCCGGATAATATTGCTACCTTATGGAATAATCCAACTTCGGAGGGCGAACATTTGTTTTACGCCATTCAGCAAATGACGCAACGACTTAAAAAAAACAAAAAAGATGTTGAAGCCCTGAAATTTTTAATTCATTTCACCGGCGATATGTATCAACCTATGCACCTGGGTCGGCAAGCCGATCAGGGAGGAAACCGGGTTGGGTATACCTGGTTTGGTGAAAAATCGAACATCCATCGACTTTGGGACAGCCAGTTGATCGATAATTACGCAATGTCGTATATGGAACTCGCAACCTTCCTCAACGACCGGTATTCAGCAGATAAGAAAAAACTAAAAAAAACAACCCTCACCGATGATCTTCATCAGTCGTATCAACTGTGCGTTCGCATTTACAACTACGACAATCGCGATACCAACAACTACCTGTATTTTTACCGATTCAGTAATGACGTTGAGATACAGCTCTATAAAGCTGGTTTGCGGTTAGCACAATTTCTGAATTCAATTTATTAATTTAAAACTATTTTGTCAAAAAATACGTTTACCTGATTTGCAGACAAATATATACTAACAATTTTTTTCGCAGCTTAAACTAACGTTATATGAAACGAGCATGTAAACACTTCACATCCAAGGTTATGGTAATGATGACATGCGAGTTCCAAACGACCTTAAAAAAAACAATTATTATCGTATGAAACAGTTACTTATTATCGTATTGGTTGTATTTTCACTACCATTATCAGCTCAGAACAAAGGGATTAAATTTTTAAACGATACCGTTTTCGAGAACGTTCTCGCCAAAGCAAAAGCCGAAAACAAACTGGTATTTATCGATTGTTATGCGGTATGGTGCGGCCCCTGCAAGTATATGGATGCTTCTATTTTTCCCGATGAAACCCTGGGCGAATTTCACAACAAGCACTTTATTAACATCAAATACGACATGGAGAAACCGTATGGTGCCGTGGTTAGAAAAAAATACGACATTAAGGCTTATCCTTCATTTCTGTACCTGAATGGCGATGGTGAGGTAGTGCATCGATCGGTTGGTTCAACAGCAAATGCTGCTGATTTCCTAAAAGTAAGTCAACGCGCCATCGATCCAGATAAAAATTTTAAAGCCGTTAATTCTCTGATCAGTAAAGGCGATCGTAAAGCCACTACCATATCCGATTATCTCGATATGAATTACGGTGCAACCAATGCAGATGAACTCATCAGCGATTATTTTAATAAAGCATCGGAAACTGAAAAGTTTAGTTCTGAAACCTGGAATTTGATAAGTAGCCATGTTGTAAATACAAAAAGTCCCATTTTCGTTTTTTTTGTAAAAAATAAATCAGTATACGAATCCCGGGTCGGCAAAGAAGAAGTAGAAAAGTATCTTTACAACCTGTTGTCGTATGTACGACGTAAAGATCCTGCTGAATACGAATCGTTAAAAACGATCGATGCTGCCGTTTTTGACCGCCATCAGCAGGATATGAAAAAACGAGAAGAGCAACGTCAAAAGAAATAAGAATCCAATGTCAGAAAAATTCACTCCTTCCAGTAAGATGAACGACCTTATCAGGGAAGATGCTTCATTGTTACTAACAATGACCCGGTTTGGTTTGCCATTAGGTTTTGGAGAAAAAACGGTGCGGGAGGTTTGTACCGAACAAAAAATTGATGTAGCTACTTTTCTGGCAGTTGTAAATTATATTGCCGATGGATTTCATACCGACAGCCTGCGTCCCGAAACTGTAAACATTAGCGATCTTATTACTTATCTTCGCAACGCACATAATTTTTTCATAGATTTCAAATTTCCCCTTATTCGTCGCAAATTAATTGAGGCCATTGAAGACTCCATTAAAGAAGAACCCTACAAGAAAATGATTCTTAAGTTTTTCGACGATTACGAAAAAGAAGTTCAAAAACACATGGCCTATGAAAATGACACGGTGTTTCCATACGTTCTTCGCTTGTGCAAAGGCGAAAAGGACCCCGAATATAATATTGCTGTGTTTGAACAAAATCACGAAAACATCGAATCTAAATTATCGGATCTGAAGAATATTCTGGTAAAATATTTTCCATCACAGAAACCCAACTTCTTACTGAACGAAGTTCTATTCGATTTAGCCGATTGTGAGCTCGATCTCGATCGGCATACCCGGGTGGAAGACTGCCTTTTTGTTCCTCTAACCGAAAAGATGGAGAAAAAGTATGAAGAGACACATCCGGATCCTGCTTCATCGGAAAAGAATGAAAGTCTGACCGAACGGGAAGTCGAAATTCTTACGTGTGTAGTAAAAGGCCTCACCAACAAAGAAATCGCCCACCAGCTGTTTTTATCGACTCATACCGTAATTTCACATCGACGGAATATCACCCGAAAACTTGAAATTCACAGTACAGCCGGATTAACAATCTACGCGATCGTAAATAAACTTGTTTCTATTGAGGATATAAAAGCTGTTATCGAATAAACACCGGTCCAATCGAACACCATGCCCCACAGACACTTAAACACCTGGTTATTCTACCTTTTGATGATTGTTTCGTTCATCGTTCTTACCTATGTACTATTTAAAAACGCCGATCGATTCGAGGTGTACCAACAGCATATAAGCAGTATCGATGCTCCGCCACAAAGCGACTTTGAATCGTTTGAATTGTCCATACATCATAATCTGGTAGAGCCTCTGGGGCTACTTTTACTGCAAATAATTGCCATCCTGCTCGTTTCCCGGGTTGTAGGATGGTTTTTCATTAAAATAGGTCAACCAACTGTAATTGGAGAAATTCTCGCGGGCATAATCCTCGGCCCTTCGCTGTTGGGTTATTTCTATCCGGAAACATTCCAATTTTTATTTGCACCTGAATCGCTGGGCAACTTGTACATTCTGAGTCAGGTTGGATTGGTTCTGTTTATGTTTGTGATTGGAATGGAACTCAACCTGGGCATGTTGCGCAATAAGATGGGCAGCACCTATGTAATCAGCCATGCCAGTATTATAATTCCCTATTTTCTCGGGATGCTGTTTGCTTATTTTGTATACGAAGAATTCGCTGCCGGTCAAACCGATTTCCTTTCGTTTGCCCTTTTCATCGGCATATCGATGAGCATTACAGCCTTTCCGGTACTTGCCCGAATCGTTCAGGAAAAAGGCTTGGGCAAAACCCATTTAGGCACCGTTTCGATAATGGCTGCAGCATTTAACGATGTCACTGCCTGGTGTTTACTCGCTGCTGTAATAGCAATCGCAAAAACCGGAAGTTTTGTAAGTTCACTATATACGATTGGATTTTCGATTTTGTATGTTGTATTCATGTTCTTTGTAATCCGCCCTTTTTTGAAAAAAATCGGTTCTATCTATAGCAACAGTGAAGTACTAAATAAAAACGTCATCGCATTCATCTTTTTGGTGCTTACTCTTTCGGCATTTGCAACCCAGGTGATCGGGATTCATGCTTTGTTCGGTGCCTTTTTGGCCGGAGTTATTATGCCCGAACTTCCGAATTTCCGAAAATTAATTATTGAAAAAATGGAGGACGTATCACTAACCCTGCTTCTTCCGCTTTTCTTTGTCTACACCGGATTACGGACCGAAATCGGCTTGTTAAATACCCCTCACCTTTGGAATATTACAGCTATTCTAATTGCTTTTGCTGTGTTGGGCAAATTTGCCGGCAGCGCTGTTTCAGCACGAGTTGTAGGTGAAAACTGGCGCGACAGCCTTTCGATGGGAGCTCTGATGAATACACGTGGATTAATGGAAATAGTGGTGCTAAATATCGGATTCGAAATGGGAATCTTACCTAAACCGATTTTCGTAATGTTGGTTTTAATGGCACTCGTCACTACTTTTATGACTACCCCTTTGCTGGCTTTAATTCAAAAGATATTCCCGCACAGAGATATTCATGACGAATACCGCCGTCAGCAGGCTCACGGGGTCTTCAAGGCACTTATTGCACTTGGAAACCCTGAAAATGGAAGCGCATTACTCCGGATTGCAAAATCAACCCTGGATGGCGCAAAGAATATTTTATCGGTAACTGCATTACATATTACTCCTGGTACCGATACTAATCCAATCTATGGTGAGGATTTCTCCCGTGAAAGTTTTAAAGGTATTCTTGCCGAATCTGAAAAAAACAATATTGAAATCGCTATCGAACATAAATTTGCCGACAATATCGAACAGGGTGTAGTCCGTACGGTAAACACCGAAAATTTTGACTTCCTGCTTGTTGGTGCCAGTGTCTCTCTATCCGGAATTTCTTTTGTGAAAACCCATTCGTATTGGGAAAAATTTGACCTTCTGAACCAACTGGTAAGTAGGGTAACCCGATCACGCGATATCTTTTACCCTGGAAGTCTGATTAAAGACAAGACAAAATACTTTGTCGAACACAGCAAATGCAGTGTTGGGATTTTCATAAACCGAAATTTTGGAAGTATTCGTGATGTTCTGGTGATTATTCAACACGAAAAAGATGATTTTTTGATTCGCTATGCACACCGGTTGTTGAAAAATGACGGAGGAATTCAAGTTACCATCGTCGACGAACTAAAACTGCTTCAGTCAACCGATGACTTTAAATCTTCTTTTTCTGAACTAAATAAAAACTATCCAAATTCGATTAAAATTCAACGGAGCGCTCGAAATTCGTACAGCTATTTCGGTAAGTATAATCTTATGTTGGTTAGTTATCCGGTATGGAATCAGCTTACCAACAGCAACAGTTCAAAACTCGAAAATATTCCTTCAACTCTCATTATTAATAAAAAATCGAGCAGGTTTTCTATCCATCAGCCAACAAATCTCAAGGCTGTAGATACTGATTAAAATCTGATTGGCTGTTTATAGATATTTAACAGACAAACTGTCTACACACTAATTCAGTTTAAAGTACTGATATTATATATTTTATGTGAGATATGCACTCACCGTGTCCGCACACGATCAAAAACAGTATTGCCTGAATCATAAAATATCGTACATTTGCACTCAATTAACTGTGTGCGTACACGGTGTACCCTGAAATGAATGAGAAAATGCAACAAAACACACGAAAACCCCGCATCAAGGATATAGCTAAAATGGCTGGTGTATCGGAAGGTACAGTCGACCGGGTATTGCACAACCGGGGCGAAGTATCGGCAAAAAGTAAAGAAGCAGTATTGAAAGTGCTCGACCAAATTCAATACTCTCCCAACCTGCTTGCCCGCTCACTGGCATCAAAAAAACACTATCGGTTTAGCTGTCTGATTCCTTCTTACCAACCGGGCGATTATTGGGAATTCATCGAGAATGCTTTACTTCAGGCAGGGCGCGATTTTCTCCAGTATAATATCCATATTGATATTCACTACTTTAATCAGTTTGATTCAGAAAACTTTCTCGAGTTAACCGAAAACTTACTTCAGTTAAAGCCCGATGCTGTAATTCTGGCACCTATTTTCAGAAATGAATCGTTGTCTTTTACTGTCGAACTACAAAAAAACAACATTCCCTTTTCGTTTATCGACTCTCTTATTGAAGAAGCTGCCTTTACAACCTATTATGGTCAGAATTCATTCCAAAGCGGATATGTAGCTGCAAAGTTGCTTCTCAACGATTTACCGGAAAACAGCCAGGTATTGGTATTACGAACTAAACGACAAGGAGCTATTTCAAATCAGACAAAACATCGATTTGAAGGCTTTATGGAATATTTTGATCATCACGCAACGAACAAAAAAATGAAATTGGTCCACGTAGAGATCAGCGATACCGACGATGAAGCCAATCTGGAACTGATTCGCGAAAACTTCGTTACCCATCCATGGATTAAAGGAGCAATCACTTTTAACTCAAAAGTGTACAGGCTGGCAAATTACTTCCGAAAACTAAATCACGAAACGATTCGTTTGATTGGATACGACTTGCTCGATAAAAATGTAGACTATTTGAAACAGGATGTTGTATCGTTTCTGATTGCACAAAGTCCTGGCAAACAAGCCTATTATACGGTAAGAGACTTATGTAACAAACTAATATTAAAACAGGATGTTAATCAGCTAAATTTTGTGCCAATCGACATTCTTATGAAAGAGAACATTAACGACTATATAAACTTCAGAGAGAAATATTAATCTTAAAAATTTAAATATTATGGAATTAGGAAAAATCAGTATCGGAATGGGCGATCGTTTTGCTCATCAGGGTGTAGCTCAGTTACGAGCAATAGTAAAAGCCAATCAGGCAGGACACGACATTAGTCCGGTGTGGAATAAATCGAACCGTGAACATATTTATGTACATTCTCATCCGGCCG
This sequence comes from uncultured Paludibacter sp., assembly GCA_964559265.1. Taxonomy (GTDB): domain Bacteria; phylum Bacteroidota; class Bacteroidia; order Bacteroidales; family Paludibacteraceae; genus Paludibacter. The sequence goes on along the minus strand of CAZLHC010000001.1, from coordinate 108,150 downwards.
ATGTGCGCAAGGAAGCCGATCATGCAGTAGCGACCTTAGGGTTTAAAGGAAAATATTTTGTGGATGCCGACCATATTAATTTGTCGACAGTAGCTCCATTTGTTGAAACGGCCGATTTCTTCACCTTAGACGTTGCTGCATTTATTGGTAAACCAAGCGCTGATGAGGACGTACAAAAGTTTGTTGATTCGTGTACCAGCTACATGGGCGACCTTCAAATTCCCGGAATTCAGCAACCTATTAAGGTAACCCGTGAGCTATTGGTTGAAATTGCCTCCAGGTTTTTGGCAGCTACTCAACAGGCTTCTGAAATTTATCAGTATCTGGTGGATAAAAAAGGAAAAGGAAATTTCATTACCGAAGTATCGATGGACGAGGTAGAACATCCGCAAACTCCGGTATATTTGTTCTTTATTCTGAAAATGCTGGCCGATAAAGGCGTACCGGCACAAACCATTGCACCCAAATTTACGGGTCGATTCAACAAAGGGGTTGATTACCGTGGCGATCTCGATCAATTCGCACGCGAATTCGAAGAAGACATCCTGGTTATCGATTATGCAGTTAAACAATTTGGATTACCGAAAGAGCTAAAACTGAGTGTTCACTCAGGAAGCGATAAATTTTCGATTTACCCGATAATGGCATCGATTATTAAAAAGCACGATAAGGGCCTGCACCTGAAAACTGCCGGAACCACCTGGCTCGAAGAAGTGATCGGCCTGGCACTTGCCGGTGGCGACGGACTGGAGATGGCAAAAGAAATTTATGCTGGTTCGTACAACCGTCGTGAAGAATTATGTGCCCCCTATGCCGATGTAATTGATATTGACCCTGCCCGTTTGCCATCGGTGGAAGAAGTAAACAACTGGAGTGGGGACAAGTTGGCAAATACCTTGCGTCACATTCCGGGACATCCCGATTACAATGCCGATTTCCGTCAGTTGGTGCATGTAGCCTACAAAGTAGCCGCTGAGAAAGGCGATGCTTACTACGCGATGCTGGAGAAATACAGCGAAGTGGTAGGCAATTGTGTAGAAGAAAACATTTACGAGCGTCACCTGAAACGTTTACTGGACATTTAATTAATAAAGCATGAGAAATCTATTTGATATAAAGGGTCGTGTGATGGTTATGACCGGAGGCACGGGAGTATTGGGAAGCTGTATGGTGGAATACCTGGCTGAGCAAGGTGCAAAGGTAGTTGTGTTGGCACGTAACCAGGCAAAAGGCGAAGAATTGGTGAATGGCATACTTGCCAAAGGCCACGAAGCGCTGTTTTTGCAATCGGATGTGAACGACAAGGCAATTCTCGAAAAAAACGCGGAAGAAATCGTTGCAAAATACAGTCGCATCGATGTTTTGATAAACGGAGCCGGTGGTAATATGCCCGGGGCAACGATAGGTCCGGATAAAACCCTGTTCGATTTAAATATTGACGATTTCAAGAAGGTGGTAGATCTGAATTTATTCGGAACTATCATCCCCACCATGGTTTTTGCGAAAGTAATGACGGAGCAGAAAGCAGGAAATATTATCAACATTTCGTCGGAATCGGCACTGCGTCCGCTCACCAGGGTAGCTGGTTATGGAGCAGCCAAGGCAGCGGTTACCAACTTCACCAAGTACCTGGCTATCGAAATGGCCACCAAATTCGGCGAAGATTTCAGGGTTAACGCATTTGCGCCGGGATTTTTAATCTCCGAACAAAACCGGGCTTTACTTACCAACCCCGACGGATCGCTGACTGCACGCGGGCAATCGATTATTGCCCATACTCCATTCAAACGCTTTGGGGAGCCAGAAGAATTGCTGGGAACCCTTCACTGGCTGGCCAGCGATGCTTCAAAATTTGTAACCGGTACGCTTACGGTTATTGACGGAGGATTTGATGTATTTAGTATCTAATTAATTAATCGATATGAGTATTAGTTTAAAAGAAAACGCGAAGTATTCGTTGCTGGTTGCCAGCAGTATGGGTGTGCGCATTACTCCGCTCAACGGACAGCCGGTACACACCAGTAAAACCTTTGAAATGCAGGCCACCAGTGCCGAAACCAATGTGGCCAACATTGCCTCTTCGCTGGGGATGCCGGTGAAAGTACTTACTACTTTTGTGAAAGACAGTCCGATAGCGCAGTTTATTAAAAACGAACTCCGCAGCCGCAACCTGATGTACGAAGGTGTGGAAGTGGCTCAGGGCGATCCCTGGGGCTATCGTCATCAGTTCAACATTGCCGACAGTGGTTTTGGAACCCGGGGTCCCCGCGTGCAAAACGACCGTGCGGGTGAAGTTGGACGCACGTTGAATGTAAAGGATTTTGATCTGGAGCGAATTTTTGTACAGGAAGGAGTTCAGATTCTGCACCTTTCGGGCCTGATTGCAGCTTTGTCGGAGGATACCAGCCAGTTTTGTCTGGAGCTGGCCCGTTTTGCCCGCAAAACCGGAACCCGCATTTCGTTCGATCTCAACTACCGCGCATCGTTCTGGAAGGGGCGCGAAGAAGAACTTCGTTCCGTTTTCACCGAGATTGCCTCGGTTTCCGATATTCTTATCGGTAACGAAGAAGATTTCCAGCTTTGTTTGGGAATTGAAGGCCCGGAAGCCGGTGGAAAGGGAATAGAAGCCGAAATTGACGGATTCAAAGGAATGATTGGTCGTGTGAAAGCCGCCTTCCCGAATGCTTCGGTATTTGCCACTACCCTTCGCCAGGTTATCAGTGCCAATGAGCACCTTTGGGGAGCTATTTTACTCGATGGTGAAGAATGGTCGGTTATACTTCCCCGAAAAATCAACGTACTCGACCGCATTGGAGGAGGCGATGGTTTTGTTGGAGGTATGCTGTACGGTATTCTGAAAGGTTGGGAATCAGAAAAATGGGCTCAGTTTGGTTGGGCCACCGGTGCGTTGGCTACCACCATGCTTACCGATTATGCCTCACCGGCCGACGAAGAACAAGTTTGGAGTATCTGGGGCGGCAATGCCCGCGTTAAACGCTAACGAATATGATGTATTATGAAAAAGGAGGTGCCGGGCTGGAGCTTGGCGCTTCCGATTTAAAAGAGGGCTTATATGCTGCCCTGGCAAAACTGGGAACAAAGTCGAAAGTACTGGCAATTCCGCCCGATTACACCCGGTTGCCGAGTCGTTCGGGCGAACTTACCGAGTTTGCCTGGCAATACTACGGCGATGCGCTCACCGATGTACTCCCGGCACTCGGCACCCACAGTCCTATGACCGCCCATCAGATTGAACACATGTTCGGCTCATTGCCTGCATCGCTAATCCGCGATCACGACTGGCGCAACGACGTGATAACCCTGGGAACTGTTCCGGCTGCTTATGTAAAAGACGTTTCGGAAGGAGCCGTTGAATTTCCCTGGCCTGCCCAGGTGAACAAACTATTGCGGGACGGAAAATTTGACTTAATTTTGTCGATCGGACAGGTAGTGCCCCACGAAGTAGTAGGAATGGCCAATTACAACAAGAATATTTTTGTTGGTACAGGCGGTTCCGAAGGCATCAATAAAAGTCATTTTATTGGCGCTGCTTACGGAATGGAGCGGATGATGGGCCATGCCGATACACCGGTGCGACGGGTATTTAACTATGCTTCAGAACATTTTGCTTCTCAATTGCCGATTGTGTACGTACAAACGGTGGTAGGGCTTGATAAAACCGACGGAGTGGTAAAAACACGCGGGCTGTTTATCGGCGACGATTTCGAGGTGTTCGACAAAGCGGCTAAACTGGCGCTGGAAGTCAATTTTGAGATGCTCGACCGACCGCTGACGAAAGTGGTGGTGTATCTTGACCCAACAGAGTTTAAAAGCACCTGGCTGGGAAATAAATCGATATACCGCACCCGAATGGCTATCGACGACAACGGAGAGCTGATTGTGTTGGCTCCGGCATTAAAAGAATTTGGCGAGGATAAAGAAATTGATCGGTTGATTCGGAAATACGGTTACTTTGGTACCCCGGCGACTTTAAAAGCCTGCGATGAGAATGAAGAATTACGGAAAAATCTGGGAGCTGCGGCACATTTGATTCACGGATCGACAGAAGGACGTTTCGGTGTTACCTATTGTCCGGGCAAGCTAGCCGGAAATCTGACCCGTGAAGAAATTGAAAGCGTAGGTTTCAATTATGCTGATATTGATGAGGTTACCGCACGATACAATCCGGAGAAACTTAAAGATGGATTCAATATTCTTCCCGATGGAGAAGAAATATTTTACATATCAAACCCGGCGTTGGGATTATGGGCGTATAAGGAACGGTTTAATTATTAATTGTTAATTGTAAATTGTAAAATGGAGGTTTGTTGGGGGATGATAGGGTGCGGTAATGTTACCGAACTGAAAAGTGCGCCGGCGTTAAACAAAGTGGAGGGATCACGATTGGTGGCAGTAATGCGTCGGGATATTGACAAAGCGCATGATTATGCTCAAAGGCATGGTGTAGGACGCTATTACGGCGATGCAACCGAACTCATCAACGATGAGGAGGTAAACGCGGTTTATATAGCCACTCCACCTGACACGCACGCGCGCTATGCCATTCAGGCCATGCGGGCTGGCAAACCCGTGTACGTTGAAAAACCGATGGCACGTACCCATGCCGAGTGCCTCGAAATGATCAGGGTGTCGGAAGAAACAGGAATGCCTTTGTATGTAGCCTATTACCGTCGCACGCTACCAGCTTTCAACAAAGTGAAGGAGCTGCTCGAAAACGGCAGTATCGGAATCCCACTGACGGTTCATCTTACCTTACATCTTCCCAAAGGTATTCGCGATGAGGTGGCAGAGCAACAAACCTGGCATGTTAATCCAGCTATTGCCGGTGCCGGCCATTTTTACGATCTGGCAGCACATCAGTTCGATTACCTCGATTACCTGGCAGGACCCATCACGGTCGCAAAAGGAGTAGCCTCTAACATTGCCGGCTTTTACGAAGCCGAGGATACAGTTACCGCAACTTTTGGGTTTGAAAATGGGATGGTTGGCAGCGGAAGTTGGTGCTTCGTGACCAATCCGGTTAACTTTCGCGACACCATTGAAATTACCGGGACTAAGGGAAAAATTTCGCTTCCCACCTTTGCCAAAGGCGATTTACAACTCACCACACCGGAGGGAACAGTGGAAATAAGCTTTCAGAATCCCGAAAATATTCAATTCCACCTCATCACACAGGTGGTGAATGCGCTGCTTGGAAAAGGAGAATGTGTCAGCACGGGTATTTCAGCTGCACGAACATCTAAAATAATGGAAACGATTGTTTCCGATTATTATCATAAAAGCTAAAACATTATTAGTAGTCACAAATCTTGATTCTTGATTCTTGATTCTTGACTCTCCGTAAAAAATGAAAATAATAATTGACGATAAAATCCCTTACATCCGTGGAGCCTTTGAGCCCGTTGCCGATGTAGTCTATTTACCGGGAGCTAAAACCACTCCTGAAGTTGCACGGGATGCTGATGCGATTGTTACCCGCACGCGCACAATCTGTAACGAACAATTGCTGGCCGGATCGACAGTTAAATTAATTGCAACCGCCACCATCGGTTACGATCACATCGACACTGAATACTGCCAACAGGCCGGTATAAAATGGACCAATGCACCGGGGTGTAATTCGAAATCAGTGGAGCAGTATATTGCATCGGTGTTGATGGTATGGGCTGAATCGCGGAAGGTGGAACTGAGCGAAGTATGTCTCGGGGTGATTGGCGTTGGAAATGTAGGCAGTAAAGTTGCTTATATCAGCGAGTTATTGGGAATGAAGGTATTGAAGAATGACCCACCCCGAAAAAGAAACGAAGGTTCTTCGGAATTTGTCGAACTCGACGAAATACTGGAAAAAGCCGACATAATCAGCCTTCATGTGCCCCTGGAAACACAAGGCGAAGATGCTACGTTTCATCTTGCAAACGACCTCTTCTTCAACAAGCTGAAAAAGAAACCTTTACTAATTAATTCCTGTCGGGGGGAAGTTACTGACACTTCGGCAGTAAAAAAAGCTCTTCGGGAGGGGGCGATTGCAGGCTTTGTAGCCGACTGCTGGGAAAACGAGCCCGGGGTCGATAAGGAGTTGCTGAATGCCGCATTTTTAGCTACTCCGCACATCGCGGGATATTCAAGAGATGGAAAAGCGACCGGCACCCTGATGAGTGTAAAGGCCATTAGCGATTTTTTCGGGTTGAATTTAAACAATTGGACACCTTCGGGAGTTGAATTACCGGAACATCCGCTGATAACGATCGACGGAAAAGGAATGAGTACGCAGGAAATTATCAGTAAAGCCATCCTTCACACCTACGACATCCGGGAAGATGATGCCCGGTTTAGAAATCAACCCGCTGATTTTGAGAAACAACGGGGCGATTATCCGGTACGTCGCGAATTTACGGCTTACAGCATTCAAGCTCTCAATATCCCAAAAGAAACGCTGGAAACACTCCGGCAGATTGGATTTTCAATCAATGAATAACTAAGAAATATAAAAATCAGTAATACAGGTGACTTCAGTTGTCGTTTTATACCTATAGACGATACTGATTACACCATAAAAAACAATTCGTTAAAAAATGAAACAAAAAGCAGACATTGGCCTCATTGGATTGGCCGTAATGGGCGAAAACCTGGTGCTGAACATGGAGAGCAAAGGTTTTACTGTTGGTGTTTACAACCGTACGGTTGAAAAAGTAGATCAGTTCCTGGCCGGAAGAGGCAAAGGAAAGAATTTCATTGGAGCGCATTCGATCAAAGAATTGTGCGATTCGCTTGAAAAACCCCGCAAGGTAATGATGCTGGTGAAGGCCGGTAAGCCGGTGGACGATTTCATTGAGCAGATCATTCCACATCTGGAAGAAGGCGACATAATTATTGATGGTGGGAATTCGCATTTCCCCGATACCATTCGTCGTGCTAAGTACGTTGAAAGTAAAGGATTACTGTATATCGGCACCGGGGTTTCGGGGGGTGAAGAAGGTGCGCTGCTCGGTCCATCGATGATGCCGGGAGGTTCGCCTGCGGCCTGGCCGGCCGTGAAGGAGATTTTCCAGGCGGTGGCAGCCAAGGTGGAAGACAACGTGCCCTGTTGCGACTGGGTAGGTGAAGATGGTGCAGGCCATTTTGTAAAAATGGTACATAATGGTATTGAATACGGTGATATGCAGATTATTAACGAAGCCTATCAGTTGATGAAAGACCTGTTGGGCATGTCGGCCGACGAGATGCATGAAGTATTTAAAGTATGGAACGAAGGCGATCTGGATTCGTACCTGACGGAAATCACACGTGATATTTTGGCATTTAAAGATACGGATGGAGAGCCGCTGGTAGAAAAGATTCTGGATACTGCCGGTCAGAAAGGCACCGGAAAATGGACAGGGGTGGTAGCCCTTGACCTGGGAATTCCGCTCACCTTGATTGGCGAATCGGTATTTGCGCGTTGTTTATCGGCCCAAAAAGACCTGCGTGTAAAAGCATCGAAAATGATCAGCGGACCTGCAGTGAACTTTACCGGCGATAAAAAGCAGATGATCGACGACCTGAAGGATGCTTTGTTCGGAGCAAAGATTATTTCGTATGCACAGGGATATAACCTGATGATGGAAGCAGCAAAGGAGTACAACTGGAACCTGAATTACGGGGGCATAGCACTGATGTGGCGCGGAGGTTGTATTATCCGTTCGGTATTCTTAGGCGATATTAAGAAAGCATTCGACAACAATCCGGGCCTCGAAAACCTGTTGCTGGATCCTTATTTTAAAGAAAAAGTGGAAAAAGCGCAGGCAGGTTGGCGCCGGGTATGTGCCACTGCACTTACCAATGGCATCCCTGTTCCGGCACTTACCGCAGCACTTACCTACTTCGACGGTCTGCGCAGCGAACGACTCCCTGCCAACCTTCTACAGGCTCAGCGCGATTATTTCGGAGCTCATACCTACGAACGAATCGATCGTCCACGCGGCGAATTCTTCCACACCAACTGGACCGGTCGCGGAGGCGATACTGCTTCGACAACCTATGTAGTATAACCACCTGCAAAAGTGAAGTTTAAAGCCCGGAAATCGATTGATTCCCGGGCTTTTTTATACGATATAAATACTGGTATCCGACTGTCTATTTCAAATATCAGAAATCAGGTATAATGGTAGGTATTTCAGCGTCATTTTGATGCACTTCAGGAACAGTTGCCGGTATTCCATCTTCAGATTGAGGAACATCAATTACAGGTAGTGTTCGGGGTCGGAACGCAATTTTTGGCTGCTCACCTTTCGGAAACCGGTAAAACACTTCTTCTTTGGAGAGTGGCCGGCGATTCTCGGCCCAAAAAAACTGCTCCAGACGCGTTTTTTCGTCAGTTACTATGTGAAGTGGATAGAACACCCCGGAAGAGGAGCTCGTGAGCACCACGCGGTCGATTTTCTTATTTTTAAAATGCATCACTACCTTACTGCTTTCGGTACGATTGGCTCCCAGCAGAAATAAAGTATCACTTTCCTCCCTTGCAAAATAAACCGTTTCGGCATTTCCGTTGACCTCTACCAACCTGATCTGACTACTATCGACAAAAGCAATAATCTCCTTTCCGGTTATTTGATTAAAATGAACAGAATCGACCATCTCAACTACCAACGATGATTCTTCCAGAGTAACTTTTGTTACATCCTCATTCTTTGTAAAAACAGTAATTTTTTCGGCCGATAGTTGTTGATTCTCCTGCCACAATACAGGCTCGCGATAAAGAGTAAGTACCGAATCCCGACCACTGTAAAAAAGCGAATCGGCTAATCCTTGAATATCTTCGCGGTAAAACCTTACATTATACCATGCTTTGGCGTGATTGTAGAGCGTATCTTGCTTATAAGTCTGAAGCGTATCGGCATGGATATACATCGTCTTTTTTGCATCCGACCAATCGACCAGCAATGCTGAATCGGTTGCAATCCCCGACTCATTATCTTCGTGATAATACACATAATTTCCGTATAAGGTCGACTTCTGAATCGTATCGTTCAACACTACCTTACCAAACGATTCTCCGTAACCTTGCTTTTTATCATAGAAAATGGTATCGCCCACCAACGACTTTCCTTCCTTATTCACCACCTGCGAACGATTCAGCAACATCGATCGCTCCGAATCGGTATTATACCAGCCTTTATCGGTAAAAATCTCGGTTTTATTCTGGTATAAAATATAGGTTTTTCCCACCATATCGGCAATATGCGTTCGGGTATTGTACTTCAGCGTATCCGAGGTCATAGTGAAATTCTCGTTCGTCAACTTCACATCGTCGCTAAACAGCGCATCATCATTCGATGTCGAATATTGCCCCCAAACCGATGTAAGCGTATTTTCAGGATCCACAATTTTCCCACCGGTAAAATAATAAGCCAGCTGCGAGTTCCGGTCGTAATTTAAACTATCGGTGGTCAATACTGTTTTTCTGTTTTCAAGGCGCACATTTCCCCGCAGACGGGCCAATTTGGTATTTCCATCATAATAAAGCCGATCGCCGTATGCAAATAAGGTATCACCCTGATTAATAACAATCCGGCTGAAAGCGTCGAACGAATTGCCTGCCATAAAAAAATGAGCGCTGTCGCAGGTCATGGTAGCATTATCGTGTCGAAACCGCACATTACCACTGGCTACCTGAACATCGGGACGCATCAATTGGTCGAAGCTCAATAAATCAGCATTTTCCATCACGATAATTCGTGCATTAGGTTGCTGATAAGGTGTACGGATAGGAGCTACCGGGGGAGGAACAGGTATCGGCTTCGCTTTCTTACGTTCCCTACGGGTAGGCTGAGAAGGTGCAGCAGGTTTCTGGCTTTCCAGAATTTCCTTACGCAATTGCTTATGACGTACCTGCGCTGGCATTTCGGAAGCAACTACCAATACCAACAGCACAATGAGCAACGATTTAAAAAAAGGGAACGACGACATTCGACTAACTTAATTACTTAATCCAGCCCGGGAATTCAAATTCACATTTCTGCCAGTCGGGGTCAATACTGATATACGTTTCTTTTTGCTTTTTAGCGATCCACTTCTTCAGGAACTCAGCCTTTTGAGATTCTTCGTAAAAGTTTTTAAGTAACTGATAATCATCGGTAAGATTCGCCTTATGGGTTTCCACTTTCGACTTCAGCTTTACAACTGCAACCACCTCTTTGTTCGACTGAGGATCGATCATCGAAAAAGGTTTCGAAAGTTCGCCCACCTGCATGGTATATACCACTTTCGCAATTTCCTGCGGGAGATCCTTATACTCGAATTTTGAAGTACCTGTATTCGGATTCAACATCAGCCCGGCATTCATGGCTGTATTTTTATCCTGCGAAAAGTACATCACGCCTTGTTCAAAGGTCATTTTATCACTACGGATTTGGTTGGAAATCGAGTCGAGTCGTTTGATGGCTTTATCGGTATCGGCAAGCGAAACTTTAGGTCGTAATAAAATGTGGCGACAATTAATACGATCTCCCCGCTTTTCGATTAACTGAATAATGTGAAAACCATATTCCGATTCCACTATGCGCGAAACACGCTTAGGGTCGGATAAGTTAAATGCTACATTCGCAAATTCGGGTACAAAGGCGCCTTTTCCACGAAACCCATATTCACCTCCCCGTTTAGCACTTTCGGTATCCTCCGAATACAAACGGGCAAGGATCGAAAAATCGGTTGTCCCATTGTGCACCCGCTCAGTAAACGACCGCAGCCGGTCTTTCACAGCTTCTATTTCGTCGGCCGGAACCGGTGGTTGAAAACTGATAATCTGCAATTCTACCTGAGCCGGAACAGTTGGTATACTATCTTCCGGAAGCGATCGGTAGAAACGGCGCACCTCGGCCGGTGTCGACTTAATATGTTCCACCAGCTTTTGTTGCATCTGCTGAATAATCTGGTTATTCCGAATCATTTCACGGGTTTCTTCGCGAATAGCAACAATGTTCTTTCCAAAATATTCCTCCATTTTTTCGCGGGATCCAATGTTGGTAAGAAAGTAATTCATCTGCATCTCCACATTGGTCATTACCATACCCTCGTTGGGCTGAATACTATCGAGTCCGGCCTGATGTAGATACAGTTTTTGAATAGCAATACGTTCGGGAATCACACAATAAGGATCTCCTGAAATAGGCGTCCCTTCGTACTGAGCCCTGAGTCGTTGCTGCTCCACCTCCGATCGAAGAATTGCTTCATCTCCCACAATCCATACTACTTCGTCGATGATGGCTTGCTTTTGAGCTACCAACGACGATACCGGTAAAATCAGTAACAACAATGCGCCAAAAGCGGCAAAAAAATACGATTTAATTTTGTTCATTGAAAAAAGTTATGGTACCGTTGTTCACGGCATCGTTGTATAATTCGTCTTCGAAACCTGCAACAAATTCCGATTTCAGTTTGTTGAGGATAATTTCGGCAATCCGGGGCCGGGCAGTTTCAAAAGGCTCAGCATCGCCCGTATTTCGTAACTCCTGGATATTTAACATATAGTGACGTGTTGAATCACTTGATTCAACAAATCGTTGTCCCTGAAGCTCATGGGGTTGAACCGGCATTTTTTTCTGAAGTTCACTGTACGACATCCATCGATCGTAAAAATACGTATAGCTCAATGCATTCTTCATACTGTACTTCTCAATATTTTCGATAGCTTTTGGATTTCCACTACGTACCCACGAACGAACATCCGATAAATCGGGAGCACCTACCGGCACAACAAGCAGCAATCCCTTCATGAACTGTTCTTTCAACACAAACTGATCGCTATATTGTTCGTAAAATTTACGAACCTCATCCTCCGATACTTCTTTAGGAAGGCGCTGCTGAATCAATTTCTGTTGGTACTGATGAACGGTAAGGGCCTTTCGATACTCCTCGAGTAAGGACTCGATAGCAGCTTTATCGTCGATATTGCGCTTTGCATTTTCGTAAAGCAATACATCAGTCACCCATTTTCGAATGTAACCATCGGCTATTTGAGTGCTGTCGGCCGTAGATACATTAGGAGGGATAATTGCCTCTACCTGATCGCGGTACAAAAACTTACCTTCTACTTCAAGAAGTGCTTCGCGCTCCTTATCCTGCTCAGCCTGATTGCAAGCAACCAGCAGCATACTAATAACGAACCCTGCTACAACACCTATCCTCATTTAATAGTATCTCCCCGAAAAATTAATTCTTACGTACTGTATTCAATACTTTCTGATTCACCTTCACCGAATATTTCGAACGTAAAGCAGCAATCCATTCTTTCTCGAGATATTCCTGATAATCGGCAGTTACAAGGCCTCGTACATCGGTGTATTCTTCCGGTGTGTTGTTAAGCATTTTACCAGGAACACAAACGAACGGCAAGGCAGCATCGGCCTCGGGCTTATCGCCGGCTTTAAAGGCGTAATAGTCGACCATTTTATTGTCGCCTTTCACATACAACCCTTTCTCGATTTTAATATTCACCACGCTGTCGTTGAGCTGACGTAAGTGTTTATCGATAGAGTCGGATGGCTGACTGGCAACTATCTGTTTTGCTTTTGCAAGAATTTCTTCCGTTTTACATTGGATTACACGTCCCTTGAAATGAGGTTTTTCCCAGCTATAATTCTCTTTATTTTTCCGGAAGAAAGAAGCTAATCCAGCTGTATCTTTCGATGCTTTTTCCCATACTTCGTTGTTGCTAACTTCAAAAAGCAGAATTCCATCGTGATATTCCTGCATTAGCAGTCGGAAATCGGAATGTTTTTTCTCCAGCTGCGTATTTTCGTAATCCAGTAATTGCTGATCAACAAACTCATTAAATTTCGATCGTATGATGTCGCCTTCGTCCGTTTTTCCATTCGTAGATGTGTTCTTCAACAGATAATTGTAAAAATCGGATTGTACCACCGTTTTTCCGGCAAATTTAAGCATCGGTTTATTCAACGATGCAGCACGGGCAGTAAAGGCCGAGTCGGCAAGCGTTGCACCTTCCAGCGCAGTAATAAATCCTCCTAAAATATCCCCTTTCTGCACTTTTAGCTTATATTCTTTACGTAACTTGTCCACAAAAGCTTTCTGTCCCAATTGTGCACGTTCATCGCGTTTCACCTGACGTTCGATTTCGGCTTTCTTCTCTTCAAATGTCGGCAAACCTTTCTGATCCAATAACTGGATAATATGCCAACCGTAGGGCGACTGTACAGGCTCGCTTATTTGTCCTTTTTCAGTAAGCGCGAAGGCTGCTTTTTCAAACTCCTGCACCATTCGTCCCACACCAAACCACGGTAACTCACCCTTGCGGGCAGCCGAACCTCTGTCTTCCGAATTCGCTTCGGCCACGGTACCAAAATCGGCTCCGGATTTTACAACCTGATAGAGCGAATCAATGGTTGCTTTCGCTCGTGCATTACCCGCATCGTCGCCCTGCGAAGTAAAACGCATGATATGCGATACCAATATCTCGCCTCTCGAAAACCGGCGGTTGTGAATTTTAATTATATGATAACCAAAACTGGTACGAACCGGCTTCGAGATGGTACCTACCGGAGTAGCGTAAGCAACATTTTCGAAAGGAAAAACGGTACGGAAACCGGTTATCCAGCCAATGTATCCGGCATTGTCGGTAACCGACTGATCTTCTGATATTTCTTTAGCCACGGTAGTAAAATCTTCTTTTTTTACCCGTTCGGCAATTTCGTTAATCTTATTCCAGGCCTTTAAGGTATCGGCCGGAGTAGCTTCAGGAGTAGTTCGAATAAGAATGTGGCTTACCTCAATATCTTCTTTCAAACGGTCGTAAGCTTCACGAATCACCGATTCCTCAACTTTCGAATCGGTAAGATAAGGGCGAATCAACTGTGTACGGTATCCGTTCAGTTCATTAATAAATGCTTTGGTAGTATCCAGCCCTTGTGTTTTAGCTTCTTCCACTTTCAATTTAAAATTGACAAACAATTCTACATACTCCTCAAGTGTTTTCTTGTCGAGCGAATTATTCGAATTGTTCTTATTGTAAATGTATTCGAACTCGGATTTGTACACCGGTTTATCATTGATTTGCATCAGCACAGGATCTTTACCTTTTGCCATGAGCGATGCCGACAAAACAAGCAGTGGTAAAAGCTTCGAAATTGTTTTCATACGGTATGTTTTAAAAAAAATTTTACGGTCGTACGGAACAGGCACACCCTACTTTCCCTCACCGAAGTGAAAGAAAACCGGTACACCTGCCACATATACATTTAACAATTATAGTTTTATACATTAAACATGCGAAATAAGCACATTAACGGTTACAAATCCGTTCTGTTGTATAAAGATTAAACTTTTTAAGCTTTTTTATTCCCCCCGGCTGTAGTTAGGGGCTTCACTCGTAATAGTCACGTCATGCGGGTGATTTTCGGTTACTCCGGCATTGGTGATACGAGTGAATTTTGCCTGGTGAAGATCGGATATAGTACGAGCTCCACAGTAACCCATACCGGCCCTTAATCCACCTATCATTTGATACACCACTTCATACAGCGATCCTTTAAATGGAACCCGCGCCGAAATGCCTTCCGGTACCAGCTTTTTGATATCTTCTTCTACATCCTGGAAATAACGATCCTTCGACCCTTTCTCCATGGCCTCGAGCGAACCCATTCCGCGGTACGACTTAAATTTACGTCCGTTGAAAATGATGGTTTCACCCGGCGATTCCTCAACTCCGGCCAGGAGCGATCCGGCCATGATGGTATCGGCACCCGCAGCAATCGCTTTCACAATATCGCCCGAATAACGGATTCCTCCATCGGCAATTACCGGAACTCCCGTGCCTTTCAAGGCTTTGGCTACTTCGTAAATAGCCGAAAGCTGTGGAACTCCAACTCCGGCAATCACACGGGTGGTACAAATTGATCCCGGTCCTATCCCGACCTTTACGGCATCGGCACCTGCTTCTACAAGCATCAATGCCGCTTCGCCGGTTGCAATATTTCCTACAATTATATCAATTTCGGGATACCGCTTTTTTGCTTCGCGTAAGGTTGCTACCACCCCGGCACTATGTCCATGAGCAGTATCAATTACTATTGCGTCCACACCTGCTTCCACCAATGCATTAATCCGATCAAACACATCACCGGTTACTCCAACTCCGGCAGCCACGCGTAATCGACCCGAAGCATCCTTCGAAGCCATTGGCTTGTCTTTGGCTTTCGTAATATCTTTATACGTAAGAAGACCAATCAGCTTGTTTTCTTTATCCACAACCGGTAATTTCTCAATTTTGTGCTGTTGCAGAATATCGGCGGCGGCCTCCAAATCGGTAGATCGAGTGGTGGTAATCAGATTTTCACGCGTCATGATCTGGTCGATCTTCGCCGAATAGTTGCGCTGAAAACGAAGATCCCGATTGGTTACGATACCTACTAGGATGCCATTTTCATCAACTACCGGAATTCCTCCGATTTTATACTCGGCCATCAATGCCAGCGCATCACCTACCGATGCACCCTGAAGTATAGTTACCGGATTGGATATCATACCGTTTTCGGCACGCTTTACAGCCCGAACTTGCTTAGCCTGCTCGTCGATAGGCATATTCTTGTGAATCACACCGATACCTCCTTCGCGGGCAATAGCAATGGCCATTTTCGCTTCAGTTACAGTATCCATGGCAGCCGATACAACCGGTACCTTTAATTCAATACGACGGGAAAAACGAGTGGAAAGATCCACGTTACGGGGTAATACTTCCGAATAGGCGGGAATTAACAGCACATCATCGAAGGTCAGGCCTTCCATATGTACACGATCAGCAATAAACGACATAGGACTCTTAATTTTTTATTGCGTGCAAATGTACGCATTTTTTGTGACTTGATAAAATATCGTTTTAAAGAAAAGAGTGCAGCTGATGCCGCACTCTTTTACGATTGGATTTACTTATCAATAACTGTAAGGGTTAAACTTATTGTTTAATGAAACGTGTAACTTCACGTCGACCGTCAGTAACCACCGTAACGGTATAAACACCACCCGACAAATTACCTACCGAAACTTCCATAGCTGTCGATGTAGCTATTGCACTATAAACCGTACGTCCACTGATATCCGAGATCCGGAATTCCGAACCTTCGGTAAGTCCGGTAATATTCAGGTAATCGCGGGCCGGGTTAGGATATAGCTGTACCACACTGAGTCGGGTCTCTTCGGTTGAAGTAATCACTTTACTGCTGATTTCCTTTTGATGGGCATTGATGAAAGCAGTGAAGACATATTCAGTAAGCGAAGTTTCGTTCAATGGCATTGTCATTATAACGGTACCATCGGCCGGAGCCTGAAGCGAAGCTAAACCAATGGCATAAACTTCGTTGCTAATATTGACAGCCGACATATCGACAGAAGAGCTAATTATAGGAGTTCCCAAAGCTGAACTGAATTCATTCAGGAACAAATTCAATCCGACCAGTTTACCATATGAACGCACAACCAACTGGTTGTTTTCACGGGTAATGGTGATGTCGGCAAAGTCGGTTCCACGAATCATGGCCGGACGATCGGTTGTATCGTTTTCAATTGGGAATTGATCGATCATGTATGCTGAATATTGAAGGATAAGTGCTGCATCGTTAGCGGTTATTCCTTCTAAGCCATCCACATCGGCAGCCCTCATTCTCCACAGGCTCCATGGAAGCGGATCTATTTCAGGAAGCGGATCTTTACCTACCGAATATTGTAAGGTAAGAGCAGCATCGTAGGCCTGTACCCAATAGTTACCATCCACATCACCCACCTTGTACGTTTCAATCAGGATATCGCCCGATTCGGTCCAGTTAATAAACTGATCGTTGAGATAGGCATTATTGATCCAGCATTTAGTAAAATTGTAATAGCTGTTGGGCTTTACACGGAAGTTAAGTTTCAACAGATCCGAAGTATATGAAAATGGATTGTCGGTCATGAAACTCACATAGAGTGTACCCATATCGCGGGTCGAATTTACTACTACTGTTCCGGTTTGAGCTATGGTTCCATCCACATTATGTCCAAGGTATTCCAGTACATTCGGGTCGTACTGAAGCTGGAACTGGTAGGCGATGGCCTGTTTAGGCATATTCGACTGAGATCGTATAGTAAGTGAAATATTTTCTCCCGGAATGGTAGAGATATTATCGTAGAAGAACTTTGTTTCTTCCTGATAATACATATTCAACCAACGGGGAACCGTATCGAGCTGCGACCATCCCCGGTTCGGGCGTTCAGTACCATCGGCATATACTTCCACATAGTTCCAGTCCGGACCATTCAGGTATTTGTAGGGCATCTGTTCGGTGGCACCCTGAACAGTAAGCATATAGGTTACCGAGTCGATTTGCTGCATCCAGTGTACTCCGGGTTGCCAATTGTTGAACTCTCCGGCTATGCAAACCTGACGGGTATCGGCCGGAACTGTTACCGTATAGGTTGTTTCAGGTCCTTCGTAAGGCAGTCCGCGATAATCGGTAACGCCCAGAAAATAATAATTGATTCCCACATTGGTTGTAAACATATACAAGGTGGTAGGAATTCCCTGGTACCGGAATTGCCAGCGTGGAACGAGTGTTGAATCAGTTTCCACTCCGGCCGGAATATTTCCCCAGGCCAGGGTATCAACTCCATTGGTAATCAACAATACAGCATCTTCATTACCATCCGAAAGAGCACTGAAATAGACCTGCGCATCCGGGCCTACATTAAATGCAACTGCATTTGCATAGGGCTTTAGCGGAGTTGCAGCTTCGGCACGACCTGGTCCGCCCGTGTGTAACCGGTGGGTGAAGGGCAGCTGATCGATGTGTTTGGAATCCATATCGATAAACATCGGTACATCTTCTGAACCATAGATTCGTAATCCTCCTTCGTCGGTAACACTGTTATAGGTAGGCATCGAATTAAACGGTTGATACGAAAACATCCAGTTGAGCGGCTGAACCGGCGAATTGGCGTAGGAATAAAAACTTACTACCCGATGACGGATGGTATCGAGGTCGGCATTCGGAATACGATAGTTATTTTCCTGTACCTGAACATATGTCCAATCCGGACCGGCACAGAATTTATATTCCAGTCCTTCCGGATAATTGACCCAAACCGTTTTCCGGAATATTTTTCCCGATGTGTTCTGTCCGATTTCGCTCATGTAGGAGGTACTATCGCCGGGATTCCAGTTATTGAACGAACCGGCAACATTTAACTGGAGCACATTAAATGGAACCGTTATTTCAAAGGTAATCAATTTTCCGGGTACAGCTGATCCCGGATCGTATACAGCATTCCAACGGGCAACAGTATCGTAAGGCTGGTAAGTACGGTCCGGAATTTCATTTCCATTTGCGTCTTTTTCAACAAATACCCAATCGCCAGGGCCACTCAGGTATTTGTATTCCAGACCCTGAGCACTAACGTTGTAAAGTTTAAGCTGATAAGTACGGTCGTCAATTTTATTCATTTTATTGGCCGCATTGTTCCAGTTGTTGAAATTGCCTACCACCCAGCATTCTTTGGTTCCCTCCGGAACATTTACTTTAAATTCGACGCTGTCGAACGGTGCCGGCTGTTTCCACGATGTAGCTTCCAGGTAATACAAATGGGTTTCGGCCATTGCATTGTAAAGAAATAAAGTGGTAGGACCTCCGGTATAATCCATACTGTACGACGTCAGCATATTGCCATTGGCCTCGAGATAGGTATTCGACTGACAAGGGATTGCTCCCACATGGTTCATACCATCCGAAAGGTACAATTTTGTAGGATCTGAATTAGCCGAAGTTGCAATGGCTGTAATTTTTCCCGGTCCGGAAACCTCAAAGGCAACAGCTCCGGATAAAGGAAGGTTTGGATACCCGGGAGCCATAATGGCATTACCCCGAAGGTTAAGCATTCGTGTAAAAGTAAATTGTTGAGTAGGTCCGGGAATAAACACCTTATAAGTAGAGTCCACCGTCACCGTATTATCGGGGTTGGCTAACACTACCAGTCCATCCACCATATTCACCTGTGTAAACGGTGAAGCGTCGCGCCAGTTAGGAGAATGAAACTCCCAACTTTTCGGTTGTTGGGCAATCAGCGGAAGGACTGCCACACAAAATAGGAATGTAAGTACTGATTTTTTCATGACACTTATTTTTAGTTGTACCAATCAGTTTAAGGTTTGTAAACAGCAGTTGATTAATTTCTACAAAAAGGGCGCGAAAAAGTATTTTCGCGCCCTACTAAAACAGCAATAGTATAAGTTTTGTTTATATTGCAGAATAAATATTAACGTATTTAACTAGAAATTCGTTGTGTTGAGTTAACTTCTTTAATTTTATTGATATTTTTGGCCAGGGTTTCAATTTCCTGCTTGTCGTGTACGTAGATATAAAACTGACCTACAAAGATACCTGCATTCGTTTCAATATTGATTTTGCTGATATTTACACCGTATTGTTCCGAAATGATGTGCAAAATCTGAATCAGAACTCCCTTTTTATCAATCCCTCTTATTTCAAGTACTTCGTTGAATGTAAGAGTTTTATGGGTAGCCCATTTGGCAGAAACAAGGTTATTGCCAAAGTTCGACTTTAGTTTTGAAGCCGTTGAACATTCGCGTCGGTGAACATTTACTATCTCATTTTCATCCACATAACCCAATACATCATCGCCCGGTATTGGTTTACAACAGGTTGCCAGACGGTAGGTTACCCCTGCGTTTTCTTCGCTCAGCACAAAAGTTTTTTTCCGATCGACCCGCGAAGCCGGCACCACTTCCGGTTCTTCGGTAGGCGGTTTTTCCGACGAAGTAACAAAAGGAATACGCAGGTACTTAGTAAATTTATTCTTCGGTTTGAACACAGTTTGGTTCAACTCCTCCAGCTTTATGGTACCTAAGCCTACCTGTAGAAAAAAAGTATTCCGATTGGTAAACTCAAAGTACTTCAACATTTTCAAAATGGTTTCGTTATCAGGGTTTTGCTGAATTAAGACGAGCGCATCTTCTACTTTCTTTTGTCCTTCGGCAATCAGGTTTTTTTCTTCCCGCTTGAAATACGATCGTAATTTATCTTTTGCCCTTGCCGTAGTTACATAGTCGATCCACTCAGGCTGAGGCTGCTGTTTTTTCGACGTAATTATTTCTACCTGATCGCCACTCAGCAAAGTATGGCTGAGCGGCACCAACTTGTGATTTACTTTAGCACCGATACAATGTTCACCCAAATCGGAGTGTAATGCAAAAGCAAAGTCAAGAGCGGTAGATCCCTGGGGAATCGTTTTTATTTCACCTTTAGGAGTAAAAACAAAAATTTCGGATGCAAACAAATTCAGTTTAAAGGTATCGATAAAGTCGATGGCATTCGGTTCCGGATTTTCGAGTAATTCTTTGATGGTTTTCATCCATTTATCGAGCTCCGATTCGTTTTCACCTTCACCCGATTTATATTTCCAGTGAGCAGCAAGTCCTTTTTCGGCAATATCGTTCATTCGTTCGGTACGAATCTGAATTTCGACCCATCGGCCACCCGGAGCCATTACGGTAACGTGCAAAGCTTCATACCCATTGGCTTTGGGGTTGCTCACCCAGTCGCGAATCCGGTCGGGATGCGGCTTGTAAATAGCCGTGATAGCCGAATAAATAATCCAGCACTGTTCTTTTTCGGTTAGTCCTTCTTTGGGAGTAAAAATAATCCGCAAGGCCATAATATCGAACACATCTTCGAAAGGAATGTTACGACTGGTCATTTTTTTCCAGATGGAATATACGGTTTTTACCCGGGCTTTATACCAGAACTGCCACCCTTGTTCCGACAGTTTTAAGGAAACAGGCTTTGTAAATTCGTCGTAAAAACGAGAGCGCTCCTGTTCGTTGTCGGCCAACAGTTTCTCTATACGGGCAAAGGTTTCGGGATGCTCGTACTTAAAACTAAGATTTTCGAGTTCATTTTTAATTCTGAACAAGCCGAGCCGGTGGGCCAGGGGTGCATAAATATACTGTGTTTCGCCTGTAATTTTAAATTGCTTGGCCGGAGGCATCGATCCCAGCGTTCGCATATTATGGAGCCGATCGGCAATTTTTATGAGAATAACCCGGATATCTTCCGACATGGTCAGCACTAGTTTCCTGAAGTTTTCGGCCTGTGCCGAAGCATGTTCGGCAAATACACCCCCGGAAATTTTAGTAAGTCCTTCAACAATCTGGGCTATTTTGGGGCCAAAAAGATTGGAAATATCCTCTACGGTATAATCTGTATCTTCAACCACATCGTGAAGCAGGGCCGAACAAATGGAAGTTGAACCCATCCCGATTTCGGAGGAGACAATTCGAGCCACAGCGAGCGGATGCATAATATACGGCTCGCCCGACCTCCGACGGATACCCTTATGAGCTGCCCTGGCAAAATTATAGGCCTTGGTAATCAACTCCACTTTCTTACGATGAGGCGAATTCAGGTAATCATTCAGCAATGCATCAAACTCCTGTTGCATCAGCTCATCTTCCGATAGTTGCATTCCGTTCTGATCCGGGTCCATAGTATTATCCTTTCTTCTAATATCCTGCTAAAAAAAGCCCAATCTCATTCGAGGGTAGTCCGAAATAATCGGCAATCAACCGGTTTACCAAAATGCCACCATACATATATACTCCATTGCGGAATCCGTAACTTTCGCTCACTGCCAGCTTCACACTACCCGAATTACCTATTTTAACAAGCATCGGTGCAAAAATGTTGCTGAGCGCCATCGAACTGGTGCGCCCCACCCGGGCCGAAATATTGGGAATACAATAATGAAGAATTCCGTACCGGTCGTACACCGGATCGGCCAGCAACCGGCATTCCGAAGTTTCGAAACAGCCTCCCTGATCCACACTCAAATCAACAATTACAGCACCCTGTTTCATCGTTTTAACCAACTCCTCGGAAACCATAAAGCGTTCGCAACCATTTATATACCTCAAATTACCTATCACTGCATCGGCCGATGCCAGCGCTTTAAACAACACCGCCGGATGTATTACCGAAGTAAATACCTGTTGACCCAGGTAATGCTGAATTTTACGTAATTTATTAATATCGTGGTCGAAAATCTTCACCGATGCTCCCAGCGCCAACGCAGTACGTGCCGCCACCGAACCGGCCAGTCCGGCGCCAAGAATTACTACTTCCGAAGGCGAAATTCCGGCAACCCCTCCCAATAGTACACCTTTTCCTCCCGATGCATTGCTCATCAGCTCCGATGCCACCGCAATTGCCGATGCTCCCTCGAGTTCGGCCAGGGTATTGATCACCGGAAATGCTTTCTGTTCATCTTTTATAAGTTCGTATGCAATTGCATTGAGCTTCTTCGAAGCCATCAACTTCAATGTATCGGCCGAAAAATTCGACAACTGCAACATTGAAAAAATGCTGCGACCGGGTTTCATCAATAATAAATCGTCGGTCGACGGCGGAGCAATCTTCAGAATTACATCCGAAGCGAAAACTTCGGCTCTCGATTCCACAATGATGGCACCTGCTTCACTGTACTGTAAATCGGTATACGACATGGGCAATCCCGCACCACGCTCCACCACCACGGTGTGACCTTCTTCTACCACGATGGCCACACCTTCGGGCGTAAGCGCCAGACGCGTTTCGGCCACCGGATTTTCACAGGGAATTCCGATGGTAAGCTGAACCTGCCGCTGGATCTCCCTCAACAACGATTCTTCGGGATACAAACTGCGTTGCATAAACGGATCCTGTTTCATTTCTTTACTATTAAATTAATCCTTTCTTCTTATCAATACGGCGGGTAACGTAGCCATACACCAGCAACGCAACGGCCGAAACCAAACCTATCGCTACAAATACAAACCAGATATAATGCGCATTTTCGGTTGCTTTCGCGTAGGCCTCCACTGTTTCAAATCCCTTCGGATCGGGTACGTATTTTTCGAGTAGAAATCCCGAAAGTCCAAAGGCAAATAAATACGAAAAAAAAGAATGTAAATGACTAAATCCAAGATAGAGTCCTTCTTCTCCTTTGGGCGATTGCAACGAAAAATACTCCAGAAAACGCGGCGAGATAAAGCATTCGGCCACTGCCTGCATGGCAATACCAATAATCATCATGAAGGCTACCGGATGCAATCCCCAGATATTTTCGGAACCCACCAATGTTCCTCCGGCCATTACCAGCGCCGACAGCGGAATAATCAGCATCCCGATGGTCATGGAGGTTAGAGCAGTTCGCTTTTTCATAAACGAGGTAATGAAATTTACCAACAAAAACACCACCAGCGGATTCACGTTGGCATACCAGCCCGGCGATGCGTCTTCGCCTATCATCCGAATCACGTATTTCGGCATGGTGGCGTACATCTGACTCTGAATCATCCAGAAACCGGAAATAATCAGAATGAGGATAATTAACCGGGCATTGGTAACCACTTTCCACATTCCCGACAAAATTTCACGGAAACTTTTTCCTTTTCCTTCGGTATGGCTCGATTTATAAAAGAAGAAAACAGCAACCAGGGCCAATAAAGTCATGGCCGCCGAAAAGAAGTTAAGGTAAACCAACCCCAGGTCGCCCATACTTTTACGAAGCGGATCCACTACCGTT
This sequence comes from uncultured Paludibacter sp., assembly GCA_964559265.1. Classification (GTDB taxonomy): domain Bacteria; phylum Bacteroidota; class Bacteroidia; order Bacteroidales; family Paludibacteraceae; genus Paludibacter. The sequence goes on along the minus strand of CAZLHC010000001.1, from coordinate 84,528 downwards.
TTTCCGGTAAAAGCTCCGATATTCACCATCATGTAGAAAATCGAAAATCCGGCTGCTCGTGTTTCTGAAGTGGTTTCGCGAGCTACGGTTCCGGAAATCACTGCCTTAATAAACGAACCTCCAAGAACAATTAAAACCAGAACGGGAACTATGCTCCAACGCAACGAGCTGGTATTGAGACCGTAAAAGGTAGTTTCCATATCGTATGTTACCAAACCAGCTCCTTCGAGCAAGGTCGGTAGAAGTCCCAGACCTCCGTAACCAAGTGTGAGGAGTAAAAACGCGAGGATAATCGAAGAACGGAATCCTATTTTATCGGCAATAGCACCCGCAAAAGTAGGCAACAGGTACAACATGGCCGAAAAAGAACCTGAAATAATACCTGCTTCGACGTCCGAAAACCCCCAGACATTGGAAAGATAGAGTGTTATTACAATAAATACTGCGTAGTAGGCCAGCCGCTCGAGTAATTCTACCGAGTTGGCGACCCAGAAAGCTTTTGAAAATTTTTGTGCCATTTGTTAACTGTTACTATTTATTAATTCGCAAAAATAAGAAAATAATTCATATTGGTAGCTGTTACAAACAAAAAAGCCACCCGAAAGGCAGCTTTTATGAACTGATTTTAGTTGCTGGCAAGATGCTTTAGCAATCCTCCGCTGATCTCCAGCAACGAAATTTCGCAGAGCTTGGTGGTATAGGCTGCCTGCACGAGTCGTTCCTCGGCATCGAGCAAACTGTTTTGTGCTTCGCGAAGTTCGATCCCCGACAGTTCGCCCAGTTTGTAGCGCTCGATGGCGATGGCGTAGTTCTCGCGGGCATGCGTCAGGTTTTCCTGCTCCAGGGCCTTCAATCCCAGGTTGTTGTGGTAGGCCATCCAAAGATTGGAGAAATCGCTTTTTAGTGATAAATGCAACTGCTCTTCCATCAGCTCCTGATTGGTGAGTTGAAGCCGGGCGTTTTTTTGCCGGCGTGAGCGGTTAAACCCATCAAAAATATTGTAGCCCAGGGTAAGTCCGTAATTCAAACCCAGGTTGTTCTGGCGCTTATTCTGACCATACTCGTAGCGGTTTTCGAAATAGCCATAGCCTGCATTTATTCGCAGGTAAGGATAATTGCTGCTCCGGGCCGATTGTAATTCGAGCGCCTTTATGTTCTTTTCTTTTTCGGCCAATTGAAGATAGGTATTGTGCTGAAGCACTTCCGACCAAAGCATTTCTTTGTTAAGCATCGTTTCCACAGTGATGGAGGTATCGGCGGGTTCAATAGCGCGATCCACCTCCTCGTCGGCCACCAGCTGATGCAACCGCACCTTTACCGTATGCAACACTTCCTGCTGACGAATGAGCCGCGAACTGTCGGTATTAAAATCGACCCGTGCCTGCTGCAGGTCGAGTCGGGAAAGATTACCGATATTGTAGCGGGCTTCCACTATCCGCAGGCGCTCTTTCGACAGGCGTACCGCCGATTTCAGGTTGCTGATGCGGATGGTTTGCTGCACCAGGTCGTAATACGCCGCCGACAAATCGGCCAGGTAGCTTTCGATATCCATGCGGGTTTGCAACGCTCCTGCCTGCTGCAACTCCTTCAACTTCGAATAAGTAGCCTGAATATTAAACCCATCGAACAGTGTCCAGTTCAGGTTCACCGCTGCCGACAAGTTGGAATTGCTTACTCCTGATGTTTTGGTAGCTGCACTGCCGTCGGCCGGGAATTGCGCGTTGTTGTATTCAGTACCCCCGAAAGTACCATTTACATCCAGCGTGGGCAACATCCCCGCATTTCCGGGCGTAGCATTGTTATCGGAAATTTGTTGCTCGTTGCGTGCTATCCTGATCTGGTAATTGTGTTGCAAGCCTTTTTCGATAAGCTGATCGAGACTCACAGGCACCGATGCCTGAACAGAGGCGATAAAAAGTACGACGGCAGTAAGAAAACTAAAGTGCTTCATTTGAAAAATTAATTTTTATCGGAACTCAGCAGATCAGGCTTTATCTCTTGCTCCTTTTTCCGGTTGGTGGCTAAAATTAAATAGATAGACGGAACGATGTACATGGTAAGGAAAGTGGAAACGACCATCCCTCCTACCACGGCTGTTCCCATCGCAATACGCCCGTTGGCTCCTTCTCCCGATGCAAATACCAGCGGTAACAACCCCAGCACGGTCGAAAAACTGGTCATCAGAATCGGGCGCAAACGCTGCACCGCTGCACCGGTCACCGCCGATAGTTTATCCATTCCGGCTTCCTGGCGCTGATTGGCAAATTCTACAATCAAAATTCCATTCTTGGCCACCAGCCCGATAAGCATAATAAGCCCGATCTGGCTGAAAATATTCATGGTGATATCGGCCGCCCACATAAATACCAGCGCTCCGGTAAGCGCCAGAGGCACCGAAAGCATGATAATCATCGGGTCCTTGAAACTTTCGAACTGCGCAGCCAGTACCAGATAAATAAGCACCAACGCCAGCAGAAACGCAAACATCAGGCTGGATGAACTTTCGCGGAAGTCTTTCGAATCGCCGGCCAGGGCGGTACGGAAGGTTTCATCCAGGGTTTCTTTGGCAATCACATCCATCTCGTCGAGCGCATCACCCAGCGAAACTCCGGGTGCCAGCCCTGCCGTAATGGTAGCCGAACTAAAGCGGTTGTAGCGGTAGAGCTGTGGTGGCGCCACCGTTTCTTTCAACTCCACCAGATTATCCATCTGAATCATTTCTCCGTTGCGATTCTTGAGGTAAATGGTTTTCAGATCGAGCGGAGTATTGCGCTGCTGACGATTGATTTCGCCCAGAATCTGGTACTGCTTGCCGTTCATATAGAAGTAACCCATGCGCTGTCCACTGAGGGCATATTGAAGAGTCTGACCAATATCGCGGGTACTTACTCCGAGCAGGGTTGCTTTGTCGCGGTCGATGTAGATACGCGTTTCGGGCTTGGTAAATTTCAAATTCACATCGGCCATCTGAAACATCGGGCTTTCGTTTACTTTTTGTAAGAACAGCGGGATGTGCTTTTCTAGTTTATCGAGCGAGGTAGCTTGCAACACGTACTGTACGGGCATCGACGAGCGCCGGCCGCCAAAGGTGGATTGCTGCTGCACAAAAGCGCGGGCCTCAGTCTCCTTCCGCACCGCCGCTCCCAGCTTATCGGCCACATCCATCTGTGTATACTCCCTGTCGCGCAGGTCGGGAAGCAACACGCGCACCATCCCGAATCCCGAACGCACAATGCTGATGTTTGATTCGCGCTCCGGTGCAATACTGTCTACAATATACGCAATTTTATCGGTGTAATCGCGCACAAATTCGTAAGTCGCTCCCTCCGGCGCCGAAGTACGAACCATCACCTGCGAACGGTCCTCCAGCGGTGCCATTTCTTCGGGAAGTGTGTTCCAAAGTAGCACAATCAGACCCAATGCCAGCAAAATCACACCCGGTGCAATCCATTTAAGTTTCATAAACCGGGTCAATCCATTTTCGAACGAAGTATTCATCCACACGAAAAACGGTTCGGTCTTTTCGTACAACCAGTTATGCTTTTCGCGTCGTTTCAGCAACTTAGTCGATAGCATCGGGGTAAACGTAAGCGCCGCAAACGACGAAATGATTACCGCCCCCGAAACCACAATACTGAATTCGCGAAACAACCGGCCGGTCATCCCCTCGAGAAACACAATGGGGAAAAACACCGAAACCAGCGTAATGGTGGTCGATATTACCGCGAAGAAAATTTCTTTCGATCCATCGATACCTGCCTGAAGCGGGGTCATTCCTTTTTCAATTTTCAGGTAGATGTTTTCGGTGACCACAATGGCATCGTCGACCACCAACCCAACGGCCAGTACCACCGCCAGCATCGAAAGCACATTGATCGAAAAATCGGCCACATACATGATAAAGAACGCTCCTACCAGCGACACCGGAATCACCACCACCGGGATAAGCGTTACCCGCCAGTCGCGCAGGAACATGAAAATAATCACAATTACCAGCAGGAAAGCAATAAGTATGGTTTCGTACACCTCGTTGATGGAGGCACGAATAAAGCGGGTATTGTCGAACACAATTTGCGTCACCACATCTTCGGGAAGGTCTTTCTGCATCGATTTTAAACGTCGCTCCACTTCGTCCGAAATTTCAATCTGGTTGGCCCCGGGCTGCGGAATAATTACCGTACTTACCATGGGTACGCCATTGAGTCGAAGAATATTTTTCCGGTTTTCGGGATCGAGTTCCGCTGTACCTATATCGCCAAAGCGCACAATGCGGTAATTATCTTCTTTGATAATCAAATTATTGAACTCCTCGGGTGTTTCCATCAAACCCAGGGTACGAATGGTCATTTCAATTTTATCGCCTTCGATACTTCCCGAGGGGAGCTCCACATTTTCCCGATCGATAGCACTTTTCACATCCATGGGCGTGATGTCGTATGCGGCCATCTTCACCGGGTCGAGCCACAGCCGCATCGAGTACCGGTTCTCGCCCCATATTTCAACGGCACTTACGTTCGGGATGGTCTGCAACTGCTCTTTTACGGTAAGCTCAGCAATTTCGGTGAGCTCCAGCAGGGAGCGCTGTTCGCTCTGCACGGTAATCTGAATAATCGGATTAGCATCGGCATCGGCCTTCGACACGGTTGGCGGATCGCAATCGCGGGGAAGATAATGCTGTGCCCGCGATACTTTGTCGCGCACATCATTGGCGGCCGTTTCGAGGTCGACGCTTAATTCGAATTCCACGGTAATGCTGCTCGAACCCTGACGGCTGGAGCTGGTGAGCGACCGTATGCCGGGGATTCCGTTAATGTTTTGCTCCAGCGGTTCGGTAATCTGTTTTTCAATTACTTCGGCATTGGCTCCGGGATACGATACCCACACATTGATAATCGGGTTGTCGACGTTCGGATATTCGCGCACGCCCAGGTAGGTATAGCCAATCACCCCGAGCAACACAATAACGAGAATAAATACAGTGGCCAGTACCGGTCGGCGGATACTTAGTTCTGACAGGTTCATAGGCTTACTGAATTTGTTGGATTTCTACATCACTTCCATCGCGCAACTGCATCACCCCGGTTACCAACACCGTATCGCCGGCCTGTAAGCCTTCGGTTATCTGAATAGAAGATGCCGTTCGCAATCCTTTTTTCACAACTACCTGTTTCGCTTTTCCACCTTTGTACACATAGGCATAGTCGCGTCCCATCTCGGCTACCGAAGCAATGCTCGGAATCACAATCGCATCGTCGATTTCTTTCAGAATAATTTCGATGGAAGCCGAACGGCCGGGTTTCAGCTTGCCGCCGGGATTATCGTATATGGCCCGTGCTTTCAGAGACAGGGTTTTTTCATCGAGCTTCGATTCGATGGCATACACCCGGGCACGGTAGGTAGCCGGGTCGTTTTCTACTGTAAATTGAATAGAAGTTCCTGGTTTTACTTCGTTGGCTTGTTTCTCGTTGACCGAAAATTCGAGTTTGAGCGGCGAAACTTTCGACAAATGTGCCACCACCGTTCCCGTAGAGGCATAGGCTCCTTCACTTAGTTGTCGCAAACCAATCACTCCATCAAACGGCGCCCGCAGTTCGGTCTGACGAAGACGCGCTTTCACCAGTTCAATATCGGCCATCAATTTATCTAAATCGGTAGTTACTGCCTGGTAAGTTTCCTGGCTCACCGCATCTTTTTCGAGTAAGGTACGCTGGCGTGTTACCCGTTCGCGGGCAAGCGGCACCTGAGCTTCGAGCTTTTTGAGCTCAGCCTGAAGGGTTTGATCATTTACTTTGGCCAGCAGGGTGCCTTTCGTTACATAGCTTCCTTCGTTGAAATGAATTCCGGTAACTTTGCCCGATGTTTCGAACGAGAGGTCGACTTCTTCGTCGGGAATAAGCTGCCCCTTGGTTCGAAATACATCCTGCATCGACTGGTGTTTAAGTACCAGGGCATTCACACTCAGCTTTTGCTTTCCGGGTCCGCCTCCCTTTTTTGCTTCTACAGGAGCTTCATCGTTTTTAATAAGCTTGCTGATTTTCGGATAGAAAATAATCCCGGCGAGCAAGACTCCGAGCGACGAAAACACAATAATTTTGGAGACCTTATTCATGGGTAAATTAGTTATTTAATGTATCAAAAATACCATTTGTCCGGGGATGAACTTCAAAAAAAGAAACCGTTTATTAACCCGTTTACATGAACATACCTTTACAGCACACTCTTGATGAACTTCAAAAAGAAACTGTTTCTTAACTCTATTCTGATGGGGCAATCCGGCTCTTAGGTTAACAACGAATGCTATTTCAAGTGCTTACCACCTAAACAGCCTGCTAAATTAGTTAAAGTTTTTGTAGTACGATTCGCTTTACTGCTTTACTTTTAAAAACTTATCCGATTTTATCATCTGTTAAAATATTAATTTTTCAACATTAACATTGCCGATGAACGGAATTTGCTATTTTTGTGAGGTGCTGTCAGAACCGTTTTTATCTGATAGTTATACTGATAATCAGCTGTATGAATCCCAATCTGCTTTCCAAACTTGAAATTCTGGCCGAGTCGGCGAAGTACGATGTTTCGTGCGCGTCGAGCGGTGTTACCCGTGCGAAAACCGCGGGCGGAATTGGGAATACATCGGGCTGGGGTATCTGCCATAGTTTTACCGAAGATGGGCGCTGCGTGTCGTTGCTGAAAATAATGCTGACCAACTATTGCATTTACGATTGTGCCTACTGCGTGAACCGACGCAGCAATGATGTACGCCGGGCTGCTTTTTCGGTAGAGGAGCTGGTCGACCTCACTATCGGTTTTTACCGCCGCAACTATATCGAAGGACTTTTTCTGAGTTCGGGAGTTATCAATAATCCCGATTACACGATGGAACGGTTGGTAGGGGTAGCGCGTGAGTTGCGCACCACGCACCGCTTCAACGGCTACATTCACCTGAAAAGTATTCCCGGCGCGAGCGAAGCGCTGGTACACGAAGCGGGTTTGTATGCCGACCGCCTGAGTGTAAACATCGAAATTGCCACCGAGAAAAACCTGAAACTGCTGGCTCCTGAAAAGGACCACGAAAGTGTGTTTAAACCGATGGAGTTTATTCAGCAGGGAATGCTCGAAAATGCCGAATTGCGTAAAAATGCGCCAAAGTTGCGCAAGTTTGCTCCTGCCGGACAAAGCACGCAAATGATAATCGGGGCTACCGACGAAACCGATAACCAGATATTGCATACCACCGATATGCTGTACAACAAGCCCGGCATGAAACGGGTATATTATTCGGGCTATATTCCGGTGAATACCAACGACGAGCGACTTCCCATGCTCCGGCAACCGCCGCTGGTTCGCGAGCACCGGTTGTATCAGGCCGACTGGCTGCTTCGTTTTTATGGTTTTAAGGTCGATGAAATTGTCGACGACCGCTACCCCAACCTCGATCTGGAGCTTGACCCGAAATTAGCGTGGGCGTTGCGGAACCCCGATGCTTTTCCGGTGGATATAAACACCGCCGATCAGGCCCTGTTACTGCGCATTCCCGGTGTGGGTGTTAAGTCGGCCAATACCATCGTGATGGCCAGGCGATTCGGGAAACTCGGTTCGGCCGATCTTAAAAAGATAGGTGTGGTGATGAAAAAAGCGCAGTACTTTATCACTTGCAGGGAACTGGCCATTCGCACGGTACACGAAACCTCGCCCGAATACGTCCGCCGGAAACTTACCAACAAAAAACCCGATAGTACCCAACTCGAACTCCCCTTCACCTAAGCCCTAATAATTAATAATTAACAATTAACAATTGATCATTTACCACTACGATAAGTCCTTCGAAGGTCTCCTCACCGCCATTTTCGATGCTTACCTTCGCAAAACCTTCCCTCACCGGTTGCTGTTGCCCGATGAGCCGGAACCGCTGTTTTGCGAAGCGAGCCACACGGTGATTACCGACCCCGAAAAATCGGAACGGGTGTGGAAATCGCTCGAAAAAAAAGTGGACAAAAATACGCTGAACATGATCAGCTACGCCTGGCTTTCGGAACTGCCCGGAGCCGACGAGGTGATTTTTCGCTACATCTGCAAAACCATTGACTCGCCCCGTTCCATAGCCACCAACTTTGCCGACGACGATGTGTTGCAGCTGCGGCAGATTGCCATGAAAACAGGCCGCGAAAAGCACCGGATGATCGAATTTGTGCGGTTTCAGAAAACAACCGACGATACCTATTTTGCGGCCATCGAACCCGATCACAATGTACTACCGCTCATTATCACGCACTTTCGGAACCGGTATGCCGACCAACGGTTTATCATTTACGATTTGAAGCGCGATTACGGGATGTATTTCGATACCCATAAGGTTACAGAAATGAGTTTTTCTGATTCGGAACTCTTTGAAGGCGGTAAGGTGAAGGACCACTTGCTGGCCGAAAACGAAGTGCTGTACCAACGCTTGTGGAAACGCTACTTCAAAGCCATTACCATCAGGGAGCGGATTAACCCAAAACTGCACCGGCAGCACCTGCCACGCCGGTACTGGAAATACCTTACCGAAAAAGATCCGGAATAACCGATCGCACCGAAGCAATGCTGCTTTGCAACCCTGGAAATCTTAATCTGGTATCCGGTATCGGACATCAACCTTAAAATCTTCGGAAAACCTGCATTTACAACTCCCCGGTCAGCAACTTAATCCGTTTTTCCACCGCCTTTGCACACACCGGACAAAATTCGGCCGCCTTGTTGGTTTTCATCCGGCAATCGGGAGTGGGCCGGAATATACCCTTTGTTCTGTAACCGCCTCCTTCATAAACACCAAGAAGTGAAGTATGCTGATCAATCGAAAGCGTTGAATCCACCGGCAGCGGAGTGGGAACCGGAGTACCTTCGGGCAAATCGGCCTGCCATTTGTGTTCAAAATGCTTCAGAGTGGTAATATTCGGCTCCCAGGGTTCTTCGTGCAACGGATACATTCCATCGAGCGCATCTCCTCCTTCGTAGAAATACTCATCGGCCAGTCCGGCAAATGAATGTCCGAACTCGTGCACCGTCACCGCCCGGGCATCGCGACCCCGCGCCGATGTCAACGCATAAAAATTATAGATTCCACCACCGCCATATTCATCGGTATTGGCCAGAATATAAATAGCATCGTAGGGAACAGCCGCAGCCACATCGCGAATTGCAAAATGCCGCGGCGAAGTGAGATAACGCGGCGAATAAAAAGTATGAAAATGCGCTCCGAGTGCCGTGCGTTTCCAGTCGCCGCGGTTGGGATGCGAAACCCCCGATTGTTGCGATGGAGGCGCCACAGCATAAAAATTCAACCGGGATGCATACTTTTTAAAGGGCTCGTGACTTGTAATATAATCAGCCAACCGGGCTGCCTCCCGGTAAAACTTTTTCAATTCCCGGGCCGTATACCCTTCGGCAATAATCGCGATATCCACCGCCTCCGAAGGTTCGGCCGGTTGACTGATTCGTTTCACCGGAATACGGGGTGCCTCCTCCCGCATAATCAATTCATCGTTCGGATTAATATGGGTTGAAAACAACAATTCCCAGCTGGCAAAACCGGTGCGCCGCTCAATGCTCAGCACAACCGTACGCCGGGGAAACGGAAACACCACCGTATTTTCAAAACTTTTGTTCACCTGCATTGCCTCGTCGGTGGTTTGCCACTCGCGAAACAGCGTATTGAAACCATCGTTGTATAGTAACTGCTGCGTGGCACTGTCGGTTACCTGAAACCGAAAATCGCCCGGTACCGATTCCGTAACCAGCCCCTGCACCCTTCCGCCCCAAAACGGCTCCCGCTTTAGTTTATCCAGGTGTACCTTCATCGATCGGCTATCGCCGGTAAACTGCAAATCGACCCGGCAGGTGCCTGTACTGAAAAACGTTGAAAAGTCCTGTGCCGGCAAGAAGGCCGAAAGGAGGAGGAAAAAAAAGAAGGTGATGCGTTTCATTAAGTTTTGTTTTAAACATCTGTAACTCCCAAACAGAAATAGCTTCTCGCCTATAATTTACCATCTGGCTTTTTTGTAATCCCGCAAAGTAAACACAAATTCACAATATTGGCAAATTACCGGAGTTTTTCATTAAAATGATAGCAAAGATTCCCATAAATTTTCCTTTTGTAGTTACAAACAATTTTTCGTAGCTTTGCAGACTAAAAATGTAGCTTTTAACAGAATGAACAAAAAACGAATCAGAAAAGCTTTAGTCTCTGTATATCACAAGGATAAGTTAGACATTATTATTCAAAAACTTCATGCGGAAGGAGTAGAATTTATTTCCACCGGCGGTACACAAACCTTCATCGAATCGTTGAACATCCCCTGTCAGGCCGTCGAAGACCTTACCGGCTATCCCTCCATCCTGGGCGGTCGGGTTAAAACCCTTCATCCGAAAGTGTTCGGTGGTATCCTCAACCGACGCGATCTGGCCAACGACCAGCAGCAGCTCGAAGCCTACGATATTCCTGAAATCGACCTGGTAATTGTCGATTTATACCCCTTCGAAGCTACAGTAGCTGCCGGCGCCGATGAAGCCGACATCATCGAAAAAATTGATATTGGCGGAATTTCGCTGATTCGTGCAGCGGCCAAAAACTTCAGCGATGTGGTAATTGTGGCTTCTCAAAATCAATACGAACCCTTGTTGAACATCCTCGACGAGAGCGGTGCCGAAACTACCCTCGAGGAACGTCGCTGGTTTGCCCGCGAAGCATTCGGCGTTTCGTCGGCCTACGATTCGGCCATCTTCAATTATTTCGATCAGGAAGATGAGTCGCATTTCCGTTGCTCGGAAAACGATTCGAAGGTGTTGCGTTACGGCGAAAATCCGCACCAGAAAGGAATTTTCTTCGGCAAGTTCGAAGCTATGTTTGAGCAACTCCAGGGCAAGGAAATTTCGTACAACAACCTGCTCGACATCGATGCCGCGGTAAATCTGATCAACGATTTCGAGGATATTACCTTCGCGATTCTCAAACACAACAATGCCTGCGGTATTGCTTCGCGCCCTTTGCTACTCGATGCCTGGAAAGATGCCCTGGCCGGCGATCCGGTTTCGGCCTTCGGAGGTGTTCTGGTTACCAATGCTGTGGTCGACAAAGCCACTGCCGCCGAAATTCACAAGCTGTTCTTCGAAGTTATCATAGCTCCCGACTACGATTTCGAAGCACTCGAACTACTTTCGCAGAAACAAAACCGCATCATTCTTATCCTGAAAGAAAATAAACTGCGCACCCGCCAGTTCCGCTCGCTACTCAACGGCGTGCTGATGCAGGATAAAGACACAAAAGTGGAAACCGACGACGATCTGAAAGTGGTTACCACCAAAGCACCGTCGCAACAGGAAATCGACGACCTGCTATTTGCCAATAAAATTGTAAAACATACCAAATCGAACGCTATTGTTCTGGCTAAAAACAAACAGATGTGTTCGAGCGGCGTTGGTCAGACTTCGCGCGTGGATGCCCTGGAGCAGGCCATTGCCAAAGCAGCCAATTTTGGATTCGACCTCCACGGAGCCGTGATGGCTTCCGATGCCTTCTTCCCCTTCCCCGACTGTGTCGAAATAGCGGCAAAAGCCGGCGTTTCGGCGGTGATTCAGCCCGGCGGATCGATCAAAGATCAGGATTCAGTAAATTCGTGCGATACCAACGGCTTGTCGATGGTAACTACAGGAATCAGACATTTCAAACATTAAAACAACCAGATATCAACGTATGGGACTTTTTTCATTTACTCAGGAGATTGCCATTGACTTAGGAACAGCCAATACCATCATCATTCATAACGATAAAATTGTAGTCGACGAACCCTCGGTGGTAGCGCTCGACAAACGTACCGACAAGCTAATCGCCATTGGCGAAAAGGCACGCCAGATGCAGGGCAAGGAAAACGAAGGCATTCGCACGGTGCGTCCACTGCGCGATGGTGTTATTGCCGATTTCTACGCGGCCGAGCTTATGATTCGCGGAATGATAAAGATGATTCCGACCAAAAATTACCTGTTCACTCCATCGCTGAAAATGGTGGTTTGTATCCCTTCGGGAAGTACTGAAGTCGAAATTCGTGCCGTTCGCGACTCAAGCGAGCATGCCGGCGGACGTGAGGTATACATGATTTACGAACCGATGGCAGCTGCGATTGGTATCGGCATCGATGTGGAAGCTCCTACCGGATGTATGATTGTGGATATTGGCGGAGGTACCACCGAAATCGCGGTCATTTCGCTGGGCGGTATTGTATCCAACAAATCGATTCGTATTGCCGGCGACGATCTGACGCTCGACATTGTAGAATACATGGGACGAATGCACAACATCAAGGTAGGAGAACGCACCGCTGAAATGATAAAAATCAATGTAGGAGCAGCGCTTACCGATCTCGAGGATGCTCCGGAAGATTATATTGTGCGCGGTCCGAACCGTATGACAGCTTTGCCGATGGAAGTTCCCGTATCGTACCAGGAAATAGCCCATTGCCTCGAAAAATCGATTTCAAAAATGGAAGCTGCCATCCTGAGCGCGTTGGAACAAACTCCTCCCGAACTGTATGCCGATATCGTTGAAAAAGGAATTTACCTGGCCGGTGGAGGAGCATTACTACGCGGTCTCGACAAACGTTTTTCCGACAAGCTGAATATCAAATTCCACATTGCCGAAGATCCGCTTCGTGCCGTTGCACGCGGAACAGGTATCACGCTGAAGAATGTAGATAAATTCGGATTCTTAATCCGTTGATAGAATTTTAATACAGAGAGGAAAATGAGGAAACTCATCGCATTTCTGATCCGGTTCAGCGTAGTCCTGTTGTTTATCGTGCTGGAGCTGGTATCATTTGGTTTGATCGTCAACAACAACGGTTATCAGAAAAGCGTGTTTTTTTCATCGGGCAACACCCTGCTCGCCTCCATGTACGAAGTAAGCAATTCGGTTGTCGAATTCTTTTACCTACGCCAGTCCAATAATGGTCTGGCGTATGAAAATACGCAACTCAAAAATCAGATTATTGAGCTAAAAAATCAACTCAACAGCCTGAAACCCCTGCTGACCGATTCGACAGTACGGCTGAAAGCAGAACCCGAAAACGAGATTTCGTACATCTACGCGAAGGTAATTCACAATTCCACCAACAAGATGCAGAATTACATTACGCTCAACAAAGGCGAGCGCGATGGAATCCGGGTGGATATGGGAGTTGTAAACGAAGAAGGCGTAGTGGGAATTGTATCGAAAGTAACCGATAAGTTTTCGGTAATTATTCCGGTATTGAATCCTAAACTTCAGATTAACAGCAAGTTTAAAAAGAATAACTATTCCGGCCCCATTGTTTGGGAAGGAAAAGATTACCGGTATGCCAAATTAAACGATATTGCCCGTCATGTAAAATTTTCGTTAGGCGATTCGCTCATCACCAGTGGCTATACCTATTCGTTTCCCGAGGGAATTCTGGTAGGAACGGTCGACGATTTCATCATCCACGAAAGCGATGCCTATTACAATATCAAAATAAAACTGGCGGTAAACTTCCGGACACTTTCGCATGTTAAGGTAATTAATTACCTTAATTACGAAGAACAACGGCAGCTCGAACAATCGGTTATAAGTCAATAATCATGATATTATTTATACAGAACATAGTGCGGTTTATTCTGCTGATCCTGATTCAGGTGTTTGTGCTGAACAACATCCGTTTTTCAGGATTTATAAATCCCTATATCTATATTCTGATAATCCTGCTGTTACCGGTTCGTTTTCCACGCTGGGCCTCGCTCATTCTGGGCTTTATTACCGGACTTATCATCGATTCGTTTACCAATACTCCCGGAGTGCACGCTTTTGCCACTGTTTTACTGGCCTACCTTCGCAATCCGGTAATCAACGCCTTTCTTTCGGTGGAAGAAGGAGCCAATCCGGTTCCGGGTTTTTATTCGTTCGGTGTCGCTGCTTTTGTTAAATACGTAATTACCCTGGTGATTGTACATCATACGGCATTTTTCTTCCTCGAAACATTTACCTTTCACGATGCGGGAAGCACCTTGCTCCGAATTGCACTTAACAGTGTAATAACCATAATTATTTTATTTGGAATTCAGTCGTTTAAACGAAGTAAACTATGATCAATGACCGCCTGCAAAACCGGAGATGGGTAATTGGAGCCATTTTTACCATCGTAGTGCTGGTTTATATCATCCGGTTGTTTAATCTTCAAATTATTGAAACGCGGTATAAGGTAGGCGCCGAAAGTAATGCCTTTCTTCGGAAAACAATTTTTCCTCCCCGCGGACTGATTTATGATCGTAATTCGAAACTGTTGGTTTACAACAAACCTGCCTACGATGTGGCACTCATCATGCGCGAAATCCGTGATCTTGATACGGTTTCATTTTGCAGAGCATTAAATATTTCGGTTGATTTTTTCGACCAGCGCATGGCCGAAATAAAGGATAGAAAAAAAAACCTGGGGTATTCATCGTACACTCCACAGGTTTTTATGACTCAGCTGAACATCGAGGACATTGCATCGTTCCAGCAAAATCTGTATAAATTTCAGGGCTTTTACATCCAAAACCGCACCTTGCGCGAATATGCTTATCCGTATGGTGCCCATGTATTGGGAAGTATTGGTGAAGTTTCCCGTCGAAAAATTGAGTCGGATCCCTATTACAAACAAGGCGATTATGCCGGTCGCGATGGGGTGGAATATACCTACGAAGCTGCATTGCGGGGAGGGAAGGGAGTCGAAATTTTATTACGCGATTCGAAAGGCCGTATTCAGGGGAAATACCGCGATGGTGAAATGGACGAAGCCCCGAAAGCGGGTACGGATTTGTACCTGACACTGGACATAGAGCTACAAAAAATTGGCGAACAGTTGATGAATGGAAAAATCGGAAGTGCGGTGGCAATTGAACCTTCGACCGGCGAAATTCTGGCCATGGTTAGTAATCCATCGTTCGATCCGTCGTTGCTGGTAGGAAGGCAGCGATCGACCAACTACGCCGAACTGGTTAAAGATCCTACTAAACCCCTGATGAACCGGGCTACTCAGGCTCAGTATTCACCCGGATCGACCTTTAAACCCATACAGGCACTGGTACTTCAGCAAATGGGCGGAATTAAGGAACATACACTTTATTCGTGCAATGGTCCAACTTCGGCACCTATCAAGTGCAGTCACTTTCATGGTTCACCGGTTGGCATTCTTAACGCTATCGAGCAAAGTTGCAATCCCTATTTCTGGAGTGCTTTTCGCGCTGCCATCGAAAAAGAAGGCTACGGAGAGAAGAATCTTCGATTTAAAAAGCATTATCAGGAATGGGTAGATGCCATAAAGAGTTTCGGAATCGGTCAGAAGTTTGAAGATACCGATGTGTTTGAACAAACATCCGGAAATGTACCTTCGCAAAAATACTACAATCGCTACTATGGTGAAACCGGATGGCGGGCAATGACGATCCGGTCGCTCTCGATCGGACAGGGTGAAGTACTGGTTACTCCGCTCCAGCTGGCCAACAGCATGGCAGCCATTGCCAACAAAGGTTATTACATTACCCCGCATCTCAAC
The DNA here is from genome assembly GCA_964559265.1 of uncultured Paludibacter sp. GTDB lineage: Bacteria > Bacteroidota > Bacteroidia > Bacteroidales > Paludibacteraceae > Paludibacter. The sequence continues at coordinate 68,953 of CAZLHC010000001.1, read as the reverse complement.
TCCAACGATACCATGCAATTGCGCCGGCACGAAACACTCGTTGACTCGGCCCACTACCCCATCGTAATTGAAGGAATGTGGCGGGTATTTGAGTTTGGCACCGGCCGCCGGTACAAAATTCCGGGTATCAGCATGTGTGGAAAAACCGGGACAGTGGAAAACAGCCGCGGAAAAGACCACTCGCTGTTTGTAGGTTTTGCTCCCCGCGAAAATCCGAAAATTGCCGTGGCGGTAGTAGTCGAAAATGCCGGATTCGGAGCTACCTGGGCTGCACCCATTGCCAGTATGATGCTCGAATATTTCCTGAAAGGTAAAATCGAACGAACCGATCTGTTCAACCAGATTGCCGGTTCGGTAACCAACCCTGAAGTGAAAACCAGGCCCGTGAGTTTTCTGTACCCATCGGCCCCGGTTGCTAAACCTGTAGTTCATGTTCAACCTTCGTTAAACCGCACCCATGTCGAAACGCGATAATATTCAATATACTCTCGACTGGACCACCGTAATCTATTACCTCTTGCTGGTATTTATGGGCTGGATCAGTATTTATGGGGCCAGCTACGAACTCGATTACGAAGGGAGTATTCTGTCGTTCGACCACCGGGCGGGTAAGCAATTCGTTTGGATTCTCACTGCATTGGCGCTTGGAGGTATTGTTTTGTTGCTCGATTACCGGATATTCAATTATTTTGCTTACGTATTTTACGGAGTGGCAATAGTACTGCTTATTATTACCATTTTTGTGGCACCCGACATCAAAGGTTCCCGATCGTGGATTGTAATCGGTCCGGTGAGTTTTCAACCGGCCGAACTTGCAAAGATGGCAACTGCATTGGCAATGGCTAAGTTTATGAGTCGCTACAACTACAAATTGAAAGCGTGGAAAGATATGTTTCCGCTGGTAGTAATAATGCTGATTCCTTTTTCCTTGATTTTGCTTCAGAAAGAAACGGGATCGGCACTGGTTTTCATGGCTTTTTTGCTGATGTTTTACCGTGAGGGGATGAAAGGGATTGTGCTATTGCTGGGAGCGCTGGCAATTGTACTTTTTATTGTTGTTATACGGTTCAGCATTATTAGCATTGGCGATGAACAAGGTACCTGGGGAGTGGTTGCTGCACTGGGAATTGCACAGTTAATTCAGATTATTGTACCTTTTGCAGCTCAAACGCACAAGAAGGAAAGTCTGATAATTGCCGGTGCTACTATAGTGGTAGTAGTAGGTTCGGTTATAGTCAACCACTGGTATCCGGTTAACTACAATTACATCGCCATTGGTTCCGTTCTTCTTACGGCTGTTTTCTGGGCCGCTACGGGCATTTTAAGGCGCTATAAGTCGCTGATTACAGTTGCCGTTGTTTCAGTTGCTTCACTGGCGTTTATTTACGCTTCCGACACTATTTTTAATCACGTACTGGAACCTCACCACCAGATTCGAATTAAGGTATTGTTGAACATGGAAGATGATTTGACAGGTGCCGGCTATAATGTGAATCAGTCGAAAATCGCCATCGGTTCGGGTGGTTTGTGGGGCAAAGGTTTTCTCAATGGTACGCAAACAAAGTTGAAATATGTTCCGGAGCAGGATACCGATTTTATTTTTTGCACCGTGGGCGAGGAGCATGGTTTCTGGGGGTCGAGTCTGGTGTTGATTATTTACTGGTTGTTGCTGATGCGGATTTTGCGCATTGGCGAACGGCAAAAGGAGACGTTTCACCGGGTGTATGCGTATTCGGTGGCAAGTATTTTATTTTTTCACCTGATGATAAATGTGGGGATGGTACTGGGGATTATGCCGGTTATTGGTATTCCGTTGCCGTTTTTCAGTTATGGTGGTTCGTCGCTTTGGGGTTTCACATTGCTGCTATTTATTCTGCTGCGGCTGGATGCTTCGCGGTTGGAGCGAAGCAGGTGATGCTTATATAAGATAAAAAAAACGGAAGCACTTTTGGATAGATGCTTCCGTTTTTTTTGTGTGGAGATTTGTTCGCTTTATTTTTGTTCCAGTAACGCTACACTTCGTTTCACAAAATTGGCCAGTGCTTCGCCTTTGAGCATGTTGTTGGCCAGTAATGCCAGGTCGATTAGCTGACGTACTTGTTTGTTTTCGGAAGCATATGCACTTAGTAATCCCTCTTTTTTAGCTTTCAACTCGTCGAGTTGGTGTTGTACTGTATCGAGTTCTGCCTTTTCTTCCGCTGGAATTTCTTCGTCTTTTTTATCTTTATGGCTGTCCTTCAGTTCTTTGCGTTTAGCTTCGAGTTGTGCAACTTCCGAAATAATGGGATGAAGTTCGTTACCCAATGCATTTTCTTCGTCGCTAATGAGCTGTTCAACCACCGGATGTGCTGTATTTACTACCAGGTTGTAACTATCGGGCATTTCGCCGTAGAAACTCATCATTCCTCCTTGCATGGCCGACATCTCTTTCATACGACGCATAAATTCGTTTTGGGTTACAAATACCGGATTGGCAGTAGGTGAAACATGTTCGAAGGCTACTATAAATTCGGCCTTTTCGAGTACCGGTAATTGCGATTTAAATACTGTTATTAATTCATCTTTCTGATTATCAGATAATTGAACTTTTTCAGCATCTTCTTTTTGAATCAATTTGTCAACGGTATCTCCATCTACCCGAACAAATCGGGTTTTATCAAATTTTTGCTCCAGTTGACTTACTACGTGAACATCCAATTGGCCATCCATGATGAGCACATCGTATCCTTTATCTTTAGCATGCTGAATATAGCTGTATTGCTCGTCGCGATTGGTGGTATACAAATAAATCAGATCGCCGTTTTTGTCTTTCTGATTTTCTTTCACCAGTTCTTTGTATTCTTCAAATGTAAAATACTTGCCATCTACATTTTTTAGAAGGGCAAATTTTTCAGCTTTTTCATAGAATTTTTCTTCACTGAGCATTCCGTATTGGATAAATACTTTCAGGTCGTCCCACTTTGCTTCAAACTGATTGCGATCACTTTTGAATATATCAGCCAGGCGATCGGCTACCTTTTTGGTAATATGCCCTGAAATTTTCTTTACGTTGGCATCACTTTGCAGGTAACTGCGTGATACGTTAAGTGGAATATCCGGAGAATCGATAACTCCATGAAGCAGGGTTAAATAGTCGGGAACTATATTTTCGACATGCTCGGTTACGAACACCTGATTGCAATAAAGTTGAATTTTATTGCGCTGAAGCTCAATATTGTTTTTTATTTTGGGAAAGTACAGGATACCAGTGAGGTTAAAAGGATAATCCACATTGAGGTGAATATTGAAAAGAGGATCTTCGCTCATGGGATACAATTCACGGTAGAAAGCGTTGTAGTCTTCCTCTTTCAGATCGGCTGGTTTTTTGGTCCAGGCCGGAGTGGTATTGTTGATTATATTGTCTTTTTCGGTTTCAACTTCTTTGCCGTCTTTCCATTCCTTTACTTTACCAAAAACGATTTCAACCGGAAGGAACTTGCAATATTTGGTAAGCAGTTCTTTAATTTTCGATTCTTCGAGGAAGTCTTTATTCTCGTCGTCGATGTGTAAAACAACATCGGTACCACGTTCCGATTTGATGGTATCTTCAAGATTATATTCAGGATCGCCCTTACATGACCAATGTTGAGCTACAGAATTTTCTTTGTATGATTGAGTAAAAATTTCTACTTTTTTGGAAACCATGAAGGAGGAGTAAAATCCTAAACCGAAATGTCCAATGATAGCTTGTGCATCTTTTTTATACTTTTCAAGAAATTCTTCAGCACCCGAAAAAGCAATTTGATTAATATATCGATCAATTTCGTCGGCTGTCATACCCACACCACGATCGCTAATAGTTAGTGTACCTTTCTTTTTATCGACACTAACAAATACCTTTAACTCTCCCAACTCACCCTTGTACTCACCAACCGAAGCCAGTGTTTTTAATTTTTGGGTTGCATCAACGGCATTGGATACCAACTCGCGAAGAAAAATTTCGTGATCGCTGTACAAAAACTTTTTAATAACGGGGAAGATGTTATCACTGGTAACCCCGATGTTTCCTTTCGACATACTATTCTGAATTTTAAGTTTAATATTTGATAGTTAGAGTGCGGGGCTGGTTTCAAAACAAGTGCCATGTACAAAAAACTGTCACATTGACATAAAATCGGGTGAGATTATGACAAACACGGATAATTAAGCAAATTTTCAACAAAAAAAACTAATCTCTGCGACAGTAGGTCTATATCTGAAGCTATTTATATATTTTTGCAGGTTAAATTTTAATGAAAAATGGATTTTACCTACGATGTTATAGTAATAGGGGCAGGTCATGCCGGCAATGAGGCTGCCTGTGCAGCAGCAAATTTAGGGTCAAAAACTCTTCTCATCACCATGGACATGAATAAAATCGGGCAGATGAGCTGTAATCCTGCGGTAGGAGGAATTGCGAAGGGTCAGATTGTCAGAGAAATTGATGCTATGGGCGGACAGATGGGAATTGTAACCGACCGTAGTGCTATTCAGTTCCGGATGCTCAACCGGTCGAAAGGTCCTGCTATGTGGAGCCCACGTTCGCAGAGCGATCGGGCACAATTTATTCAGGAATGGATAAAAATAATTACCAACACTCCTAATCTGTATGTTTGGCAGGATACTGTAAAACAATTGATAATTGTTGATGGACAAGTAACGGGAGTAATCACATCCCTGGGTGTAGAGATGCATGCAAAAGCGGTTGTGCTGACAGCCGGAACCTTTCTGAGTGGTCTGCTACACATAGGAGAGAAACAACTTTCCGGTGGTAGAATTTCGGAACCTGCATCATATGGAATTACCGAACAATTGAAGTCAGTAGGATTTCGTACCGACAGGATGAAAACAGGAACTCCGTGTAGGATAGATGGCCGTTCCATCGATTTTAGTAAAATGGCCGAACAACCCGGCGAAAACGATTTTCATCAGTTTTCATTCCTCGAAAATGGTGGCAGGGGCCTGAAACAAATGAGTTGTTGGATAACGTACACCAACGAAAAAACGCATGAGATTCTTCAACAAGGACTCGAATTTTCGCCGCTTTATAACGGTCAGATTCAAAGTATAGGTCCACGTTATTGTCCAAGTATTGAAACAAAGATTGTAACTTTTGCCGATAAAACAGCACATCAATTATTTTTGGAACCTGAAGGAGTGGATTCGCAGGAATTCTATGTAAATGGTTTTTCCTCCTCTCTCCCACTCGATGTTCAAATAAAAGCCATTCAAACTGTACCCGGACTCGAAAATGCTCAACTTTATCGCCCGGGCTATGCAATCGAATACGACTTTTTCGATCCGACACAACTAAATCACACCCTGGAAACCAAATTAATTAAAAACCTTTTCTTTGCCGGACAAATAAACGGCACTACCGGATATGAAGAAGCAGGAGGCCAGGGATTAATTGCCGGAGCAAACGCACACCAGAATTGTGTCGGCGGTGAAGCTTTTATTTTAGGTAGAGAAGAAGCATATATTGGTGTATTAATCGACGATTTGGTAACCAAAGGAGTAGATGAACCCTATCGAATGTTTACTTCGAGAGCTGAATATCGTTTACTTTTACGGCAGGATGATGCGGATATGCGATTAACCGAACGATCGTTTGCATTAGGATTGGCTAAAAAGGACAGATTAGCGCAACTGAATTATAAAAAAGCAGAGATAAAAAAACTGATTGATTTTGCTAAAAACTACTCAATTAAACCAATACACATCAATTCATTTTTAGCTTATAATAATTCGGCTGAGCTTAAACATGGGTGTAAACTTCACGATTTAATACTCCGCCCGCAATTTGGCATCAACGAATTGGCTACGGCTATTCCAGCATTAAACAAAATACTGAATGAAATACCCAAACGCAGAGAAGAAATTATTGAAGCTACGGAAATAATAATTAAATACGAGGGATATATAGAGCGGGAAAGGCTAATTGCACAAAAACTATTGCGTTTAGAAAACATCCCCCTGGCTGGCAGAATTGATTATTCAAACGTACAATCGCTTTCAACCGAGGCCCGACACAAATTGAATAAAATAAAACCGGAAACAATCGGACAGGCAAGTAGAATTCCCGGAATTTCACCTAGCGATGTAAATGTTTTACTAGTATTATTAGGAAGATAAACATAAGTTCCACGTGAAACATTAGATTAAATAAGCTCCAAAATAGATAAAAAGAATAGTAAAAGAACATATAAACTCTTTGTACAATGTGGAGAATAAACATATTTTCAAATCACAAAACGCGATCAAAACGAGCTCCGCAAATAAAAAAAAACATAAATGCATCTACAAATCACAATACTAACCACCGAAAACAAGACTGAATTATAACAATAATTAATGAGGACGTATGTCATAATCTAAGATAAAAAAATACAAGTGAGTAAAGGGTGTAAACCGCCAAAAACAGTACTATCGACAATACATGAACAATCCAATTACTGAAGATGCCGATTAAGTATAGGGTGCTTACCGCCAAAAAAGGACTATAAACAATACATGAACAATCCAATTACTGAAGATGCCGATTAAGTATAGGGTGCAAACCACCAAAAATAGGACTATCGACAACCAAGTGCTTTCACAATCGTAAGTAATATGGATAAAAAAAGTAAACAGCTTGCATATGTTTCACGTGGAACTAAATTAGATATAGGCTAAATGACTAAACAGGATAATCTAAAATTACAGATAGCTACTCTACCAGAGCAACCTGGAGTATATCAATATTATAATAATCTGGATGAAATAATATACGTTGGTAAAGCAAAAAACTTAAAAAAAAGAGTATCATCCTATTTTAATAAAGTACATGAACAAGGGAAAACAAATGTACTTGTAAAAAACATTGTTACTTTAAAATATATTGTTGTAGATACAGAAGAAGATGCTCTGCTGCTTGAAAACAACCTAATTAAAAGGTATCAGCCTCGCTATAATGTATTATTAAAAGATGGAAAAACCTATCCCAGTATTTGTATTAGCAATGAACCATTTCCAAGAATCTTCAAGACAAGGAATATAATAAAAAATGGTTCGCTCTATTTCGGACCATACAGTTCAAATTATGCAATAAACACTTTACTCGAATTTTTACATGAAATATTTCCACTGCGAACATGTCGTCTTCTTCTTTCAAACGAAAATATTAAATCCAATAAATTTAAAGTTTGCTTACAGTATCATATCAAAAAATGCAACGGTGGTTGTCAGGGATTAGAATCACCAGAGGCCTATCAAAAACATATTGAAGCCGTAAAGAAAATAATTAAAGGAGATGCCAACGAATTAAGCAAAATGTTGTTGGACGAAATGAAACAACTGTCGCAGGAATATAGATTTGAAGAGGCTCATGAATTAAAAATAAAATATGAACTGCTTGAAAACTATAAATCAAAATCGATCATATCAAATACTATTCTTGAAGAAACTGACATCTTCGGATTTGATGAAGATGATAGTGCTTGTTATGTAAATATTCTGCGAGTTGCAAAAGGATCCATTTTCCAGGGATATACAATTGAATATAAAAAAAGAACAGACGAAACAAAAGAAGATTTACTTTCGATGGCAATAGTAGAACTTCGTACAAAATTTAATAGTACATCCAGGGAAATCATTCTTCCCTTCCCTCTCGAATTTGAAATGAAAGGCGTTACAATGACTGTACCTCAAAAAGGAGATAAACGAAAACTATTAGATCTTTCGATACAGAATGTGAAGCAATATAAACTCGACAAATTAAAACAAAGTGAAAAGTTAAATCCTGAACAAAAACAAACAGCCTTGATGAAATCCATTCAGGATAAACTTCAACTAACTAAATTACCATTGACAATTGAATGCTTCGACAATTCCAATATATCAGGAACTAATGCTGTTGCTGCATGTGTTGTTTTCAAAAAAGGAAAACCTGCAAAAAAAGAATATCGGAAGTATACTATAAAAACAGTTGAAGGTCCCGACGATTATGCATCAATGAGAGAAGTGGTTTACAGAAGATATACCCGTATGAAAAATGAAGGTACTCCCCTACCCGATTTAATACTTACGGATGGTGGCGCCGGACAAATGGAAATAGTACGACGTGTGTTAGTGGATGAACTAAACTTGAATATTCCAATTGCAGGTTTAGCTAAAGATAAAAAACACCGTACCAGTCAACTTTTATTCGGATTTCCACCATTAGAAATCGGATTAAAACCAACCGATCCAGTATTTAAATTTTTGGCTACTGTGCAGGATGAAGTCCATCGTTTTGCTATTACTTTCCATAGAGATAAACGTAGTAAACAACAAACAGAATCGGAACTGGATAAAATTAAAGGAATAGGTGATAAAACTAAAAATATATTAATAAATCACTTTAGGAGTGTAAAACGAATCCAGAAGGCAGAAATTTCAGAGTTAGAAAAAATAATTGGAACAAACAGAGCATCAATAATTTACAAGCATTTTAATAGTGATTTGAGTAGCTGAGAATCGAATATTTTAAAATAACTGTACAGTTACACAAAAAAAATAACAACAGAAAGGATCTAAAAAGGTATTTTTGCAGATTAAAATGGATAGAAGTAGTATATAAAAAATGCTTTACGATCTGACAAAAAAATTGACGAAACGTAAATAAATAAAATTAACAATTTAGACCCGCAGTCGAAAGTATAATGCCCGTGGCTAATAATTTAAAAGATTTGATGAAGGGTGCTGGGAAGTTTCAATATTTGAGATGTGTGTAATATATGAACAAAATATTAAAACAGATGAATGAATTTTTACTAACCTCACTGGAGAATATAAATACAGCAGCAAGTTGGGCTATCGAAAATTTCAATTCTAAAAAAATTGTTATAGTTGATGGAGAAATGGGTGCAGGAAAAACTACACTTATTAAAGCGATAGGAAAATTGTTAGGTGTGGAACAAGTTATCAACTCACCTACTTTTTCAATTGTCAACGAATACGAAACCAATAAAGGCGAAATTATTTACCATTTCGACTGCTACCGGATTGAAAGTATAATTGAAGCACTGGAGATAGGAGTACCTGAATACCTCGAATCCGGAAATTTATGTTTTATTGAATGGGCAGGAAACATAGCTTCTCTCCTACCCGACGAATGTGTAAAAATAAAAATCTTCGTTGACGATAAACATCAACGAAGATTACAAATTGAATAAAAAATATTTTTATTAGAATAATTTAAAGTTTGGGTTCTTCCACCCCATCAATTAAAGCAATCAATTCAATATTATCAGAGTTGTGGTTCTTCCACCCCATCAATTAAAGCAAACAATTCATTAATCGTTTCGGCCCGGAGCATATCTATTCGGGTTTCTTTAAAATTTGGAATACCTTTGAAAACAGGTGTTGCAGCTAAATGCCTCCTACTATGAATTATTCCTTTAAGACGTTTGTCCATAACTTCTTCAATAGAAACTTCCTCGTCAATATCGAGCCAACGAACCGAAGCAATTACATGTTCTTTTAAAATTTCTTTTTTTTCTTCAAAAGTTAACAAATCCTTAATTTCACCCGTTTCAAAATAATGTTTAATTTCTGAAAAAATCCAGGGTCTACCGATAGATGCTCTTCCTATCATCACAGCATCCACCCCATACGTATCGAAATTATAGCTAGCACGCTCCGGAGATGTAACATCACCATTCCCAATAATTGGAATTTTAATTGACGGGTGATTTTTAACATCACCTATCAACGACCAATCAGCTTCTCCTTTATACATTTGTGCACGAGTACGGCCATGAATTGTTAAAGCAGCAATGCCACAATCCTGTAAACGTAAAGCCAAATCAACTATTACTTTTGACGATTCATCCCAACCCAAACGCGTCTTTACAGTAACAGGAACATTAACCGATTTAACAATAGATGAGGTGATCTCCAGCATTTTAGGTATATCATTAAGCAATCCTGCACCAGCACCTTTACCAGCCACTTTTTTAACCGGACAGCCAAAATTTATATCTACAATATCAGCTTTAGCGGCTTCAGCAATTTTGGCTGCTTCCGACATAGGACCACTTTCACGACCATAAATTTGAATAGCAATAGGTCGTTCCTGTTCGTGAATGGTTAACTTTTGTTCGGTACGTGGAATATTACGAATTAATGCGTCGGCTGAAACAAATTCTGTGTATACCATATCTGCTCCGAAACGTTTACAAATCAACCGAAAGGCCGGATCTGTAACATCTTCCATAGGAGCTAAAAAAAGAGGCTTATCTTTAAATTCAATTGAACCAATTTTCATTTATACTAATTTTTTATGCTTACTAACGTATCTAAATTCATTAACAAAGAAACAGGGTAGTAAACAGTAATTTGTGTACAAAGTTACAAAAACTTTAATAATCGAAGCATTATAACTAATTTTGTACTCACTTAGTTCACTGTTGTTCAGTTCATCAAACTAAAAAAAATAAGCAAAAAATGCTAAGAACTATACAATTAGTTATTCTTCTACTTTATACGGGCCATTTTAATGCACAACTCATTGAACGATATTCACCCAGTTGGTTTGGTCCGAATGCACATCCGGTACCGGAACTAACCAATGCACGAATTGGTAAGTATACAAATGTTGATCTTAGTTTAGATTCGTATTTTGGATACGGTGATCGAACTCAAAGCAGTTATTTGAGAGTAGAAATTCCATTAGTATCGGAACGAATTGCGTTAAAACTTTGGGCTAATTTGATTGAGCATTACACGGTAGATACCATAGTAGCAAATAAAAGAGCAATGACAGTTGATCATTACTCAGGGTTTGCCCGGGGAGATATCTATGTACAAACTAAAATAAGATTATTAAAAGAAACTGAACAAATACCTAATCTGATAATCAATTATACATTGAAGACTTCATCGGGAACAGGTGTATATGAGAAGAGACATTTTAACACTACAGGATATTATTTTGAACTGGAAGCAGGAAAAAGTTTCAAAATTAAAACAGCAATTACCGATGAAATAAGATGGGTAGGAATGGTTGGATTTATGTGTTGGGAAACAGTAAATTACACACAGAACGATGCACCGATGTACGGAACAAAAATACAGTTTAAAAAAAACAAAATAGAGTGGGAGGGGGGAATACGCGGTTATAGTGGATGGATGAATAAACATCCGGATTACGGTAATGATTTTGGCGACAGACCACTTGTAACATTCACAAAAGTAAATATACTTGGTACAAAAGTAAATTATTACTTTCAGTATCAATATGGTATGCGCGATTTTCCATACCAGCAAGTTCGGGTAGGAATTCAGTTTGATAGTAAAAAATTAACACCAAGATATTAAATAATGATAAGAAGAGAAGAAATAGAAATCATGGCACCTGCCGGGTCGTGGGAAAGTTTGGCAGCAGCAATTCAGGCAGGTGCCGACTCGGTTTACTTTGGAGTAGAAAAATTAAATATGCGAAGTAAATCGAGCAGTAATTTTACAATGGACGATTTACGAAAAATTGTAGCTATCTGTAAGGAAAATAAAATAAAAGCGTATCTGACGGTAAATACCATCTTGTATGATAACGATATAAATCTGATGCGCGAAATTATACAGGTTGCTAAAGAAGCCGGCATTACAGCAGTTATAGCGTCGGATGTAGCAGCAATGATGTTTGCAAATTCTATTGGAGTTGAAGTACATCTCTCGACTCAATTAAACATAACCAATGTTGAATCGTTGAAATTTTATGCCAACTTTGCCGATGTAGTAGTACTTGCAAGAGAATTAACAATGGAGCAGGTTGCAGAACTATATAAACAAATTGTGAATGAAAAAATTACAGGTCGGAAAGGGGAGTTGATTCAGATTGAGATGTTCTGTCATGGAGCGCTATGCATGGCTGTATCGGGTAAATGTTACTTAAGTTTGCACGAGAAAAATCTATCGGCCAACCGTGGCGAATGTAATCAAATATGTCGGCGAGCCTATACAGTTAAAGATAAAGAATCGGAAATCGAGTTAGAGATTGACAATGAATATATTATGTCGCCAAAAGATTTAAAAACGATTAGTTTTCTCGATACAATGCTAGACTCAGGAGTACGCGTTTTAAAAATTGAAGGGAGAGCTCGTGGACCTGAGTACGTCAAAACAGTTGTTTCCTGCTACCGTGAAGCCGTTGAGTCGTATATTGACGGTACATTTACCGTGGAGAAGATTGAAGGCTGGAATGAGCGTTTAAGTCGTGTTTTTAACCGTGGGTTCTGGAATGGATACTATTTGGGTCAGCGATTAGGAGAATGGAGCTCCAATTATGGATCGGAAGCAACACATAAAAAAATGTATATTGGTAAAGTTACCAACTATTTTGCAAAAGTAGGAGTAGCCGAAATTTTAGTAGAAGCACAATTTGTTTTGGCAGGTGATGAATTATTAATTACCGGAGAAACAACAGGGGCGTATGAAGCGATAGCAGAAGAAATAAGAGTAGACTTAAAACCAGTAGATAAAGCAGTAAAAGGAGAATATTTTTCGATTAAGACGAATGAAATTATCCGTCGTAACGATAAGGTGTATAAAATTATTGAAAGCAAATAAGAATAACAAAAGAAGTATGTTCAATAATCATAAATAAAAAAAATAATGACATACCATCTCTTTACTCTTGATTCTTTACTCTTGATTCTTGACTCTTAATTCTTGATTCAAAAAAAATACAGAAGTATAAACAATTACTTCTGTATTTTTTAGAATAAAACCACTTACGACATTTCAAGCATTTTCAATATTGGTTTGACAGCTTTTATTCTTATATCCTCGTCAATTGTAATTTCGGGCGTTTCGTTTTTCATGCACAAATACAATTTATGTAAAGTATTTAACTTCATGAAATTACAATCATTGCAGGCACATGTACTGTCGTTGGGAGGAACGGGAATAAAAGTTTTACCTGGATTTTTCTTTTGCATTTCATGAAGAATACCAGCTTCGGTAGCCACCAAAAACTTCAGCTTATCCGATTGAATAGTATAATTGAGTAATGCCTGCGTAGAGCCAATAAAATCGGCCATGAGCAGGAGAGGGCGTTTACATTCAGGATGAGCAATGATGGCTGCATCCGGGTGCTCATCTTTTAAAGCAACAAGCTTTTCGAGCGAAAATTGCTCATGAACGTGGCAGGCACCATCCCACAACAACATGTTTCGTCCGGTAACACTATTAATGTAATTTCCAAGATTTTTATCCGGACCGAAAATTAACTTTGCATCCGCAGGAAACTGATCCACAATTTTTTTGGCATTAGTAGAAGTAACCACCACATCAGTTAAGGCTTTAACAGCAGCAGTAGTATTAACATACGATATAACTGTATGAGCGGGATGCGCTTTAACAAACTCTTCAAACTTATCGGCCGGACAGCTATCGGCCAGCGAACAACCCGCTTCGAAATCAGGAATTAAAACCTTTTTTTGTGGAGATAATATTTTAGCTGTTTCGCCCATAAAATGTACACCACACAAAACAATCATATCAGCATCCGTTTTAGCAGCCCATTGAGCAAGAGCAAGACTATCGCCGATTACGTCGGCTATGTCCTGAATATCGCCCGTTTGGTAGTAATGCGCCATTATTACAGCATTCTTTTCTTTCTTCAATCGCTGTATTTCAGAAATGAGTTCCGATTTTTCCATTTTTAATCAACAAACAATTAATATTTAATATTTTACTTTTTAAAAAAAACTATATGATGATAATAATAGGGTGTTAATAGAGTTGATAACATTTTCGACACTTTTAACCCCTGGCAGTTATCAATAGTTTTTCTGAGTAATCAACAATATTTCAGCTTATCTCAAGATTCATTTTCAGCAGAATACAACTCTTTTCAACAGCCTGTTGATAGCTGCAAAGTTAATAAGTTTTTACGAATAGTATGTTGATAACATCAAAATTGAGGTTTAAAAGTTCATCGGTAATAAAACAATTAAAAAGTTGCACATCCCGTTTTTTGTTTTATACACGATTTGGTTCGAATAATGCAACATAAGTTTTTCAAAATCTATCCACTACTTATCAACAGTTATCAACCACTTATTAATACCTTATCACTTGAGTATAGATAAACTTCCTGACGGAACACAATGCTCGAATATATCTACAAATAAGCCGGAAAGTGGATTAAGCTAATTTACTACCCACTTTCCGGCTTATTGCTGAAAAAAACTACAGTTGTTTTAAAATACCAATCCTATCAATCAGTTCTTTAGTTTCGCGGCCCACTTCTGCAATAAAACTGTTTTGTTCTATCGTACCCAGAGCCGCATTCATTTCATCCTGATTGCGGAAAGTGATTTGGCGAAATTTATTATCATAATCTTTTTTACGGGTAACGTACACCTGTTCGTTGATATACTGTTGTAATTCAATCATTTTATCGAGCGCTTTTACCCAATTATCCTTCGAAATTACCGTAACACCATACAAGATACACAAGCAGGCATACGCATGTTTTTGTTTATCAAGAGGATACCGTTCCCACAATTCGTCGTAACGCTGATGAATATCGTCCCAGTTTTTAAGCTTTTCGTTGCCAATATCGCTACGGAGCTTGTCCAGGTCGAAATTGGTGACCAGCTGTCCACCCAGATTCACCCAATCGGTTACCCGTGGGTAGTTGAGCGCGTCGGCCATGGCTTTGAAAGGATGATTGTCCATGAATTTCATCAGATTTTTAACCGCGTAGTAATGCAACATATCGCGATAAGCATGGTACGCTTTGTACGCTTTAACGATCACCACCTTACGATTCGAATGTTCCATATCTTCACCTGTAACCTCCAGTTTTTCAACAACATCGGCATTACCCATTAATAATTCGCGACCAAGGTTAATCAATTCATTCTCCGTTTTTTCCACCAAAGCTTCACTCTTATTGAGTAAAAACGCTTTAGCTGTCCATTTTTCGAGCAGGCCGATGGCACGAATTACTTCTTCCATACTATCGGGAGCATAGGCATCAAATTCGATGTGTTGCACCTTATGGATCCGTTTGTCGCGACTGGTAAATTTCCACGAATTACGAGCCAGTGCATACATATTATACATCCACCAATAAGCCGGCATAATTTCGAGATGATCCTGGCTAACGTTGTTGTTTACCAACGAAAAAGGAAAGGGAATATCGATCTCGTAGTTGTAATCGGCTTTCGACAGAAGAATGAATGAAGCAAAACGGCTTGAATGTTTCACACTGGTACACAGTCCGGGCCAGAAACCTCTACCAGCCTGGATTTCGTTATCGTTGGCACGACTATTATGATTCGAACCAAGGGTAGCGGCGGCAGCAATATTACTTTGACCCATAATGAGGGCTGCAATAAGGAACGAATTGTTGTGGTGTTGCTCGTGAGCCGGGAAAATAAGGTTATTAAGCACTTCGCAACACGAAATAGTCGAATTATCGCCCAGGTAGGAATTAATCAAACGAGCACCGTACTTGAGATTCGAATTATTACCCAACACAAATTTTACAGCCTTACAACCATAAAAAATATGACATCCATAGCCAATAATACCATTTACCAATTCCACACCCTCGCCAATCTGAGTAGGTTCCTCTTTCGACGAATTGATAGTAAGGTTCTTTAATTTATTGGCACCCTTTATATAGCAATTCGAACCAATTTTTACATCTTTCAGAATCAGCGAATTCTTTAGTACACTATGATTACCCACCGTGCCATAATACCCACGACGACTATCGACACTCTGTTGCGTAATTTTTTTCAAACTTGCCTGCAGGGTCTTATCGTCCACATATTTACCCCACAAATAAGCATCAGCTGTTATCATACCATCGAAAGGCAACACCCCCCGGCAACCGGTTTCATTCATGATGTCCATCCACTGACGAACATTTTCAGGTTCACCATCTTTAATGGTACCGTTACCAAACTTAGCATGATCGGTGGTATGCATTTCCTGAATATTAAACAACATACACCGGTCGCCAATAATGTAATGTGCCAGGTAATGCACGTTGTGGATGGCCACATCGTCGCCAATATCGCACGCAATAACCAGGCTATTGGTTATTCCCGTCGGAAGCCGAAGGTCGTGATGCTGTACAATTACATTGCGCAACCTGCCAATGCGCACTAACCCATAAAAACTCGAATTTTTTATCATATTGGGATCAAACTCATCGGTTACCAGCAGATCGTCCCAATCTTCGCAGGTATTTTCG
Source organism: uncultured Paludibacter sp. (assembly GCA_964559265.1). Lineage (GTDB taxonomy): Bacteria > Bacteroidota > Bacteroidia > Bacteroidales > Paludibacteraceae > Paludibacter. The sequence goes on along the minus strand of CAZLHC010000001.1, from coordinate 52,698 downwards.
TTTTTCACCAATAATTCAATTTCGCCTGAGCGAAGATTACGCCATCCCGACTTGGGAGGAATCACCTGTTTGTTACGCTGGTAATACTCATCTTTACCCGCTGGAAGATACTCATCGGGGATAAAATTCCTCCCGATTTTATCCGGTTCTACAATACTAACTCTGTCCATACATCTGGTTAATTAGGAAATAATTGTTAATTAAGTTAAGAATCACCAAAAGTAATTTTTTTTGGCGAAAGCACAAAATTCAACAAATAATTCAGAACATTTTGTCAATTAAAAAAAAACATCTATTTTTGCAGTCCAAAATTCAGATTATTAACGTAATAACATAGAGCAATGAAAAGGACATTCCAACCTTCGAACAGAAAAAGAAGAAACAAACACGGATTTCGTGAAAGAATGGCTACAGCGAACGGCCGCAGAGTGTTGGCTGCCCGTCGTGCTAAAGGTAGAAAAAAATTGACAGTAGCCGATGAAGGTCGACACAAAATGTAATTAAATGCCTTACAACAGAAAAAAGAAAGTAAAAACCTAAACCCGGTTTTTACTTTTTTTGTTTTTAGCGCTGTCCATCAGCAAGCAATCCGCATTTTTTGCTTAATTTTGGCAGTCGAATTATAAGTATTACACCTGGCACTACAAGTATGGATTTTAAGTCGTTCTGGAAAAATAGTCTGGCCGGATTTATTCTCAAACGAATAATGCTGGCATTTCTGATAGTAGTAGTTCTTACCTGGGCTACACTCCTGGTAATTGATCAGTATACCCGCAAAGGTGAAGCTGTAGCTGTACCCGACTTACGCGGGCTTTACGAAGAAGAAGCTGCCAATTTGTTGCGACCCAATAATTTGTTTGTCGAAATTATTGACTCGGTATACGACAAAAACAAGGCATTAGGTACAATTATCGAACAAATTCCTTCTGCCGGCTCATCGGTAAAGAAAAACAGATCGATATTTTTAATTGTCAACAAGCGACAATCGAAACTCATTCCATTACCCGAGTTGAACGATATTTCGTTCCGACAGGCCGACGCACTGCTCCGTTCGCTGGGATTGCGGGTGTCCTACGTCGAATATCAGCCCTCCGAATTTAAAGATCTGGTAATTGATGTTCGCCACAATGGCCGATCGGTAGAGCCCGGAGCCCGACTCAACGAAGGTAGTTCGCTGGTACTGGTGGTAGGAAGTGGAGTAGGCGATGTAGTGAGTGGAGTGCCTTTCCTTATCGGATCAACTATAACGACTGCACGAGCCGACGCACTTGCAGCATCTTTTATAATCGGATCGGTAAATTTCGACGAAACCCCTACCAACAACGAAGATTCGTACCGGGTGTACCGGCAGTCGCCGGCTCCCGGCGAAAATACAGCCGAAGGAAGTCGTATCAACGTTTGGCTCACCAGGGATCCTTACCTCATCGAAGAGGCTATTAAAAAGGGAACCAACCAAAGTGGGGACGAAGAAGAGGAAGAAGAATTTTTTTAATACAGGAGGAATAATACGTGCAGGAAGATGTTTTTGTAGGAGAGGAATATGAGGAAAAGGACGATTCGTTTTACGATGAAGAGTATGGAAGTGAATTGCCCGATGAACAGGAACTCTTTGAGCATTACCGATTTGTAGTCGACAAGGGACAATCGATGATGCGGATCGACAAATACCTGGTTAATATAATGTCCAGTATTTCGCGCAACCGCATTCAGGATGCTGCCGGTGCAGGTAATATCCGTGTCAACGACCGGTCGGTGAAACCAAGCTATCGTATTAAACCAGGCGATGTCATTACTATTGTACTGGCCTATCCGCCTTCCGAATTTGTGATTGTTCCGCAGGATATTCCGATACGGATCGAGTACGAAGACGATGATATAATATTGGTGAATAAACAGCCTGGCCTGGTGGTACATCCCGGTTTTGGCAATTTCGATGGCACACTGCTTAATGCAATTGCCTTCCATTTGCGCGATACCCATACCTTCGATGCCAACGACTCGAGCGTGGGATTAGTGCATCGAATTGATAAAGATACTTCGGGTTTATTGCTTATTGCAAAAACTCCGGAGGCAAAATCCGGATTGGGGAAACAATTTTTTGATAAAACAACGCATCGGCGCTACTTAGCTGTGGTGTGGGGAAATGTGAAAGAAGACGAAGGTACAATTGTGGGAGCTTTGGCCCGCGATCAGGTCGACAGGATGTGTTTCAGGGTGTATCCCGAGGGCGAAAATCTGTATGCCAAACATGCGGTTACGCACTATAAGGTGGTGGAACGTTTTGGTTTTGCAACTCTTGTAGAATGCCGGCTCGAAACGGGGCGTACACATCAGATCCGTGTGCATATGAAACATATCGGACATACCTTATTCAACGACGAGCGTTACGGAGGCAATGTAATTCTGAAGGGAAGTACTTCGGCCTATTATAAGCTCTTTATCAAGAATTGTTTTTATATTTGTCCGCGTCAGGCACTACACGCCAAAACGCTCGGATTTGTACATCCGCGTTCCAATGAGTATATGCATTTCGACAGCGATTTACCCGACGATATGCAAAAACTTATCGAAATGTGGCGTGAATATGCACAAACTAATTTAAATCTGTAAGAAGTAGAATGAAGAAAAATGTGGCCATCGTTGCGGGTGGCGATTCGTCGGAAGTGGTTGTTTCGCTTAAAAGTGCTGCCGGTTTATATTCGTATATCGATAAAAACCGCTACAATTTGTATATAATAACCATCCGTGGTAACCAGTGGCAACTCGAAATGGAGGGGTTCGATACTGTTGCTGTGGATAAAAATGATTTCAGCATTGTAGTAGAGGGTGAAAAAATACGCTTCGATTTTGCGTATATTACCATCCATGGCACTCCCGGCGAAAACGGAATTCTTCAGGGTTATTTTGATCTCATCGGACTTCCGTATTCTTCGTGCGGAGTGCTGGCTTCGGCCATTACCTTCAATAAATTTACCTGCAACAATTACCTGAAGGGCTTTGGAGTGAAAGTTTCGGAATCGGTTTTATTGCGAAAAGGGCAATCGATTACGCCGGAAGAAGTGGAAAAAGCGGTTGGTTTTCCTTGTTTTGTAAAGCCTAACGTGGGAGGAAGCAGTTTTGGAGTCACAAAGGTTAAATCGGCCGAAGGGGTTGAAAAGGCTGTCGAAAATGCGTTTTCCGAAGGCGAAGAAGTTATTATAGAGGCTTTTATGAAGGGAACAGAGCTTACGTGCGGGATGTATAGGATTGCTGAAAAGACGGTGGTTTTTCCTGTAACTGAGGTGGTTCCTCATAACGAGTTTTTCGATTTTGATGCAAAATACAAAGGCCAGGTGGAGGAGATTACTCCGGCGCGCATCAGCGAAGGGCTCACCCGAAGGGTTCAGCAACTAACAACGGCCATTTACGAAATTCTGGGTTGTAAAGGTATTATCCGGGTCGATTATATTGTAAGTGAAGGCGAAGTAATTCAGTTGCTGGAAGTTAACACAACACCCGGCATGACCGAAACCAGCTTCATTCCTCAGCAAATTGCCGCGGCAGGTTTGAATATTGCCGACGTTATGAACGATATAATCGAAAGCGAAATAAATATATAATCAGATGACATCCCTGATCAATTATCTACTATACTCAATGATTTGATTATCAAAGTAATGGTTCTTGATTCATGGATCAAAAAAACGTAAACAGATGAAACGAGCATGATTGCAGACAATCACCAAAGTGAATGAAAATCTGACATGCGAGTTCCATGTGACTATTAAAAAAACAATAATTTACACATGAAAAGCTTTGAAGATATTCTGAAATTAGTGAATCAATCGCTGGAATCATTGAACTGGGAGCGCCAACCAGCTGGATTGTATGCTCCTATTGGCTATACACTAAGCCTTGGAGGTAAGCGTATTCGACCAGCTTTAACCCTGATGGCCAGCAACTTATATACCGATGAGCTAAAAAATGCTATTCCTCCTGCATTAGGTATCGAAATTTTTCATAACTTTACGCTGCTTCACGACGATATTATGGATCGTGCTGAGCTGCGTCGGGGCAAACCTACGGTGCACGTAAAATGGGACGATAATACGGCCATTCTATCGGGGGATGTGATGCAAATAGCTGCCTATGAGTTGGTATCCGAAGCTCCGGCCTCAGTATTGAAACCGGTATTGGATCTTTTTACACGAACAGCAGTTGAAATTTGCGAGGGTCAGCAATACGATATGGAGTTTGAGGCTCGTGAAGTAGTGAGTGCCAACGAATATATCGAAATGATTCGTCTTAAAACGGCGGTTTTATTGGGATGTGCATTAAAAACCGGTGCAATAATTGGTGGGGCCGACGAGGAAGATGCTCAGAATTTATATGCATTCGGCGAAAATATAGGATTGTCGTTTCAGTTGATGGACGATATTCTGGATGTATATGGCGACGAAAAAACCTTTGGTAAAAAGATAGGTGGCGATATTCTTTGCAATAAAAAAACCTATTTGCTTATTCATGCTCTTAACAAAGCAACCGGAGTGGTGTCGCATCAATTGGATGCATTGTTGAAAGGTGCGGCACAATCGCCCGAAGAAAAAATTGAAAAAGTAACTGAAATATATAATACCCTGGAAGTACGAAAAATAGCGGAGGATGCAATGGATGGGTATTACCACAATGCAATCGCACATCTGGCAAAAGTGAAAGTAAGCGATGAGCGAAAACATAATTTACTTCAGTTAGCACAGCAGCTCATGAACCGAAAAGAATAACAAAATGCCTTACCGCAGGTTGCCCAACACCGATCAGGCCCGAATCCGGGCGTTACGTACCGCTATCGAAATGGAGGAGCGGAACGGTTACAGTAACCATATAGTTTCGTTTAAAATTGTGTTGGAAGCCAGGAATTTTCTTTCACTATTTGAAAAACAACAAAACATTTATCTTCAATCGCTTCATAATCAGGTAAATGCTAATAAGCGGTATCAGCAGATGATTTCCAACGCACGAATGTATATTTCGCATTTTATTCAGGTTTTCAATATGTCGGTTATGCGGGGTGAAATTCGAAAGGAGCACAAACTATTGTACGGGTTGGATACCGATACTCATACGGTTCCCGATTTAAGTACCGAACAGGCAGTGCTTGATTGGGGAAAAAAGGTAATAGAAGGAGAAAGTGAGCGGATAAAACTTGGAGGAATGCCCCTGTATAACCCAACTATTGCCAAGGTTAAAGTTCATTTCGATGTTTTCAGAGAGTACAAAACTTCCCAAAAAATTTACCAGCATACCACCAATCGAAATTGGGAGGACATGGTGGCCCTGCGCCAGAAAGGCGATGAAATTATAGTTCAACTTTGGAACGAAATTGAAGAACGCTATAAGGACTTGAAGCCTTATGCGCGGTTAATGAAGTGCAAAGAGTACGGAGTGGTTTATTATTACCGGAAAGGTGAATCGGAACTTACTCCACAATCCGATCAGAAGTAATTACTTTATCCATATGAATATCGAGTCTGTTGGTAGGCACCGAATCGAAGAGCTGAAAATTAAAACATACACCCCAGGTGGGTGTACCTTTTTTCTTTAAGTACCGATCGTAGTATCCACCCCCACGTCCCAATCTGTTTTTGGAGGTGTCGAAGGCTATTCCCGGAACTATTATCAGGTCGGCCACCGTTGCACGATGCGATAAGGCTGGCTCCATGGTTTTCCATTTTCCCGATTTTAAATCGTTTTCGCCGGTGAATTTTCTTACTATCATCTGTTCACCCTTAACCACAGGAAGCAGTATCGTTTTCGATTCGCTCCATTTTTTTATAAAATCATGCGTTGGTAATTCGTCAGACATCGACCAGTACATCAGTATCGTTTGTGCACGCTGAAATTCTGGCATCGCTTCAATCTTCCGAAAAACAGCGGAAGCTTCAGCTTCTTTCTGGTTAGGCGACATCTGAAATTTCATCCGTTTAATTTCTTCCCGGATACGCGATTTTTCAGCAACCACCGCTCTTCCCGAAAATTTGTTTCGGAAAAGTTTCTGAAGCTGATGGCGCATTTTCCTGAAGATTTTTTCAAACATGATGTGAAGTTATAGCTGACCGGATTCAACCAGGGTAATTACCCGTTCCACTATCCGATCGTTGCCCGAAGCATCGTATTCCGATTTTAAATTGGAACCGAACAAGCGGGCCATGCCCTGCCAGAAAAAGGCCGACACATTGCCACGGTAGTTTTTGATCAGATCGTAGGAAGTAGAATTTGTTTCCCGGTCGATAAGTTTTAAAAGCAATCGTCCCTGATTGATGGTTAATTTACGAAGGTCTTTTTCGTAGCGTTTGAAAATTTCTTTTTCGTAATGAGCCAGGTATCTTTTTCGTTCTTTTTCGCTTTTTATATCGGTAAGTAATATATTTACCCGAACCAACTCACTACTTACCAGCTTTGCGTAGGGTAGTGCTTTTTTTACGTCGCGCACAGTCCGCCAATAAAACTGTTCTTGCTTGCGACTGTTGAATTTAATTTTCGGATATACGTAGATGTCGCGCAAAAAGGCATAATAGGTAGTGTCGTTTCCGTCGACCACCATCGTTACTTTACCACTCTGTCCCGGCGCATCGTCGGTCAGTGTTACAGCTGGTACTTCTGTTATTCCAATTGCAGTAAGTATCAGCAAACTAATTAAAAACGGATAGGTTTTCATTTCGCTGCAAAAGTAACAATTTTGTATGAATTTATGTACTTGCTTTATTTATTTTTACACATTGACAAATTAAAAATTCAGCCATCTTACCAATTTTTTAATCAACCGAACTTTTCTAATTCAACACTGTTTATTAGCTATTAACGCACAACCTTAACTTTACGTATGAAAAACAATTTTTATCTAACCCTATTCCTGGGTTGTACCCTTTTCGCGAATGCCCAATCGTGGTTTCCTCTTTCACAGCCTTTATCGGTAGGGGGAACGTCGGTTACCGACACTCACCGGGTTCAGCTTTTTCAAAATCCGGCGTTGACTTCCTATGTCACTCGTCCACAGCTGGGCGTTGAGTACGAATCCCGTTATGCTATAACAGAACTCGATTCAAAAGGTTTACATTTTTCGTATCCTTTCAGTCATTTTACGATGGCTGCCGATATTCGCTATTCGGGTTTCGATGCCTATCACGAAATTCTGACGGGTATTGGTTTTTCGCGCAATTTTGGAGGAAAATTCGCTATGGGGCTGCAACTGATTGCCGATAGCCGGTATTCTGTTGAGTCCGACCGGTATTATACCGCATTTTATCCCCAATTGGGTTTGCATGTTCCGGTCTCTTCCACTTTATTTCTCGGTTTTTCGGCCTACAATCCGTTCCTGATGCTCATGCACTACGAGTCGGGCGACAGGCCGATAGCCTCCGTGTATAGTGTAGGGATGAAACTTTTATTTTCAGAGAAGGTGGAATGGAGGCTGCAGGCCGATCAGGAAGTGAGCAACCGGCTAAGAGTAGGAACCGCTGTTGAGCTGCTACTACACGAAGGTTTTTTTGTGCAGACGGGTGTGTATTTCAACCATTTTTTTGTTCCTTCGCTGGGAGTAGGAACGAAATGGAACCGTTGGAGTTTTAACCTCGTTGCTTCCTTACATCCACAACTTGGGTTGATGCTGGCGAGCGGGTTATCGTACAAACTTTAATTCTGAAGCCCTATGAAAGCCCGGTTAATTGTTTACCTGCTACTGAAAGTCGTGGTTCCGGTTTTTTCGCAGGAACCCGACACCCGATCGATTGAGCAACTTATTGCCGATTTATACGAACAATATTCGGCAGAAACGGAGGAGGAAATTCCGGATATTGAAACCTTTTATGAAGAGTTAACGGAGTTGGCTTCGCAACCTTTGTCAATTAATTCGTCGCAAAGAGAAGAATTAGAACGCTTACTTTTCATCACCCCCTCACAGGTTGAAAATATCTTGTATCACCGCTATACGTACGGGGCATTTACTTCACTTTACGAACTTCAATTGGTGGAAGGGCTCGATATGACGGATATCCGGCGAATGCTCCCTTTTATAACCCTGGGCGATTCGCAGGTATCCGACGACCGTATTAGCTGGTGGGAGGTGAAAAAGTATGGAAAACACGAGCTGTATAACCGTACCGATTTTGGTGTTGAAACTAAAAAAGGGTATAGGTCGGTCGGATCGGAATCACCCGGTTCGGCTGCCTATACGGGCGATCGTGTGTACAGTTCGCTAAAGTACCGTTTCGATTTCCGCGACCGCATTCGGTTTAACATCACTGCCGAAAAAGATGCCGGAGAACCCTGGTGGGATCGAAAAGGAGTCGGATTCGTTTCCACTTCGTTGCAAGTGCGTCCCGGGGGCTGGATCAACAACCTGGTTGTAGGCGATTTTACAGCTGGTTTTGGTCAGGGACTGGTGTTGCGACAGGGATTTCGACGAAGTAAATCGTCGATGGTTACTCAGGTTATGAACGTGGGGGCTGGCTTCAAACGCTATGCATCGACCAACGAACACCAGTTTTTCAGAGGTATAGCTGCCTCTGTACGAAAATCGCATCTCACCCTTCATGCTTTTGCTTCGCACCGACTGCTCGATGCCAGTTTCGAGGATAGCATTTTCAAAAGCATTTATACCACAGGATTACATCGTACCCATTCGGAGCAGGAAAAAAGAGACAGGGTAGGGCAGTCGACTGCAGGAGCAACAATAATTTATTCGCAACCCATGTACGAAATTGGCTATTCGGGCTTGTATACTCGTTTCACACAGCCGCTTTTACCAACATTTAAACCCTATAATCAATTTTATTTTTCAGGAGAGCAGCAATTTAATTCGGGAATTAATTACAGGTTCCGCTGGCTTCAGTTTAACTTTTTCGGCGAAACAGCCTTGTCGGGAAACCAGGGAGTAGCCACGCTCAACGGATTGCTGTTTGCTCCCTCCTCCCGGGTAAATGTAGCATTAGTTCACCGGTATTATTCCCACCGGTTCAATTCGTTGTTTGCCTCGGCCTTTTCGGCACAGTCGCGGGTAGGAAACGAACAAGGTATGTATATAGGCATCGAACTTTTTCCAATTGCAAAATGGAAAATGGCTGCCTATGCCGATAGCTACCGGTTTCCCTGGTTACGGTTTGGAGTCGATGCCCCATCGTATGGTAACGATTTTTTAGTCCAACTCCAGCATAGTGCATCGCGTAAGTTGCAACTCTCCCTGCGGTATCGGTATCGGCAGGCATTTACATCGCAACGCGACGAACGGAATCCGGTAGTTTTTACCACACTGCAAACTAAATGGTCGGGGCGGTTAATGGTCGATTACAATTCAGGACCTGTCCAATTCCGGCAGTCGTTCGAAGTTAATCAATATTCGGCATCGGGAACCACCACCCCGGGGTACGCTGCCTGGCAGGATGTGAGTACACAATTGGGCCAACTCCCCTTAAAGCTTAGTTGGCGCTACCTGGTATTTAATGCTCCGGCCAACGACAACCGGATTTATACCTACGAAGCTGATGTATTGCATGCCTTTTCGAGCCCCTCGTTTTCGGGGAAGGGGAATCGCATGTACCTGGTTGCACAGTATGTTGTAGCCGATTGGTTGTCGGTATGGTTAAAAGCCTCTCAGCTACGATATGCCGATGGACGAATGCAAATAGGAAGTGGAAATGAGCAAATAATGGGTACAAAACGCACCGAATTTCATATTTTACTGCGTTTTAGGCATAGAAATCATTGATTTTTGCTAATTTGCAATCTCTACATTGCAAAACTCGGAAAAAAGGAGTAATTTTGCATCAACTTAACTTTTATTCCACCACCCATGAGCTTATTAGATCAAATGAAGGAACGTGCAAGTGCAAATCCCCGCCGGATTGTACTACCTGAAGGGACCGAATTGCGTACCCTCAAAGCTGCAGATATTACCCTGAGAGAAAAAACCGCGAAGTTACTACTTATCGGCAACCGCGACCGTATCCTGCAATTAGCAGCCGAAAACGGGTTGAATCATATTGAAGAAGCTACTATTGTGGATCCGGAAACCGATCCGAAGATGGAGCACTATGCCACCATGTTGTACGAAATGCGTAAAATGAAGGGGATGACTCCGGAAGAAGCTGCACAACTGGCGCGCAATCCGTTGTATCTGGCTTGTTTGCTCATTAAGAACGGCGATGCCGACGGAGAGTTGGCAGGTGCACAAAACACTACCGGCGATGTATTACGTCCGGCCTTCCAGATTGTAAAAACCAAACCGGGGATATCGGTCGTTTCGGGTGCTTTTCTGATGTTTACACCTACTCCGCAGTACGGCGAAAATGGCTTACTGGTATTTGCCGATTGTGCGGTGAATCCCAATCCTTCGGCAAAAGAGTTGGCTGAGATTGCTTTGTCGACTGCCGAAACCGCAAAGGCTATAGCCGGTTTTGAGCCACGGGTAGCGATGTTGAGTTTTTCGAGTAAAGGAAGTGCAAAACACGAACTGGTAGATAAAGTAACCGAAGCCACCCGCCTGGCGCAGGAAATGAATCCAACGCTGATGATTGATGGCGAGTTGCAGGCCGATGCTGCCCTGGTAGCTTCGGTGGGAGCAAGCAAAGCACCCGGTAGTCCGGTTGCCGGACAAGCCAATGTATTGGTATTCCCCGATCTGCAATCCGGAAATATTGGCTATAAACTGGTAGAACGCTTTTCGGGCACACAGGCAGTAGGACCGGTACTTCAGGGTATGGCAGCTCCTATCAACGACCTTTCGCGGGGTTGTTCAGTAGAGGATATTGTAAACATGATAGCAATTACCGCCAATCAGGCCATTTAACGACAACGAATCAAACACAATAAGTTATATGTCAGAACCAATTATTGAACCGATTGAACGGTACGGCCTTAGTAAGCGCAACCGTAAACGAACGCTGTTTTCGCGCATCGGGGTAGTGGGGTGTGGAATTGAAGGAAGCGTGATTGCCACTACTGCTGCGCTCAACGGCATGGAAGTCGTTTTCCTGGAACCCAACGAAGAAAAAATTTCCAATGCGTACTCGCGAATTGAAGAAAAACTCGATCTTCGTATTGCCAACTGGGGACTTACCCTGAGTGAGAAAAAAGCCATTATGGCCCGTATCAAAGGCACAACTGTATACGACGATTTTCAGGGATGCGATTTCGTAATAGAAGCCATTCGTTACGACAACCAAACCGGTGAACGCCAGGTAGCTCAACGTAAAAAAGTATTTCAAAACCTGGAGCAGGTGCTCGACACCGACGCCATTATTGCTTCCAATGTTTCTACCGTGGTGGTTACCGAACTGGCATCCGAACTGGCGTATCAGGAACGTTGTATCGGGGTTCATTTTATGATCAACACTCCGGGCTCGCAAATTCTCGAAATTGTAAACGGTTTGCATACTTCGCAGGAAACGTTCAACAAGGTTAGCCAGTTTGCGCGACTTATCAATCACGAATATGTTGCAGTGATGGAATCGTCGGGGTTGGTGAGTGTTCGTCTGTTTCTTACACAGCTCAACGAAGCTTGTCAGATTTTGATGGAAGGAATTGCTACTATTGAAGATATCGACAAGGTATTGACCGTAGGATTTGGTCACAACCTGGGAGTATTTCGTACTGCCGATAATATGGGAATCGAGAAGATTGTGAAATTGCTCAATAACCTGTACGACGAGTATGGGAATATCAAGTACAAGCCATCGCCCATTTTGCTCAGAATGTTTCGTGCCAAGGACTATGGAGTGAGCACCGGTCGCGGTTTTTATAGTTATGATGAAAAGGGTAATTTTGTAAAATAAGGAGGACGAAAGGAATGAAGATATTAGTACTGAACTGTGGAAGTTCGTCGGTAAAATACAAATTACTCGATATGGCAACGCACGAAGAGCTTGGATCGGGCGGCGTTGAAAAGATAGGGATGAAAGGTTCGTTTTTGAAACATACCCGTAAGGACGGTCAGAAAGTTATTCTGGAAGGAGAAATTCTGGAACACCAGGTAGCTGTTGAATATATTTTGGGTGTACTCACCAGCGAAAAACATGGTGGAATTGCTTCGCTCGAAGAAATTAATGCAGTTGGACATCGTGTGGTTCACGGAGGAGAAAAATTCAACAGCAGTGTGCTCATCAGCGATGAAGTGATTAAAAAGATAGAAGAATGTATCGATATTGCTCCCTTGCACAACCCGCCCAACCTTGCCGGTATTCGTGCCATCAGTGAGCTCTTGTCCGATGTGCCTCAGGTGGCTGTTTTCGATACAGCTTTCCATCAAACTATGCCCGAAAAGGCGTATATGTATGGAATCCCGTATCCGTTGTATACTAAATACGGCATCCGTCGCTACGGTTTCCACGGCACCAGCCACCGCTACGTTTCCAAACGTGCCTGCGAGTTTCTGGGAGTCGACTACAACAATTCCAGGGTAATCACAGCCCATATCGGTAACGGAGCTTCCATTACTGCTATCCAGGATGGTAAATCGGTGGATACTTCCATGGGCTTTACCCCTATTGAAGGATTGATGATGGGTACCCGTTCGGGAGATGTTGATTTGGGAGTGGTTACTTTCCTGATGGAAAAGGAGATGATTAATGCCTCGGCAGTTTCAACGCTGTTCAATAAGCATAGTGGGGTATTGGGTGTATCGGGTTTATCGTCGGATATGCGCGATATCGAAAACGCTGTGGCTGAAGGAAATCCCCGCGCTAAACTGGCACTGGATATTTACGAATACCGCATTATTAAATATGTAGGTTCGTATATTGCTGCGCTCAACGGGGTAGATGTGCTGGTATTTACCGGTGGAGTAGGAGAGAACCAAACCGGAACCCGCGAAAAGGTTTGCAACAGTCTTGGTTTCATGGGTGTAAAAATTGATGCAGAATTAAATGCCAAAACCCGTGGTAAAGAAATGTTGATAAGTACTCCGGAATCGACGGTTAAAGTAGTAATAATTCCTACCGATGAGGAATATATGATAGCCTCCGATACAATGGAAATTGCTGGCAGGTAATCGGGTCAAATAGGTAACAAAAGAGGGTGTATCACAAAGTGAATACACCCTCTTTTGTTAGGATACCTCTTTTTAGGTGCGTTTTTCCGGATTATGCAGGTGCCGAAACGTACTGTTTTCTGAATGCTCTGTTAACGTTTTCGTTTAGTTGATGAGATTGGCAGCAGCAGCTTTGTCCAGATAAAATTCGGTTTTTCCGGTCGAATCGTGTACATACGAGGCCGGATATTTTTTAGCTTCTTCGCTTTTACCAATGATGGTAGCCACAATAGCCGCTTTTCCGGCACCGGTAATCATAAATACCAATTGACTGGCTTCACAGAGCACCGGACCGGTAAGAGTGATTCGTTTTTGACCGCTCACCGGGTGGGTGGCCACTTCGACTGCCTTTGTCGAATGTAACAAATGCAGTTGGTTGGGAAAGATAGAGGCAGTATGACCATCGTCGCCCATTCCCAACAGAATAAGGTCGAACACCGGAACACCATTCCTAACCGGTAGTAGTTCGTGTAATAAACCATGGTAGCGCGATGCTTCATTCACCGGAATTTCTTCTCCTTTCATACGGAATATATTTTCGGCAGGCAACAGGGCGTGCTGTAACAAAGAGTCGTAAGTGGTACCGTAATTACTTTCGGGGTGGGTTGGATCGACACAGCGTTCGTCGACCCAGAACAGGCGGATGCTCGTCCAGGGGAGGGCGGTTCGGTACTCTTCATTGGCCAGTAGTTGAAACAAAACAACGGGAGTAGAACCTCCCGATACAGCAATGTTGAGGTACTTGCCGGCACCCTGGCTTTGCAAGGCCTTTTCGGTTATTAAATTGGCAACGCCTCTTGCCACTTCAGCAACGTTGTCGAAAAGATGGGTTTCGTAATTCATGAATGTATAATTAAAAAACAGCTACCGGAAGTTTTAAATACAGAAAAACTTCCGGTGCAGTAAAAAGAAGGTGTTTTATTCGTTGGGTTCGCGCCATTTTGAATGACTATCGCCAAACAGATGATTCGATTCGTGGGGACCCCAGGTGTTGCATTCGTAGAAATACAACGGAATATCCGGATTTACCTGCCAGGCCTGAATAATCGGGTCGACAAATTTCCAGCTGGCTTTCACGGCATCGGCACGGGCATAAAGGGTTGAATCGCCCACCATACAATCGAGCAGAAGTCGTTCGTATGCTTCGGGTATTTTCGTTTCGGCCAGGTCGGCATATTTAAAAGCCATTTCCACATTGTGAACTTTATAACCAGCTCCGGGAATTTTCATACCGAAATCGATGGCCACTCCTGCATCGGGATGGATACGAAGGATGATCATATTATTGGGCTGGGTGAGGCACAATTGTTTGAAAAGCTGGTGCGGTGCATGTTTCAGGTGGATGACCACTTCGGTTACCCGTGCAGGTAAGTGTTTTCCGGTGCGGATGTAAAAGGGTACATCGCCCCAGCGCCAGTTGTCGATAAATGCTTTAATGGCAACAAAAGTTTCTGTTTTTGAATTGGGTGCCACTCCCTGCTCCTGCCGGTATCCGGGATGTAGCTTATCGCCTACCTGAGTGGCAATGTATTGTCCGCGAATCACCTGTTGCATCACTTCATTTCCTTTGATAGGACGAAGGGCCTGCAACACTTTTACCGTCTCGTTACGTATGGAATCGGAATCGAAGATAGCCGGTGGTTCCATAGCCACCACAGCCAGCACCTGCAATAAATGGTTTTGTATCATATCGCGCATGGCTCCGGAGCTATCGTAATAACCGCCACGACCACTTACGCCTATTTTTTCGGCAGCAGTAATTTCAACCCGATCGATGTATTTTCGATTCCAAATGGGTTCGAAAAAGCCATTATAGAAACGGGTTACCATAATATTCTGAACCGTTTCCTTCCCTAAGTAATGGTCGATTCGGTAAATTTGCTCCTCATTAAAACCACTGTGTAACTTCTTATCAAGCTCAATCGCAGTTTCGTAACTGTATCCGAAAGGCTTTTCCACAATAATTCGTTTCCAGCCTTCTTCTTCCTGATTTAAACCGAAAGCCACTAAATTGGCAGCTACAGTTTCGTAAAGAAAAGGGGGAATGGAAAAATAGTAGATAATATTACGACTAATTTGCAGCTTATCGGACAAGGAATACAGATAATCGCGCAAACCTTCAAAATCGGAGGTGGTTTGGTTGTGCACTTTTTTATAATAAACCTGATTCAGGAAATCCTCTACCTTTTCTTTATGGGCAAGTGTCTCTTTTGGCAGAAATTCGCTGAGTGCAGCTTTAACATCGTTTCGGTATTCTTCCAGCTCTTTTTCCTGACTACCGGCTCCCACCACAATAAAGTGGGCAGGAAGAAAATTGCCGGTATATAGTTGAAAAATGGCAGGTAATAATTTACGACGGGCCAAATCGCCGTTGGATCCGAAAATCACGAGCATTTGGTCCTCAATCTTCTTTTTTGAAAACATGAGTTAAATATTTTGATTGCCTATTGAAACAAGCAAAGGTCGGGAAATGTTTAGCGAACCCTGATGCGCTGACCCACACGCAGCACTTTGTTGGGCGAAATACCGTTTAGTCGGCACAGGGAGCGAACACTGGTACCATTACGGGCTGCAATCCGGCTCAGGTTGTCGCCACTCCTGATTTTATAGTATTTAGCAGCAGCCATAGCTTTCACTTCTTTCTGATAATAGAACGACTCGTTCTTTGTGATCAGGTATTCGTGCATAAAAGGCATGCCTTTTTCGAAATCTATAATCTTTTCGGGATTCATCGCATTGCCTAAGAAGCGGATTTCGTAATGCAGGTGCGATCCTGTCGACCGGCCGGTATTGCCTCCCAGACCAATAATCTCGCCTGCAGCTACCGTCTGATCGTTTTGTACCAATACTTTCGATAAGTGAGCATATACGGTTTCCAGTCCGTTATCGTGGCGAATAACCACGTAGTTGCCATAGCCGCGACGGTCGTAGTCGGTAATGCGTACTTTTCCCGAAAACGATGAAACCACTGTATCGCCGGTTTGGAGCTTAATATCGGTTCCATAATGATAGCGATAGCGTCGCGGACCAAATTTGGAAGTAATAAAGCCGGTTACAGGGACAATGAACTGAGAAAGGTCGATACGCACGGAGTCGGGTAAACTATCGACCGGCATTTTGTAGGGATTCAGTTTGGTACTTGTCCAGATGTTGTTGTAAATGTCACCTGCCGGGTGGTTTTCCATCAGATCGTCCGATGCATCGATGAGCAATTCCTGGTACACCGAAAGGGTGTCGTTGACGGGAGGGATAGGAATCTTTTTATCTTTATCGTTGGCAGATACTGAAATTGAGAAGAAACTAAGTGTAAGAGCAGCAAGTAATTGTTTATAACAACAAGTCATGAGAAGTAGCGTTAGTATGTTTATTTATAGTTCGTCGTTCGCGTATAAAAAATCAAGTTGATGTTGATTAAATTCAAAGATCTCGTCGTTGTTGAAAAAGCGGGCCAGCTCAATGGCAGCCGTTTCGACCGAGTCGGAAGTATGTACGATATTTTCCTGAACACTCATACTAAAGTCGCCGCGGATAGTACCCGGAGGTGCCTGTCGCCCATTGGTAGTACCAGCCATGGCACGCACCACCTGAACAGCTTCCAGTCCTTTCCAGCAACAAACAATTACCGGGCTTATCATCATCGAATCTTTGATTCGCTTAAAAAACGGCTTATGCGCCAGGTGGGCATAATGTTCTTTCAGAATCTCGTCGGTTAGCTGCATCATCTTTATTCCGCAGAGTTGCAATCCCTTCTTTTCGAAGCGTTGGATTACTTCCCCTATGATTCCCCGTTGCAGGCAACAGGGCTTAAGTATGACGAGTGTTTTTTCCATGATAATAAGAAAAAAATGAGTTTTAAAATTTCGCAGCCCAAAAATAAAAAAAAACTTTTTAACACGAAAGAAGAAAGTTTTTTTTAACTAATATTTCCCCAATTGATACCCGACTGCTTCAATTTCAATAGTTGCTGTGACAAAATGCTATTTTTTTCCAGTTCAAGCCGTGGGTCTTCATCGAGAATCTCCATTGCCGTGTTGCGGGCAATCTCGAGCATTCGGCTATCGCGCACCAGGTCAGCAATTTTCAGGTCGAATGGCAAACCACTCTGTTGGGTTCCTTCCAGGTCGCCCGGACCCCGGAGTTGCAGGTCGGCTTCCGATATCTCGAATCCGTCGTTGGTGCGGGTCATAATTTCCATCCGTTTGCGCGTATCATTGGCAAGTTTAAAACCCGTAAGCAAAATACAGTACGATTGTTCGGCACCCCGGCCCACCCTGCCACGTAGCTGGTGTAGCTGCGATAAACCAAAACGTTCGGCATTTTCGATAATCATCACACTGGCGTTTGGCACATTTACACCCACCTCGATCACCGTGGTGGCCACCATAATATGAGTACTACCCGACGAAAATTGCTGCATCTGGTACTCCTTTTCGGCCGGTTTCAATTTGCCGTGAACCATACTTATTTTCAGTTCGGGGAATAACTCACGAAAATACGAATAGCCCTCCGTAACGTTTTGCAGCTCCATTTTTTCCGATTCTTCAATAAGCGGATACACCACATATACCTGCCTTCCTGCTTGTATTTGTTTGTATATAAACCCGTTGAGTGCCTGTCGTTTGTTTTCGTAATAATGATAGGTCTGTATTGGTTTTCGTCCCGGAGGAAGTTCGTCGATAACCGACACTTTCAAATCGCCATACAAAGTCATGGCCAGCGTTCGGGGGATGGGTGTTGCGGTCATGACGAGAATATGCGGAGGATTTACGTTTTTTTTCCAGAGCCGGGCGCGCTGTTCTACCCCGAACCGGTGTTGCTCGTCGATAACCACCAGCCCCAGGTTACTAAATTGCACCGGATCTTCGATGAGGGCATGGGTGCCGATGAGGATGTGAAGATCGCCGCTCTGCAAGGCAGCATGCAATTCAGTGCGAGCTTTTGTTCGCGTCGATCCGGTGAGAAGTTCCACACGCACCCCCGAATCGCGTACCAGCGAGCGGATGGTTTCGAAATGCTGGTTGGCCAGAATTTCGGTAGGTGCCATTATGCAAGCCTGGTAACCGTTGTCGATAGCGATAAGCATCGACATCAGCGCCACCAGGGTTTTTCCGCTCCCTACATCACCCTGCAACAGCCGGTTCATTTGTTTGCCGCCGGCCATATCGGCATGAATTTCTTTTATAACCCGTTTTTGAGCGTTGGTGAGCTCGAATGGAAGATAATCGGTGTAAAAGGTATGAAAAAATCGACCTACCTTTTTCATTACAAATCCCCGGAGGTTCATTTCCCGCCACTTGGTTTGCTGAAGAATATTCAACTGAACATATAACAATTCTTCAAACTTGAGACGTTGCCGTGCTTTGTTGAGCGAAGTTGCATTTTTAGGGAAATGAATGTTGATAAGCGATTCGGTGAGATTCATCAACGAAAATTTCTGCAACAAATGGGCGGGTAGCGTTTCGGGAACACCCGCCTGAAGGTGGGGGAGCATGGCCTGCATAATTTTCTGAACAGCCTTGGAGTTCAGAAAACCGGCTTTCATTTTTTCGGAGGTGTTGTAATAGGGTTGAAATCCCATCGTTTCGAGAGGTGGAAGTTGCGATGGTAGCTCCACTTCGGGATGCAGGAGATTAAACCGCCCGTTGAAAAACGAAGGTTTTCCGAAAACCACATAAGTGATTCCGGGCTTCAATTTCTCCACTACGTACTTTATACCCTGAAACCAAACCAGTTCCATGGTTCGTTTTCCGTCTGTAAAAAGGGCAGTCAGCCGTTGTGCCCGCCCTTCTCCGGTTTTTTCAAACCTTACTATCTCACCTTTCAATTGTATGAAAGGCATGTTTTCGGAGATTTCGTGAATGTAGTAAAACCGGCTGCGGTCGATGTATTTGTAGGGATAATGGCGCACCAGGTCTTCGGCCGAATGAATGTTGAGTTCGGTGGCAAAGAGTGCCGCTTTTTTGGGCCCTACTCCGGGTAGAAATTTGATATCGACAGTC
Source organism: uncultured Paludibacter sp. (assembly GCA_964559265.1). Classification (GTDB taxonomy): domain Bacteria; phylum Bacteroidota; class Bacteroidia; order Bacteroidales; family Paludibacteraceae; genus Paludibacter. Next base: position 33,642 of record CAZLHC010000001.1, on the reverse strand, counting down.
GACAGTACGCCCATATCAGGTTCTTTTTTTCAGAAGGGTGCGGGCAATAACCAGGTCGCCGGGAGTCGTAATTTTGATATTTTCGGGATTGCCGGGCACTAAATCAACCCGATGACCGTAGGCTTCGACTACCGAGGCATCGTCGGTAAATAAGGGCGAAGCATTTTGTTGGTATGCCTTTTTTATAAGCTGAGCTTCAAATACCTGCGGAGTTTGTACCAATTTGAATTGTGTCCGATCCACCGCAATACTTCCCTGCGGGGTAAGCTGGCGAATACTTTCCACCGCATCGGTTACCGGAATCGCGGCTCCGGATTCGGCTGCTTTTTGAAAACACACTCCTATAGTTTCGGCCGACACCAGCGGCCGTACGCCATCGTGAATGCCAATCAGCCCCGAGTCGGGTGCTACGGCCAACCCATTTTTAACCGAATCGAACCGGCTACTGCCACCTGCAACAATGGAGTGGGGAACTTCAAAATGCTGGTCGAGACACAGTTGGGCCCAACGCTCTACCTGTGCTTCGGGTATAACAACAATAATTTTCATCGCCGGATTAAAGTTGTAAAAACACCGGAGGGTATGCATAAGCACAGGTTGCCGATGCAGCGTCAGGAATTGCTTGGGAACAGAACGTTGCATGCGTTCCCCTTTTCCGCCTGCAACAATAATAACGGTACGGCTTTTGTCGGACATAGCGCTTGTTTTTTCGATTGAAAAACAAAGATAATAAAATAAAGCGTAGATTTAATCACAACATTTTGTAACTTTGCATTCTATAAAATTCAGAAGTATGAAGCATTTCACACCGGTTTTGTTGTTGCTGGCTTTCGGTATTCAACTCACTACACAGGTTGCCGCAACAGAACCGAAAAAAAACGCCTTCGAAATCATCAGCTCACGTGATACGCTCAGTGGTGGGCGGGTGATTATTCATCAGGACAAACGAATCGAAAAAATTGTAGCCGATAATACTGCCGGTTCCGGAGCCATTACCCACGGGTACCGCGTACAGGTGTTTTCGAGCAATGTACAGCGTACTGCCAAAGACGAAGCATTTGCCCTCGAGCAACGCTTGCGGGAAGCTTTTCCCGGAGTTGGCGTTTACGTTAGTTATAGTTCCCCCTTCTGGAAGGTGAGAGTTGGCAATTTCCAAACCAGCACCGAAGCCCGCGTATTTTCCGAAGAACTGCTGGCCCTTTTTCCTCGTTTAAAAAGTACAACCTATACGGTGCGCGATCGAATTATTGTCACCGGTAAATAATATCACATGGATTTTAATCCCACTACTATAGCTCCGTTCGACGAAGAAAAAACCGGACAAATAGCTTATCATTACAAAGAAATTATTCGTCTGTTGGGCGAGTCGACCGAACGCGAAGGCTTACTTAAATCGCCTGAGCGGGTTTCGAAAGCCATGCAGTTTCTGATGAGCGGATACGAACAGAATCCGCAGGAAATCCTTCAATCGGCCATGTTTACCGAGGATTACCGTCAGATGGTTATTGTTAAGGACATCGATTTTTATTCGATGTGCGAGCATCATATGCTGCCCTTTTTTGGTAAAGCCCATATCGCGTATATCCCGAATCATAAAATTACCGGACTGAGTAAGATTGCCCGGATTGTTGAAGTGTTTGCCCGCCGGATGCAGGTTCAGGAACGAATGACCACCCAAATCAAAGAGTGTATTCAGAATACGCTAAATCCACTTGGAGTGATGGTGATTCTGGAAGCTCAGCATTTATGCATGCAGATGCGGGGAGTTCAAAAACAAAATTCAATTACTACCACCTCCGATTTTACAGGGGTGTTTCAGCAGGCAAAAACACGCGAAGAGTTTATGAATCTTATTAAACGGTAACTATTTCTCCAAAGTGTTATTCTGAAGTTTATCCCCGGAATTAATTCAGGGCAGTATTACAACCTTTATTCTTACGGAGTAACTTTTTGTGGCACACTAGTTTTTCGACCTGGAAATGCACGCGATAGTACCATCAGTATAAATGGCAAACTCATACTAAAATAGGTGATGTCGTAGCGAGCTCCGAATAGTCCCGATTCAAAGTTATCGGCTATCATGCGGTGCAAAAAGGTAACACTCACAAACACCAGGATGGTTGCTACGTTGTATGCAGCGTAGCGCTCAAAATTACCTTTCCAGCTCAACGACAAGGGAATCAGCAGGGCAAATAGTAAAATAAATTCGAAAAGTGAACCCTGACGGGTTTGCAATACAAACGGATTGTATTCGAAAAACACCAGGCTCTGAATATCCCAGAGAATAAAGGGCAGAAAAGTTACCAAAAAAGTTAAGGAGGCAATTCCGGTAAACAAAATTCGCTGTCGCCAGCTTGCTCCTGTAAATCCGGGGAATAGCAAAAGGAAAAACGGGATAACAATCGACAACCGGGTCGACAACATCAGGCCACTGATAATTCCGGTTACCCACAGGGATTTGCTGATGGTAAGCCCTGACCGGTACCACCCGGCACAAATCAGAAAACAGAGAATAAAATTATAAAGCAAATCGCTTCGAACAGCCACTTCGTACCAAAATGCTGGACTAACGAAAAGTAAAAATAAGAATACCGATGCTCCTCTGTACGTGCCCATCAAGCGTTTCAAACTAAAAATTAATCCTGCTACCAGGGCCAGCATTCCATAAGCTACATCGCCCAGCCAATAAAAGGGAAGATGAAACAGGTTCCAAAAGGGGAATGGTGAGCCATACCCCCCCAGGTGTGTTTGTGCCAGGTAGGGATATTGGCCGCTGAGCATTCGATCCAGAAAATGATCGATGGCCGACCAGCGGTCGACTTGCACCGAAAGTGGATCAATTAACCGATGCAATACGATAATTCCTGCCAGCATCAGCACCGAAGTAAGGATGAAAAACAGCTTATGGAAACGCTCTGAAAGCCCCGGGCTTACCATACTTATTCCGACGACAAAAACACCATAAGCGATGAGCACTGCCCATTCGGGCACAGAACTACGCGAGGCATACTTCAGAATAAACAACCCGTTGACAAACAGATAACTAACAAGGCCGAACAAATACATCCAACGGGCATTGACCGTAGTGTCGTACGACTGAAGTAGTGTTCGTTTCATGTGTAAATAATTGTTTTTTAAAGGTCACATGGAACTCGCATGCCAGATTTTCATCAACTTTGGTGATTGCCTGCAGTTATGCTCGTTTCATGATTTATCGGATTCCTAAACATGAAATCAATTAACTACCATAATTTTTGTAATGGTACTTTGAGTTCCATCTTCATTGGCACAAATGGCTAAATAAATTCCGGTTCTTACGCGGCGGCCATGAACATCATTGCCATCCCAGGTAGCAATACTACCATTCGAAACTGTTTGGTAAATCAGGTTACCACTAATGTCGGTCACTTTTACCCGGGTATTGTCGATTAAACCAGTAATGGTAATAATACCCTTATACGACTCGCGCACCGGATTAGGGTAAGCATATACATTGTCGTAGAGCCCTGTTCCTTCGGCGGCATCGCTCTGATACGAAACCAGGCCATTGCTGGTTCCAATAAACACTTCGCCCGACACCGGATTAATTGAAAGCGACATAATATTATCGGAAAGCAGAGGGCTGTTGGAAGAAGTGAAATGACGAATGGTTTCCTGACCGTTGTCCGACATCAGGAAAAGTCCCGAATTTTTAGTTCCCAGCCATTTCCGGTTCGCACCATCAATTGCAATCGCTTGCACGGTTTCGTCCTTCAACAAATAATCAGCTTGATTGGTACCATCGTTGCGCGGAATTTTAACCCGCGAACAGGTGTAATTACTATCAAATGCCCGCGAAGTATTGTAGAAAAGAAGCGGTCCCAGGTCGGTCCCAGCCCAGATTACTCCATTTTTATCCTGCTGAAGGGTGTAAATAGCCGAAGGACGCAAATCGCTTCCGGGATTATCGAGATCGGCAAAAGTCGACATAAAACGGTTTTTGTCGTCGCTTTGGTCATCGAGCGTACCGTTGTCATCGAAAATAAAAACGCCTGATGGTGCTCTCACCGAAGGCACCCATTTTTGCTTCGAATTTTGATTATTGATAAGGATGTTTCCTAAGGTAGGCTTGTTTGATTCGGCAAAATATAAACTGGTCCATTCGCCGTTTGCTTTTAAAATTTTTATTGCATTAGCATCAAACATATTGCACAGCCATAAATTGCCGGCAGGATCGAAGGTTGCCCCATCGAGACGAATATAACTGTAAGGTTCGAAGTCAAAAATATTTACAAAGGGGCTGTTTTTGTGGTGGTGCCATTTCACGAAGGCATCGTTGCGAAACTCAAATAAACCGTTTGCAAAGGAGGTAACATAAAAATGCGTCGGATCGGTCGGATCTACAGCCACATTCATAAAATCGAGCGCAGGTTGTTTTGGAATTTGTTGGGTTATTACATCGGTAACTTCATTCGATAAAATATTTTTCCACTGATTATTTTCGTAGATCATTATCATTCCCGGTTGATTATTGTTGCTTGCCCACCGCCCACCGGGCACTACAAATAATTTCTCACCCGCAAAGGTCATCCAGAAAGGATTGTTAAGTGCAGGACCTTTTGGTTTGAAATAGCTTAACTCCGGCTCTTGTCCGGCTTTAATTTTTGCAGCAATTACACCCTGGTCCATTCCGGCCAGCCAAAAGGTAGAATTGATGTTGTCGTATTCTACATCGTCGGAAACCGTAATCGACTCACTGCTAAGTTCAAATTGCTCATTAAGCGTATATACCACATTCGTTTTGTCGTTAATAATTACCCTTCCATGCGATACCTGCACCGAGTGAATGGTAAAGGCCGATGCCAGCGGAGTCCAGTTAGCAGCACCGTCGCGGCGGAAAAGCTGATTGCCCCGCTGCAGCAGGAGTTTACCTCCAAACGATACCACTTTCTTAAAGTCGCCCGATCCGGGTAAGTTAGCCACCGGTTTCCAGTATTCGAAATTCACCAGCAAGTGCGGTTTTCGGGCATCCGACCAAAGGAGTTGATTTTCGCTTATCGAGTAAATAGTATCGTTGTGGATCATCGTCGAGAGCACCTTCGTTTCCCGGCCACCTTGCCCGATAATGTAGGTATCGGTAATTTCCTGTTTTTCCATGTTTACCAGCAGAATTCCAAAATCGCTCGACAAATAAGCATTTTTTCCAACGAAACTAACTTCGTTGATGGCTTTACTATTACTCATTTGCTTGCGATACAAGTCGGGAATATTATTTACACCCGCCTCGTGCATAATGTCGATATTGCCATTCTGATAAATGATAAGCAACTGATTGTTTGCTTCGTCGTACTCAATCTTTAGGATGTTGGCATCGTTAAGCCCGCTCATTTTGCTGTAAAACTCGATATCGCCATCGAGCTTACTTACCGAATAAAGCGAACCTTCGCTAACAGCAAAAATCTTGTTCTTCGATTGGGCAATCTGGTTGACACTGTTGTAGGCCAGGTGCGTACGCCAATTTCCGATAATTCCCTGACCAACTGCCGTCAGATTTATTACCAGCAAAAGTAAAAAAAGGGAATATTTCTTCATACAAACGTTTTTATTTTTTCGGGTAGTATCCAACGAACATCTACAGAACTAAGATGTTCGTTCCATACTTAATTAGTTTTCAGATTGCTGTTTCATTTTTCAGAAAGTTAATCAGCTCCTTTACAGCTAACGCACGGTGACTGATTTTATTTTTCTGTTCGCTACCGAGTTCTGCAAAAGTTTGCGAATAGCCATCGGGTACAAACACCGGGTCGTATCCAAAACCCGTCGAACCTCGTTGTTGTTCAATAATTTTCCCTTCAATTTTTCCTTCAAAATAACTTACTTTACCTCCTTCGATAAGGGCCACAACGGTGCGGAACCTGGCGCGACGATTAGGTTGGCCTTCGAGCTCCCGGAGCAATTTTTCCATGTTGCGGGCAGCGTTCTGATCTTCGCCGGCATACCGGGCCGAGTACACCCCTGGACGTCCGTCGAGCGCCTCCACTTCCAGTCCGGTATCGTCGGCAAAACAATCGAAACCGTAGTTGTCGTATATATGCTTTGCTTTTAGCAGCGCGTTCCCTTCCAGTGTATCGGCGGTTTCGGGTATATCGTCGAAACAATTAATTTCTTTCAGACTTAAAATTTCGAGCTGATCTTTCAGCACATCGCCTACTTCTTCCAGCTTATGGCGATTATTGGTAGCAAAAACTAATTTTCTCATGGGGTTGAATTTTTCAAACAGGGGCAAAGATAATAAATATCATTCAGATAACGGATTGCCTGCCCTTAGGTGCGGAACTTTCAGTATTGTTAAAAATGGAGAAGAGTCTGGAAATACGTTATAACCCGGTTTATGGTAATCCAGGCCTGTACCTTCAATACCACCGGTAAAAATCAAATTATTACCGAATGAAAAAAAGTAGTATTTTTGTAAGTTATTTTATTTAATTATCTACTAATTGTAACTTTTAGGATGTCGAAAGAAAACAGAATTAATTTCAGCAGTAAGATGGCGGTAGTAGCTGCAGCTGCAGGGTCGGCTGTCGGACTGGGTAATATATGGCGATTCCCCTACGAATTAGGACAATACGGAGGGGCTGCATTTTTAGTTTTGTATATTTTATTTGTAATAGCACTGGGAATTCCTATTATGTTGTCCGAATTTGCCATAGGTCGTATGGGTCAGACCGATGCAGTAGGATCATTTCGTAAAATATCGCCCCGCCGACCCTGGTGGCTGGTGGGAGTGATGGGAGTAATGGCGGCATTTTTAATCATGGGTTTTTACTCGGTGGTATCGGGCTGGACCCTGGAATACATTTACCAGGCATTGACGAATCAGTTTTCGGGTAAAGATTCAGCTTCGCTTACTGCCAGCTTTTCTGCGTTTAGCAGTCACCCCTACCGCCCCATTTTCTGGGCATCCATTTTTATGGCTATTTCGGCCGGAATCGTACTTCTGGGCGTAAAGGAAGGAATTGAGAAAAGTACAAAATTTTTAATGCCCTTGCTTTTTGTAATTATTATTGCCTTAGGAATTCGCTCGGTAACTTTACCCGGGGGGATCGATGGCTTGCGCTTTCTTTTTCAACCCGATTTCAGTAAGATCACTTCTTCGGTAATACTTAGCGCTATGGGTCAGGCGTTTTTCTCGCTCAGCCTGGGGATGGGCTGTATGATTACCTATGGATCGTATGTAAACAAAAAGAACAATCTTACCCATACAGTTGCCGAGGTTACGATACTCGATACGCTGGTAGCGGTATTGGCATCCATAGCTATTTTTCCGGCAGCCTTTTCGTTGGGTGTAAATCCCGGACAAGGACCCGAATTGGTTTTTATTACCCTGCCGAGTGTGTTTGCGCAATTACCGGGCGGGCAATTCTGGGCGGTATTGTTTTTTATCCTGTTGAGTGTAGCAGCCATGACTTCCATCATTTCCTTACTCGAAGTAGTGGTAGCCTATGTAACCGAAGAGTTTAATCTGAAGCGTAAGCCGGTAACGATCGTGGTAACACTGGCAGTGATGGTGTTCAGCATTATGTCGTCGCTTTCGTTTGGGGTATGGAAAGAAGTTACCATTTTTGGGATGACTTTTTTCGACCTTTTCGATAATGCAACTTCAAAAGTAATGATGCCCCTGGGCGGTCTGTTGATTTCGCTGTTTGCAGGGTGGGTAGTTCCGGTGGATAAACTCAGAGAGGAAATTGGAAACCAGGGTCAACTAAAATTGAAGCTGTTCACTATTTATTTGTTTTTAATCCGGTACATTGCTCCGCTGGGGATTTTAGCAGTAATGCTCAATTTCTTGTAAATTACGTACAATGAGAAAACTAATTTCGCCTGCCATTATCGGCCGTACCTTTTCGAGGGTGATGGGAACTGTTGTAGTGGGCCTTCTTTTTTCACCACTGGTAAAATCGCAGTCCGATTCGCTGCCGGTGGTTGCACTATCGACTGCAACTCACCGGGCAGGAATAAGTTGGGTTGAGATTAACGATCCTTATTTATCGTCGTTGCAGTATTCGGGCATTGGGCTTCGGGTCGAAATGCAGGAACAGCGTTACCTGCAGCCCACCGACGATCGTTTTTCGATGGTGAACCGCCTCACCGGCCTGGCTGCCATTACCACAAATCCGGCTTCGACGGCACAAATTGAGACCGTTGCGGGAGCATATGCTTTAGGTATCCGCTACCATTACCGGCCCTTTGAAAAGTGGGTGATACTGATGGGTGGAAATGTTGAAGGTGAATTCGGAGTTCGGGTTAATTCGCGCAATGTGAATAATCCGGTGAATCTGGATATTGCCGGTAATCTGAACGCCACACTGGGAGCGAGCTACCTGCTCCCGACCCGGCGTCGCACGCTGAAGTTCGATGCTCAGGCCGAAATGCCGCTGGTGGGTGTTATGTTTGTGCCTTATCCGGGACTGAGTTATTACGAACTTTATTTGTCGAAGCAACTTTCAGAAGCCATTTTTCTTAGCTCGTTGCACAACCGGCAGGGAGGCAAACTGGCATTATCGGTGGAAGTTCCTTTTCGTCGTTCCACTTTGCATGCCGGCTGGCGCTATACTGAATTGAAATACAAGGGAAGCGGGCCGGTGTTTGCCATTTCCGGGCATTCGTTTATGGTAGGAATTACCTACGATGTAGTGCGGAGTTCGGGTCGCCAAACTCGGTTTCCGGCCAATTATGTGAAGGTGTTTTAATGGTTTATGTGTACACCTGTGGTAGTACAACAGTTAAAAATAAATTCGTAGCATATGAAGATTCCTGCCTTTTTTCGTTGGTTATTTTTCGTGCCACTCCTCACCGGTTGTCTCGACGAACCTGTGACGCCGGCGAGTACCTATCGGAACAATTTCGAGAGTTTGTGGCGCATCATCGACAGGCAATATTGTTTTCTCGACGAAAAGAAAATTGACTGGGATTCGGTGTACACGGTTTACAATGCACGTTTGGCACAGGACACGGTAAGCGAGCTGGCTTTTTTCGACGCGATGGGCGAAATGTTGGGTGAACTGAAAGACGGGCATGTAAATTTATTATCCTCGTTCGACCGGAGTCGCTACTGGAACTGGTTTACCGATTACCCGTCGAATTTCAATTCGTCGCTGATTTATTCAGAGCGTTACCTTGGCTCCGACTACCGCCTGGCCGGGTCGTTGCGTTACCAGCGCATTGCCGGCGACTCGGTGGGATATATTTATTATCCAAGTTTTGGTGATGGATTTTCGGATTCGAACATGCGGTATGTGTTGAAATATTTTGAAAACTGCAGCGGTTTAATTATCGATGTTCGCAACAATGGTGGAGGATCGGCCGATTTATCGACTCATTTTGCTTCGTATTTTTTCGAGCGCGATACGGTTAATTTATACCTTCGTCATAAGACCGGGCCGGGATGGAGCGATTTTTCGAAACCGGTGGGGATGCCGTTGAAGCCACATGCGACTATACAGTGGAAAAGGCTGGTAATTGTGCTGGCCAACCGGAGCTCGTATTCGGCTACCAATATGTTTGTGAGCAGGATGAAAGATGCTCCGAATGCATTGATAATCGGCGATTTGAGTGGAGGAGGAGGGGGTATGCCATCGTCGAACGAATTACCCAACGGTTGGATGGTTCGTTTTTCGTCGAGTCCGATGTATAATGCAGAAATGAAGTCGATTGAATATGGTATTGAGCCTGATGTATGGGTAATGCTTGATGCGGGTGATGTGGAAGGGGGAGTGGATAGTTTGATAGAGGAGGGGATTAGGAGAATAAAGAATCAAGAGTCAAGAATTAAGATATGATACGAAAACTTCCGATAACAGAGCTGGAGCGTTTGACGCCCGACGAATACCGTGTAGCAGCAAAGACGCCGCTGGTGGTGGTGCTCGATAATGTAAGGAGCATGCATAATATTGGCTCGGTATTCCGCACCTGCGATGCGTTCAGGGCCGAAGCGGTTTATTTGTGCGGGATTAGTTCCACACCTCCCCATGCCGAAATTCATAAATCGGCGCTGGGAGCCGAGGATACAGTGGCGTGGCAATATTTTGAAGATACGGTAGAGGCAGTGGAATCGCTAAAAGCAGCGGGTTACCGGGTGTACGCGGTGGAGTTGGCCGAGGGTAGTATAAAGCTTCCGGAGCTGAGTGTATCCGGCGATGAAAAAGTGGCCGTGGTACTCGGACACGAGGTAAAAGGAGTGCAGCAGACGGTGATTGACCGTTGCCAGGGCTGCATTGAAATACCTCAACTCGGTACAAAGCATTCGCTCAATGTGAGTGTGACGGGAGGAATAATTATCTGGGAAATATTTAAACAATTGAGCAATGGATTGGAGAGATAAATTGAATGCACTGAAGGCGGAATTGCCTTCGACTGAGGACAACGGAGCTGACGAAATGGCTGGTGAGGGTACGAACGATTCGCTAACCGGGTCGAAAGTTTCATCCGACAGGGTTTCGGGTAGCACAACAGGAACAAAGTCGGGTGCCGGTGTTGCTTCATCGGGAACAAAATCCGGATCCGGTATAAAGCCGGGGATTTCAGAAGCGTTGAAGGCAAAACAAAAGGAACCGCTGCGGGTAGAGCTCGACAAGCGAAAAGGCAAACCCTCGACGCTTATTACGGAGTTTTTGGGTACCGAGGATGAGTTGAAGGAACTGGCGAAGCTGCTGAAGGTGAAGTGCAGTGCGGGTGGTTCGAGCCGTGATGGCGAGATTCTGATTCAGGGTGATTTTCGGAAAAAAATAGCCGAACTCCTGGGGGAACTCGGCTATAAAGTTAAGCGAATCAATTTTTAATTGTTAATTATCAATTGTTAATTATTATGGGATGGCAAATTAACCCTTCGAGAAACAACCCACCCCCACAATTAACAATTAACAATTATTAGTTAAACTTCCCATTGCTCCAGGGTTTCCAGCAAATCGTCGAAGCTTTTCACTTTCGATCTGGCCTGTTCCTGAGCAATTTGGTTGCTAATAGCATGATCGAAGGTTTCACCAGGAACAGCGCGAATTACCCCGATAGCAATCGGGAATTCGGGAGCCTGCATGCGTACCAGCATCAGGTGGAGAGTTGGATCGGGAGTCTCAGCATCGTGAGTCAGAATATCATTTTCGGTAATTCCATCTTCGCCGATTGTAACTACTTTTAGTTGAAGACCATCCAGCACCAGTCCTTTATTTTTTTCCTTACCAAAAATCATTTTTTTACCGTGTTCCAACACCACGATACGATCTTCGCGACTGGCTTTTTCCGATAAATACCCATGAGCCCCATCGTTGAAAATGATGCAGTTTACCAGGCATTCGACAATAGAAGCTCCCTTGTGACGGGCAGCAGCCAGCATGGTCATTTGCGACGATTTCAAATCCACATCGAGCAAACGGCCAAAGAAACTACCATTAGCCCCAATGGTCAACTGACCCGGCTGGAATGGTTCTTCCACTGTTCCGTAGGGCGACGATTTAGTTACCCATCCTTTTTTGGAAGTAGGCGAAAACTGACCTTTGGTAAGACCATAAATCTGGTTGTTGAACAACAACACATTAATATCCACATTGCGACGAACGCTGTGAATGAAGTGGTTACCCCCGATGGCCAGACAGTCGCCGTCGCCGGTAATTTGCCACACCGTAAGTTCAGGATTAGCCACTTTTACACCGGTAGCAATGGCAGCGCCACGACCGTGAATGGTGTGGAAACCAAAACCACTGATATAATAAGGAAGTCGCGACGAGCAACCGATACCCGAGATAACCGCAGTTTGAGTGGGCGAAACACCCAGCTCGGCCATCACCTTCTGCAATACATTCAGGATGGCATAGTCGCCACAGGCCGGACACCAGCGCACATACTGGTCGCTTTTAAAATCCTTGGCCGTATATTGTTTTACTTCAATTGGTTCCATGTTGTATTATTTTAAGAGTGAACTGATGTGGTCTTCCAACTCATGCACTGTAAAGGGCTGTGCCTGAACTTTATTGTATTGCAGGTATTCGCCCGGCACCTTGGTACGCAGGTACGAAGCCAGCTGTCCGCTGTTGAGCTCACATACCACCCGCTTCGGATACTTGTTCAGAATTTCAGCGGTGTTTTTAGGAAGCGGCTGTATATAGTTGAAATGAGCCAGCGCCACTTTTCCTCCGTTTTTGTTGATGTTGTTCACTGCACTGATGAGGTGACCATGAGTCGAGCCCCACCCAATTACAAGAACTTCTGCATCCGGATTTCCTTCTACTTTCAGCTCGGGAAGCACATTGGCAATGTAATCAATTTTTTCCTGACGGGTTTTTACCATCAACTCGTGGTTGTCGGGTTGCGACGAAATAGCCCCTGTACTATAATCTTTTTCCAGTCCACCGTTGCGGTGCTCAAATCCTTCCATTCCCGGGAAGCTCCAGTAACGAACCTTGGTATCTTCATCCCTTGCGGTAACTTTAATACCTTCCATTCCCGGCTTCACAAAATGGGGATGGATTTCGGGCATATCGGCCAATTTCGGTAATTTCCAAAGCGACGATCCATTCCCGATAAAACCATCGGTAAGAAGGATAACCGGAGTCATATGTTCCAGCGCTACTTTGGCAGCCATATACGAATAGTGGAAACAGTCGGCCGGAGTCGAAGCTGCCATTACCACCACCGGACTTTCGCCGTTGCGGCCATACAAAGCCTGAAGGAGGTCGGTTTGTTCGGTTTTGGTAGGTAAGCCGGTCGATGGACCACCCCGCTGCACATCCACAATAACGATAGGAAGTTCGGCCATCACCGCCAGGCCTATGGCTTCGGTTTTCAGTGCCAGTCCCGGCCCTGAAGTATTGGTAGCTGCCAGCCTGCCGGCAAATGCAGCGCCCAGCGCCGTAGTAATCCCCGCAATTTCATCTTCGGCCTGCACCACCTTCACTCCAAGGTCTTTCCGTATTGCCAACTCGTGCATGATATCCGAAGCAGGTGTAATAGGATAACTACCCAGGAACAGTTCAAGCCCGGCTTTCTGAGCCGCAGCAATCAACCCCCACGCAGTTGCTTTGTTACCACTAATGCTGGTGTACTTTCCTTTCGGAGTATCGTGCGACTTATCGACTATAAAAGTAGATACATTCAGGTGAATGTTGTTACCATAGTTGAACCCATCCACCAATACTTTCAGGTTAGCACGTAGCACATCCTCTTTTTTCCTGAATTTATTGGTAAGAAAATGAGTAGCCTCGTCGATCGGACGGTTGAATAACCAACAAATCAACCCCAGGGCAAACATATTCTTGCTGCGCACCACGCTTTTCAGGTCCATCTCAAAATCTTTCAGACTTTCCTTGGTAAGCGTAGTAAGCTGCACCGGAACCAGTTGCACCGTATCCGAAATATTCAATTCTTCAAACGGATTGTCGGTTTTAAATTCAGCCTTCTCAAGGTCCGATTTACCAAAAGCATCGGAATCGATAATCACCACCGAATGCTTTTTGATCGAACGGGCATTCACCTTCAGTGCAGCCGGATTCATTGCCACCAGCACATCGGGTTCATCGCCGGGTGTGTATATTTTACCGGATCCGAGATGTACCTGAAACCCCGAAACACCGCTCAGGGTGCCCTGGGGTGCCCGAATCTCCGACGGAAAATCGGGGAAGGTCGAAATCTCGTTTCCTAAAATAGCCGAGAGGTTGGAAAAGAGGGTACCGGTCAACTGCATACCATCGCCCGAGTCACCCGAAAACCGGATGGCTACCTGTTCCAGCTCCGTGGATTTGTGTTTTTCCATATTGTATATTTTAAGTATTCTTATTTTGACATGTAGCGGTTATAACGCTTAAAACTCAGCATTGTTCGGAGTACGTGGGAAAGGAATAACGTCGCGGATATTGCTCATTCCGGTTACAAACAGCAACAGACGCTCGAAGCCCAGACCAAATCCGGCATGGGGTGCCGTACCAAATTTACGGGTTTCGAGGTACCACCAAATGTCCTTGGTAGGTACGCCCATCTCATCGGCACGCATTTGCAGTTTCGTTAAGTCTTCTTCCCGCTGCGATCCTCCGATAATTTCGCCGATTTTCGGGAACAGTACATCCATGGCCCGAACCGTCTTTCCATCGTCGTTCTGCTTCATATAGAACGACTTAATTTCTTTCGGATAATCGGTAAGTATCACCGGTTTTTTGAAATGCTGCTCCACCAGGTAACGCTCGTGCTCCGATTGCAGGTCGGTACCCCAACCTACCGGAAACTCGAATTTCACACCCTTTGCTACCGCCGCTTCCAGAATTTTGATTCCTTCGGTATAGGTAAGACGCTGGAAATCGTTGGCAACCACGAAGTTGAGTCGCTCGATCAATTCCTTGTCGTACATTTCGCTCAGGAATTTCAAATCGTCCTGACAATTATCGAGGGCCCACCGAACGCAATATTGGATAAAGTCCTGCGCCAGCTGCATGTTTTCTTCAATTTCGTTGAACGCCACTTCGGGTTCTATCATCCAGAACTCGGCCAGGTGGCGCGGGGTGTTCGAATTTTCGGCACGGAAAGTAGGTCCAAAAGTATAAATGGAACCCATGGCCATTGCGGCCAACTCGCCTTCGAGCTGTCCCGATACGGTCAGACTGGTTTGCTTGCCAAAGAAATCGCGGCTGTAATCAATCGAACCTGTTTCGTCCTTTTTCAGATCGTACAGGTTCATGGTGGTTACCTGAAACATCTGTCCGGCTCCTTCGCAATCGGAAGCGGTGAGGATTGGAGTGTGGAAATAGAAAAAGCCACGGTCGTGGAAAAAACGGTGAATAGCCATGGCCATGTGGTGACGCATGCGGAACACGGCGCCAAAAGTGTTGGTGCGTGGACGCAGGTGAGCTATCTCGCGTAAAAACTCGAGGGTATGTCCTTTTTTCTGGAGCGGATAGGTCTCAGGATCGGCGGTTCCGTAAATTTCGATAGCCGTAGCATGAATTTCAACCGTCTGTCCTTTTCCCAGCGACTCCACCAGATTGCCTGTTACAGCTATACAAGCTCCGGTAGTAATCGGTTTCAGGTATTCTTCCCCAAACTTTTCATTATCAACAACTACCTGGATATTATGAATGCACGAACCATCGTTCAAGGCTATAAAACTCACTGTTTTGTTACCGCGGCGGGTGCGTACCCATCCTTTTACCAACACTTCTGCTCCAAAATCGCTTCTTTTCAGCGCTTCTGCAATTACCGTTCTTACCATCTTATCGTTAAATATTTTGTCCGATTTAAAAATTGTAGCGAATATAGCTTATTCAGGCCTATATCCAAAAATAATCTGCAAAAATAATCATTTTTAATGACTATACCTATATTTTGACTCCGTAATCAGTCTAAAAAAATGTATCTTTGCGAATCTTAATAGCAGCTCTCTATGTTTTTTAATTCACTTGAGTTCACCCTTTTCCTTCCTTTTGTGTTTGTAGTGTACTGGTTGCTGCAGCGTTTTTCGCTAACCATTCAGAACGGTTGGATTTTAGCTGCCAGTTTTTTCTTTTATGGTTGGTGGGATTACCGGTTTTTGTTGTTAATTACCATAAGTATTCTTACCGACTTCTGGTTGGGGCAAGCCATACACAGTTCACACCACCCTACAACGAGGAAGCGGTTGTTGTACCTGAGTTTGTTTATCAACCTGGGGATGCTGATGTTTTTTAAATATTTCAATTTTTTCATCGATACGTTCAGGGAAGCATTTACTTTTTTCGGCTCCGGATTCACCAGTCCGATGCTTTCGATAATTCTGCCGGTAGGTATCAGTTTTTATACCTTTCAAACACTGAGCTATACTATCGATGTGTATAATCGTAAAATCGAAGCTACCCGTGATATCCTCGCTTTCGGGGCCTTTGTAAGCTTTTTTCCGCAGTTGGTGGCGGGGCCCATCGAAAGAGCTACCCATTTATTACCTCAGTTTCAGACAAAACGAAACTTCGAATACGAGTCGGCAGCACAGGGTATGCGGCTTATTTTATGGGGGTTGTTTAAAAAAATGGTAGTGGCCGACTCGTGTGCGGTACTTGTTAATCAGATTTTTGGTAGCTATGAGCAGCAAAGCGGCATCGTATTAATTCTGGGAGCCGTGTTATTCAGCTTCCAGATTTATGGCGATTTTTCGGGATATTCAGATATTGCAATTGGTACAGCCCGGTTGTTTGGCATCCGACTTATGCGAAATTTTAATGTTCCCTATTTTTCGCGCGATATTGCTGAATTCTGGCGCCGATGGCATATTTCGCTAACCACCTGGTTTCGCGATTATGTGTATATTCCCCTGGGAGGAAGCCGGATAGGACGCCTGACGACCATTCGCAACACACTGATTATATTTTTAGTAAGTGGTTTTTGGCATGGAGCCAACTGGACTTTTATTTTTTGGGGGCTTTACCATGCTCTTTTGTTTGTTCCGTTGGTTTTACTTAATCTAAATCGTAGGTATCTGACTGAAACCGTCGGGCTTAAATCGGCAGCAGAACTACTTCGGATGGGGGCCACTTTTATCCTGGTTTCGTTGGGTTGGATTTTTTTTCGATCCTTAAATATTGAGGATGCCTTCCGTTACCTGAGCCGGATTTTCACTGTCTCCTCCGATTACTTTGCTTTCTCCACACTTTTCAATGGAGCAACCACCCTGTCGAACTACACCCTGTTTTTTTCGGTATTTTCAGTTTTTTGCTTACTGGTGGTTGAAGGTTTTTTTTCGGGCAAGCGGCAACTGTTCGAAATTCGATCTGCCTCTTTGCGCCGATTGGTCTATTTTTTAGTGTGCTTGTTTATTTACATTGCCAGGGGAGGTAACGAAGCATTTATCTATTTTCAGTTTTAACAAATTTAGCTCATCCATGACACGGTTTATAAAAAAAATAATTGTCTATACTTTATTACTGATAAGCTTTTTCAGTGCTTTTACCTGGATAGGTATCCGGGGTTTACAGCTATCGGAATTCGGTAATTTGAAAGAATGGAAAGAAATACTGGAGGGTAAAGTAAATGCGGATGTACTGATTCAGGGAAGTTCGCGGGCGTGGGTGCATTTCGATACGCGCCTTATCGACTCAACCCTGAAGGTGAATTCGTACAACGCCGGGATGGATGGTGCTCCGTTCGATATTCAATATATTCGCTGGAAAGCCTACATGGCCAACAATTCACTGCCCCGTATTCTATTTCAGCAAGTCGATCTGGATTTACTCGAACGGAACAAGGAAGTTTTTCAAAAATACCAGTACCTTCCTTTTCAGCGTGATCCGGATCTTCGTCGCTGGTTGATACAAGGTGGTATACTGGATACTGCCGACCGGATTTTTCCTTTTAGTATGCTGATGGGTCAGCCGCAGGCTATAAAAGTCGGGTTGGAATCTTTTTTGGGGATCAATCGTCATCCTTCCAACAGGTATAAAGGATTTGCTGCCCACCCGGGAAGTTGGAAAGGCGACGGGTTACAGGTTCTAAAAAACAGTTCACCCCGCCATTGGGTTGTCGATGAGGAGTTGCTGCTGCTGTTCGAACAATTTCTGGAGGAATGCAAATCGTTGAACATACGGGTGGTATTGGTATATTCGCCCATGTATGAGGCAATTGAATCGGTAGTGAACGACTTTGAAGGTTCTGTAAAGTTGTATCAAACCCTGGCCGCTAAACACGACGTCGAATTTTATGATTTTAGCCTGACGGATATTTCTAAGGTAAAATCAAATTTTTACAATACCACCCATTTAAACAAAACAGGAGCCACCGAATTTACCCGGCAATTGATCAGCCTTACTGAGCAATACCGGTAGTGCGGTGACTCCTGCTGTATTCTTTTCGTCGACTTACATCGGCGATTCGCCCAATGTGCTATTGTCGCGTTTCTTTTGGTCGTCGTTCGAAATCGTTTTCTTTGTTTTTTTCACTTCCGTATTCATACTTCCAAGGCGGTACGATACATTGAGCCGTATTTCAGTAATCCGGGCCAGTTGTACATGTGTGCGCTGGGTGAAGGTAGGTTGCTGATTGGTGCTGTTGATGCCGTTGGTGGTCATGATTATTTCAGGCTTCGGCAAATATACCCCACTTACCGAAACATTCAGGCGTTTTTTCAGGAAATCTTTCGACAATGCGGCATAACTAAAATAGAAAGCCGATTGCGATCCCTGTAACTGAACTTGTGGAAGATTACCCCCGGCTCCGGTACTAATACGGAAATCTTTGGGTAGCATGAAGGTTCCACCCAGAAATACCCGACCGGTAAAGCCGTCGTTTGAAGTTTTAAGGGCTTCGCTGCTCATTTTGACATAATTCACCGAACTGTTCATGTACAGCACCAGCCATTTGAGTCCCCGGTAATTCCCAAACAGGTTCAGACCCGTGCTATTGTTTTTTCCGATGTTACCATAGGTAGTATAGTGAACCGGGCTTCCTGATTCTACATACGAATACTGTTCGATAGCATTGTTGATAAACGAATACGAGAGTTCGGCGCTGAGGTTGTAAGTAGGTGCAAAGCTGCTGTAGGTAAGATTTACACTATGACTTTTTTCAGGGTCGAGTTCGGGATTCCCAAAACTGATGGCATTCGGGTCGCGGCGGTCGACATAGGGATTGAGAAACCCGATTCCCGGCCGTTGAATTCGTTTGTTATAGCCCAATTTCAGGTTTTTCATATCGGTGAGGCGATAGGTAAGAACGGCAGAGGGCACAAAGGCTCCGTATTCGGTACTGAAATTCCGGTTGGCTTCGTTGAAAGTGGCTTCGAGCCAGGTGTATTCGTAGCGCATTCCCGCCTTAAATCCCCATTTATCCATATTCCCGGTATAGCTCAGGTAAGCACCCATAATATCCTGGTTATTGTTGAAGTCGATGGTGGTATCGCGCGCAATATAAGGCATATACGGATAAGGATTTGCAAAATTATAATACTGATATTTTTCGTCCGATTCGGAGGTGTTATACCGGGCGATGTACTTCACTCCCGTTTCCAGGGTATGACCTTTGGCCAGCGGATTGGTGTAATCGGCCTGGAAGGTATGTTCGTTGGTATTAGCTGTATTCTCGCTTATGCTTTTCCAGGCCAGCGGAATCACCGGTTGCACTATAAATCCCTGAGAAAGGGTATTCTCAGCATCGTAATTACTGCTGTTAGGCGTATTGCTAAGGCGATACGAAACCGTAAACAGCTCTTCTTTTTTGCGGAACGAACGCTGATAATCGACCCCAAAATCGGTTGATCCCCAGTTTTGACGCTGCGTACTTTTCTGATCGTAGCGCAACAGCGTATTTCCGTTCGCATCCTGGTTTTCCGAAAATCCCTCCATCAATCCGCCCGGTTTACCAAACTGGCGGTTAAACGAGAACGTGATCAGGTTCATTGTGTCGGGTTCGTAGGTAAGTTGCCCGCTCCCGAATTGCATTGGCACATCGTTGCGGGCAGTCATAGTTTGTTTGAAATTCGCTGCCGGAAATCCTGCTGCATAGGTGGTACGTTCGGTAGTTACTTCTACCGGAAATTGTTGGTTGTGGTTGTAGTTGTAATTACCCGAAAAGCCGAATTTCCCTTTTTGAACGACCAGGTTTAAGCCACCGCCAACCGATCCGCGCGACGAACCCTGCGCGTTGATGGTAGCCGAATAACCCTGGGTGCTGCTTTGCTGCACGGTCACAATATTGATGATTCCTCCCACACCTTCGGCATCGTATTTTGCGCCGGGCTGGGTAATTACTTCAATACTTTTCACCATATTGGCAGGAATACTTTTCAAAATCATTCCCGGATTTACATTGAACATATTGGTAGGCTTGCCATTCAGGAAAATCTTGAAATTCGACTGCCCTTTGAGCTGAATATTATCCTGCCCATCCACTGTCACCATCGGAACCTTACGCATCATATCGAGTACGGTCGACGATTTGGATTCCGGATCCTGTTCAGTGTCGTAAATAATTTTATCGGCATCGGCCTTAATGAGCGGCTTGTTGGCCACCACGTCCACCGCAGCCAGCGTTTGTTCGCTGGATCCCATTAAAATATTTCCGAGCTTAGCGTTGCGATTGGTTTCATTAACACTGAAACGCTTTACCGCGGGTTGTTTTCCAACAAACGACACGATAAGAAGGTAATTGCCCGGAGCCTTAATTTCACCGTTAATTTTTCCTTCGGCATCGCCGGCAAAGCGGGTAATAACCTGCTGCGGATTAGATTCCGGACTCACTGAGCAGGTGACATAAGGTAGAGATTCGCCGGTCACGGAGTCGATAACCACCGCGGTAACACGAAATGCGTCGGGAGCGTTGGAGCTGGAATACGTTTCAGTTAAGGTAAGAGCAGTACTGCTCGCAGCTGTCATCAGCGACAGCCCCAGAATAATCAGTTTTTTCATTTTTTTGTGAAGATAAATGGTTCATTTATAGTTGTTAATTAAGTAACAGCCTGCAAAAGTATAAATAGAT
>CAZLHC010000001.1:0-13091 GCA_964559265.1 uncultured Paludibacter sp. | reverse complement strand
AATGGTTCATTTATAGTTGTTAATTAAGTAACAGCCTGCAAAAGTATAAATAGATGTTGAAAAGAGAAAATAAATGAGAAAAATATTAGAATATTAGTACCAGTACGTGAGAACTATGAAAGATATGCTACAAAATAGCCAATTTTTCCACGAATCTCCCTTATTTCTCCACCAACTGCAATTAATATCCTTTTATATTTGCAAACGAAAATTCAGTATAAATTATTACCGTATGAAACACTTTCTTAGTCTGTTAGCCTTATGGCTATGTTATCAATCATCTGCCTGGGCCCTTACTGCCGATATAGTGGTTGCACCGGATGGAACCGGCGATTTTACAAAAATTCAGGATGCGATAAATGCAGTTCCGTCGAATCAGAAAGAACGGCGAACCGTTATTTACCTGAAAAACGGGTTGTACGACACCGAGAAATTGTTGGTACCCTCCGATAAGCAAAATATAACGCTAATCGGCGAAAGCCGCGATCAAACCATCATTTCGTACCATATTTACGATTGTACCAATGCTGCTTCGGGCAATAAGTGTCCGGCCGAAGATGCTCTGAAATGGGTGGGCGATGTAATCCGTACCTCGGCAACCCTCACCATAGCCGGTGAAGGATTCAGGGCCGAGAACCTGACGATACGCAACACTGCCGGCCCGGTGGGGCAGGCTCTGGCTATAACAGTTACGACCGACAAAGTGGCATTTATCAACTGTAACCTGCTGGGGTATCAGGATACGATTTACCTGTGGACAGCAGGTAAGCGGTCGTATTTCCAGAATTGCCTGGTGCTGGGGCGTACCGATTATATTTACGGGGCAGGGATTGGTTATTTTCAGGGATGCGAAATTCGCAGCTACGGTGGCGGGTATATTACAGCACCGTCGACTCCAAAGACGCAATCCTATGGTTTTGTTTTCAACGATTGCGACCTTACTTACACGGCTGGTAGTCCGCGCGCGGGCGACGATGGTGTGAAATTCCGGTTGGGCCGCCCCTGGCACGAGTATCCCAAAGTTACCTGGTTGAATTGTGAGATTACGGGGATGTTGAATCCTCAGGGTTGGGGCGATACCTGGAACATGGAATATGCAGCTACGAGTACCGACCTTCAGCTTTACGAATACAACAATACCGGTGCGGGTGCCAATATGAGTCAGCGGGCAAAGTGGGCTGGTTTGCGGGCCCTGACTTCACAGGAGGCGGAAGCCTATACCCGCGAACGGGTGTTGAACGGGGCCGATGCCTGGTCGCCCTGGGCCGAAGCACCGCTTTCGGCTAGCTACGAATGGGATGGCGGTGGCAGTTCGGCATCGTGGTTGGAGGCGGGCAACTGGAATCCCGACGGAGTTCCGACGGCAGCACAGGCGGCTTATATCCGCAACGGAGCTGTAGCCGAAGCCGATGGTGGAGTGTTCGTTGCCGATTTAGTTCTTCAAACGTCGGTGCTGAAAGTAACTGCCAGTAGCACAGTTTCGTATCTTTCGGTTGAAAAAGGAAAGTTGCTAAGTGATGCTGCGGTTACCCTGAACGGAAAACTGGCCACCAAGGATTCGGTTTTCATCGCTGCATCGTCAACATTTACACTTGCGGCACAGCTTCAGGGAGTACATGTACTCACCAAAACGGGCACGGGAAACCTGGTTTTTACGGCCGATAACTCCAATTTTTCGGGTAAACTGGTAATCGAAGCAGGAAGTATTCAAGCATCTACGGCCAATGCGTTGGGTAAATCATCGGTAGTTGTAACCAGCGGGGCCTGGCTTCACATCAGTCATCCTTCGGCACTGAGTGCTAAGTCGTCGCTGTCGGTTACAACAGGTGGAGGTTTGTTGCTCAATGCCGATATTACCCTGAGCGAATTTTATATCGATGGAGTGTTGCAGGAGGTGGGAGTTTATACTGCAACTTCGCATCCGAATGTGATTAGTGGAGTAGGGTCGTTGCAGGTGGGACGTCCTACGGTATTTAAAATGATGGGTGGAGCCTGGGATGTAGCGGCCAATTATTCGCCGGCATTGCTGCCTCTGGAAGGGGAGACGGTACTGTGTGAAGGGGAGATGGAAACAGCTGCAACCGTGAATAAAGCGAATGTTATTTTTGTAGAAGGAAAGGGTAAGCTTCGCCTGCGGGGAGTGCACAGCTCTACCGGAACACTTACGTTCGGGGGCAATCAGCGTATTTCGTATGCTACCAGCGGAACCAGTTTTACGCTCACTGCACCGCTGGTGCTGAAGGGCGATATCAGTATGGAAATGAATAGTAGTAATGTAGCCGGAAGTACCCTGGTGCTGAATGGAACAATAGCCGGAAATGTAAAAGTAACGCCCAAAAATACACGTGCAGTAGCCAATTCGGCTGTAGTGGTGTTGGGAGGCAACAACGAAACCTTTACCGGTAGTTGGGACCTGACCACTGCTGCTACCCATGCCGATGGCAGTGTGGGAATAAACGGAACATCGGAACATGCTTTTGGAACAGCCTCCATCCGTGTGGGAGCAAAAAACAAGGTTCAATTCGACCATGAGCAATGTGTGACTTCTTCGACCGACTTAACCCTGTTGGCCGGTGCAAAAGCGATTGTGAACAAGTCGGTTACCGTAGGCCGGCTAACCCTTGGCTCTGAAAGTTTTACTTCAGGAAGCTTTACCGCAATTACACATTCTTCGTTTATTGAAGGCACAGGAAGTATTACTGTTGGGCCAACTGCAACGGAAGTGCCGGTTTCCGATCCTGTTACAATTTCGATAACCGATAGAAAGCTGGTTGTAACGGGGCGTTTCGAAAAGGGAACAGTTTACCGGATGGATGGTCGTTATATCGGCACTATCGAGCCTTCAGCTTTTCTTATACTTCCTTCGAATAGTTTCTGTATTTTAAAAGTCGAAACTTCTTCAGGGTGGGTATTTAAAAAGATTGCTGTAAAGTAACCAGACTTGTTTCTTATTGAAAAAGCTTGCAGGTGAACTGTGAGCTTTTTTTCTGCCTGAAAATGTGTGTTTTTTATAATAATTAGTGTATCTTTACCACATCTAAACTTTTGTTAACAAACTTGCAGTAACAAAATGTTCGATGTTGATGGTTGAAAAGTAAGAAAACTATTCAATTATCTGGTATTTATTTAATATTATATGTAGATTGTATAAATTACAGAGATTTAATTTCCATGAATAGTACTATGGACACTATCGATTTTAATCAGCAATCGGGTATGGAATACCAACTCAACGAGCGAATCAAGGAATTGACTTGCCTTTACCGTTTGTCGGAACTTATGAGTGATGCTTCACTTACACTCGAAGAAGGATGTATTCAGGTGGTGGAACTTGTCCCTTCCGGTTTTCAATTTCCGGAACAAACGAGTGCTTGCATTACGATTGGCGAAGACGTGTATAAAACTACCAATTTTTGCGAAAACTGTTTATCGATCCACAAACCGATCAGAAGAAAAGAAGGGCTGATTGGGACTATCAAAGTGTGCATTGCCGATGATTTTGTAAAAAACTATAAGGTTGGATTTTTAGAAGAAGAAGACACCTTGCTTTTTTCGATAGCCGGTCAGATTGCTAATTTTTTAGACAAAAAGCAGAACGAACAACAATTGAAACTGAGCGAAGAAAAATACTCCAAGATTTTCCAAACAGCTCCTTATGCAATTTCAATATCCCGCTTGACTGATGGCAAGTTCGTAGATGTGAACAATGCATTTTTAACCATTACGGGTTATACGTTCGACGAGGTAGTTGGAATGAAGGTGGGATTTGATTTCTGGGAAAATTCCGACGATCGCTTAGCAGTAGTGTCCATACTGCTTCAAAATAAAAAAGTAGAAGCGACCGAATGCCAGTTTCGGAAAAAAAATGGAGAACTAACTACCGGCATTTATTCGGCCCATCTTTTTACCGTCGATAATGAGCAGTTTGTATTATCGAGTATAAATGACATAAGTACACAGAAACAGGCCGAAAATGAACGCCGGCAAAGCGAAAGTTTATATCAGGCCATCATTAATGCCTCTCCCGATTGTATCGTAATTGCCGACCTGGAAGGTACAGTGTTGTTTGCATCGCCAACCACCTATAAGATGTTTGGTTTCTCCGACGAAAAGGAGATTATTAATCAACACTTCGGTAAGTTTATTACACCGGAACACCGGGAGCGGGCGGCTGCCAATATACTGAAAATGCATCAGGGAATTATGACGGGTGCAGCCGATTATAAAGCACTTAAGGCCGACTATACCCTCCTCGATATAGAAGTAAATGCCGAGTTTATCCGCGATGAGAACGGTGTTCCCGTACGAATGCTGTTTATAATCCGTGATATCACTTACCGCCTTGAGGTAGAACAGGCATTGCGTAAAAGTGAATCGAATTTCAGGAACACCATTGAGTCGGCACCTATCGGAATTGTGGTGATTGATCAAAACGACCGGATTCAATCGGTAAATAAAAAATTTTCGGAGATTACCGGCTATAGCATCAATACACTCGAAAGTTTTTACGACTGGTGGCATAAAGTACTTCCCGATCCTGAGTATCGGCGTGAGACTATCCAACTATTTCAGCAGCAACTTGAGCACTACATCGACCAACAATTGCCCTTTGCTCCCAACGAAGTTCGGATTCGCTGTAGCGATGGTTCATACAAATACATCGAAATAAGTCTGGTATCGACAGGCGATATCCATATTGTTACATTTGTGGATGTTACCGAGCGCACCCTAAGCGCCCTTGAGCTCTCGAATCAGAAAAAATACATTGAATCGATACTTGCAGCCATTCCCGATTTAGTATTTGTACTCGACGAACAGGGAACTATACTGGATGTTAATACGGGGATAGCAAGAGAATTGTATTTAAAGCTGGAAGATTTTCTGAATAAGAATGTAATGGATGTCCTGCCTCCAACCCTTGCCGCCAGGTTTATACATTCGATACAGGACACGCTGGCTGGTAAAGTCATTTTTCCGGTACAGTATCAATTACCGCTAAACAATGAATTAACTGATTTCGAAGCACGGTTCAACCGGCTGGGCGACGATAAAGTGCTGGCAGTAGTTAGTAATATATCGTGGCGGGTAAAAACAGAGGCTGCGCTGAAAGAAAGTGAGGAAAAGTATAAATTACTATTTTACGAATCGCCGGAGGGTTATTTGATTATAAGGGATGGTGTATTTATTGAATGTAATAAGGCCGCCGAAATACTTATCGGCTACAGTCGTGAACATCTGCTGGGTAAAAAGCCGGAAGAACTTTCTCCAGAATACCAACTCAATGGGAGAAAATCGGATGAATTGGCATTCGAAATGGTGCAACGAACTTTACATGGAGAGAAAGTGCAGTTTAATTGGATTCACGTGAGGAGCGATGGAGAGCAAGCGACATTCAGTATCCAATTAAATGCGATACTATACGAAGGCGAACTGGCTGTATTTACCTCCTGGCACGACATTACCGAACAGCAAAAGGCAGAAGCCCGCCTGCGCGAACTTTCGGTGGCGGTGGAGCAAAGTCCGGTTAGTATTGTAATTACGAATCTCGACGGTACCATTAAATACGTTAATCCTAAAACGGTTGAAACAACAGGCTATTCAGCCGAAGAGTTGATTGGGCAAAATCCGCGTGTATTGAAGTCGGGCGATACTACAGCTTCTGAATACGATACCCTGTGGGAAAATATAAGTAGCGGTACCACCTGGAACGGGATTTTTCACAACAAAAGGAAAAACGGAGAATTGTACTGGGAATCGTCGACCATTTCGCCGATTTTCGATACGGACGGAAAAATTACTCAATACCTGGCAATAAAAGAGGATATAACTTCGAGAAAACAGACTGAGGAGGATATTCTGAAATTCCGTACAATTTCTGACCAGTCGAATGCGGGAAATGCGATTGCCGATCTGAACGGAGTGTTGGTGTATTGCAACGATGCTTTCGCCCGGATGCATGGGTACGAAAAGGAAGAAATTGTTGGACGTCACCTTTCGATGTTACACAGTGAACAACAAATGATTACTGTGAATGCTTCGTTGGATCTGATAAAGGCTAATGGCGGATTTGTGGCCCTTGAAATCTGGCGTATCCGTAAAGATGGCACCTCTTTCCCCTCATTGATGAATGCAAAATTGATTTTCGACAGCAACCAACGACCCCTGTATATGTCAGCATCGGCTATCGACATTACCGAACAAAAAGAGCAGGAGCGTGAAATTCGTAAATTTTCGCTTGCCATTGAGCAAAGTCCGGTGGCAGTGGTAATTACCGACACCGAGGGGAATATCGAATATGTCAATCCATCGTTTGAAAAAACCTCTGGTTATAGTTTCAGCGAAGTAAAAGGCGAAAATCCGAGGATTCTGAAATCGGGGCTTACACCTCTTGAAACATACAGGGAGTTATGGGATACCATTATTTCGGGTAAGGCATGGCACGATGAGTGGATCAATAAGAAGAAAAACGGAGATCTTTTCTGGGAAGATATTTTTGTGACACCTATTTTTGATGATAAAGGAAAGATTATTAATTATCTTTCGATAAAACAAGATATTACTGAACGAAAAAATATTGAGAACGAAATCAGGGAATTAAATTCGAACCTGGAAGAAAAAATTGAGCAGCGTACCAATGAGCTGAAAGAAATGAATGAGGCGTTGATGCGGGAAATTGAAGTACGTAAACTTACCGAGCAGGAACTGATTCAGGCGAAGGGGGAGGCTGATAATGCCAATCAGGCAAAAAGTGAATTCCTGTCGCGCATGAGTCACGAGTTGCGTACGCCGATGAATTCGATTTTAGGTTTTGCCCAGCTACTTACGATGGTAGAGCAAAACGAAGCGAGTAAAAAGAAGTTGAATCACATTCTGAAAAGCGGTAAGCACTTGTTGGATTTAATCAACGAAGTGCTCGACATCGCGCGGATTGAATCGGGTCGTATTTCGATATCGCTCGAACCGGTTGAAGTGTCCGGTGTGGTGTCTGAGGTGTTGGATATAGTAAAACCGCTGGCTGAGAATCAGCAAATCTCCATTCATTCAGCAGGTATTACTCAGGCGAACCGGATTATCAGAGCCGATCGGCAACGGTTTAAACAGGTGATGATCAATTTGCTAAGCAATTCAATTAAATACAACCGACAGGGTGGGACCGTAACTATCAAGTCGGAACTGTTGGACGAAAAGCTTCGGATTTTAGTTATCGATACCGGTTCGGGTATCAACGATACCGAGTTGCAAAAGGTATTTAATCCATTCGAACGGATTGGCGCCGAAAAAACCACTATTGAAGGAACGGGTCTGGGGCTGGCAGTAACCAAAAAACTGATGGATGCGATGGGTGGGAAAATTGGAGTTGAAAGTGAACTTTCTAAAGGTTCTAACTTCTGGATTGAATTTCCGTTGAGTAAAAGTCTTTCCGAAAGTATGGTAAACAATACAGGCCAGTCAACAGACGACTTGATTCGGGATGAATTAAAAGGAACCATTCTGTATATTGAAGATAATATTTCGAATGTAGAGCTGGTTGAGCAGATTTTAGCCAATCAGCATCCGGGAGTGCAACTGATTTCTGAGACACAGGGTAGTCAGGCTATCCGGATGGCTCATGAATTCAAACCCGACCTTATATTGCTCGATCTCAACTTACCCGATATGCATGGTAGCGAAGTGTTAAAAATGCTCCTCGACAATCAGGATACACGGTCGATTCCGGTAGTAGTTATTAGTGCCGATGCCATGAGTAATCAGTACGAAAAGCTAATGAAAATTGGTGCAAGAGATTACCTGACCAAGCCTCTGGATGTGGCAAATTTTCTGAAAGTGATTAAATTTTGGATTAAAAAAGAACTTGTATGAATGAATCTTCCATCCTGAATTCGGTAATTCTGATCGTCGACGATCAGGAACCTAATGTGGACATTCTGACCGGTTTACTCGATTATCAGGGCTATACCCGTGTAATCTCTACCACCGACTCGCGTCAGGTTATCGATTTAGTGAGAACGCATAAGCCCGATTTAATACTGCTCGATTTGCTGATGCCCTATTTAACCGGATTTGAAGTGCTTCAACTGCTTCAAAAGGAACAGACTGATCAAAGTTATCTGCCGGTGCTGGTACTTACAGCCGATGTAACCACCGAAACCCGGAAATTAGCCTTGACGAACGGTGCGACCGATTTTTTGACCAAGCCTTTCGATCTCATAGAAGTAGGATTGCGAATTAAAAACTTACTGGCTACCAAACAACTTCACAAGCAACTTCAAAATCAAAATCAGTTGCTTGAGGACAAAGTGAAGGAACGTACGCAGGAATTGGTGTTGTCGAATCAGGAATTGATCCGGGCCAGGGATAAAGCAGAGGAAAGCAATCGGTTGAAAACGGCTTTTTTGAACAATATTTCGCATGAAATACGTACGCCCCTGAACGGAATCATGGGGTTTGCTCCGTTTATCGTGTCGCCCGATGTTTCGCAACACGAAAAAGACGTATACCTCGATTACCTGAATCTCAGTTGCAACCGCTTAATGGATACTATCACCGATTTTATGGATATGTCGTTACTGGTGTCGGGTAGCATGAAGGCCGAATACCAGGAGTTGTCGATCGATACGATCTGTACCAAACTGGTTGCACAATTCGGCAATGCATGTAGTAAAAAAGGCCTTTCACTTCTGACACAGCATCCTGAATTACCTGTCGATTTCACGTTTACCACCGATCCTCAACTACTGACTAAAGCGTTGATACATGTAATGAATAATGCGGTTAAGTTCACTAACTCCGGAACCGTAACCATTGGATGCGATCTACAGGATACAAATCTGGTATTCAGGATCAGCGATACCGGAGTGGGAATAGCGCAGGAGATTAAGCAACATATTTTCGAAGCGTTTATGCAGGGTAATGTGGCCACCACCCGCAATTACGAAGGAAGCGGATTGGGACTTAGTATTGCTCATGGAATTTGTGAGTTGCTGGGTGGCACTCTGCAGATTGAGTCGGAGCCTGGTCAGGGAACCACCGTTAGGCTAACCATGCCGTTAAGTCCTCCTCATAGCATGGTGTAACACTAATAAATGAAGGATTTACAATCCCTTTTTTTGAATTGAACTTTTTTGTCAACGGGTGTTGATTTGTTAAATTTTCAGTTATCTTTGCATGTTTTTAGGAAATTCTTAAATTCCTGAAATCAGCTTTGTTGTGTTTACTCTCCACATTCGATTTTTACGTTAAAAATGTAACTCTTATGCTCAGAAAGATGCTGTTGTTGGGTTGTCTGACTCAACTGCTTGTTGCGTATGCCGGTTCGCGTGTTGTTGTGATGGATCAGCCCGGCAGTCTGAATCAACTATTGTCTTCCGAAGAAGTTAAAACGGTAACCGATCTTACCATTTCGGGTCCCATGGACGCGCGTGATCCGTTCCCTTCAGCCTGGCTACCGATTTTTCGGCACTGAGCGATATCGACCGATATAAGTGTGTATTGAGGGTACCCTTCGGAAGTGCAGCCACCTATTCCAAAACACCCTACTGGAAAGAATTTCGTAAAATACAGGAATTCGGAACAGGGGTAGGCCTGTCGGTTGCTTCGGTTAAGCTGTCCTCCACCGGTTCGCGCTATGCCGCCGTAAAGGTAAATGCTTCGGGCCCCTGGAAAGCAACCGCTAACCAACCCTGGGTGAAACTTACCACCAGCCAGGGTGCGCCCGGCGATAGCCTCCGACTCACCGTGGAGGCCGATTACGAATACCTGCAACGAACTGCTCAGGTATTGGTAATGCTGCAGGATAGTTTGAAAACAACGACGCTGAACCTGGTTCAGGGCGAACTTCCTAAAACAATTACCGCTACTCCCGGAAATCTCTACAACCTGCTAAGCGCTGCCGAACGAAGCTCCCTCACTAACCTCCGGGTAAATGGCTCCATCGACAGTCGCGACTTTGTCACCCTGCGCGATCAGCTGCCCAAACTGGCTATCCTGAAACTCGACTCCGCAACTATAGTGGCCTACACCGGCAGTAAAGCCGATGAAATTCCGGCCAACGCGTTTTATTCGAATACTACTTCTACCGGAAAAACCAGCCTCTACAAAATTTTGCTGCCTGCCCGTACAAAAGTAATCGGAGTTATGGCCTTTCGTGAATGTACTAAGCTCACCAGCATCAATTTTGTTGACTCGGTTCATACCATTCGAAATCAGGCATTTACCAATTGTGCCAACCTCGATTCTTTCAACTTGTCGGTTTTTATCGATACAATTGGAAATCAGGCGTTTGCCGGTTGTATTCAACTGAGCGAAGTTGTAGTTCCACCCGCTATCCGCTATATTGGCAACGAAGCATTTGCCCGCTGCGGTTTGCTTACCGAACTCCGATTCCCCACCACACTGAGCTACCTGGGTGCCGGTGCATTTCAGGCTTGCAGTGCGTTGCAAAAAGTAACTGCTTTTTCGCCGGTTCCATTGGAGTTGAGTAAATCTCCGGGCGTTTTTGCGGCCGTCGATCTTTCAAAAGCTACCCTGATGGTTCCGTTTTTCAGCCGGAATGCCTACCTCGAAGCCGATCAGTGGAAAGACTTCGGAACCATCGGCGAATTGCCGGGCGGTTTGGTGGCCGGTACCGATACCATCCTGCTCTTAAAAGGCAAAACCACCGACACCTTCCAACTCTATTCCAACGATTCGTGGGTAATTTCCGGTTCGCAATCGTGGCTCACACTTCCTGTGGATTCGGGTTCGGGATCGATGCTGCTCCCACTCACAGCCTCCGTCAACGATACTCCCGAATTGCGTAAAGCGATGATTACCGCCACCATTCCGGGTGTGAAATCGGTCGAAATTCTGGTTGTTCAGGAAGGTACTGTACTTACACTTCAGGCTGAAGCAGGAAAACTGAATGAGCAACTCACGGCCGACGATTTACGTTTCCGCTCCGGACTGGTGCTTACGGGAACCCTGGATGCCCGCGATTTTAAATTAATCCGCGACCGCATGCCATTGCTGGAATCGCTCGATGTAGCGAGGGTAAACATTGCTGCCTACACCGGAACCGCTGGTTCGGGCGGCAGTAACTCCATCGTTTATCCCGCCAATACCTTGCCGGCAAAAGCCCTCGCCGGAAAATCGCAACTCGTTCATCTGGAACTTCCCGCATCGCTTACTGCCTTTGGCGACGAGTCGCTTAAAGCATGTACGGGCTTGAAAGAAATCAATTTCAGCCCATTGATTACGTCAATTGGCAAAAGCGCGTTCGAAAACTGTACGGGCCTGAAACAACTCTGGCTGCCCGAAGCGCTCACTTCAGCCGGCGATAATGCTTTCAATGCCTGCGATTCGGTGCAATGGCTCCTCATTCCCCGTTCGGTAACTTCCATCGGAGGTAATGCGTTCAGTATCAAAAGTCTGAAAACTATTATTGCCGTCTCCGAAACGCCGGTTTCGCTGTTTTCAGGGGGCGTGTTCGGCGCGGTCGATAAAGCGCAGTGTAAATTGTATGTGCCCAAAGGCGCAAAAGCCAACTA
Source organism: uncultured Paludibacter sp. (assembly GCA_964559265.1). GTDB lineage: Bacteria > Bacteroidota > Bacteroidia > Bacteroidales > Paludibacteraceae > Paludibacter. Next base: position 1,566 of record CAZLHC010000001.1, on the reverse strand, counting down.
CCTGAATTACATGCAATGGAAAGATTTCGCCAATATTCTGGAAGATTTCCTGAAATTCAGCGAAGGCGATACCCTGCGGATGGTTTCGGGACAAGCGCTCGACCTGCAATTGCTTACCGATCAGGAGTGGAAATTGCAAGCCGACAACGATTGGTTGACGGTGTCGGATAGTACCGGATCGGGCCAATCTGATTTTAGGTTGTTCACCGCCGAAAATCCGGGCTTCGAATCGCGCACAGGCTCGGTAACGGCTACTCTGTTTAAATCGATGAAGTTTAAGCTGGTGGTCATCCAAAGCGGAAAGCCGGTGAGTATAACTATTCAGTCGGGTGGCCTGAACGCCGCGGTAAGTGAGGAAGATAAGAATCGGATAACGCACCTGATAGTTAAGGGAACGATGGACCAGCGCGACTTTACCGTATTGCGCGATCAGTTCCCGATGCTGGCCACGCTCGATCTCTCGGGTGTAAGCATTACGCAATATACCGAATACCCCGGTTTGGTACACAAAGCCAACGAAATTCCGGCCAATGCCTTCTATGTGGCCTGGTCGGGTCAGGGTAAAAAACACCTTGCTACGGTTCTATTTCCCGAAGCGCTCACCGGTATCGGTAAATCGGCCTTCGGATATACTCCTCAATTGCAGCGTATTATAATGCCCGATGCCGTTACATCCCTGGGCGAATATGCCTTTATGTATTGCCGGGCACTGAAAGAAGTGCACCTGAGTAAACAGCTTACTGTGATTCCCGATTATGCGTTTTATATCTGTGATCAGCTTGATACCATCAACATACCCGAAGGAATTCAGTCGGTGGGTTATCAGTCTTTCTTTTGCTGTTATGCGTTGAAACACCTTACCTTGCCGTCAACCATTTCAATTTTAAAGAAAGATGCTTTTGCTGCCTGCCGGGCACTGGAATCGATCAACCTCCCCGAAGGCATCACCACCATCGAAGAAGATTTGTTTTATTTCTGCGGTGCGCTTACCCGGGTTAATATTCCTTCCTCCGTTACCAAAATCGGATCAGGAGCCTTTTACACCGTACCGGCAAAAGACCTGGTACTGCCCCCCAACCTTACCGAACTGGGTTCGCGGGCTTTCGGGAAATGCAGTGGGTTAACTTCCATTTCGCTGCCCCGTACGCTAACCAAAATTGGCTACGGTGCCTTCGAATTTTGTTATGGATTGAGAGAAATTTATGCCTACAATCCCACACCGGTCGATTTGTCGGCCCATTATTACGCTCCGGTTTTCAACAGTGTATCGAAAAGCTTGTGTACCCTGTATGTTCCTTCGGGTTCTAAATCGGCCTACTGGTATGCCACCGAGTGGGGCGATTTCTCGAAAATCATTGAAATGACTACAGCTGTCGCCGACCTGCCTGCAGGTTCGCTGGTGTTGACTCCCAATCCGGTAGCCGATTACCTGCTGCTCGAAGGACTTGCCGGTGCTGCGGAAGTACGTATTGTTGATGTGAACGGTCGCGAATGGTTAAAATCGACACTGTTGCCCGGAGAAATGCTGGATGTAAGAAGTCTGGTTAAAGGAACGTATCTGGTAGT